>NZ_ATZA01000051.1 GCF_000427965.1 Olivibacter sitiensis DSM 17696 | reverse complement strand
ATTCCGAACAGCATCGTCATGAGTTGTGTCCATGAATCAAAGGTCTTGTAATAGCGGTCAGACCGGTGCTTGCTCACAAGCATCTCAAATTTGTTCCTTGGAATAAAACCTAATAATTGTTTGAAGATTGGCTGACCGACTAATTTCTTTTCTGTATTTTTATCACTCATATTTTTAGTTTGTCGTAAAACCAAAATATGAAAAAAGGAGCTTGCCAGATATGGCAGCTCCTTAAATTATTTTTTGTCGGTCAGTAGTGATTTTTTGTCTATTCGCTTATATTTTTTCTGTCCGCAGTTGCTACAAAAATTTCCGCTGATGGCTTGGTTGCAGTTTGGGCAGTTGTATTCCATTTGAATGGTAGGATTAGTATGTTTAAGTTGCGTTTTTTGACGTTCCAGCCAATAATGTCAAATATCGGTAAATACGCATTAAATCCAAATCGTCTTGTCATTTTATGCCTATTTGATGAAAAATATGGATTCTATGATATTTTGTATGGGTGGACTATCGTATGTAGAAAAATAGGCAACTATATATTGGCGGTCGGCAGGTAGCACATATGCTTGTCCCCCTCTTGAGGGGGAGTGTGCCTGGCCAGTGCGGAGGAAAGGGGGAGGAATTGCGTTAATGCATTTATCTGCAATGTGTTATCAGTCCTGCTTCCCCCCTATCCGCCAGTAGGCGGACACGCCCTGCCTCTCCAGAGGGGGATAGTGATCCACCACGGCAGTGCGAAGGCAAGGTCGTATAAATGGCTATCGTATCTGCTTTTTGCCAAGCAAATGTAATCTACCGTTGCCCACACCATCCGTCATAGAACCAAAATATTCGATTTAAAGACGATAAAAGAAAAGCAAAACTAAAAAAGCCCAGTCATAGGCCATGGAGCCTGCGACCGGGCAAATATCAAGCGCATCAACAACCGCTAAAAATTTAGCGTAGCACCATTTTCTCGTACATCCACAATAAGGGTATTTTGTTTCAAGTCTAACCTATGCTTTACCTTCTCCGAGATATTGCCATCAGCATCATAGACATGGAGGAAAGCTTGAGGCGTATGTTCACCTCCTTTGGCGAGAACGAGCTTTACCTTACCGTTCTTTGCGTGGTAGCTCACACTTTCTATTTTCCCTGCATCCAAGGTAATCCATAATTTTGCCGGTGCTATAAATACCTTGTCCTTTGCCCCATTGGTCAGCTCCAAGCTGATCCAATCTTTCTTCTGTTCAACATTACCGCCAAAGCCAAGCCAGCCCAAGCGTTTATCCTCAATCAGGTAACTGGATGTATTGACAGCATAACCAAAAAAGCCACTGCCATAGTCGCCCGACAGGGGGTCTATATCCAAGGTAGATGGATAGGAATGAAAGGCACAAGGACCAAAGCCATCTTGGGTCACATTGGCAATTCCGCCCAGCAATCCACCATAACCCACTCGGAGCAGGTACAGATCCGTGGGCTCCTTTTTGTATGCCTTTAGTACGGGGATAGCATTCAAGGCCGATCCATAGTGATGGATCTGTCTTTCTACCCTAGAAATTTTACCTCCATATAGGAAATCCCAATACCTACGGGCATTGCCATTATAAGCCCAATGCGGTATGGTGGGCATATAAGCCATGATGGCATTTAAGGTGACCTCCGCCTTATCCGCATAGCCAAAGTAATCCGACCACATGTAGACTTCTTCCTGACCGGTAGAGTCCCAGGGCATTTCGCTGCCAAAAGGATATTTGAGGCTACGCCAGTGATCCGCCCTTTTCTTCATAGCCATTTCCAATTCATTGGCCATGTCTATATACCCTTCCGACTTCAAATCACTCAACACCAGGAGAAATATGGTTCCTTCCATTTGGCCAAACTGGGCATAATGAGGTGCTTGGTTCACCATAGCCATACTGGTATGGAACGCATTTTCCAAGTACCATGCCCAAGGTCTTTCGGAGACCAAACCTTGATGGAACCGAGCAAGCCGATAAAACACCCAGTGAGCGGCCGCCACATGCGGATAGTTGTAAGAACGGCCTACATCATCGGCTCCCTTTTTGTTCCAGGCCGACCAAACCTTGTAATTGATGCTATCGCTATAGGTACCTTTTGGCATGGAATCGGGCTCAAAGTAAAAAACGCTCTTTTTTACCCCGTATTTTCGAGCGCCTTCCTTATGTTGGATATTCCCCCATAAGGTCTGATTGACGAATTGTTCCAATTGCTTTACCTCTTCCTTATCTGGCAATACCAATTGCTTCATGATGGCCGCTAGCCAGCTACCGGCACCTCCTTCGTCGCTCAGTCCTGCCACCCATGCCCTGCTGTCTTGGGTAACTTGCTTTTTTGCCTCATAATCATAACTGATGACGGATGGATTCCTCCCAAAAAGGTCATTGGGCTGGTCAAACCACTGTTCCGTAGTCAGGAAATGCCCCACGTCGGCTACCAATTCCGATTCAGGCTTGACGACCTTGTAATTAATCGTCTGCTTCAATCCGTCTTTATAGGTCACGGTAAGCCTTGCCCTACCCCATTTCCTTCCTTTTACCGCATAAGATTGGATTCCCTTATCTTTATGCTTAACCTGACTTATCGTCAGTGCATCTTTTGGATAAACCTCCATGCTCCGTACTCTTTCGGGGTACTGCAGAAACAATTTGGCTTCCACATCCATCGGCACCACATACCCGGGTACACCCATGGCCACCGGTCTTTTGTTTTCCAAAAGTGTTTGCTCGATCATCCTGATTTCTGGGGCAAGGACAAACTGCAAGCCAAATACCCGTACATCATTGGGTTCCAACAGCAAAGAGGTAGCCTCGTTCCACTGTTCAATTCCTTTCCATTCGTTCCCGGCATAAGCTTTGCTACAGAGCATCCATTCGTGGAAACCTTCAAAGGTAATGCCCCTAGGCGTCGGATCGTCCAGCAATGGACGGTATGCCTCAAAAGGTGTCTGGCCATAAGGTACCACCAGCAGGACATTTCCCTTACCGTCCAATCGGGAAACCTGTAGGTAACCCGCATCCTTTCCAATGTAGGGATCATAAAACACGTTCTGGGTATGAGCATCTTCCAAGGATTTCTCGTGCAAGATGTTGTTGAATATCATGGGAATGCCCAAGGCACCTATTTCCAATGGCACCGAAGATTTGTTCTGCAATTCAAATTTGAGGGTCAGCCTTCCATCTATCACCTCCCACGAACGCTTGATGCCAAAGGGTAGATCGGTAGGCAGGGTATTGGCCAAATCGGCCGTTGCCAAGATATGCCCCTCTCCCGTCGTCAGGGCTGTCACCGCTTTCCGATCGGCAGCAGTAGAAACCGACTGCCAATCATCCTGTTCGCCTAGCCGATAGCGGATATTGACGTCCCCCAGGTGATATAAGCCATTCCCGCTTCTCATTTGCAGGCGGTCATTCGGCGTAAAGTCAAAGTGCTCATCGCTTTTTGGCCTTAGCGAACTGACCGTTTGCGAACTACTCACCAGCTCCAATAGCAGTGATTGGCTTGTGCCTTTTATAAGGCCTTTATCCAGTTCCAATACCGATGGCCTTTGTGCCAATCTTTCCCATGGCGACTGTGCAAATGAAAGACCTATTGTCATGGACAAGATCATTCCCAAACCTGAAATCTTCTTTAAAACCATTTCTATCTAAAGTACGGGCATTCCACTAAAAGCAAATACCTCAATAACAACCTGTCAGCTTTCAGCACATCCGTCCGTCTGTCGACGGATGAGATTCCTTCCCGACTAGGTCGGGACTCGGAATGACGAACGGCTCGCTGACCAACTATAAACCAATGACAAATCCACTATTCACAACCAATCAACTAATAATCCATCCCATCCCAAACGGGTGGATCGATTCCCAGTAGATGCTTCACGAAATAATCCCTACGCTTGTGCTCTCCATATTCGCCACCGGAAGAATGGGGCATGCCCGGTACCATTAGAAAATCGAAATTCTTATTGGCCTTTATCAATGCATTGACTACCTGATAGGTAGAGGAAGGATCTACATTGTCATCCACTTCACCCACAATCAACATTAATTTGCCTTGGAGTTTGTGAGCATTGACCACATTGGAAGAGGCAGCGTAATGCTCCCCTATCGGGAATCCCATCCATTGCTCGTTCCACCAGATCTTGTCCATTCTGTTGTCGTGGCAACCGCAAGATGATACTGCCACTTTGTAAAAGTCGTTGTGGAACAATACGGCTCCGGCCGAACTTTGCCCCCCAGCAGAGGTGCCGAAAATACCCACCTTGTCCAAATCCATATAACTATATTTTGCTGCCACCGCTTTCATCCAAGCAATACGGTCTGGAAAACCGGCATCCTTTAGGTTTTGCCAGCAAACGTCGTGAAAAGCCTTGGAGCGGTTGGACGTGCCCATTCCGTCTATCTGCACCACGATAAAACCCAATTCGGCCAGTTCGTGTAGGCTAGCGGGTAGGTTGGCAGTGAAAGATTTGGGCACAAAGGAGCTATGTGGTCCGGCATAGATGTATTCAATGACCGGATATTTTTTGCTCGGGTCGAAATTGGTCGGTCTCACAATGATACCCCAAATGTCCGTCTGCCCGTCCCTGCCTTTGGCGGAAAAAACTTCCGGCATTTTCCAGCCAGTCTGCAACAGCCCATCAATATTGGATTTTTCCAATTCCATCAATACTTTTCCATCTGTAGCATTTCGCAACACCGTAGTCGATGGCTGATCCACCCGCGATGCATGATCGACGAAACAAGAAAAGTCGGCAGAAAAAGTGGCCGAGTGATTGACAGGACTATCCGTCAACGCACGAAGTCCCGAACCATCAAAATTGACCATATAATATTGGATGAGGTAGGGATCTACACCCTTGTCCTTTCCGCTTCCCTCAAAAATAATCTTCCGCTGTTCTTCGTTCACATGTATCACTTTACGCACCACCCACTCACCTTTGGTAATTTGATTTTTCACCTTTCCGGTTATACCATCGTACAGGTACAAATGATTCCAGCCATCCCTTTCCGATGCCCAAATTACCTCCTTTCCATCTGCCACGTCATAGCGGTATTTCTTGCCGCTGTAGTCGATAAATGTCTTGCTGTTTTCCGCTATCAAGGTCTTTGCCTCTCCCGTGCTCGCATCCATCTCGTATATTTTGTACTCCTGATGCCCGCGCGCATTGTACTCAAAGGTAAAAGCACGGCTATCTTTGCGCCACTGCAATCGTGCAGACACATCGTATTGATTGGGTACCAGATCGTGTGGCACTTGTATTCGCTTTTTACCGTCCAAAACAAACAAGGTAGGGAAACGCTGGGGCAAGGCGTCGCCAGGTTTCAGGTAATCCCTCGATTGCAGCTTGGGCTGTAGCTGGTCGCTTGGGGAAGATTCGATGAGGTAAATCTTATGCTCGGTATTGGGACGCACCTTGTTAACAGCCAGTTTCCTGGAGTCGGGGGACCAACTGATGAAAGCCGAATAATACTCGCCCTCAGAACCATCAAAACTCAATGCCATCTCCTCCCCTTTGCCATCGGCGGCTTTTACGTATACGTTGAAATTTTTCACATAGGCCAACCACTTTTTGTCTGGCGAGGCAATGGGTTCTCCTTTTCTATCATCGCCTCTATTTCCCCAATAGCCCCGCGCATTCCTTCCTGTCGCTTCGGATGGCTTCACGGTATAGTCATTCAGGCTACATGCCCAATTTTTGCCAAAAGCGCTGAACAATAGGCTATCCTGTTTTCTACTATAGTTGACTTCAGTAAAGGGCAATTTATAAGCTTCTACGGTCTCGCTACTAGCAGCGGCCAAGGACTTGGCCAAACGTACTTGATCAAAGGCAGCCGACTTTGTTCTATCGTCTGCATTGATCTCGATAAACTCTACGCCCTTGTCCGTATATTGGGTATAGACAAATCGATGTGAGTCACCAATGGCCTTGATGTTCCATGGACTGAATTTCACCTTGCCCTGTATCGCCTTTTTAAGAGAATCCGCTCGGTCATAGTCGGCCCTAGTTCCCTGTGCAAAGGCCTGTAGCATGCCGAAAATTAAAAAAACCACTATTCCAAATCTTTCTTTCATCGTCTGTGTCAATTACATTTTTCTATTCAAAAAAAACATCCAGCAATTTCGCCTGTTCGCTGTCTATTTGGGACAACGGTTTCATTACAAAGGTGTTTTCATCGTCAATTTTAACCAATTGTAGACCTAGATAGCCTAAATATTTATCATAGTCAAGCGGCTTGGTTGTATATACATAGTCTTTAATATCTGTCAGGTCGGTACCGGCAACATGCCGGCAAGTAGCCCAAAATTCATTTTCGGTAAAGCCTCGATCCAGTTTCTTGGCATAAGTATCATACAGGTAACGCATTACGTCCTGCAACGATTTAGTTCCTTTGGTCGATTTTCTGATACTTATATCTAGCAAGAGCCCCACTATGGGGCCTTTTTCGTAATAGGATATCGTCTTGCCCGACTGATCGCCGAAGGGGCCGTCTTCCCAGGTATGCTCACTAGATTGTGCCAGCGTCTGGAATGCCTTGCCCGGCTTGGATTCATAAGTATTGATCTGTGCAAGCCATTGGGATAGCACACCTGCTCTATCCAATACACCTGCTTTGTACAAAATAAATTGTTCATAGTAGACGGTCAAACCTTCCGAAATCCACAACTGTTTGGTTCTATCGGGCTTACCGTAGTCAAATGGTCCGAGTTCCAAGGGGCGAATTCGTTTGGGGTTATAATGATGAAAGTATTCATGCGCAAGAAAACTGAACTGCCTTTTTCCCGCACGGCCAGTCAGTAAGGGATTGGAAAAACTCACCGTCGTAGAATTTGTATGCTCTATTCCTCCAGCCCCCTTTCCTATGCCGATAAAGGTATAATGCCTGTATGGTATTTCACCAATGACATCGCTTGCCGCCTTAACGATTCGACCCAATGTATCAATAAATACCTGATAATCGCCCTCCGGCACATCATAAGCGTAGAAATAATGACTTATTCCCGCAACCTCAAAAGAGGGCAATTGGGTGAGGTTCCCGATGAGTATCGGGCAATCATAAAGCTGATCCATGTCACTTGCCTCGAACGCTTGCCCTACTACCGATGTTACTCTGTCCAGACCTGTAGCGACATCTTTCCAAAAATGGGGCTTATCAACGGTAACTACCGAGGGTCTTTTTAACCACTCCTTGGTATAAGCAAATGTGGCAGTAGGTATGATGTAGGCATGTGCACTATCCAGCGCATTTTCAGCCACAAATTGCCTAGCCATGCGCACCCTATAGCCTAAGCTCACCTCACTGCTTCCCTTGGTCCATATTTTCCATGTACTGGTATCCACGCGCTCTACTTTTAGCGTAGCCCCTTTGTCGTCCTTGGCCTCCACGTTGTCCACATATTGACCATAATTGAGCAATTGGTAATATCCAGGGCTCCATACCGGCATGCGTAGCTCCGGGTATTCGTTCGGTTTGACTTTCGTATCGAGTTTTACCAAAAAGCGTGGCACAGTGTCAAATGCAAAGGAGACATGGTAGCGTAGGGTATCCTGCGCATGAGCGAGGGCACATAGCAATAAACTATTTAGTAGGACTATTAAATAACGGAATTTAATCATCTAACTGTTTTTTTGCAATTAAATAATAAATGGGTATGCCAGAACAGGTAATGATAAGCCCAGGCCAAGTATAATTTGGCTTATAAATAATCAGCAGTATGCAAAATGACAGTCCCATCAGGATGTATACGATAGGCAGTATAGGAAAGCCGAAAGCCTTGTAGGGTCTAGGCAAATCAGGTCTTTTTTTGCGCAGTATAAAGATTCCCACTATCGTCAGCATATAAAATATCACCACGACAAAGGAGATCATGTCCAACAAATCTCCATAACGACCACTCAGACACCATAAGGAAGCGATTACGGCCTGCAGCCATAAAGCTATCGCCGGTACTGCACGGCTGCTCAGCACGCCCACTTTTTTGAAAAACAGCCCGTCCTTCGCCATAGAATAGTATACCCTGGCGCCGGCCATGATGAGCCCGTTGTTGCATCCAAAAGTTGATACCATAATCATGATGGCAATGATGGCCGTACCCGACGAGCCGAAGATAACCTGTGAGGCCGTCACCGCCACACGGTCTTTCTCGGCCGAAGCCATTTCTTGTAAAGTAAGCACACCCGTATACATGATATTGGTCAGGATATAGAGTACCGTCACGATAATGGTTCCCAAGGCCAAGCTCAAGGCTACGTTGCGTTTGGGATTTTTCACCTCCCCGGCAATGAAGGCCACATTGTGCCAAGAATCGCTACTGAAAATAGAGCCTACCATGGCCGCGGCCACCGCACCAAAGGCAGCCATGGTAGTATAGGTTTCTATCGTGCCATCGATATTCAATCGATGTAGGTCCCAAGAACTTCCAGAGGCCCAATTGGCTGCCCAGACCGAGCTGTCCAAATGAAAGAGTCCAAATACAACCAATGCCGCCAAGCTACCTATCTTAGCGAGGGTGATTATCGTCTGCACCCATTTGGCATTGTTCACCCCTAAGGTGTTCACATAGGTCAAGACAAAGATGACGACAATGCTCAGAACCTGAGCGGGAGAAACCAGCAGGAACCCAAGATCAAAAAGCACCAGGTCCTCACTCACCGAGGGAAAGATATAGGCCGTGAACTTGGCAAAGGCAACACCCACGGCGGCAATGGTAGCTGTCTGTATCACCGTGAAAAAGCTCCAGCCGTAGAGAAAGCTCACCAAAGAGCCATAGGCTTCCTTCAGATAGATATACATGCCACCTGCCTTGGGAAACATGCTGCTCAGTTCGCCGTAGCTCAATGCCGCAATCAGGGTCATGAAACCGGCTATGGCCCATATCACCATCAACCAGCCCGAGCTACCCGTTTGGCGCACGATATCGGCACTTACGATGAAGATACCCGAGCCTATCATGCTGCCTGCCACCAGCATGGTCGCATCTATCAAACGCAGGGAGGGTCTGAATTTGGTCTCTTCCTTGTTTTCTGCTGGCGCGATTTCCAAAGGGACAGACGACCCCATATCATTTTTTGAAGTCATAGAATTTCCATTTAGTCTTAAAGTCCTTGGTTAATTTTTGATTGGTCAATACCGCACGCATCAGCTCAATGGGCAATATGTTCTCTTTTAGGAAGGCATCGTGAAATTCCTTCATGCTCATTTTGCCACCGTCTACCAGTTCCTCCTTCAGTTTCATGATCTGGAAACCGCCCAACAGATAGGCTGCTTGATATGTGATTGCATCAAAAACAGCGATAACGACAAGCATATGGCTATCGACTTGGTATAGGAATAAGGTTTCCGTGTCATCTTTGTTAAATTATCAGTCAAATCAACCAATAAGCCAGCATGTGCCAACCACATGGAAATATTGCCCTGACAGTCTAGATAGGCCTAATTAATTGGCATTGTTTAGCGGAACAAATATAGCTTTTTGCCCTTAATCAAGATGACCACATATTAACCTTTAATTAGCGTATTTTGTAAAAATAAAGCCGAAAATTCCTAAACACACCATAGTCCATATCTTCGCGATTGCCCACATACCGCCCTTGCAGATAAAGGTAATTATTGCTAGTCAAGTCTTTAAACTTTAAAACCAGCCTACTGAGCATTAGATACACCTGATAGATGGCAAAGACGAGAACGACGAGCAGTGGCCCTACGAAATAAAGCTATCAGGTACTGATTTAAAAAGGTGATGCTAAAGGCTTAGTTCGACTTCCTAACCTCGGGCGCCACTTTCGTGCCAAATAACTCAATAGATTTCATAATGACATCATGCGGTGCGCCGCCCACGTCCATATGAGCCACGAAGCGGGTGAGGCCGAACATTTCCTTTTGATAAAGAATCTTATCGACCACTTCAGCGGGTTCGCCTACGAATAGGGCTCCTTCTCTATCCCTGCCCATGTCAAATTGCGCTCTGGTGTACGGCTGCCACCCCCTATCCTTACCTACCCGATCCATCTGTGCAGCATAATAAGGATAGTACAAATCGGCAATTTCTTGACTATTCTCCCCTATCAAGGCGTGTGAATGTGTACCTATCTGGTACTTTGCCATATCATGTCCATGCGCTTCATATTCTTTCTTGTATAAATTGAACAGAGGAGTAAATTGCATGGGGTAACCACCTATGATAGCTATCATGAGCGGCAAGCCTAGTTTCGCGGCACGATAGACAGACTCAGGTGTACCTCCTGCGGCTATCCATATATTCAGATGATCGTTCACGGCCCTTGGCAATACTTTTTGATTTTGCAAAGGTGCCCTTACCGTTCCTTTCCAGTTCACAGTCTCGTTTTTGTTGATCTGGAGCAGGAGATCCAACTTTTCGGCAAACAACTTATTGTAATCTTTCAGATCATAACCAAACAAAGGAAAAGACTCGATAAAGCTGCCCCGCCCCACCATCAGCTCGGCACGACCATTTGAAATGAGGTCTATGGTTGCAAAATTTTGATATACTTTGACCGGATCCGAAGAACTCAGTACGGTGACGGCACTGGCCAATTTGATATGCTTGGTCACGGTAGCGGCGGTGGCAAGGATAATCTCTGGACTGGAAACGGCATAATCCTCGCGGTGATGCTCGCCGATGCCAAATACATCTAAGCCCACTTCGTCTGCCAGCTTTATTTCTTCTATTAATTCTTGTATTCGTTCTTGAGCTGATTTATGTTTACCTGTGGCCTTATCCACTGGCAAATCGGCAAACATGCTTATTCCTAGTTCCATGAAAAATCTATATATTGCTGATACCTGACATCTTATACGTCTTGATACTTATGTCTAACGTCTTATGTCTATTAAGAACAAAGAAAGCAATTTATGTTCAAACATGAAAGCTTTGTTAACTCGCACCATTATCCGACTAAGAACCAGAAACTACTATACGCATTTCTATCTAACGGATGGCACGAAGGTCTTGCTTAATATTGGCTAATAATTTCATATACGTTTAATTCGTATGGAAACATTTTTATAACGGCAACTTTGACTAAGGACGGCACGGTCTGTAATTATCGTGCCGTTCATATTTGACTAAATCTATTATTAAAGGAAAAATCAACTAGTTTGCCGTAGTGCTACCAGCTTGGATGTTTCCATAAGGGGGCTTTGTCATAATACTTCCAGCTTGTCTTAAAGTCCTTGGTCAGTTTTTGCTGTGTTAGGATGGCGCGAACCATCTCTACTGGCATACCGCTTAATTGAAGGATAGCATCGTGGTATTCCTTCAGACCCATTTTACCGCTATCTACCAGCTCTATTTTCATGGCGGAAAACTGCAATCCCCCCATCATATAGGCCAGCTGGTATAGTGGTGTGATACGCAGTCCGAAGGAGCGCCTCACCTCTGCCTCGGCATTGGCCCGTTCAAAAGCCACACGGTCAACCAAAAAGTCGATGCACTGCTGCGGGGTCCAGTTGCCCAAGTGGTAGTTCAGCGAGAAGATCACCCTGGCGCTGCGGTGCATGCGCCAGAACAACATGCCCAGCCTGTCCTGTGGAGATTCCGGGAATTTCATGTCATATAGCAGGTATTCCCAATATAGGGCATTGCCCTCGCTCCAAAAAGGAGTGCTGAATATAGAACGATAGGCACGGTTCCGGCTTCTTTTGAAACCTTGGTACATGTGACCGGCAATGGATTCGTGGTGCACTGTAGCTCGGGAGAAGTGTGGATTGTTGCCACGCATGCTCATCATCCGATCGGCCACATCCATAGTGCTTGTTGGATAGGATATACTGATGGACTTGCCTCCAGTGAAAAAGGGATTTACCAACTGCCTTTGCGGAGACATCATCCGCAACCCCCACACTTCTTCTGCCAACGGGTCTATCGTCACCAGATCGTTCTTCTTCAGAAATGAGATGGACTCGTTGAACAAACGGCGGATCAATACTGGTTGTTCCCCCGCAGGCACGTAGGTCTGCTTCACCTTCTCCTGCGCCGCCTTCCAATCATCGCCGAAGCCCATCTCGCGTGAGGCTTTCAGGGCCTCTTGATCGCACCATTCAAATTCCTTGCTGGCTATCTCGATCAGCTCCTCGGGGGTATACGGAATGAACTGGGCTTGCAACAGCTTGATCAACTCTTCCCTACCCACGGGCTTGCCCACGATGCCGCTATTGTCCATCTGCAGCCGGCCGGCTGTCAGTTGCTGCTTGAAATCGTCGGCATAGGCCGTTAGTTCCTTCACCAGCTTTTCATACGGCCTCGGTATCCACCACGTGTAAAGGGGATCATAGTCGTAGTAAAACTCGTACGAGCTCTGCAAGGCACTCTTCAGCCCCGTGATAATATTGTCTGCCGTATAGATGTTCAGCGCTCCCAGCGTCTCGTCCGTCTTTAGCTTCGCCCGCAGCCCCTGGACCTGCTTGGTAATCTCGTCATATAGCAGGGCCAGCCGCTCCGAATCTGGGCTCACCCCCGCATAGCGGCGGAACTTTTCCACCGCATAGATCGAATCGGCAAAGGGAAACCATTTGGCCACCAAGGTGGCTTCGGCAGCCTCCGCCGCCGACAGGCGGAGCTTCTCCTCCAGGTTCGACCTGAACAAAATGTAATCGACCTTACATTCCTGGCTCAGGCTGTTGAAGTCCACTTTCGCCAGACGGGCCAGGTAGTCTTTCTCCAACTTCTCGAAACGGGCCCGCCGCTCTGGGGAATACTCCACCACATAGCCCGTCTGCAAAGAGCTCACGTCTTCCGTGTAATTGCTGATCAGTGCCGGCATTACCTGGCATGGAACGTACTCTTCGCTCGATATCTGAGCGGAGGATGCATTGCCTAAAAATAGCAGAAAGGCAAATGCGACTAATTGATACCAACCATTTTTCTTCATATTCTTTAATTTCCAATCACATTTACACTTAACTCAATAGATATCCCAGAACAACCTGATATTGTATTCATCACCACCCATATCAGCCAAGACCTCTACGTACCTAGCTTCGTTGACAGACTGCTCGCTCAATGGATACAGGAACCTGCGCGGCACCACATCGGAATAGGCACTTGCTGGAGCCTGCAATACGGGGTAATCCAGACGTCGATATTCCGTCCAAGCTTCGAATCCTTGTTCAAAGAGCGAGACCCACTTCTGCATGCCTATCTTCTGTTTCCAAGTACCTTCTGTCGTATCGTAATTCACTCCTGGTTGTGCCAAATAGGCGTCCACTCCCCCTACTCCATAATAAGCGAATGAAGCAGCAATCGCTTTGTTGTAATGATCTTTCGCATCCGTTATGCCGGCAATTCCACGCTCAGCTGCTTCGGCTAGAAAAAACTCGACTGATGCATAGTCCATAAAAATAACCGGTAGTGTCAGTTCCCGGAAACGGGCGCCTAAAATGGAATAATTGTCGTAAGGCACCACATCTGCCGAAGCCGCACCAGCATGTTTACCCGCATTTGGGCCAGTTGTAGCTGGATAGAAATAGGCATCTAATCGGGGATCATCCACTGAAAGCATATAATCTACCAGAGGCTTGGTACCGACATAGTATTTCAAGTTTTGTCGTACTAAGAAAGCCCAATGCGGATTGCCATTATTTTGGTCGTCTAGGTAGTGAAACAAGGCATTTTCGCTATTAGAAGTAAACACACCGCCAGCTATAGCCTCGGTTATTGCTTGCTCGCCTGAAGCCGGTATAGCATCGATGATACGCATACCCATGCGCAGCTTCACGGAATTGGCAAATTTCAACCAACTTCCGACATTTCCGTTATACAATAGGTCTGCCGTTCCGAAACCCGTTCCTGAGGGATTTAGGCCCGCTATGGCGGCACTCAATCTGCTGATCAAATTCAAATATATTTCTTGCTGATTGTCGTACTTGGGTTGAACATTATCAATATTCAGCGCCTCCGAATATGGGACATTCCCATAAGATTCAACAAGTATTTCATTGATATAGATCTTGGTAACCTCTAAAATGGCCAATTGATTTTCCTTTTGAACCTCTGCGGCTGGAGACTGCGGGTTTACCAGATTGACCATCTTGGTCGCTTCGTCCAGATCTCTGAGCATGTCGTACAAGGGATTCCAGGAAAAATCTCTGATATATTGAACTCCTTCTGTATAGGTAACGGATGTTACCAATTGAGCGAATAGCTTGGCCGCCGGAGTTCCATTTGCCGTATAGCCAGTAGAACCAACCTGACTGGCCAAATTGACCAATACCTTGGAAAAAAACATGTCGCCAGATGTGCTTGTAGCATCCTTAATATTCTCGTTCATTCTAGGCAGATCATCCGCACAAGAAAGACACTGAAACAGGGATACTATAAAGAGTATTTTAATAATTGTCTTCATGTGAATAGTTTTTTAGAAATTAAGTTTAAGATTAAATCCGAAATTGCGAGTGGAAGGGAAAACACCAGACTGAAAACCTTGTAGTGTTCCACCTGCTATACCAGCTTCTGGATCGGCGTATGGGAGATTTTTGTGAATGATCCATAAATTCGCCCCAATAAGCGAAACCTGAGCGCCGAATATGCCATAGCGTTGAACAAATTTTGAAGGTAAAGTGTACGATAAGGACACTTCCCGTAACTTCACATACGAAGCATCGTAAAGGAACATGACACTGGGCGCGCTTGGCGAACCCAAGGCATGGTTTCGATCTCTCATTTCCGTGCGTATTGTATTGACAGTTCCATCGGGTGCAACACCATCCAGCAACAGACCTCCTCCCGCAGAAATCGGATCACGCATGGGATTTCCCAGTTCATTTAGACCGGTAGTATTGCTGTAAAGGCCATTCCTAGTTCCGATTGCCATATCTTCGGAGAATATGTCACCGCCAGTTTGCATATCAATCAAGAATTTAAATGATAAGTTCTTATACGTGAACGTATTCATCAAACCACCTATCCAGTCGGGGTTCATGTCACCCAAAACTGAAGTAGCATCAGATTTTAAATATTTGCCGTCAGTTTGGTTGATTACTGGTTTACCATCGAGGTACACAAAATCAGAGCCCCGCCATTCACCGAATGGTCGCCCAGCCGTTGCGTTAAGTGACATGTCTGTACTGTAGTTTCCCAGATTTAGGTTATTTACCCCTTCATAAAGAGACATGACCTTACTACGATTCATAGACCAGTTTAAGTCTATGGTCCAGGAGAAACCCTGTTTTACAAGAGGCTTACCAGAAAGGGTCATTTCTATCCCCCTGTTTCTGACGTCACCTGCATTAACGTATTTCCGCGTATAGCCCGTAGCCGCAGTAACGGAAACTGGCATGATCTGATTCAACGTATTAGTGTTATATAAGGAAGCATTATATGAGACTCTTCCGTTCAGAAAGGAGGTTTCCACACCAGCCTCCCAACTCCGCGTACTTTCCAATTTCAGATTTTCATTGTTTTTGGTATCGTTAACCGAATAACGCTGAGCCGAGCCAAATGCATATGCCGACTTGTTCAGCACGTCAAATAAACTCTGCGCTTGAGCATCATTGCCTACTTCGGCATAATTTAACCTCAGTTTGCCAAAAGAAAGCACCGAGCTGTGCAATAATTCGGAAAACACAAAACTAGCCGCCACGGAGGGGTAAAAATAGGTGTTGTTCTTTTCGGGAAGCGTAGAGGACTGGTCCACCCGCCCAGTCACATCGAGATAGTATGTCTTATCATACCCCAATGATAGTGAACCAAAATAACCATTCACTCCTATCTTTGTGAAAGTCTCCGTAGCTGCGGGCGGGTTGGCTACTGAATTATTGATGGCATATAAGTCTTTTACAATTAAACCTCCACTGGTAGAATTGTATATGGATTGGTTCTTACTACGACGGATATTTGTCCCGAACACACCACTTGTGTTAAATTTCTCGGTAATATCCTTATTGTAATTAAACATGAGGTCGTAGTTCGCCTCGGTGAATGCCACATTCCGTATATTGTACCTTGCTGGCACCCGTATCAGGTCCGTTTGCCTCTCTTCCATGATATAATTATAGCTATCGACCGCTACCCTACCATAGACTTCGAGCCAGTCTGTTAGCTGATAAGACAAAGAGGCATTGCCCACAAAACGATTTCTATCGTCCGACTGCTGGTTATTTTCGATAACATAGTAGGGATTATCTATGGTGCCATTTGGAAATTGTGTAAGATTTAATTTAGTCAACTCATATACTTCCTTCAACCCTGCTGAAATCAATATTTGGCTGCCAATATTGACGGATATTAACTATGTAGTTACTATATGAGCTACCCGTTCCGCGCTGATTTCTGCCCCTTGTACCCGATACGGTGTAATTTGCCATGGCTGTAGCTTTCATCTTTGGTGTTAACTTTAACGATCCATTGAAGGAAAAAACATTTCTGTTCAAGGATTGATAAGGTACAATACCTCTGTCGTAAAAATTCGTATAAGAAAAACGATAAGTTGTCTTAGTGTCATTTCCAGTCAGAGACAAGCTATTGTTCAGCGTTACCGGATTTTGAAAGAGCTCCAAAGGATCACTATCAGGCATCACCCAAGGACGTGGCTGCATATAATAGGGTGATTCTGGGTAAAACGAATCCCATTGATAAACCATCAAATTGGGATCGTAAGCAGCACCGAAACCACCATATTGAGTATATGGAGCCACTAGATCCAGCACGCCATCACCATCAACGTCTTCTTGCACAAAATAATTATTTGACTGCAATCCTCCAGACAAGGGACCATAAGCTGCCCCATATTCTGTCTGATACTCCGCAAAAGTACTCCTATTAATAGTTCCAAATGTTGTAGATGAATTAACGGCAATGCCAACTCCCACCTTCTTGTCCCCCTTCTTTGTGGTAATAATAATGGCCCCATTTGCAGCTCTTGATCCGTACAGTGCCGTAGCCGCTGCCCCTTTCAACACATTCACAGATTCGATGTCATCCGGATTAATATCGGTAGCCAGATTTCCAAAATCATAGCCGTTATTGGTCGAGTTCCTATTTGAGTTATCAATAGGCACACCATCCACCACCCATAGAGCCTGATTATTACCAGTTAGCGACTTATTCCCTCGAATTACAATGCTGGCAGAAGCTCCTAATCCATTATTGGAACGAATTTGCACACCCGACACTTTACCGGAAAGTGCACTGGTGACATTTCCAGTATTAATTGTACTCACGACATCTCCAGATATTTCCTGTGTAGAATACCCCAGTGATCGTTTCTCCCTGGAAATACCCAATGCGGTAACTACCACTTCATTTAGATCCGTAGCCTGCTCGCTTAACGTGACGTCATAACGACTAGTTGTTCCAACCGTAATACGGTGTGGTTGATAACCAATTGAAGATATAATTAACGTAGCGCCTTCGGCCACTTGGATAGAATAAGAACCACTGGCGTCAGTCTGCGTTCCAACATTCGATCCTTCCACTTTTATAGATGCACCTGGCACGGCCAAGCCATCACTGGCCGCCGTTATTTTTCCTGTAACGGTTTTTTGTTGCGCTATGACACCATGTATCATAAAGAGACAACAGATAAAAAGTACTACTCTTTTTTTCATATTATTTAGTTTAGTTAATTTTCTGTTTTTGGAGGACACGAATATGTATATATACAACATATCCATATCACAATTAAAAAAAGCAACTATCTGGAAAAGGGCGGTGACTATTGCCATATTCTGATAGCTCTCGTGCCAGCAAAACATGGCACAATTACCCTCAAAATTTAACGATTGTTTTTTTGGTGAGCGGTTGTCCGGAATACCGGTTCAACAATACAAATATAACTGGGAGGATGGCGGTTTGCTAACCGTATATTAACTTCTTTAAACCAATATTTAACTATTGTAATTACCTAATACACATTGCTTTGTTATGTAACAAAAGACATTGCGATTGCCTAGTCCATTTCTCGTTTAAATGTTCACTATCCTTGTGATTTTCCACTGCCAACAAGGGTTGGTTAGCATAAACTCTAGTTCCTAACTACGTTGTTCGGAAAAAGAATTTAGGCACATTACAGGTATTGGTAGTTGTAAGATATTGTAACTAATATCTATATTAAAAAAAGAATGCCTTACGAATCAATCGTAAGGCATTCTTCTTCCTATAAAAAGTATTTCTACCTGAAATTATAGAATTTCCAGTTTGATTGGTAGTTCTCGATCAGTTTATTGTCCAAAAAGATATTTCTGACCATTTCCACGGGCATACTACTTAAGTGCAGAATATTGTCATGGAACTCCTTAATAGGCATTTTTCCACTGTCTACCAATTCTTTCTTTAGTGAATAGAATTGCAGACCGCCCACCAAGTAGGATAATTGGTATAAGGGGTAGTTATTAGGTCTCACGTGTCCGCCCACTTCGTAAATAGCATTCCCAAACTCGTGGCCCACCTTGTTGACCAAAAAGTCCACGCATTGGTCTGGCGTCCAGTTGCCCATCTGGAAATTGGAGGAGAAAATAATTCTCGCTGCTCTATGGATACGCCAAAACAGCATACCGATCTTTTGTTCGTTGGTCTTAGGGAAGCCCATGTCCCACAATAAGAACTCCCAATAGAGCGCCCAGCCTTCTCCAGAAAAAGAAGAGCCAAAGTTCCTGTAGGAACGGTAGCGCTGGTCATTATAGGATGTAGCATTGTGGCCGGGAATCAACTCATGGTGCACCGTAGCAAACGAAAAATTGGGATTGTTGCCACGCATGCTCTCCAAACGGTAATTGATGTACCAGTTGTTGGTGGGATAGGTAATTGTAATATCTCGTCCCCCTTGGAAAAAACGACCACTGCCCCTTTCCGAAGGCCTCATCTTCATACCCCACACCTCTTCTTCCAGGGGCGGGGCGGTAACGAGGTCATGTGCGTTGACAAAGTCTACGGACTGCTTGTACAAGTCATAGATCGCTTCTGGTTGATGGCCAGGATCCACATAGGTATCTTTGACAAATTCCACGGCCTTCTTCCAATCATCTCCAAACCCCATATCCCGCGATACTTTCCTGAACTCCGTTTCACACCATTCAAACTCCTTGGTTGCAATAGCTATCAGTTCGTCTATGGTATAAGGAATTAAAGCGTGCTCAAGCAATTTACTTAATTCCTCCTTTCCTACGGGTGTACGGGCAATGATATTATATTTACCTAATGTTTTCCCCTTTGATTTAATGACTGTGGCATAGGCCGTCAGGGCAGAATCCACCTGACCTGCCGGCACAGGCACCCACCAGGTAAACAAGGGATCATACCCATTGTAAAACTCCATGACGCTATTCAATGCCGTCTTTAGACCATTGATGGTTTCCTCTGCACGCACGATAGAGGTGGCATCTAGGATAATGGCGCTGTCCCGTAGACTTGTACTCAATGCACCAATTTCTAGGGTGGTATGGTGTAGGTCGATGGCCAGTTTCTTAGAGTCCAAGTAGGTTCCTCGTGTTCGCTGCTTTTCCGCTTCATAGATTTTATCTGCAAACGGGAAAAGGAAAGCCACTTGATGCAATTCGTTCGCTTCTTCTTTGGACAAGCGCAATTTTTCCCTCAAATCCCTGCCGAACAAAAGGTAGTCCACCTTACATTCCTGCGAAAGTGACTTAAAGTCGACTCCATCCAATTGATTGATGTAGTCGCTATATAAGTTTTCCAGCCGAGCTCTTCTAGCCGGTGACTGCCGCACCACATAAAAACGTTGGAGTGCCGCATAGTCAGCATTGAAGTGATGTAGCAGCTGAGGCATCACGTCACAAGGAACAAACTTATCCTTTGTTTCCGAGTAAGACTGGGAATACGATAGCTTGGTAAAAACCGCGAAGGTAAGCGCACACATTAAGCACTTAAAATTAACTCTCATCGTCAAAAAAAGTAAGTTAGACACTCATTCATAGTTGATCCATGCCAATACCTTATTCTACAACTATATCTAGCAAGTGCTAGCTGCCCTTTTCATTTAAGTTTATCGATCGGATGGTGCGCAAACCGAACACTGGACCTGCGCGATGTCCTTTGTGAGGATGAAATTTCACCGTAATCTTTTTCTTACCTTGTAGAAGACCAGCTGGTATAGCATATTTTTCCGTCAAGAAAGCTCCGTCTTTTTTGCCGGAAATATTCTCGGTAGCAACTTTCACATCGTCTATCAATATATCAAAGGTTTTGGATCCGGTGTATCCCCCCCAATAATCAACAGCAAGTGCCATAGGTTCCTCGCCGCTTACTTTCATGTCAAAGGAAAACCAGCCACCCCGTTCTGCCTGTCTTGCTTTTTGTCCTTGTTGCGAGGTCGTATGAGTCCCTTCTCCCTGAAAATTATGATCTCGCTCTGGTTGCATCTCGCCTGGTTGCACAAAATCATAGGTTATGGATTCCAACAATCGCTTTGCCTCTGTTTCTTTTTCATAAGCAACCCGTTGTGCTTCCCATTCCGCTTGGGTAAACATATCAAAATAGACCGAATAATTTCTATCATGCGTAGTATAAAATGGTTTCAAGATCACATCCCTCGGTTTACCCACTTCATACAAAGCAAAGGTATTGGTCTCGCCTGTTGGACGTGTCCAAACTTTTGGATCACGGTTTTCAGTGAACAATACTGGCACATAGTCGGGTGTGTTTACCATGGGGTCGTCTGATGGGCCAAGATCGCCAGCTAAGACCAGGGGACCATAAAGCATGGCAATTCTTTTACTATCATCTGGCATTGCCTCCAAACGTAAGGTAAAAGGAAAATCTACTGAGATCTGATCTTCGTTATTCCATTTTCTCGTCACAGACACATAACTTTCCGCTTTGCTCTCCACATTTATTTTCTCACCGTTCACACTTACGACCATGCCTTTTTCTGCCCAGTAAGGGTATCTAATCTTAATTGTCAGTTTTGTTGGTTTTTCAGTGTAGACCAGCAAATTAGTATTTTGCTCGTTAGGAAATTGTGTGTTCTGAACAAGTTTCAATCCCTTTTCTTTCCAGTTTAGCTCAGAAGCAATAAACTGATTGACATATAGCTCATTCTCATTATAGTAATATATATGGGCAGCATATTTGGCGTGATTCTCCATGCCAGTACCTACACAACAAGTAAAGCCAAAGGGATTTTGGTAATGCTTGTGCCCGCCCATCTCCAATGAAAGGTTATAGATCACGTTTCCGCTTTCGGGGTGTTGAGACGACAGTATCTGGTTGAACAGTGCCCGTTCATAATAATCGGCCATCTTGGCATCTGGATTCCATTGGAAGAATATATCCGAGAGCTTCAACATGTTATACACATTACAGGTCTCGGTAGTCTTGTCGCTCAGACGCTTACTCAAATGGTCTGGATGGCCGAAATACTCGAAATTTGCATTTCCACCTGTTACATAGCTGTGATGGTTTACCACCCGATCCCAAAAATAGGCCACAATGATGGAATCTCTTACGTCGCCAGTAGCCTCATAACGTTTGGCGATTCCTATTACTTTGGGTATTTGTGTATTGGCATGTAAGCCAGAAAGACTGTCCTGCCTATTTGCCAAAGGATCTAATACCGCCTTGTGATAGAATTTATCAGCCAACTGGAGGTATTTATCTTCTTCGGTGTCGGTATAAAGGTCTACTAGTACCTCATTCATACCGCCATGCTCACAGTGCAACATTTCTTGTAATTGATCTTCTGTCAGCAGGCTGAGTATATTTTGTGTCCAATCGGCAAAACGCTTTTCCACTGTCAACGCCTGTTGATTACCCAGTAAATGATAAGTGTCTCGCAAGCCAGCCATAATTTTGTGCTGTACGTAGAACGGTGCCCAAAGACCATTGAGGTCAAATCCCTGCGACTCTATTTCACCTTTGGCTATTTGCTCCTCAAAAATCAACTTTGCCTTATCGTAAGCTCCCAAATACCCGCTGCCACTTACCTGCTGACAAGAATCCAATTCGGACACTATATAATTGGCACGATCGAGGAAACGCCTGTCTCCTGTGGTTTGATACATCAGCGATATGGCCGAAAGGTAATGACCTAAGCTATGGCCCGCCAGCGAACCATCTTCCCATCCCTTGTAACTTTCAGCCTTGGGTTCGAGACCGCTGTTCTTCCTAAATTTGGATAACAAGCGATCTGGTTCGTAATTCAATAGGGTTTCCTTTCCCAAATCTGTTGCATGCTTGAAAGGTCCGTCCAGCAACTTGATATCTGAAAGCGGAAAAGCATGAACAAGCCTTACATCTTTTTGCTTTTTACAGGCTGCTATTAATACGATCGCTAACAGAATATTGTAAAACAATGACTTATATCTAATCATGCCAACCATTATTTTACTTTCCATCATAAAAACGCCAATTCGTCTTAAAATCCTTATTCAGCTTTTGGTCTGTCAGTATAGCCCGCACCATTTCCACGGGCATCGCATTCAAGCTGATAACCTTGTCGTGAAAGGCTTTGTCAGTCATTTTTCCACCGCCCACTAGTTCCTTGTGCAAGGCATAGAACTGGCGACCACCAGTAAGATAAGCTAATTGGTACAAGGGAGGATAGCTACCAATAAACGATCTGCGAACCTCGCCCTCTGCATTGGCACGTTCAAAGCCCACGCGATCGACCAAGAAGTCGATACATTGCTGTGGAGTCCATTTGCCTAAATGGTAATTGAGCGAGAAGATGATTCGCGCGCAGCGGTGCATATGCCAGAACAACATACCTATGCGATCTTCGGGTCCTTTGGGAAAATTCAAGTCCCAAAGCAATAGTTCCCAGTAGAGTGCCCAACCCTCTGTCCAAAAAGGCGTCCTGAAATTGCGGTAAGTGCGGTGTCGTGCGTTCATGAACCCTTGCAGGTTATGTCCCGCTATCAGTTCGTGGTGCACGGTGGACCTAGAAAAATGCGGATTATTGCCCCGCATGCTCATCATGCGATCGTCGTAGTCCATCGTATTGGTTGGATAGGAGATCATGATATTGGTGCCTCCCAGAAAAAAGGGACTTACCTTCTGGGCTTCGGGCGAAAGCATGTACATGCCCCAAACCTCTTCCGCCAATGGCGGTACGGTAATCAGATCGTGTTCTTTCAGAAAATCAATTGATTCTTTGTAAAGGCCATAGATCATTTCGGGTTGTTCGCCCGGTTCTACATAGGTGTTCTTTACTTTTTCCAATGCGGCATGCCAATCGTCGCCAAATCCCATTTCCCTACTTGCTCTTAGCATTTCGGCATCGCACCAGGCAAATTCCTTGTTGGCGATATCCACCAGTTCGTCTGGCGAGTAGGGAATGAACTCGAACTGCAATTGCCTTGCAAGTTCATCTCGTCCTACGGGATTGCCTACGATGCCGCTTTTATCGACCTCCTTGCCCTTCTCCGTTTTTTGTCTGAACAGACGAGCGTAATTGTTCATGCTACTGTCCAGCTTGGTATAGGTGGCCGGTACCCACCAAGTAAACAAGGGGTCGTATCCATTGTAGAACTCATAGACACTGCTTGCTGCATTGCGCAGGTCATTGATAACCAACAGGGATTCATCGACGTCCTCTTTGTCCAATACTTCCGTAGCTTTCAGCTTGTTGGTAAGCGATTCGATTTCTTTGGTTGCTTGATTCCAATCCTTAGCCAGCTGAGCTGCATCTGGCCTTAGTCCTCTACGACGATCCTTGTTATAGGAATAAATCCGTTTGGAAAAGGGGAACCAGGTCTTTACCCGTTCGTACGCGTTTGCCTCCTCTTTTGCTCGCGAAAGCCGGTCATTTAAGTCCCTCTTAAACAGGATATAATCCACTTTGCATTCTTGTGGGAGGGCATTAAAATCCAATGCACCCAACCTTTTTAGATAACCGTCATATAGTTTCAGTAGACGTCCAGTACGCTCCGGCGAACCACCTGTATTAGAAGTTCCACGTCCCCCAGCGGCCTGTCCTCCAGAGCCAGTCGATGGGGTATAAAAGCGCACTAACGCTCCATAATCTGCAGTGAACTCTTGCATAAGAGCGGGAATCTCGTTGCATGGCGCATAATCCAGGATTTCCTGCGCAAAAATTTGGCAACAACTTACTTTCATCAATAGGAAGAGGCCGATGAGCCTAGGAACACTAGTTTTTGACATGGTCTGTTTGGGTTTAGCTTCAATAATACGTTGGGCTAAGATACGCAAAATACAATGATCAGATTTTTAAATATTGATCATTTTTGCCCATATATTGATCAAAATCTAGGTTAACATGATTGTTACGAAAAACAACTTCCTGAAAAAGATTTATTTTGATTGATCGTATCTTAGGCTATCTTTGTATCGTCCTTTAGGCACTGTTCTTGTTGCCGAAAAAGCACAATCCAGCCTTTGAATCTACAAGAAGGCTTTTCTAAACAAAAACACTGATGAACAAACAACATATCGTTATTATTGGTGGCGGTTTTGCTGGGGTGAACCTCTCCAGATCACTTGCCAACAGTCCCTATTACCATATTACATTGGTTGACAGAAACAATTACAACTTCTTCCCCCCTCTTATCTATCAAGTAGCGTCCAGTTATTTACAGATCTCCAATGTAACGCTTCCCTTTCGCACGCTTTTCAAAAAGCAGCACAACCTCGATTTTCTAATGGGTGAACTGGAGCGAGTCGATCCTGCCAACAAAACGGTCTATCTATCATCAGGCAAGCTGCAATATGACAAACTAGTGATTGCCGCGGGTACGGACACCAATTTTTTTGGCAATGAAAACCTGAAGAAATACGCCCTTTGCATGAAGAACCTAGATGACGCACTGTACATGAAGAAATGTTTGCTCAACAATTTTGAATTGGCGGCCAGTGCTACGAATGAAGATGAAATCAGGGAAAGGCTCACCATATTAATTGCCGGTGGAGGGCCATCGGGGGTAGAACTATCCGGCATCATGGCCGAGTACAACAACACACTCTTTGCACATGATTTCAGATCCCTAGCCCAAAGAGGATTTCGGCTGGACATACATTTGGTAGACGGCAGCACCAGCTTGTTGAAGGCTATGTCAGAAAAGGCGCAAACAACAGCCCTTAAAGCATTGGAAAAAGCAGGAGTACAGGTACATTTCAAAAAGCGTGTACAGGATTACAATGGTCAGGAAGTGTTCCTTGATACAGGAGAGGTTATTCGCGCTAGGCAATTGGTATGGACTACGGGCGTTACGGTAAAAACGATCGAAGGCTTCAACGAAGAGATTTATGGAGGCGGGAACCGTCTGCTAGTCGATGCTTATAACCGCCTGATAGGTTATGAGGACATATATGCCATTGGCGACATCTGTTTACAGAAAAGCGACGAGAATTATCCAGACGGACACCCTCAATTGGCACAGGTGGCCATACAACAGGGAAAGAACCTGGCAAAAAACCTCGTCAATATCACCAAAGGCAAAACATTACATCCGTTTTCCTATTACGACAAGGGTACAATGGCCATTGTTGGAAAGAGTATTGCGGTCGCTGACTTACCCAAACCCAAATGGAGCTTCTCAGGTTTTTTCGCGTGGCTACTTTGGCTTTTCATTCACCTGATGTTCCTGGTAAGCTATAGGAACCGTATTAGAACTTTCTTCGAGTGGATGGCATCTTATTTTTCAAAGGACAAACCGTTTAGATATATTATTGATGAATCTAAAAAAATAAATCAATAAACCCGAAAAACACATAGCACCTAACCTTGTTCTTTACATATGAGGAAAACAATTATGGTATTGTTTTCCAATATAGTGGCCCTTAAAGTACTGGCAAATGGACAAGGAATTGATAAAACTCTATGACGAGTATACGCACAAGCCTTTATCTAGGCAAGACTTTATTAGACAATTGGTTAGCCTTACAGGAAGCATGGCCGTGGCCATGTCGGTATTACCCTTGTTGGAAAACAACTATGCGCACGCATCCGAAATACCTAATGAGGATATCATTAACGAGGACATTACGTTCAATGCAAGCAACGGCCCTTTAACAGGTTTTCTATCAAGACCGAAAAAAACCAGAAAGCATGGTTGCGTACTGGTCATTCATGAAAACAGGGGATTGAATGCCCATATCAAGGATATAGCAAAACGCCTGGCCATAGAAGGGTTTATAGCGCTCGCTCTTGACGCCCTTTCTTCTTATGGCGGTACTCCTGAAGATCAGGACGAAGCGCGTACGCTGATAGGTAAACTAGATCCCGAGATAAATCTCACGAACTACTTGGATACTTTGGAATATCTTCGTCAATTGCCCTACGGCAATGGCAAGACAGGATGCATCGGTTTTTGCTGGGGTGGCGGAATAGCCAATGACCTTGCCACCAAAGATCCTAGATTGAATGCAGCAGTGTCCTATTATGGCAGACAGGCAAGGCAAGAAGATGTCCCCCATATCAAGGCAAAGCTCTTGTTGCACTACGCGGGTTTAGATGAAAGAATCAATGTGGGTATACCCGCTTTTCAAGAAGCCTTGGATAGTAACCATATAGATTATCAACTATTTATATACGAAGGAGTAAACCATGCCTTCAACAATGAGACTTCGGCTGCGCGCTATGACGAACAAGCGTCCAAATTGGCTTGGAAACGTAGCATAGATTTGTTTAACAGCACCTTAATGTAGACGGCTCAAAACTAGTTTTGAGCCGTCTACATTAAGGTGCTGTGCTGTGTTTAAATTATTCCTCGTACATCCGTACGGCACTGTGCCCCACTCCTTCTATAGCCTTCTTGATCCCGAAAGCATTTAAATTCTTGCCTTTTACTATCAGGAGCTTATATATCGAATCAAAGTCTATCTTCCATTCCACTATACCATTGATGGTGTTCATAATCTTGAGCAATTCTCCTAACGATTCAGAAGAATAAAAGTCCGTTCTAAATTTTAAGGTTTCCATATCAAAATATTTGCAGTTAAAGAATTGATGATGTTTGATCGTTTCTGTTTCTATGGTTTTACGATAAGGACAGACGGCGTATCCGCCAGCCAAATGCTTCTAGACTCTACCACTTTCTTCCAACTATCTAAGCTAATCAGCATTAAATCATACTGTTGCAAGAAAGACTTGTCCATTTTGTTTTCATGAACGAGCATCAATTGCTCTGGAGCAACCAGTTCAATAGACCTAATCGCTTCCTTAAATTCGACGTTCTGCCTGATAGTTCCCGATAGGTCCATCAATGTGATCTTCACACCTCCATTATGGATCAGCTTTTGGATATATATCAGCAGAAAACTATCGCTCAACGAAAAAATTGGGACAACAACCTGCCTTATGACATCCATGTTTTTGTCAATAAATATACCCGTAGGTATCTTCGTATTGCGAAGGATGTGTTTTGTTCTCTCATCGAATATCCCTAAGGTAAACAAGGCATTTCGGCCTTTTATACTTTCGTAAAGTCGTTCTGGATTGACCACTTTGGTAGTGAAACCCAATATTTTACCCAAAAAAGTACCTTCAAATACAGAACGGCCAATACCTATAAGAAGAAGATCAAATTCACCCTTATTGGCAATTTCAATGATATCTTCATCGATATTTTGGCTAGGTTTGAATAGAGCGACCACTTTTTGTCCCAATCTATCGGCTTCAAATTGAATGGGGGCAAAACTATCCCGCTCATATTCAAAAGCATTAAACTGATTCAACTCATTAGCAGGAGAAAGATGCAGGGCTGTAAGACTGACGTTTTCTTTGGTCTTGTTAGTCAAGCCATTGGCCAATCTCACCAGCTTTTGCCCGCTTATAGGATTTCCAAAAGCAATGAGTATGTTGTATTTGTCTATTTCCAGCTTTGGTGCTAGTAAGTCATCATCCGCCTTAAATAGTTTGTCGATCAAATCCAGGGCTGGTCCCGTCATGAAAGTGGTTACCAATGCCATAAGCACTAGCATGGCAAATACCTCTGGCGATAGTACGCCAAGGTCATAACCAATATTGAGGGCCACCAGTTCCATGAGTCCCCGGGTATTCATCAAGGCGCCTATGGTGAGGCTGCCTTTCCAATCCTGACCTACAAAACGTGCCGCTATGGCGCTACCTACAAATTTGCCTACCACGGCCACAGCTATGAAAACAAAGCACAGACCCCAAAGGCCGGGTTCGTTCAGCAAGCCTATTTGTGTACGAAGTCCCGTGAAGACAAAAAACAGTGGTAATAGTAACACCAGCGCGAGATCCTCTACTTTTTCTATAAAAATATTCCTGAAATTGACATTTGCCGGCATAATTACCCCAGCCATAAAAGCACCGAACAGTGCGTGTATACCGATCACTTCGGTACTCCAAGCAGAGATCAACAGCGTTACGAAGAATATACCGACAATGGGCTTGCTAAGGCTTTCCTTACTGGAATATAGATCCCCTATTCTTCGCAAGAATGGCCTTACCAGTTTGAGCATGGCCACAACGTAAAGCACAGATAGCATGATAGTGTATATGGCGCTAGCTAGGGAACCCGCCTTTACAATAGCTATTACCGCTGCCAGTATACACCATGCGGTAATATCGTCTGCCGCAGCGCAGGTAATGGCCATCGCTCCCAGTTTGGTTTTGGAAAGTCCTCTTTCCTGAACGATGCGTGCCAATACGGGAAAAGCCGTAATACTCATCGATATACCAATGAAAAGCGCATAGGAAATAAAATTGACTTGCTCTGGTGCTGTCTGCTCGTAGATAAAATAAGCAAGTACCACCCCTAGTGCAAAAGGGAATATAATGCTGGCATGGCTTACCACAACGGCCTCATGGGCCTTGTTCTTCAAGATACCCAAATCCAGTTCCATACCGACTACAAACATGAAAAGAATAAGGCCTATCTGGCTCATCACCCCCAAATTGCCCAACGAGCTGGCGGGAAAAAGGAAAGTGGAAAATTCAGGAAAATACGCCCCTAACAGGGACGGTCCCAAAACAATCCCGGCCAATATCTCTCCAATAACACTTGGCTGGCCAATCTTGCGACACACATAACCAAAACAACGCGCTACAAGAATAATGGTGATAATTTGCAGCAGCAGGATAGCCAAAGGATACGAAAGGTTTTCTTGCAAAGATTCAACAAAGTGATCAAAGGCATTCACGCCATCGCCTTGACTTGAGGGGATGGATTTCCCCGCCTCCAAAGCACTTCCTTGATGAATTAAGAAATAAATGAAGACGGAAAGTCCGCCTATGGTAAGTATGTAAAATATGAGTTCTTTAAATCGCTTCATTCAGACTTTGCTCTTTTGTGCGAAGCGAATTTAGTGAAAGACTAACAATAAAAAATAAGCTAGGACATATTTTGTAATAAAGGGGGGAAAAATTGTAATGAAGGTTGGTTACAGATTTTCCAGAAAGGCTTTCCTATAATTCTCCGACAGTTGAAAGCCAAGGTGCTTCCCATGAATGTCTTTCCGTTTGGTCAATACTGAATCATGTGTATAGGACAGTACGATGCGTTTGGCAATGATTGTTTGCCTATTGATTCTCAAAAATTCATTTGCGGGTAATAACTGCAGCAGTTGATCAAAGGAAATATTTTTCAACACGACTTCATCATCATCAAGGACAACCTGCTTATCTCTCTTATCACTTTCCGAAACGGAGATAAAGGCAATCTGGTAAAAGTAAAGCAGGATTTTTCCGCGGTTGCTATTTAGCTGAGCAAAACCTCCCTTGTCCTTTTTCGCTTCCAATACCTTGACGACTTTATCTATGGCTTTTCTTAGACGCATAGGCTGAATGGGCTTAACGATATAGTCAACAGCTTCCAGATCAAAGGCATTCGCAGCATATTCTTTGTAAGCGGTAACGAATATAATCGCTTTGTTATTCAATCGGGACGCTACTTCCACACCATTTACCAAAGGCATTTGTATGTCCATGATGCAGGTGTCGTAGTCTAGATCTGCTTCCTGCAACAGGAATTTTTGTGGGTCGTCAAAAGCCCTTACGACTTCCACGTCGGTAAATTGCTCGCATATACTGCGCAGATAGCGAAGCCCAGGCAGCTCATCGTCCAATAATATGCACCTCAACGTCATGGCTTATCCAGCTTTATTTTCAACTGCGAAATATATACTTCATTATTTATAGTCTCGATCAGGGAAAAGCCATCAATGCCATAAATGGCTTTCAGCCTGTTTTTGAACATGACATTTCCAAGTCCTCCCTTATTTTTTTGCTCTTTCTTGCCCCTTGGTATCTTGTTGGCCACATACAACTGAAACCAATTATCGTCTTCGATGGAAAAAACAATACTTATAAAGGCATCGTCACTTTGAATATCGGCATGCTTAAAGGCATTCTCTATAGGATTGGCACAGGAAAACGGAGCGATCATCATTTCATGATAAATCGTCTCGTCCTCCCTGATTTTATTCTTGAACCGAATATCAAAAAGCGGGCTCGTCTTTAGCTTATTGATCTCCACCAAGCTCTTTGCAAAATTGATCTCTTCGGCCAGGCTTACCATCCTGTTATCACTGTCATATAAGATATAATCCAGTACATTGGAAAGCTTGTCAAGTGCATAATAGCTTTGATAGGCATGCGATTGTATGGCATTTAAGGCATTTCGAAACAAATGGGGATTGAGCTTATATCGTAATTGGTCTGCATCCAGGCCGGTCGTTTTTTGCTCTAGCTCCTTATACTTAGCCTGTAAGTGCTGCTTATCATGCTTCAATTGGCTAAACTGCCTCCAAAGAAATATAAGAAGAGCCAATGCCACGAAAAGCAACACCCCCAAAACAAGAACAAAAAACGGCAAAGTTCCCTTCATGATAGCCTACAAAGATAGGTGAAATGGATAAAAATTCCTTATACAGACAACTGCAAAGAGTTCTTTGCACTTTTTTTCGCAAGAGCAACAAAAATAATACATAACAACATGAGAAATAGATTTATAAAGCCAAGTAAAGCAAGTATTTTTGGTTCATTACTTTTCTCAACTATTTATTTTAAAAATAAAACTGGATTTTAAATATGCGTAGTATTTACCTTCTCCTCCTATTTCTCATTATCTCTCCTAATGGCCTTCTTGCTCAAACAAGCATAACTACGCCCAAGGAACATTTCGGTTTCACTATTGGTGACGATTATCAATTGGCAAACTATACACAGACGGAGGCCTATTTTAAGAAAATTGCCGATCAGTCCGATAGGGTATTGCTGACGGAGATAGGCAAAACAGAGGAAGGCAGAACACAATATGTCATGGTGGTCTCTGCTCCCAAAAACATCGCTCAGCTCTCCAAGCTGAAAAACATTTCGCAGCAACTTACCAGAGCTGAAGGCATAAGTCCTCAAGAAGCCAAAAAATTATCCCTGGAGGGCAAGCCGGTGGTATGGATAGATGGCGGTCTACATGCCAACGAAACCGTTGGTGCTCATCAACTCATAGAAACTTTTTATCAGTTGGCAAGTCGGCAAGACGACGAGACCTTACGTATCTTGGACAACGTAGTAATCCTGCTTTCTCAAGTTAATCCCGATGGACAAGAGTTAATGTCCAATTGGTATATGATGCGGCCAGATACGTTAAAAAGAGCTATGGACATTCCCAGACTCTATCAGAAATATATCGGCCACGACAATAATAGGGATTTTTACATGAACAACATGAAGGAAAGCATCCATATCTCTAGGCAACAGTACATCGAGTGGATGCCCCAGATCATATACAATCATCACCAGACAGGTCCTGCGGGAACAGTAGTGGCAGGCCCCCCCTATCGCGATCCGTTCAATCAGGTCTATGACCCTTTGGTCATCACTGGCATAGACGGCGTAAGCGCTGCCATGATCAACAGGCTCAATGCCGAGGAGAAGCCTGGCTATACACGATTAAAAGGGTCGGTCTACTCCACCTGGTGGAACGGTGGACTACGCACTACGCCCTATTTCCACAATATGATTGGTATCCTCACCGAAATCATTGGAAACCCTACGCCAATGGAAATCCCCATTGTTCCTGATAGACTGATTCCGGACAATGCTACACCCAATCCCATTAAGCCACAAAAATGGCATTTTAGGCAGTCCATCGACTATTCCCTTTCCTTGAACTACGCCATCCTGGACTATGCAAGTAGGCATGGGGACGAGCTGCTCTACAACATTTATCTGATGGGAAAAAATGCCATAGAGCGTGGAAATCGGGACAATTGGACGCTGTTGCCCAAATACAGGGACTCACTAGTGACATTGGCCCAAAAAGAACGCCCCAATCGTACGCAATACGAACAGGTATACGAGAATCCTGCTCACCGCGATGCTAGGGCCTATATCGTACCATCAGATCAACAAGACTTCCCTACGGCGGTCAAATTTATCAATGCTCTCTTGCGTTCAGGCATCAAAGTGGAGCGAGCAACAGCCGATTTCGTTTATGATGGTAAGAAATATCCAAAAGATTCCTATATCGTACGGACAAATCAGGCATTTCGTCCGCATGTGCTGGATATGTTCGAGCCGCAAGACCATCCCAATGATTTTCTGTATCCAGGTGGTCCTCCCGTGAGGCCATATGACGCAGCAGGGTGGACATTGGCATTTCAAATGGGTGTTGACTTTGACAGGGCACTGGGGGTAGTAGATGGTCCATTCGAAGCGATCGCTTACGGCGAAGATCAAACACCCATCAAACAAGAGGTTCCTCTTTCCAAGGGAGGCTATGTATGGAGCAGTCAGATCAACAACGGTTTCACCTTGGCAAACGATCTATTGCGGCAGGGTGTCAATGTATTCCGTCTTGCTGAAGCTCAAGCGGGTTTCCCCGTAGGATCGTTTTATGTAGAAGCTAAATCAAGATCCAAATTGGGCACCTCCAATGATAGTCTAGGCGTAAAAGTAACTGCTGTAGACAAGAAGCCAAGCCAAGCAAAACGTATTGGCCTGAAGAGGATTGCACTGTATGACCAATATGGAGGGGGTATTCCGTCTGGATGGATGAGATGGATACTGGAACAATATCACTATCCATATGAAGTTATCTATCCAAAAGATATCGACAAGGGAAACCTAGCAACGAAATATGACATCATCCTTTTTGTAAAAGCAGGCATCCCCCCTATCAATGCAACCGAGAATCGCATGGGAATGGGAAGACAACCAGATTCGCTAAGTATTCCAGAAGAATATCGGCACATGCTGGGCACTGTCACCAAGGAGACATCCATACCACAGCTAAAGCTGTTTTTAGAAAGTGGCGGACAAATAATGGCTTTGGGTAGCGCTACAGATCTTGCCTATCACCTTGGTTTACCTGTAGAAAATGCATTGGAAGAAAACGGCAAACCATTGCCCAATGACAAGTTCTATATACCTGGAAGTATCCTGAACGTACAGGTAGACAATTCAACAGTGGCAACGTCTGGAATGAACGAAAGGGCCGATATTGTCTTTAGCAATAATCCTGTTTTCATTTTAAATGGAGACAAGCAACAAGTGAGGCCTTTGATGTGGTTCGACAGTGACAAATCACTTAGAAGTGGATGGGCTTGGGGACAACAGCTTTTGAAAGATAAGGTGGCAGCTTTTGAAGCAAGCGTAGGTAAAGGTACGCTTTACGCTTTTGGGCCGGAAATCACTTTTAGAGGACAATCGCATAGCACTTTTAAACTGGTATTTAACACCTTATATAAATAGGGTCTGCTGAAAAACTCAATGATTTTTTCAGCAGATTTTTGAGTATTGGGGTATGAGGTTGTAATCTTTGCGCAGATCTACCACATATTTGATTACTATATTGATAATGCAATAAAGTGCTAGCTCGGCCAATTTGACCAAGTTAAGCACCAATACGATGCAGCTAATCCAAGCTTCGCTGGTTCTTGCTAGACGAGCTAAAATGAGATTCATTCCGTAACCAGTCTTTGCTTGACCAAACTTTCCTTCGATCGGATTGCGTTCTCCTGGACT
>NZ_KE386610.1:2113-36027 GCF_000427965.1 Olivibacter sitiensis DSM 17696 | reverse complement strand
CTGTTGATATTATTCAGATAGCCAACCAACAAAATCTTGAAAAAAACTACAGGGTCAATGCTCTGCTGACCTTCATGACCGTAATATTGTTGTGTTGATTGATAAAGAAAATGTAAATCCAAATCACGATTTACTTTACGATAAAAATTGTCCTGAGCAACCAGCCGGTCTAAGCTCAGTTCATAAAAAAGCTGTGGAGTAAATTCTTTGCGTCCTTGCATAAGGACAAGATACTAAATATTTTTATATTTTTGAGTTGTGCAACAGGCACATCGTATTGGCAATAGGCGGGTGAAATGCCACTATTGAACATTTGTGCTACATTGAACGGTAGTGTTTCTATTAAACTTTTGCGCTAAAAAAAAACGCCCTTCGTCAGTCACGACCAAATGCAAATCGGGAACATTTATTTCTAAATTTGGAACGGGAAAATAAACAATGCCGAAAAAATCAAATTCCATACCTGTAAATTCTATTGCGAATATGTTCGGCACAGGCATTTTCATTGGAAAAATGTCGAGTAAGGATTTTTATTTATACGAGCAGTTTGAGGAGTTTAACAGCATAAAACAATCGCACAGAGATGATTTCCATTTGTTTTTCTTACAAGAAAAAGGAACAACAACTATTGAAATTGATTTCAAGAAATACATAGTGAAACCTTCATCGGTCATTTTTATTCATCAAAATCAAGTGCATAGAACTTTAGAGTTCAGGAACGCAATTGCAAGTATCTGGGCAATCAGCAACGAAAACTTAAATCCTGAATATTTAAAATTATTGGGAGACATTGCTCCCGCAAACCCCCTGACATTAAAGAAAGAAGCATTTTCTGTTATTTCCGAAGCTGTATCTCTTTGTATAAAACTATCCGAACGAAAAAATGAAAAATTATATCATTCGTTGCTTACCGGAAGTTGTAATACCGTAATTGGGCTTGTGATTTCACAATATTTAGCCCAATCAAAACCGCTTGACAAACTTTCACGATTCGAAATTGTAAGCAAAGCGTTTAAGGAATTATTGGAATGGAATTTTGTTAGCGCCAAACGACCAGGTGAATATGCTCAACAACTAAACATTTCAACTGCATATCTGAACGAATGTGTGAAAAACACAACTGGCTTTTCCGTTTCACATCACATACAGCAACGTATAATTTTAGAAGCCAAACGTTTGCTATATCATTCTAATAAATCTGTAAAAGAAATTGCAACCGACTTGGGTTATGACGATTATCCTTATTTTTCACGTCTATTTACCAAAGTGACCGGAATGACAGCTTTGGCGTTTAGAAACAAAACCTCAGCTCATTGATGCCATAAAAAAACAAACCACCATCAATAAACCACGATTAGTCCAATACATACCTTTTTCTTGCATTGTTTGAGGTTGTAGTTCATTGTTCCTTTACGTTAAATTTTAATGTAGCAGACAATGATTTCAAGCATACCAAAATGGGTTAGTAATTTGTTCGGAAATACAATGCGGCCCAATGTGAAAGTTTTAGAAACTTCTTACATCAGTTCACAAATAAAAAAAATCCGTTTTCAGGGCGATATATCAAAATGGAGTTTTCAAATCGGTTACGCAAGCGTTGTGCGTGTTAGCGAGACAGAGTTTAGAAATTATACAGTTACATTTCACGACAAGGAAAAGGAAATTTTTGAAATTATTTTTCACATTCACGGCAACGGAGTCGGAAGCAGATACATTGACACGCTCAAATTAAATGATAAATTGTTTATCAGTCCGCCAAGAGGGAAAAAGTTGTATGAAAAAAATGTGAAACGGCAATTCTTTTTTGGCGATGAAACTTCGTTGGGCGTGGCGTTTGCACTTTTACCGTTATTGAAAAAGAACAATCATCAATTTCAATTTTATTTTGAGTTGGAAGAAGTGAATAAAAATATTCCCGAACTTTTAGGTTTAGAAAATTATACAACGTTCCCCAAAAACAATTCATTTAGAAATGAAAAATGGATAAGCAATTTGTCTTTATTTCAAACAGATGAATGGGACACCGCCAATTTTGCATTAACAGGTAATGTAAAGTCCGTTCAGGCATTCAGAAAAGTGTTAAAAGACAAAACGCAAGGAAATATTTATTCGCAGGGCTATTGGCTGGAAGGAAAGAAAGGATTGTAAAAACTGACGGACACGACAGAAGGATAAAGGCAGCTGCTAACCATTAGCGGTCAGGCAACAAACGATACACAACAAAACAAAAATGGGAATAATTAGAAACATATTGCAACGGCTTCTCAAGGAAAACACCATTGAGAAGAAAGAAAAATTATCGGAGTCGGTGTATAGAATCCAAGTGAAAGGAAACGGCATAAAAAATGCCGAATTTGTTCCCGGCTACTTTTTGCGGGTAGGAATTGGTTTGTCAGACGAAAGTATTGCACTGCAAGATTTTGTTAGAAGTTATTCTGTGTGGAACATTGATAAGGAAAACGGAACTATTGACTTGGCAATAGCCACGCACAGCAAAGGTGTAGGTGCTAAATGGACAGAAGAATGTCAGGCAGGGGATAAAATCTATTTTACGTGGAAAAAAGGAAATTTCATCTTAGACGAAAGTGCTGACAGTTATTTAATGATTGGCGATTTATCGGCATTATCTCATCTGTATATGATTAGACGAAATCTGTCCAAAGACAAGCAAGTTGAAAGTATTTTATACAGCCAGCATAAAGACGAATTATACACAGACATTGACGGAACAACGCCATTCGACTTTTATGAAATGCCTCAAAATCCTTATGAAAGTATTGTGAGCAAGATTAAAGAAATTGTTCTAGGTATGACCGGTAGGAAAATAGTTTACATCGGTGGCGACAGTAGAATTTGTGTTGCGTTAAACCAATTTTTCAGACGAGAACTGAATTGGGACACGAAACAAATAAAAACAAAGCCATTTTGGAATCCAGTCAAAAAAGGACTTGAATAAATGTCCGAACCGCTAACATCAAGTGCTTCGATTGGACCTTTGTGCAAGGTTCAGCTTTCGTTCTTCTATTAAACTTTTGTGCTAAAAAATACCCGCCCATACTAACCTACGTCCACGACGAACAAAAAAATTCCTTGTTTTGAATACAACCATACAGGATTTGGACACTTTTTAGTTTTAGAACTTGTCGACTTTTGCAAATAACCATTAAGACATTAGGTAAATTAAGATAAAGGCTTAATCCCCTTAACTCCTTGATAAAAAACTTAATGGTAAATGGATTAATTAATCATAAAAATAGGAGAGCATGAGCAATCAAAAAGTGTGGTTTATCACAGGAGGATCGAAAGGTTTAGGGCTTGCACTGACCAGATTGGCATTATCACAAGGCGATAAAGTGGTCGCTACTTCGAGGAATACCGAAGATTTAAAAACTTCCATTACAGCATATCAGAAGGATTTTTTGCCTTTGAAAGTGGACATTACATCCGACAAAGAAGTGAAAAATGCAGTTCGGCAAAGCATTGAAAAATTTGGAAAATTGGACGTGGTGGTCAATAATGCAGGTTATTCTTTAGTGGGTAGCATGGAAGAAATGACGGACACAGAGTTCCGCCAAACGGTGGACGTCAATCTTTTCGGTACGGTAAATGTTATACGGAATGTAATGCCGTATTTAAGGCAACAGCAATCGGGGCATATCATCAATATTTCATCCAATGCGGGTTATGTGGGTTTTGCCAATGCGACAAGCTATAACGCAGCGAAGTTTGCCGTAATCGGGCTGTCCGAAGCGTTGGCACAGGAAGTAGATGCTTTTGGCATAAAAGTTACGGTGGTAGCACCGGGACAATTCAGGACTAATTTTATGGACAAAGGCTCTATGCAATTTGCTAAAAACAGGATTCCGGTATATGGGTTGGACGAGGCAGAAAAAATGTGGACAGCATACAGCGGACAACAAATTGGCGACCCCGAAAAGTTGGTAAAGATACTAACCGAAATAGTTGGGTTGGAAAATCCGCCATTACGCCTGTTATTGGGAACAGATACCTATCAGCTCATACAAGAACATCGGGAAAAAGAAATGCAGGAGTTTGAAGCCTGGAAGCATTTGACCTTATCAACCAATTTCGACTGATTTTTTATCTTTACATACATGAAGAATAAAAGCAATAAACCGTATATTATCCATTCGATTTCAGAATTGCACCGGCTATTGGAATTGCCGAAGGCCAAGCACCCATTGGTAAGCGTGATCAATTTTGAGGAAATCAAATGCTTTGACGATGAAAGCCTGCGGAGTGTTTCCTATAATTTCTATTGCATTGCCATCAAGAAGAACTTTGAGGGCAAAATGAAATACGGACAACAGTATTATGATTTTGATGAAGGCGTAATGACCTTCTTTTCACCCATGCAGGTGGTCACCACCGATATCGTTGAGAACTTGAAGCTATCGGGATACTGGCTGGTGGTTCATCCAGATTTTATAAGGAACTATCCTTTGGGAAAAGCAATAAAGGAATACGGTTATTTTTCGTATACCGTCAATGAAGCCCTGCATCTTTCGGACGATGAAGAAAAAGTGGTAACGGCTATCATGCAAAACATAGCACACGAATATCGTTCGGTTATCGATAGTTTTAGCCAGGATGTCATTGTTTCCCACATCGAATTGCTGCTGAATTATTGCAACCGCTTTTACAACCGGCAATTCATTACCCGCAGAACAGCAGGCAGCGATCTGTTGATGAAATTGGAAAGTTTATTGTCCAATTATTTCAACAGTGGACAGTTGCAGGAATCAGGGCTTCCAACCGTTCAATATGTTTCTGGCGAATTAAATGTTTCAGCAGATTATCTAAGTGATATGCTTCGCAACCTTACAGGACAAAACACACAACAGCATATCCACAATCATTTAATAGAAAAAGCCAAAGAAGTATTGACCACTACAGATTTGTCCGTCAGTGAAATTGCCTATCAGTTTGGTTTTGAATATCCGCAGTCTTTCAGCAAATTATTCAAAAAAAAGACCGAGATGTCACCCTTGGAGTTTAGACAATCATTTAATTGATAAAAATACTACCGCTAATTAACTAAGGGTCTCGCATTTTCGAGATGCTATCCGAAATTATGACAAAGCACTTATAGAAGAACGGCTTTGGGCTTGGCACAATTCCCCTGTTCCAATTGGGTTACGGTGGTTACACAAAAATTGATGTTGCCCCTTATCGTTCGGCAGAGAAAAAATACATTTTGAAGCACCCACAGCCGAAAGAGTTCCTCGCGAAAGTGACAAAGCAAATAATCCTTGGTAAGACAGCCACGAAAAACAATAAAACTTCATTTTTTATCATTTGTGAAATTTTCCTCAATCCCATTTCCGACCTTTGCAAAAAAAGTTAAGAGAAATGAATTGGATTGTTTTGGTTATAGCAGGCTTATTTGAAGTAGCATTTGCTTTCTGTTTAGGAAAGGCGAAGGAGACCACGGGCACTGAAATGTATTGGTGGTACGCAGGCTTTCTGATTGCCCTGGCTGCCAGTATGGGGCTTTTAATAAAGGCCACCCAAACTTTGCCGATTGGTACGGCCTATGCCGTGTGGACGGGGATTGGCGCAGTGGGTACCGTTTTGGTCGGGATATTGGTTTTTAAAGAGCCCGCTACTTTTCTGCGGTTATTTTTTCTTGTCACCTTAATCGGCTCTATTGTAGGCCTTAAAGTCGTTACCCACTAAATAAAAAAAGCGGCCCCCGGGGAGGGGACCGCCGTCGACTTGGGAGTCGACCAAACACACATGATTTTTAATATTTTTGCATTAAAGCTTGGCGTAGTAGCTACCAGGCTTTGATGCCGCAATTTTCAGTCCTTCCGCTTTGGCCAGTGATTGGGAAAAATAAGTTTCGATTTCTGCCACTAGGGGAACCACCTCTTCGGCAATCAGATCGCTGTTTTTACTTTTTATCTTTTTCAGCGCTTTACTTTCCTTTTGCAGTTTTTTCTCCAGCTGCACGCTCAGCTGGTATATCTGTGCCTGCTCCTTTTCATTACGCAGAGCATGTTTTTCCTGATAAGTTTTTTTCAGTTCCTGCAATGTCCTTTCAGCCTCTTCTACGTTAAAACCTTTTTTGATGTCTTCCTTGTACAAATTGGTGAAGTAGGCATAGTCGGCATCCAGGTCGGCATGGCTACCCCTGGTGTTTTTTACCTTAGAAACCGCCGCTTCATATTGTTGCCATAGTGTCTCCACACTTTTCTTTTGAAATTCCAGTTTGTCCTTCAACTGGCTTACGGTCTTGTGATCCTCATTGTAGGCATCGTTTTCCATTTGAATACCACGCATGGGGGCAGTAGCGGCTTGGCTGCTTAATACGGCGGAGGCCAAGATTGCTGATAAGATGAACGCTTTCATTTTTTTAATCTTCTATGGTTGTTTTCCAACCGTTATACCTTTTGATTTACTCTTTTAATTTTTGTTGCCGGCCAGCTTAAAATCCATTTCGCATGGCTTCCGATGTTTATCGCTTTCTGCCATGCTTTTGTTTATATGACGCAATTATCTGAAAATAGTTGCATGCGATAATAAGGTTTTAGACGAACAGCTCATTTTTATCGTCAAAAGGAAAGAGCCATAGACGAACGGATAAATACAATCGACAAAAAATCTGTTACAAAACCTACATGAATAGGCACAAGCCGTATATTTGACTTCGTGATAATCGCACAGTTATATGAAAAAGAAATCTAAATTGTCAAGCCTTCTTGCAGGAGCAATGGTGGTATTGAGCACCGGCGGTGTCTATGCCCAACCCACAGGTTCAACGGTATCGATATATGCCGATCCCGGCATCTCTCCGGATGGGACGGAGCTTGCCTTTGTGTCTGGCGGCGATATTTGGACCGTGGCGGCAGGTGGGGGCGAGGCACGCCTATTGGTGTCGCACCCAGCCTACGATGCCCGTCCCATATACTCGCCCGATGGCAAGTCGCTGGCCTTCGTCTCCACCCGTACTGGCAATGGCGATATCTATGTCCTGTCCCTGGGAACGGGCAAGCTCTTGCGGATCACTTTTGATGATGGGTATGAGGAGCTCTCGGGCTGGTCTGCCGATGGGAAGTACCTGTATTTCCATTCATCGGCAAACGATATAGCGGGAATGAACGATATCTGGATAGTGCCGGTAGATGGCGGAAGTCCACTCCCTTTAAGTGCCGACCGCTATGCAACGGAATATCACGGTGCCGAATCGCCCGACGGCAAGACCCTGGCCTTTGTGGGAAGGGGCATGGCCGCAGGGCAATGGTGGAGGAAGGGCAGCAGCCACCTCGACCAAACGGAGCTGTGGCTGCTGGAGTTGAAGCAAAAGCTGTCGCCATCGGCCTATAAGCCACTGGGCCAAGGGAAAGCAAGAAAGGTATGGCCCATGTGGGCAGCCGATGGTAAGGGGCTCTACTATGTTTCCGACCAGAATGGCCATCAAAATTTATGGTATAGCGATCTGCAAGGGCAAGAGCAGGCATTGACAGATTTTAAGACGGGGCGCGTGCTGTGGCCCTCCATCGCCAATAAGGCAGGGAAAATAGCCTTCGAGCGTGATTTCAAGATTTGGTTGTACGATACCAATACAAAGCAGGCAGCCCCCGTCAACATCACGCTCAAAGGGGTAGGGAATAGGGAGATGGTCAATCTGGAGCAGCTGAACAGTGGTTTTAGCAATCTGAGGGTCTCCCCGGATGGGAAGAAAGTGGCCTTTATTGCCCATGGCGAATTATTTGCCTCCTCTTCCACGACAGGTGGCGAGGCCATCAGGGTGACCAATACCCTGGCCATAGAGGCCAATCCCGTATGGACCAAGGATAGCAAGAAACTTATTTTTACGAGCTATGGGCCCGAGGGAGGCAAGCTGTGGCAGTATGATTTTTCTACCCGGAAGCTCAGCGAGATAGCGGTAGAAAAAGGCGATCTCAGCTCGCTGGTACTTTCGCCCAATGGCCTCTACCTGGCCTATCTGCGCAATACCAAGCAAGTGATCGTGCTGGATTTGGAAAGCAAACGCGAGCAGGTTTTGTATGAAGGTTATTTAGGCAGGATGTCCTTCTCCGGCAACGAAAGCATTGCCTGGTCGCCGGACAACCAGTGGCTTGCCTTTGCCAATTACGACGAAAATGCCATTCGCAATATATGGGTGGTGCCACGCCAAGGCGGCGAGAGCAAGCCAGTAAGCTTTTTGGCCAATACGTTCGGCAATGGCCCTGAGTGGTCTGCCGATGGAAAATACATTTATTTTGGCACCTCCCAAAGGACGGAGAATGCCCGAATAGCGCGTATAGAGCTGAAAGCAGGTACAAAGGCTTTCAAAGAAGACGCCTTCTATGAGCTGTTCGATGCCGCCAAGTCCGATAAAACGAAGGGCACAGCGGCCGATAAGAAAGACAGCTCAAATGTGGAGATCGCCTTTGAACATATCAGGGATAGGCTCACCTTATTGCCATTTGACGTCAGCATTGGGTCTTACGTCATCAGCCACGACGGCAAGAAAATGGCCTTTACCACCAATCAGTTGGGGCAACAATCGCTCTTTCTGTATCCATTGGATGAGGCGCAGGACAATCCGCGGCCGCAGCTGCTGCAGAGCGCCAGGGGAGGCAAGAATGCCTTGCAGTTCACGGCCGACGACAAGCAGCTGTACTATCTGCAAGGAGGCAGCATACAGTATCTCAACCTGACGGGCGACCATACGCCCAAGACCTTGGCCACCAACGTGCAAATGGAAGTTGATTTCGAACAGGAGAAGCAGCTGCTGGTTTACCAAACTTGGGATGTGCTCAATAAGGGATTTTATGACCCCCATTTTCATGGTGTCGATTGGAACGGCGTGCTGAAAAACTATCAAGAGGTGGTGCAGGGCGTGCAGACGCCGGAAGAACTTCGCCGCATGCTCAACCTCATGGTGGGCGAGCTGAACGCATCCCATATGGGCGTCTCCGCCTCGGGGGGACAACGTTCGTCTACGGCACGGCTAGGGCTCGATTTTGATGTGAAAGAATACCTGGATAAAGGGCACTTCCAAGTGTCCGCTATCGTTGCTGGTGGACCTGCCGATATAGCGGGCAACATCGGGGTAGGGGATATCTTGCTGGCCATCGATGGCCAGCAGCTCGATAGCCGAACGAATATCGGCCAACTACTGGAAAATAAACTAGGCAAAAAGGTGGTCCTGACCTTGCAGACAGGCAAGGAAGTAGCATTGCTGCCAGTCAATCTAATGGCCGAGAAGCAATTGCGGTACCGGCAATGGGTAGCCAGCCAGCGGGACTATGTGGCCCAGAAGAGCGACGGACGACTGGGCTATGTGCACATGCTCAACATGAGTGCCGAGGCCCTGGAACAACTTTACATCGACCTGGATGCCCAAAATCTCACCAAGGAGGGCGTCATCATCGATATCAGGAACAACAACGGCGGCTTTGTGAACGCCTACGCCCTAGACGTGTTCGCGCGTAGGCCCTACCTGACCATGACAGGTAGGGACATGCCCGCCGCACCCGCACGTTTGCAGCTGGGACAAAGGGCTTTGCAGAAACCCACCGTACTGCTTATCAATCAGCACTCCCTCTCCGATGCCGAAGACTTCACCGAAGGGTATAAGGCCATGAAACTGGGGACGGTGGTAGGGGAGCCCACCGCTGGATGGATCATTTTTACCTCTGCCGCGCAGCTGCTGGATGGCTCGAGTATCCGCTTGCCCTTTTCCAGGATTACGGATCACGAGGGGAAAGATATGGAGCTGAACCCCCGGCAGCCGGACGTGTACAGCCATCGGCCCATGGGCGAGAGCTACGGTGGGCAGTCGGTGCAGCTGGACAAGGCTATCGACGAGCTATTGAAGGCTACGGGCAAATGATATTTCAACCATGGCAAGCACAAAGGACAGCATGAGCGAACCCGATACCGTGAAGATACCCGTAGCCTTGGAAGCGCTGCTCGCCAATGAGGCGGCCGATGCGGAGAGGCAAGGGACGCTTACGGACAGACAGCTGGAGATCATTTACGCGCAAAAATGGTTCAAGCTGTTCGTCCCGAAAAGTTTGGGTGGCCTGGAGCTGGGCCTGGTGGAAGCGCTGCAGCTGGAGGAGCACCTGGCCCGCATCGATGGCAGCCTGGGCTGGACGGTTACCCTGTGCAGCGGTGCCACCATGTTCGTAGGCTTCTTGGAAAAGGAGGTGGCAGGGCCCTTGTTCGAGAACAGGCAGGTGTGCTTCGGTGGGAGCGGCATGGCCAGCGGCACGGCAGCGCTAATCGATGATGGCTACCTCGTAAGCGGTGATTGGAAATATGCCACCGGTGCTCCCCACCTTAGCGTCTTCACGGCCAATTGCCGCCTGGTGCAGGATGATGGAACAGCCCTATTGGATGGCGATGGGAGAGAGCTGGTTCGTTCGTTCTTTTTTCTGCCGGGGGAAGTGGTTCTGAACGCAGATTGGCATACCATGGGCCTGGTGGCCACGGCAGGCCATAGCTTCCGAGTTGCTCAAGCTAAAGTCCCGAAAAACCGCTGCTTTCACCTGGTGCCAGAGGCAGCCACCATAGACCATCTCATATACCGATACCCTTTTCTGCCATTTGCAGAGGCCACCCTTGCCGTCAATACCTTGGGCATGGTGCAGCATTTCCTATCACTGTGCCAAAAGCATATGGCGCGCAAAAAAATGGCTTTAGGCCATGATGCGCCAATGCCCGCCCTGGAATGGCAATTGTTGGGAACCTGTGTAGGTCAGTTGGCAGACCTGCGGACGAAATTTTACGAGGTGGTACGGCAGTCGTGGGAGGCAGTGGTGCTAGGGACAGATGGCCATGAGGCAAATGCCCTGTTCGGTCGGGTGGGGCAGCAGAGCAGGCTATTGGTAAAGGAAGCCAGGGAAATGGCCTTCCGCCTGTTCCCTTATATGGGCATGTATGGTGCCGATCCTTCGTCCGATATCAATAGGGTATGGCGCGACATCTTCACCGCCAGCCAGCATACGCTTTTGAGGTAAAGCGGCCCATTGCAGCCTTGCCTGCTTGCCTCCGGGCGCTATGCATCCGCACTTTTCTCCGTTATGCGCTTCAGGATCTCCGAGAGGGTGAGGCCATATAGCACAAATGTCAAGAACACGATAAAGCCCGGCTGCAGCGCCGTATTGTTTGTGGCTACGCTCGTGAAGGTATCGCCATCACCTCTTTCTGTTGGTGAGATAGTTTGATTTCGCGGTAGCCGCAGTAGGCCATTGCCAATAAGACGATGCTCAAGGCAACATGTAACAATTGCTTGGATGTTTTTAACATAGGATATTTATAAAAGGTCGGTTAAAGACCATAAATACCTCGAATAAAAAGTGTGCCGGTATTTTGTATAGGGGCAGTCGATACGTGCCCGGAGAGGTGGAATGGTAGGTTTTTGCCAAGTCCCGGCTGCGCAGCCAGAACAACAAAACCCCGCATGGAAGGGTGCGGGGTTTTTCTTTTTTACTTCTTGGACTCTTCCAAAGAAGTTTTGCGGAATTCCTTCAAAAGCTTTTCCAGTGTCAAGGTAGACTTACGTGCCCTTGTTCCGGCAGCCTTGTTTCCTTTTTCTGCTTGCAAGTCCGCATCCGCCTTGAATGCTTCAAACTCAGTGCTAATTTTTTCAATTAGTTCTTTCATGATATGGATTCTATTAATTATTGAAAGGCAAATGTATAAATATTATGCCTATTTTTTTATTTTATCCTCGTAAGTTCCATTTCTCGGATATACCTATTCAATCCCTTCCATATCCATCTTTGGCCATCTTCGCTCAGCACCATCCTGTAGTTGTCTCCAAAAAAGTACTTGTCCAGGAACCGGTATTCCTCGGGCAGGGAATCGGTGCTGATAGGTACGGGAATGTAATAGGCAGACTCGACCAATCCCGTTGTTCCCTCAAATGCGGCATCGTCAGCATCGCCGCGATAGCCCAGTAGCTTGGGTTTTATATCCCTTCTTAATAACCAGTCTTTCCACTTTCCAATCGCCTCTCACCTTTTCGCGAAACGCTTTGAGGAATTCCTTCTCCCTCGCTGCATACGTCTGCTCTGGCTCTTGCAAGTCATCAGATTTTGAACAGGAAAAAAACAGGAAAGCGGCAAGTATAAGGATGGGCGCAGTTAGTTGCAATTTTGATAGGGTTCTATAAGTTCTTGGTACCAGCATCACTAAAAAATCAAGGACAACAACATTTATAAAAGGCCGAACAGACCAGCGGCAAAACCAGTCTCTTGCATCAACGGGTGTAAATATAGCCAGTTTTTGCGGAAGAATGAAACTTTTCTGTTTGAACTGCCATCAATACACCCTATTAGCCGCGTCTCTGATCTGTTTCAAAGCCTTCTGCGATGCAATAACCGAAGATCATCGAGTTAAAGCTGGGTCTTAAAGATGGGCATCAATACAAGAAGCCAAACAACCAGAGCGGTATCTTATTGCCTGCTCCCGTAAGAATATCATCGGCTGCAATATATCCTTTGTCAATCGAAGCTATTTGTTTTCCTTTTTTCTGGCGTCCCCCAACTTCCACTACCTTATCTTCGATCATGAAATCACCTTCTTTGGGGTAATAGACTTCATATTTGCTATTCACGAGTTGGTTCAGCACAAACGTTTCCCTGATATTTCCCATATCAGGTTCAGTTGTTATGGCATAGGCCAGATTGGTGTTTTCCAGATAGATTTTTTCTGGTTTTTGCAACAATGAAATCCCCTTTCCCTTGGCATGCAGGGATGTAATGAGCAGGGCCTTTTCTAAGTATTTCAGGTATTGGTAAATGCTATCCCGACTGATTCCTAGTTTTCTGGCCAGTTCCGCCACATTGGGTTGGAAAGGTACAGACTCGGCAAGTACAGCCAGCAATTTCTTCAACTTTATGGCCGTGGCAGGTGTATAACCGTCTGCATATGCCATATCCGTATCCAAAATGGTATTGATGACCTGATTAAGCCTGATGACATAATCTTCTTTCTGCTGATTGACCGAGAACGGATAATAGCCATTTTTGAGATATTCCTTAAATAAGGGAAGCACCTGTAATTCCTGGTTGGCAACCATCGTATTTGTCAGCTGACGGTGTTTTTCCAGTACATCATCCAGCGAAAAAATAGTGCTGCTCCATTTATTTTTAAAGGAAAGAAACTCCCTGAAAGACATGCCAGGTAGTGAATAAGTGAATACTCTCCTGCTCAAATCGGCCTCTCCACGATAAATATCCAAAGCAGAAGAGGCGGAAAACACGACTTTCAGTTGTGGAAAAACATCGTACATCACTTTTAATTCCCTTGACCATTGACCGTATTTATGCACCTCATCTATGAACAGAAAACGTCCGCCCATTTTGTAAAACTCATCTGTCAGGTCAAATAGGTTATGGTTATAAAAATACGGATGATCCATGGATACATACAGTGAATGACTGCCCAGGCCGATGGCCGTTATTTGTCTCTGGAGCATCAACGTGGTTTTGCCAACCCCTCTAGCACCACTTATGGCAATCATCTTTTGATCCCAGTCAATGGCATCATATAGGGCGCGTTTGAAATCCAAGCCGATATTGGCCGCCATAACGTCATTATAGTAAAACAGGCTTTCCATATGTGTATTTTATATTCGACAAAAATAATCTATTTGTGTCGAATATAAAATACACTTTTTTGATTAAGGTGTCGAATCAATTATACACATTGGATCCAGCTTTCCTTTAACCACTATATTATACATCTATTCTAATTTCCATACTATTGATGTTACAGGCAAATAATTATAGTTTGCTTTTGCTTTCCTTCACGTACTTGTTTAGGATGTACTCTGTGAGCGGTTTCAGCTTTTTATTCGGGTTTAGCGGATGATATCCCGGTGAAGTATAGAATTCCAAGCTATCTTTCTGTATGATTGCATACCAGGTGCTTCCAATATCGTTTTTCGTAAGAGTATTAGGATCTTCTATTCTTGTCATTTGCTTATACAAACTGTCATTATAGGTCACTATGGGCGGCTTGCCAGACTGTTTGTCACAAGAGGTACGTTCATATTGATAGCCTGTCCAGATCATGCAGCCCTTATTCGATTTCTGAAAATAGAAGAACAAGCCGCTACAGGCTACTAGGATACCCAAAGAATAGGTAATGATTATTCTGTATCTAGACTTCAATATTTCTATATAGATATTTGGTAGCGTTTTCTTTGTGTTCGTGATGTTGACGGTGGCGGATTGGTCGACAGCTTGCCCATCTATTTTTGCCTTAGTTTCCGTTGTGTTGTCTCGTTCTCGGATTTCGGTTTCCCTGTTTTGCATTTTTTGTGCGTCAAGAGGTTCATCTTCTATTGTTATGAAGACAATGCTTGAAGAAACATCTGATTTTTGTTTGGATTGATTCAGTTCATCATTCTCTTTGGGGATAATCTGGCATTCCTCTTTCCATTTACTATATGGTCGAGGCTTGAAATCGATCAATATAGCCAGCAACTTTACGATAATTTCACGGGGCTGCTCGGTCTCACCGATTATAAACTTTCTTAACGGTTTTAACTTGTCCAGTTCATAGCGCTTGATGCCAGTTTCTAGGTCGGGATATTGGTTAATGGGATTGAAAAATTTCGTTAAAGTCTCGGTATCCTCTTTGGACAATCCTTCGGCCAATAGCGATAGGAAAAATCTCTTCAAATCTCCCGGTGATGGTTGTTCCAATCCTTCGGGCGTATTCTCGTTATAGGCAACTATTATTGCCTCTCTAAACTTATCAGGTGTCATCGGCTTCAAAATTAATCTCCTTACCCATCGGAATTTACGGAATCCCGTAAAGATTTATATACCCATTTACAACTTTATCATGTCGATTTCACGGAATTATACTGGAAAAATCGGAATAGTATCGGATTTATTGGAAATATTGGAGTATTTTGATTTATAGCTGTTTATGCGTTTCTATGTTTGTATCAGAAATCAATTCGAGCTGCGGTACAATAATCTAAAACCAAATGTAAGAAACGATTTCCAAAACGAGAAGAAGTCGCGGTGGTTGGTAGCCGGTTTGGGAAGCAGTTATCAGCTCCCGCGATGGAATCTCACCACTTCCCAAAAAATTCAGAAGGCCTTCTGAAAAGCAATGTAGCAAGCCCCGCACATGGTGTGCGGGGACCTACAATTCTTTTTAACTTTTAAATTTTTTGAAAAATGTGGCATATTATATTTGCCGTATTAATGGGCTTGGCATGCCCAAAGGGTAAGGATAACGGTCATTTGTCGAACAATAATGGTACTACCGTTACAACCAATAGTGATGATGGTGGTGTAAATCCAGGTGGGGATACGGGGCAAACACGTCCACCCAGGCCTGGACAAAACTAAAAAACGGATTCAAAATGCTAGGTGAAAATGCCTAGCATTTTTTTTGCTAAATACTCTCCATTTTTTTGCTAAATTCGGATCAAAACAGAATTTAATTGAAAGATCGGATTATATACATTTTACTTCTATTCTTTTTTTCTTGTTCGTATCGAGATAGTGTTAAGACAAGTTCAGGGGTGTCAAATCTATATTATGATCGAGCGTTTGACTACCTAGATCAAGGGAAGGTGGATAGCAGTTTTTTTTATTTCGACAAAGCTAAAGACGTGTTCATTGAACTTCGAGATAGTTTAAATGCGGCAAACTGCTTAATTCAGATGGCTATCACGCAAACCGATAATAGCGATTATTTTGGTGGTATTGAAACCTCAATTCAGGCAAAGACCTATTTGAGCGAGCATAATACTGAACATCGCACATACTTAAAGGCCAATTTGAACAATTTAGGTATAGCTTCTTTTAGGCTTGGCCAATATGAAAAAGCCATAGAATTTTATGATTCAGCAATTCAATTCTCAGATGATTCTTTGGATACTCGAATCTATCTAAATAACAAAGCTAGAGCCTATCAGCAAAATGGAAATTATGATAAAGCATTAGCTATATATCGACTAATTCTAAGGAAAGGCAGTAAAAATCAAAGGGAATATGCTCGTGCTTTGACTAATGTTGCTGCTGCACAATGGCGCCAAAAAACTACGTTTGATCCTAGACGTGATCTCCTAAAAGCTTTAAATATTCGCAAAAACGAAAATGACCTTTGGGGTCAAAATTCAAGTTATGCTCATCTTGCTGATTACTACGCAGAAAAACAAACTGATTCAGCCTTGTTTTATGCCCGTCAATGGTATGAAATGGGCCAAAAACTTAATAGCGCTGATGACCAAATTGGAGCACTACAATTTTTAATCAAACTCAGTCCTCCTGATTCCGTCAAATCCTATTTCGATACCTACCAACAGCTGAGCGATAGCGTGCAGCTGGCGCGCAGTGCGGCCAAGAACCAGTTTGCGCTCATCCGCTATGAAGTGGAAAAAAACAAGGCGGACAATTTACGGTTGCAGAACGAGGTCAATAAGCAGCGCATACGGGTCACTATGGTTATCGCGTTGACCTTGCTTGCTTCGGTAAGTGGTTTTTATTGGTACAAGCGGCGCAAGCAACGTCTGGAGGTGGAAGCGCAGAACCGCATCAAGGAACATAAGCTCAAAACCTCCAAGAAAGTACACGATGTGGTGGCCAACGGATTGTACCAAGTTATGTCTGAGATAGAATATAAAGAGGATATCAATAGGGAGGATATATTAGACCGACTGGAATATATGTATGAAAAGTCCCGTGATATTTCCTATGAACAAGAAGGACTGCCATCGGATCAGCCGGATTTCGGCCAGAAAATAGCCAAATTGCTCTATTCATTTCAATCCCATTCAAGGGAGATTGTTCCTGCAGGCAACGACTGTCAGGTATGGGGACATGTGCCCGAGCAGACCCAAAGTGAAATAGAGCATATCCTGCGGGAATTGATGGTCAATATGCGCAAACACAGCCGCGCCAGTCTGGTGGTGGTCAAGTTTGAGCAACGAGATGGTCATCTATATATCCACTACAGTGACAATGGTGTAGGTTTGTCAGAAACATTCCGGTATGGCAATGGGCTTCGGAATACGGGAAACCGTATTGAAAGCCTCGGTGGGCATATTACTTTTGACAGCGAGGAGGGAAAAGGACTGAAAATTCAGATTTCATTCCCATTGTCTTAAACTAAAAAAGATGTTCAAGAAAGTACTGATTGCCGAAGACCAAGAAGCTGCCAATATGTCCTTGCGTATCACGCTCGAAAGACTGGGCATTGCCGACCCCAAATACGTATTCTACTGTGATGATGCACTTACGTGGATAAAAAGTGCGTTAAAGCAGGGGCAGCCCTATGACCTACTGATCACCGACCTGTCCTTTGAAGAGGATCAACCTCAACGCATCTCTGGTGGCGAGGAACTGGCGAGGGAGGCAAAGGCCGTGCAGCCAGAACTGAAAGTCATCGTATTTTCGGCCGAGGGTAGGCCGGACGAGGTAGACCGTCTTTTCCGCGAATGTGCCATCGATGGTTTTGTGCGCAAGGCCCGGCGTGACGCCGAACATTTGTCTCAGGCCATTCAGGTAGTTTACCAAGGGAAGTGCTATATATCCCCGGATATCAAAAAGGCTGGTCAGCAAAGAAACACCTATGAGTTCAGTACGTTGGATCTCGCCATCATCGAGCTATTGGTAGAAGGCATACCGCAGAAAAACTTCCCGGTTTACCTGCAAGAGCGGAATATCAGACCGTCCAGCTTAAGCAGCGTGGAAAAGCGACTCAACCTAATGCGGGAAATGCTTGGTGTTTCCAATAACGGGCAGCTGATAGCCTATTGCAAAGATATCGGGATTATCTAGCTTTTAAGTATTTGTCTCACAACGCCGCCATTATCTTAATATGCCTGAATAAGCACTTCTGCCGGGATGTGCAGTTTTTCGGTGAGCTTACGGATCATGGCCAAGCTCAGTTTTCTCTTTCCGGATAGGATTTCGGATTTTCTGGATCTGTGGCCCAATATTTCTGATAGGTCCGCTTCAGACATGTTCATCTGTTCCAACCTGAACTTGATGGCTTCCAACGGGTTCGGTTGAGGAACGGGATAGTGCTCGTTTTCATAGGCCTTAATCAGCATGGAAAGAATCTCCAGTTCGTCAGAGGTTTTGGAATCTGGTTTTATGTCTTTCTGCATCAATGTATAAACCCGCAAAAGGGCTTCTTCATACTGCTGCTCATTTCTTATCGGTTTTAACATAACTCACTTGTTTTGCATCTATTTTGTCATACTCCTTATGTGTACCAAACCAAACGATGAATACAATCTTTAGTCGGTACTCGATGTCCACTATTAATCTATATGCATTACCATGGATATTAAAAATCACTCTTTTGTCAGTCAGTACGGAGGCATTGCGATATTGCGCTTTTAGCTCATTAGGATTGGCCCAATCTGTGGTGCTTGTCTCTTCATACCAAGATAGCAAGGCTTGCTCCACTTGGGGAAACTTCTCCCAGTAATTTTTCAATGTCTTTACCGCGATGATCCGCATGTGCAAATATATACAAAATGTTACCGTTTTGGTAACATTTTGCGCGGTGTGTAAATATTTCATCATGGATTTTTTGAAATAAATACGGCTTTACGGTTTCCCGTAAGGATGGTGGCGGTGGCTTGGCTATTTTTGTTACGTAAAACATTGAAAAATAGCCATGGATATCAAACTTAAACTAGAGCAACTCCATCAGCGGGTCATCGGGCTGAAAGATCAGATCAATACGGAGGAAGCCACCAAAAATGCTTTTGTATTGCCTTTTATCCAGATATTGGGATATGATATCTTTAATCCTACGGAAGTAATCCCCGAATTTATTTCGGACATAGGTACAAAAAAGGGCGAAAAGGTGGATTATGTCATCCGCAAAAATGGTGAACCCATATTGATTATCGAGTGCAAGCACTGGAAGGAAAATGCCGATGCGCACAATTCCCAGCTGCATCGCTATTATCACGTGTCCAAGGCAAGGTTTGGCGTGCTCACCAATGGGCTGATCTACAATTTCTATACAGATCTGGAGAAACCCAACATCATGGATGAAAAACCTTTTTTGACCATTAACATAGAGGACTTGAAGGACAACTCCATCAAGGTACTCGAAAGCTTCACCAAGAGTAGTTACAACCTCGAAAGCATCCTCGATTCGGCAGAAGCATTGAAGTACATCAAGGCTATCAGGAAGGAATTTGAAAAGGAAGTGGATAGTCCGTCTGATGAGATGGTCAAGCTCTTGGTCAACCGATTTTTTGACAAGCCATTAACGGCCAATCGGATGGTGGCCTTTAAAGAATATGCCAAAAAGGCGCTGATGCTCTCCATAAATGAGTCCATCAACGACCGCTTAAAATCGGCATTGCATATCAACGATAAGATCGAGAAGCCAGAAGAAGGCAAGATCAACCCCATCGATGAGAACAATGATCTCCCAAAGATCGTGACCACGGAAGAGGAACTGGAGGGCTTTCATATCGTGAAGGCTGTCTCACGGGAGAAAATCCCTGTCGAGCGCATTTCCTGCCGGGATACGCAATCTTATTTTGGGGTGCTGCTGGACAACAACAATAGAAAGCCAATATGTAGGTTGCATTTTAATACCCAAAAGAAGTACCTCGAATTGTTTCACAATGGGAAAGATGCGGGAGAGAAGATCTTGTTGAATAGCTTGGATGAAATATACGGCTATAGGAACCAATTGCATCAGGCGATTGAGAATTATGGGTAAGTGTAGGTGAAAGATAATCAAGAGATTTAAAATGTAAAGATATGGCTTGGAGCTTCCGTAGACGAATAAAAATAATGCTGGGTGTTCATTTGAACTTAAGCAGAAGTGGTATATCGACTTCTATTGGGGTCAAGGGGGCGAGCATGACCTTTGGTAGGAATGGAACATACTTGAACACCAGTGTGCCTTTGTTGGGTGTTTACAATAGGCAGAAACTCCCGACAGGCAATTCAAATCCGCAACCAGATTATCCTGTTTGGCAGGCAGAGCGCTTGGATAATATATTTAGTGCGGATGTTCATGGAATAACCAGTCAGAACATGCAAGGGATGAAAGAAGCAATAATATTGGCTCGTCAACAACGCCAGGAGTTAAAGCATGATTTGGTGCAAATACAATCGGTGCTTGCTAAGTCAAAAATGAAACTGACGTTGAGTTATATACTGCTTTATGGTTTCATAAAAAAGACTATTCCTGCAAATCTGAAAGTCGATATAGAAGCCCAGAAAGAAGCTATTGAGCAGACACAAGAACAAATTGACAAATGCTATATACAGCTGGACGTTGAACTTGATTCGGGTTTTCGGAAAAAATACGATGTATTGGTAGACGCATTTCAAAAGTTGACTACCTGCCATAAGATTTGGGACGTAACAAGTGCCCATTTTCAAGACAGGATTGTTGCGCGTTCGTCGGCAAGTACGGTGGTTAATAGGCGAAGGGTGAGTTTCGCAATACAGTCTCTTCCCGATATTAAATCATCTTTCGAAGCACTTTACTTTCAAAATGCGAACGGAGCTGATCTTTATTTCTATCCGAGTTTTATCGTCATGCATTCTAGTAAATCTGAGTTTGCCATCATTGGATTTGATGAAATTGATTTACAGCACAGTTATGTGCGGTTTACGGAAACGGAAAGTGTCCCACAAGATTCGAAAGTGATCGACAAAACTTGGGTCAAGGTCAATAAGAATGGCACTCCCGATAGACGGTTTAAGGGCAACTATCAAATTCCGGTAGTGCGTTATGGCGAGATACGTTTGCGCACCAATACCGGATTGAATGAAGAGTATGAATTCAGCAATTGCGAATTTGCCGAGGAGTTTGGTAAGGTATTTAAAGACTATCAAGCAATGATAAAACGAGCACAGCCCTTTAATGGAGTTTAAAACCTACCTTTTGAACACAGAATTCCGAGGGCCGAATTCAAAAAAAGAGCATATAAGCATCACCCAAATTAAATAAAACACATACTCATATGGATACCACAATTAGTTTAGAACTACAAAGCCACTTTTTGCGACTCTATCAAATGGCCTGTTCAGATGAAAACTTCGATGTGTTGGAAATGAAACTGCTCTATCTCTTTGCAAAAGAAAGAGGTGTCAGTATAGAACGGTTAAATAATATTTTGACAAATCCAGTTCAGCGTATGGAGCTGCCTGTATCCGTTGAAAAAAGGATAGAATATTTGTATGACTTAGCCGTGATGATATGGGTGGATAAGGAAGTAACGGAAGACGAGTACAACCTGTTGAAAAAGTATTGCCGGACATTTGAATTTTTAGAAGAAAATATTACAGGTATATGCGACTATCTCATTGACTGCGCAAAACAAGAGAAGCAACTTTATGAAGTGTTGGATTCAATAAATTAAAGACCATGGAAATCAAAAAACTATTTGCCACTAGGAAGCCGGAAGAACGGGGAAGTGCCGCTCTTGTGGATGAGGAACAAGATGAACAGAAAGTTAGGGTTACTTATTACCAAAGCGGTTATGGTGCAGCACTTAAGGCAATGGGAGGTCCTTTGAATTTTAAAGCTTGTCTGGAAAACGTCTATACCAGTTTTGAGCAGCAGTGTCGAGATCAAGAAGCCCAACAAATCAAATTAAAGCAGCCCTACGTTGAAGAAAAAAGCCGCAAGCAAAGCGAGTTGAAAAATACGGAGGCAGCCATTGCCATTTTTGAAGAAAAGAGGCAACAAGTTTCAGAGAAAATAGATGTCGTTAAGCATGAAATTGAAGATGTGAAACACCATCCGGCAAAATATGGATTGGACTCTACTAAGAAGCCCCAGGCCCAGTTTTACATCGGACTTATATTGCTGCTCCCTATTTCTGTATACTTATTTGTCTTTTATATTTCGGCGTCTTATTCAGCTTTTTTTAAGGATTTTTCAAATGATAGCCTTACTGCCGCCATATTTGATGCGCAGGCTTTCAACAAGGCATTGCAAGACGGTTGGTTAGAAGGAGTTTTGGTGGTAACCATACCATCGGTCTTTTTGGGATTAGGTTACGTTATCCACATGGTGCAAAAAGAAAAAGGCAAAAAAAACACGTTCAGGATGGTGGCTCTATACATCATTACATTTCTGTTTGATGCACTGTTGGCCTATCAAATAGAGAAAAAGATCTATGAGTTCAACAAGACGCTGGATTCGGCTCCTTACAATCTCAAAGTAGCCTTGGGAGAAGCGGAATTTTGGATGATTATCTTCGCAGGTTTTGTAGTTTACCTTATTTGGGGATTAGTTTTCGATATTACCATGAAGGAACATGAGAATTTAGATAAGATTAAGGGTTTTATCAAAACGAAACTGGAGGAACTGATACGGCTCGAAACGAGCAAGAATGAGATAACGGATGAAATTAATAGCTTGAGGAAGAAGGTCGTAGAGATTACGGGAAAAATCACCGAGCTGCAGGCTGTGATAGATGGCTTTATCATGAACCTAAAGCAATATCTACTCTACCATAATCAATATAAGGAAGGTTGGTTTCAGGCCGTAACTTCCGAGATAGCGTTAGCGCAATCGGCGCAGCAAAAAATGCTGGAGGAGTGCGAATCGATCGCCAACGAGCATTTACAAAAACTCAATCTATTAGATTCCAGCTTTCAAAACGTTGTTTACTCTAAAATCTCTTAGCCATGGGAAATAAAATTGTTTTTGCAATTGGTTTAGGCTTATTATGTTTAGCGATTGGTTTATGCCTTAAGGGGTGTGGTACAGGAACGAATGGGAACAGCCCCATGAGTGTGTCACCTGGACCAACACCAAAATCAAAAGAAGACCTAAATGTCAGTATCCTGCTGGATCTTTCGGATAGGATAGATCCCATAAAATATCCCAGCCCCTCGATGGAGTTCTACAAAAGAGATCTAGGCTATATAGAAGCTATTGGCAAGGCATTTGAAGCGCATTTGAGATCTAAACAAGTCATCAAGATCAATGACCAGATTCAGGTATATTTCGAGCCGGAACCGCTCGATGCGGAAATCGATAACCTGGCAAAAGAGCTAAAATTGTCTTTTACTAAAGCCAACGCTACCAAAGCAGGAATTGAAAAGGTGTCGCCTCAATTCACTTCCGTTGCTACAAAAATCTACGAGCAAGCTATTCAGGATAAGAAATATATAGGGTCGGATATTTGGGGGTTTTTCAAAAATAAAGTCAATGATTACTGTATTAAGCCCGATCATAGGAATATTCTTTTTATTCTCACAGATGGATATATGTTTCATCAAGACTCCAAGTTCATGGATGAAAATAAGAGCTCTTATCTTACTCCCGAGCTCGTTAGAGCCTTAAAGCTGAATACGTCAAAATACAATGACTTGATCAATGAAAAAGGATATGGTTTTGTGAAGGCTAATGACAATCTTGACGATTTGGAAGTCATAGTTCTTGGGGTCAATCCAGCCAAAGGCAACCCTTTTGAAGGAGACGTCATTAAGGCATATTGGGAGAAGTGGCTTGCCGACATGAAAATAGAAAACTATGTTATAAAGCCTGCCGACTTACCTTCCAACCTAGATAACGCCATTCAAACGTATGTCAATAAATAAACCCTTTGGTTTGACTTGGAAATTTAGAATTTTAGTAGTGCTATTCTGTTTGGTTAATGGCGCTTGCTACAGGCGGCTGGATAGGGACGCATATCCTGGCCGGTCAACTAATATCGTAAATGACAAGCAAAGCCAAGAGCCGACCGATAGCGAAAAGCGCCGAAAATGGAAAAAGGGCCTTGTCTACGTCACCAAGGTGATAGACGGCGATACCTTTTGGGTGGATGATGGTGTCAAGAAAACAAAAGTAAGGTTCATTGGCATAGATGCGCCGGAAATACGCAACTCTGCCCACAAGAAAAAGGGTTATTTTGCGGCAGAGGCTAAGGAATATGTGGCCAAGCTTACCGGGTACCAATGGGTTCGGCTGGAACTGGACGTGCGGAAAATAGACCCCTATCAACGTTTGCTGGCCTATATCTACCTGGAAGACGGCACGTTCCTGAATGCCGATTTGGTGGCCAAGGGATACGCTGTAGTCGATACCCATCTGCCCAATGTGAAATATGTGGATTTGTTCGTGGAATTGCAGCGGGCAGCAAGGCAAGAAAAACTGGGGCTTTGGGCGGAGTAAGGTATGCTTAGCAAATACTACCAGATCTGTTTCACCTTATATTTTTCAAAGTTGGAGTCCGCAGTTATAATGGTTAGTTTGTCCACCATAGCTTGACTAATCAGCATTCGGTCAAATGGGTCTCGGTGGTAAAGTTCCAATGATATTAAGCTCTCCGTATGTGCGATGGTAATCGGTAGTAGGTTAAAGCCGTTCTTCTCTATTTCAAGATATAATTCTCGGAATGATATGTCCAGTTGTAACTTGCCAAGATTGAGTTTTATGGCCATCTCCCAAAATGTGGCCGTACTAATATAACGGTCATGTATCGGATTTTCTATCAATGCTCTCGCTTTCCCTGAAAGTTGCTTATCACCATTGATAAACCAAAGAAAAGCATGTGTGTCCAGTAGGTATGACATTACATATAGTCTTTGAAATCATCCAAAGGTTCGTCAAAATCAGCACTCATTTTGATCTTACCCTGGGCACTTCCAAATTTAGCAGGCTTTTTGGGGGTAGATTTGGTTTTGCTCAGGAGGAAGTCCACAAAGTCGCTCACTTCCTTTTTCAAGTCAGGAGGTAAGGACTCCAGCTTTGTATTTAATGTCAACTTTCCCATAAACGCAAAGTTAGGTAAACAGGCTTATAAATACAATTCCTTTATTACGGTTTCCCGTAAGGAATGGGCGCCTATGTGGAGTAGTTTTGGAGGGATAAGCAAGTTGATAAATAGTTAGTTGAAAAAAAGATGAAGCCGCCCATATTACTCCTCTTTCTGTTCCTCAATACCGTCTGTACCAGTACCAAGACGGCCAATGAATTTGCAGATACTGTTTACCTCTGCGGTAGTGGCAAAGGAAAAAAATACCATCTCACGGCTGACTGCCGAGGCTTGAGCAATTGTAGTTACAAATCGGTGAAAACGACCCTGAAAAAAGCAAAGAAGGAAGGGAAAACCTTATGTGGATGGGAAGATTAAAAGAAGGCCGATCCCGATAGGAAAGGCAGTACTTATACTGAGAATCACCTATAGATTAAATAAAAAAATGCGAAAAACCTTACTCTATTTGTCCCTGCTTTTGGGGCTGCTGTACCCGCTGTCATCGGAAACCCGCGTACTTCCTTATGAAGAATCGGTTATCTTTCAGAAGGAAGCCACCGTATACATCACCCGCACTGGAGCAAAATACCACCGTGACGGTTGCCGCTACCTATCTAAGAGCAAGATTAAGACGATCAAAAAGGAAGCCGTCAAGAATGGCTATGAAGCGTGTAAGGTATGCAGGCCTTAAATTGGCCGATGACAGGAGGGTATGAAAAAACTTATTGAATTTATCAAGGCCTTTGTAAGGGGAGAAGAAGCCGAAATAGAGATTGCACTGGAATGGTATGACCTGGTTACTATCGCGTTGGCTATTGGTTTGATAGTTACATGGCTGGTCAAACTGTAAAGGGAAACCTCCAGGTTGAGATAAATAAGGGCGAGTTGCCCCGCCTTAAATGTTTTGTTCACGTCGTATTAATTGGCTACTAGCGTTCACGAAACATTTGGGCATAAAAAAGCCCCGAAGATAGTCGAGGCGCTAAATGTTTTCACAACGGAATAATCCTTATTGTGATTTGCTTTCATAAGCAAAGATAATATATGTTTTGGTACTTGCAATACGGGAAACCGTAGTTTTGAATAATTTTTATCCTTATCTTAGGAGGACTTAAACTGGTAACTAAATGATATGAAGACAATATTAGGGTTGGATTTGGGAACGAACTCGGTAGGGCGGGCGTTGGCTAAATATAATTTGGAAGTGCTGAATCAAAAAAGGACTACCTATATTAGGTAGTCCCCAAAGAAAGCAAATCACAACTCAGTAAGTGAAAAATATTTGGAATTTCACTCCAAAATTGTATTAGCGAGGCATTGTATAAAGATAGCAGATGAAGCTAAACTCATTGCATGCAACTCTAATGTGGTTAGAGGTATTAACCCGGCTCTCCCGCTCTGCAAAGGTATAGAATGATTCTGTATGTCCAAATATTTTTTCTTACTGAAGATTTTTTTATTTTTGTAATCTTACTGACAGTTTTTTAGTTATGAATATTCATAAAAATATACTCGGCCTTGATCTTGGCACCACTTCCATCGGTTTTGCCCACGTCATTGAGGGCAATACGCCTGAACAATCTGAAATCGTACAAATAGGTGTCCGTGTAAACCCATTGACTACGGATGAACAGAGCAATTTCGAAAAAGGAAAACCAGTATCGGAAAATGCCGATAGAACGTTGAAGAGGGGCATGCGCCGTAATCTTGATCGTTATCAATTGCGTAGGAAAAATCTGATAGATGTATTGCTGAAAGCTAATTTCATTTCCAACGAGACGATACTGGCGGAGGACGGCAAACATACTACGCACGAAACCTGGAGATTGCGATCGAAAGCTGTTACGGGGAAAATCGAAAAAGAGGAATTGGCGCGTGTGCTTTTGGCGATTAATAAAAAGCGTGGTTATAAAAGTAGCCGAAAGGCCAAGAATGAGGATGAAGGGCAGGCCATTGACGGAATGGCCGTGGCGAAAAGATTATATGAGGAAAATCTTACACCTGGACAATTGGCCTATCAATTATTGCAGGATGGAAAAAAGCATATCCCTGATTTTTACCGCTCGGATCTGCAAGCGGAATTTGATAAGGTCTGGAAATTTCAAAAGCAATTCTATCCCGAAATTCTTACGGACGATTTTTATAAAAACCTGCAAGGAAAAGGACAACGTGCGACTTCCGCTGCCTTTTGGGGAACTTATGGGTTTAATACCGCCGAAAACAAGGGAAACAGGGATGAAAAGAAATTGCAGGCCTATAAATGGAGAAGCGAGTCCGTTTCGCAGCAGTTGGAAAAGGAGGAAGTAGCTTATGTGATTACGGAAATCAACAGTAACCTGAACAGTTCGAGCGGTTATCTGGGAGCCATTTCCGACAGGAGCAAGGAATTGTACTTTAATAAGGAGACCGTTGGTCAGTATCTGTACAAGCAATTACAAGCCAATCCACATACAAGGCTGAAAAATCAAGTGTTTTATCGTCAGGATTATCTGGATGAGTTTGAAGCTATTTGGAAAGAGCAATCCAAATATCATTTGGAACTGACCAATGAGCTGAAGGCCGAGATACGCGACATCGTGATTTTCTATCAACGAAAGCTCAAGTCACAAAAAGGCTTAATCAGTTTTTGCGAATTTGAATCGCAGGAAAAAACCATTGGTGGGAAAAAGAAAACCATAGGTCTGAAGGTTGCCCCTAAATCTTCGCCGTTGTTTCAGGAGTTCAAGATTTGGCAAGTGTTGCAGAATGTGTTGGTTCGTAAAAAGGGAAGCCGAAAACGAACCGTAAGAACAACAGGGCAGCCCTCTTTGCCTGAAGGGGAGCAGGAGATTTTTGCATTCGATAAGTATGCCAGGCAAACGCTTTTCGATGAGTTGAACATTAAAGGAAATTTGTCTGCTAGTAAAGCGTTGGAGGTCTTAGGCTACAGGTCGGCAGATTGGGAGCTGAACTATCCCATTCTGGAAGGCAATCGCACTAGCAAAGTCCTGTACGACGCGTATTTGAGGATATTGGAAATCGAAGGATACGATGAGGATTTGTTGAAATTGAAAGGCAAAGATGATATCGATGTGTCCGAATTGAAAGCTCCTGCTTCTGAAATCAAGGAAATGGTAAGTCGTATTTTTGGAATCCTGAACATCAATACGGAAATCCTTGAATTTGATGCCGAATTGGACGGAAAAGCATTTGAACAGCAAGCGTCCTATGCATTGTGGCATTTGCTGTATTCATACGAAGGTGATAATTCTCCCAGCGGAAACGAAAAGCTATACGCTTTATTGGAAACAAAATTCGGCTTTAAGCAAGAGCATGCTAGGATTTTGGCCAATGTGCCGTTATCGGATGACTATGGAAACTTGAGCACCAAAGCCATGCGCCAGATGTATCCGCACATCAAGGAAGTTTCGTATGACAAAGCGGCGGCAATAGCAGGGTATCGGCATTCCAAAAATTCGTTGACGGTAGAAGAAATCAAGAACCGTCCGTTGAAAGACAAATTGGAATTGTTGAAAAAAAACAGCTTGCGCAATCCTGTGGTGGAGAAAATTCTCAACCAAATGGTGAATGTCGTGAATGCCCTGATTGAGAAGAACAGTGAGAAAAACGAGAATGGGGATATTGTCAACTATTTCAAATTTGATGAAATCCGTATAGAGCTGGCACGTGAACTGAAAAAGAATGCCAAAGAACGTGCTGAAATGACCGTCAATATCAACGCTGCAAAATCGGCCCACGAAAAGATATTTAAATTATTGCAAATGGAGTTTGGCGTTAAGCACCCTACGAGAAATGACATCATCCGCTACCGATTGTATGAAGAGCTGAAGAATAACGGTTACAAGGATTTATATACGAATACATATATTCCGCGAGAAATTCTGTTTAGCAAACAGATCGACATCGACCATATTCTGCCGCAATCACGGTTGTTTGACGACAGTTTTTCAAACAAGACCATTGTCTATCGCCACACGAATCTGGATAAAGGTAACTTGACCACATTTGACTATATGGGCAGTAGGCTTGGTGGCCTACAACTCAATGAATACGTCTCACGCATTGAGCACCTGTACCAACTAGGCTTGAAGAACAAGGAGGAAGGCATTTCCAAAGCAAAGTATCAAAAACTGTTAAAGCAAGCTGTCGATATCGGAGACGGGTTTATAGAGAGGGATTTGCGGGATAGCCAGTATATTGCCAAAAAAGCCAAAGGTATGCTGTATGAAATTACTCGGTCGGTAGTATCCACTTCGGGCAGTATTACGGACAGGCTACGTGAAGATTGGGGTTTGGTCAATATCATGCAGGAATTAAATTTCAGCAAGTTCAAGAGCTTGGGGTTGACCGAACTCGTGGAAAAGAAAGACGGCACGTTCAAGGAACGTATCGTAGATTGGACAAAGCGCAACGACCATCGCCATCACGCTATGGATGCCTTGACTGTAGCTTTCACCAAGCACCAGCATATCAATTACCTGAATCACCTCAATGCCCGATACAACGAATTGCACAAGGAATATAGAAACATAAAAGGCATCGAAGAAAAGGAAACGCACTGGGAATACGATGACGAAGGCAATAAAAAACGAGTGTTCAATCTGCCCATCCCGAATTTCAGGGAGCAGGCCAAAGTGCACTTGGAAAACGTATTAGTGTCACACAAAGCGAAGAACAAGGTCGTCACCAAAAACAAGAATAAGATAAAAACCAAAAACGGCGAAAAAGTAAAGGTTGAATTGACACCAAGAGGGCAATTGCATAAGGAAACGGTTTATGGTAAGTATCAGTACTACGTCAACAAAGAAGAAAAAGTCAGCACGAAGTTCGATGAGGTAACCATCGTTCGTGTTGCCAATCCCTTGTTCAGAAAGTTGTTGTTGCAACGCCTGCAAGAGAACGGAAACGATCCCAAAAAAGCTTTCGGAGGTAAGAATGCATTGAGCAAGAATCCCATTTATCTCGACGATGAGAAAAACGAGCTTTTGCCCGAAACCGTTAAACTCAGCTGGCTGGAAGAAGATTACTCTATAAGAAAAGACGTTACCCCTGAGAACCTAAAGGATGTGAAGACTATCGAAAAGGTATTGGATGCTAATGTAAAACGTGTTTTGCTGAATCGACTGGGGGCATTTGGAAACGATCCTAAAAAGGCATTTTCCAATCTGGATAAAGATCCAATTTGGCTGAACGAGGAAAAAGGAATCCGTATTAAGAGGGTAACGATTTCGGGAGTAAAAAATGCAGAACCATTACATTACAAGAAAGATCATTTGGGCAAACCTATCTTGGATGATGAAGGCCGAAAAATCCCAGTTGACTTCGTCAGCACCGGAAACAATCACCATGTTGCTATTTACAGAGATGATAAAGGAAATCTTCAAGAAAGGGTTGTCTCACTCTTTGATGCCGTCCAATTGGTCAATGCAGGGGAACCCGTTATTGACAGGCAATTCAATCAAGGATTGGGTTGGCAATTTCTATTTACCATGAAACAGAATGAATATTTTGTGTTTCCAAATGAAAAAGCAGGATTTGATCCCAAGGAAATAGATTTGTTGGATCCGCAAAATAAAAGATTGATTAGTCCTAATTTGTTTAGGGTGCAGAAGATTGCTTCGAAGAATTATTTTTTTAGACATCATTTGGAAACAACGGTTGAAGAGAAGAAAGAACTAAAGGATATAGTATATAAGCCTCAATTAGGATTAAATGCAGTAAAAGATATTTTCAAAGTCCGTATCAATCATTTGGGAGATATTATAAGTGTTGGAGAATACTAAGTCGAGATGACATGAACCGTACCGACTTCCTTAAATCATTAGGCTTGGGAGCAGGAGGATTAGTCCTACCTTCCAACTCTTTTTTGCAGACCAAGCCTGTAAAAATCTACGACAATTATTTGCGTGGGATGATGCATTATGATTTCCGGAAGATAAGAGAAAGTATAAAAGAAGGGGATGAAGTCCAGCTCTTCCGGGAGCAGGACAATATGTATGACAGTTTTGCGGTTCAGGTAAATTTTGGTGAGTATCGTTTAGGTTATTTGGCCGCTTATGAAAACATTGTCATTGCCAATATGCTCGATTCGGGCGTTGGACTTAGGGCGTACGTCAGCCAAAAAGATCTGCAACGTCATGCACAGGAATGGTTGGCCATAGAAGTGTTTGCCGAGCTGGTCGTCCCAACTCAGAAACTGATTGATAGTGCTTGCTGACAACCGTGCCGATGATGCGCCAGATGTTTATCGATTAGGCGAAGTTTAAGCTGATTTTAAGCGTTATATAATGGTTGGTTCTAGACTAGAACACCTATGAAAAGATAGAAGACATGAGTGAAATTATAATATACCAAGAAAATGATAACGATGTTCAGATTGAAGTTCAGTTTGAGAATGAAACATTTTGGTTGTCCCTTAATCAAATAGCAGAATTGTTTGATCGGGATAAATCTGTTATTTCAAGACATTTAAAGAATGTTTTTGACTCTGGTGAATTGCAGAAAGAAGTGGTTGTTGCAAAAAATGCAACAACCACTCAACACGGAGCTGTGAAAGGGAAAATGCAAACCAAACATGTCGAATATTATAGTCTCGATGCCATTCTCTCTGTTGGGTATCGGGTAAACTCCAAGCAAGGCACACAGTTCCGTATTTGGGCTACACAAAGATTAAAAGAGTACCTTGTGAACGGATATTCGCTCAATCAGAAACGTCTGAATGAAATGGAACAAATTATTTTTCAAATCAAATCGTATTTGCGCTATGGACAAGATAATTCTATATCAAACAGAAAATAATCAAACGCAGGTAGAAGTACAGTTTGATGAGGAAACGGTGTGGTTATCGCAAGGACAGATTGCATCTTTATTCGGAACACAACGTCCTGCAATTACCAAGCATTTGAACAATATTTTTAAATCTGGTGAACTAAGTGAAGAAGTGGTCAGTTCCATTTTGGAACATACCACTCAACATGGTGCAATTCAAGGAAAAACTCAATCCGTAAAAACTAAATACTACAATCTTGATGCGATTATATCTATTGGTTACAGAGTAAATTCGACAAGAGCAACACAATTCCGTCAATGGGCTACTCAACGCTTGAAAGAGTATCTTGTGCAAGGCTATGCCATTAATCAAAAACGCTTGGATGAACTGCAACAAACCGTACAACTTATCCAAAAATCTATTAGCGAAGATACCAATATAACAGAAGCCAAAGGCTTACTCGAAATCATCAGCCAATATACCCAAAGCTTCGTGTTGCTTAATCAATACGATAGTAATACCATAAAAACTGATAGGCTGAGTGATGAAATTACTTATGAGATAGATTACAAAGAAGCAAAACCCGCTATTCTGGAACTGAAAAGACAGCTGATTGAAAAGAAGGAAGCTACCGGTCTTTTTGGCAACGAAAAAGATAATAGTTTCGAAGGAACATTGCAGAGCATCGTTCAGACGTTTGGAGGTCAGTATTTATATCCAAGTATAGAAGAACAAGCGGCACATTTGCTCTACTTCATTATCAAGAACCACCCCTTTACCGATGGTAACAAGCGCATAGGGGCCTTTATGTTTATATGGTTTTTGGAGAAGAACAAACATCGGTTTAAGCGGGATGGTGAAATAAAAATAAATGATAACGCCTTAGTGGCATTGGCGTTATTAGTGGCGCAAAGCGATCCCGTAGAAAAAGAACCGATGATCAAATTAATCACACAGCTTATCAACAATCGATAATATGATCAAACGTACCTTGATGTTCTCCAATCCGGCCTATTTGAACCATAAAAATAGCCAGCTGGTGGTTTCCTTTCCCGACAAGGAAAAGGAAGATCGTACGGTACCCATTGAGGATGTCGGTGTAGTGGTATTGGAAAACCAGCAGATCACCATTTCGCACGGCTGTATTGCTGCGTTGTTGCAGAATAATGTTGCGGTTGTTTCTTGCGATAGCAGCCATATGCCTACGGGCCTCATTCTGCCCTTGGACGGAGGCCATACGCAGGCCGAGCGGTTCAGGTACCAGATCGAAGCTTCTGTTCCGTTGAAGAAGCAATTGTGGCAGCAAACCATACAGCAGAAGATATATAATCAAGCACAGGTGCTGCAGGAAGTCGGGATTCCTGCGGATAATTTGCTGCGTTGGTCCAGGTCTGTGAAGTCGGGCGATCCGGATAATTATGAGGGTAGGGCCGCAGCCTATTACTGGCAGAATATCTTTGGAGCCTTTATGGAATTCAATAGGCATCGGGCAGGAGAACCGCCGAACAACCTGTTGAACTACGGCTATGCGATACTACGCGCGGTTGTGGCCAGAAGTCTGGTATCCTCGGGCTTGTTGCCTACCCTGGGGATTTTCCATCGCAACAAGTACAATGCCTATTGCCTGGCCGATGACATTATGGAGCCATATCGTCCCTTTGTGGATCGTGTCGTTTATGGAATCGTCTCGGAGGAGGGCGACTATACGATCTTGGATACCTCCCTAAAAACACGCTTGCTTCAGGTGCCCCAGGTAGATGTCCGGTTTGACGATATGACCAGCCCTTTGCTTGTTGGTGTTTCCAGGACGACGGCTTCTCTTGCGCGCTGTTTCGAAGGGGTGAGCAGAAAGATAAATTATCCCACGCTATGAGAAAGGGAAGCATAAAACTGATAAAATGTGAACCGTCTAAACCAATATCGCGTATTGTGGATCCTGGTATTCTTTGATCTACCCACCGAAACAAAGAAGGATAGGAGGGCGCATGCAAAATTTCGTAAGGAGATTATGCAGGATGGATTTACCATGTTTCAGTTTTCGATCTACCTGCGCCATTGCAACAGCCGCGAGAATGCCGAGGTCCATATCAAGCGGGTCAAGAGGCTGCTTCCTGAAAAAGGCCATGTGGGAATACTCACGATTACGGACAAGCAGTTTGGCGACATCGAACTGTTTGTCGGCAAAGAGCTTGGGAAGCGGCCGGATGCACCACAGCAACTTGAACTTTTTTAAACCAAGTTTATATCATTATGCATGGCATATTATTATGAAAAAGTTTTCCACATGCTGCCTTTTGTAACATGTGGGGCTTGTAAAAGGTAAGAATAGGATGGGGAAAATTCATTTAGAAATAAAAAATCCAAGCCAAACATGCTTGGATTTTTTATTTCTAAATTTTGAATCAACTGATTGATTGTCATTGA
>NZ_KE386610.1:0-122 GCF_000427965.1 Olivibacter sitiensis DSM 17696 | reverse complement strand
GTTGTTCCGAATATCAGTAATTCAAAGAAAGAAAGCAAATCACAACGTACAGGGATTTAGCCTGCTGGAAGACACGGTTGTTCCGAATATCAGTAATTCAAAGAAAGAAAGCAAATCACAAC
>NZ_ATZA01000048.1 GCF_000427965.1 Olivibacter sitiensis DSM 17696 | reverse complement strand
CTTGTAGACCCCTTTGGGATTACTGTTGCGCTTAACCTCCCGGCTGACTACCGATTTGTCCCTGCCGATGATAACGGCGATCTCCGAGATCTTCTTTCCGCTCGCTCTGTAAGCCTGGATTTCGTACCTTTGTTCCAGGGTTAAATGTGATTTTTCCATTCGCAATTCAAAAGTCGTTTTTTTCCCTTAAACATGCCAATTGGGGGTACCCCCAATTGGCATGTTTATTTCAACCTTTGTTGCATTTCTTAATTGAACTTACGGTGCTTGTTTTTATTTTCTTGAAATCTTTGTTTAATTTTAACGACGAGCAGTCTGGATTAGGATTTGGTTAATTTCATGCCGTAATCGTAGCAGCGGATCTTTGCAACTTACTTTTTCTACAATGACATACAGTACAAGCACTAACTACTAAGCAAATGAAAAAAAACAGACCCATTTTCCTTTTGACGCTAATTTTATCCATTACAACTTTTTTCCCTGCTTGCCGCCAGGATGATCTGAACGGTGAAGTCGATTCCTTGAACAGTTTAAAAGCTAACAAGCCATTGTCTGAAAGAAAAAAAATTACAGATTGGATTAACGCCCATGAGGAAGGCTTGAATTTAGTTAAGAAAGCAAACATTAACTTATTCAAGGCAAACCTTTTGTATGACGAAATGCGTGTGGAAAGCAGGAAAAATGGTGATGACCTTATAATAATCCCCATCAGAGACGGGGTAGGTGAAAAAATAAATCTCGGCCCGGAATACCTGCTCAATTTGTTGGTCGTCCAAAGCAAGACAGGTAAGTTGAGGTGGTCTACGGTAGTTTGCTTCCTTCCCGAGAACGGGAATAAGCGAACAGTCCTCAAGGAAAAAACTATTCAAAACATAATCAATAATGAGCCCGTTTTCGAGAATGGCCTGTTTAAGTTTCTGGATTTAAAAGGTAAACTCTTATATCAACTGGAATATAAAGACCAAAAACTTTCCACTTATGGAAGTCCAAGGAAAAAGGGCGACACGAATTCGCCGAATGTTGCTAAAGCTTCTATCCAATGTTATGATTATTACCTCATAACAACATATTTTGAGAATGGAACCGTTGTGGAACAAACAGAAGAGTACCTTTATACCGAATGTGATGAAGATTCATCAGGTGGAGACGGAGGAGGAGGAGGCAGCGGTGGGGGGAGTGGTAATCCCGGAGGTGATAACCCTGGCGATAGCGACCCTGAAGACCCAGAAGAGGAAAATGACGCGACTGTTCCTGCCAGATTCGTTTATGAAATTTCACACACAAATTATGATAACGATGATCTGTACCTGCCAGAAGATACAGAAATAGAATACGATGGTGATACTCCACTACCACCTATGGGGTTTCCAAGTCCACTAAGATATGTGTGTATGGCCAACATAACCTACAGGGCCGTGGATCTTAGTATCGTTAATGCATTTACTTATCCCATGAATTTGACTCCGAATAATGAGACATATTTACACCCCAATTGGGGGCAGGTGGCAAGAGTGGTGACCAAAATAGGTGAAAGCCACTTTGCAGACTTTATTGAAGGTGGCCATACCGCAACATTTTATTGGTCATGCGATATACATTTTCGTTGGACATACCTCACAGCCGGAGGGACACGAACACGTCAGGTACCATTTAGCCATAGTGTTACGGCATCCGTGCCATTATAAAAATGAAGCCATAAAATAAAAAACATCAAAAAAAGCTTGATATGAACATTTACACAATAGCAAGTACTAAGTTGCAGCAATATAGGGATAGTCAAGGGTTGAATCCGCAGGAAATGGCAGACAGGATGAACATTGGTCTGGCAAAATACAAAAAACTGGAAAGCGGTAAGGCCAAGATGGATTTTTTTGCACTGGCAGAATTGTCCAAAGACTTGTTCGAGCGCGTAAGCGATGAAGGTTTTGCCCTTTCTTTGACAAACCAGTTAAAAGGCATTCACTCGAATGTTCTGCAGAACATCAACTACAGCGTACTGACCTTGTTCCGCGAGGTAGGCGACCTACTGAACGGCTTTACGAGGAGGGGTGGTACCGGGGCGGCAACCGTTGACATACATGCCTGGCTTTCTTCCGTGCTGTCGCCCCTGTTTGGCCCATACCTCAGCACCGAAAATCTGCTGTTGATGGAGCGCTTTGTCAATCGCTGTTCGGCAGAAACCCTGTTGAAGATTTCATACGCCATTACTTGGGATTCCGTCCCGATATTCCTGGATTTGGAAACGGCCTACGAGTGGGAGTTCTATGCCGCGTTGATCTTGAACGAGAGGCTAAGCCCTGCGCAGCTGAAGGAGCAGATAGCCGAAAGGCGATTTGAAACGGAGCATGTACAGCGCGACCATGCGGATCAAGCCCTTGCAGATTTACCGTCTGACCTGAAGATTCCCCGCGAAGATATCACCGGCCTGAAAGGTTACTTCAATGGCCCAGGGGCTGCCGATTTTCGTTCACTTTTTGAACCCATAGTACCGCAGGAATGGCCGGACATAGATGGACTTGATGCCCCGAAAGAGGCCATCGAGCTGCTGCATGCTATAGACGATAAGCTCTTGGCCTTCCAGATAAAAAGTAATAATTTGTTGAACCTCCGTATCAATAACGCGTTCCGGCAATTGGGTATCACCGTATCCTATTCGCTGCTGGATGAGCTGGGCCACAAGCGAACGGACGAACGCCTGATGGCGATGTCCAAGCAGGTGGAAGAGCTGCTGGGCACCCTCTTTGGCCCACAGTGGTTTTTCTCCTGCGTGCGTTTCGTGAAGCAAGCTGATAACGATAATACAGGACTCATACAATTTTTACCTTGGGAATATATCGATTTACTACTTCCATTGGCAAACGGTGACATCCAAGACTATTATGTCCGACGTGCCTTGGAAGAGGGATGGTCACTACATGACCTACAGGAGCAGTTGGCTTTAGATAGTTATGGGAAGCAAGGGGCAACCGAAAGTGCAGCGATAACTAATTCCTTGCCACCGGAACTGCCCGTACGACATTACCAACAGGGCAATGTGGATATCTTTATCCGGACAAAAGTCGTCGAAGAACGGATAGGCCCGGAAAGCGACGTGAACCGCAATATTTACAAAAGCCCTATCGCTATGGCTTTCTTAAAAGCATTTTAAGCCTTCGGTTTACCCATACAGCTCTAAAAAATCAGATATACGTCGTATTTCACTACAGGACAATTTTCAACAAAACCCCTCTTAACCCCTCTCTTTTAGGGTTTAGCAAAGTGTCTGGAGTCCATTTTGCTCCCGCTGTCAAAAGCGATGGCTAGCTTATGGAAACTGATCTGCTAGAACAAAATCACCATATCTTTGTTTCGTCACTAACAACATCAAAACAAAAAACAGTACTGCAACATGACACTTAAATCTCCTCTTATCACCGCGTGCTTATTCCTCTGTAGTTTCATTGCGCAATGTCAAGACCGACTGCAAACAGTCACCTCGTTCTTGGGGCACTTGCAAAAAAACGAGTATGCCGAAGCTTTGAAACAATATTGCAGTGCCAATTTCCAAACAGCCGTAACCGAAGTAAAAATGGCTGAACTATGGGAACAGCTCAATGGACAGTTTGGCAAATATGAACATATTGGTCCAGCCGATCCTTCATCCGAAAATCCACTGTTGTTATCGGCAATATTCGAGCAATATGAAGTACCCATGAGTTTTTCTTTTGACGAAAAAGGCCTAATCCAAGGTTTTTTCATCCAGGGCTCGCCCAAAGCTAGAAGCGGTAACTTAGCAAACGGAGAAGAGGAAATCAACATCAGGGTAAACGATGGCGTAATAAGCGGTAGCCTTATCTTGCCAAAGCAAGCTAAACAAGCAATGCCTCTAGTTATCATCATAGCGGGCAGTGGGCCAACCGACAGAAACGGCAACAATCCATACGGTGTAAGTGCCAGTCCCTATTTGCTCTTGGCCCAAGCACTCTCGGAAGCAGGCATTGCGAGCTATCGGTACGACAAACGGCTGGTAGGACAAAGCTCCAATTTCAATGCCAGTACCAAGGAACTGGTTTTCGATGATTTTGTAGATGATGCCGCATACATTATACAATTCTTCAAAAGCAAACCGGAGTTTGGAAAAATTATCGTGATTGGCCATAGCGAGGGATCAACCATCGGTATGGTAGCTGTCCAAAAGACGACGCCATATGCCTTCATCTCTCTTTGCGGCGCAGGCGAAAACCTGAGTGATATTATTGAAAAACAACTAATATCGCAACCCGAACTGGCTAAACAAGTCGAACCTATCCTAACCAAGCTAAAACAGTCACAAAGAGTGGATGATGTACCACAAGAGCTGAACGCCCTTTTTGCACCTTCCATACAGCCTTTTTTGATCACTTCTTTTAAGGTCAACCCTGCAGAGGAAATCAAAAAAGTAAAACTGCCCACACTCATCATAGGTGGTACCACGGATCTACAAGTACCTACGGACAATGCCGAAAAGCTAAAGGCTGCCGCACCAAACGCCCAATTGCTCTTGGTCGAGGGATTGAATCATGTCTTAAAAGAGGCTCCTATAGACAGAAAAGAAAATCTGGACACGTATACCAACCCCAATCTACCTATAGACCGGGGCCTTGTAGAGGGAATTGTGAAATTTATTAAGGGCTTATAATTTCTTTTAAAAAAACTGTAGCACATTGATGATCAGTCACGTTTAATTACACGTGAGAAGGATGGGGAATTGAATAAACACACATAAGAATAAATTCCCCAAGTAAGGTTGGTTGGTTTTATCCATTAATCTCAAACGTTAAATTATGATTCGTCAATCTAAACAGCTACGTCATGGAAGCCGTGCTCGCTGGGCTATTTTTTCCCTATTGATTTTTTCAACTTTTTTGTCGTGCAACGACAAGGTAGAAAGTACCTATACTTACATTACTCAAGTACCGGTATATCTAAAAACTTCCGAAGTCAGAGCCATGCAAGTCGGTCTTACATCGCCCAAGGCAATTGCTGCTACGGGTAAGATATATGTCTATGGCGACTACCTTTTTATCAGTGAGCCCAATGAGGGCATTCACGTTTTTGACAATCAAAATCCTTCCTCTCCCAAGAAGATTCATTTCTTGAAGATCCCCGGTTCCGTGGATATGGCAGTAAACACCAACATACTATACGCAGACAGTTACGTTGATCTATTGGCCTTCGACATCAGTGACATAGACAACATCCAACTGGTAAAAAGAGTAGAGGATGTATTCCCACACATGTTTATCAATACCGAGAAAAGCATGCTTGTCACCTACAAGGATTCTATCGTATCTTACACCGTCCCACAAAGTGATCCCAGGTTGATTGCGTTCAACGATGCTGCTGCTAATTTTTCTGGAGGAGGCGGATGGACAGCTGGCGGCCAAACCTATGGACAAGGGGGCTCCATGGCGCGCTTCACATTATTGAAAAGTCACCTCTATGCCGTTGACCAAAGCAGCCTACGCCTGTTCGATGTATCACAACCTCGCTCCCCCAGCTTCGTAAGCGATATCTCGTTGGGCTGGGGTATCGAGACCATTTTCCCCTATAAGGACAATCTTTTCATCGGTTCCACTACGGGCATGCATATCTATGATGCAAGTACGCCATCTGCTCCGGTGAGAAAGTCTGTCTATCAGCATTTCACAGCCTGCGACCCCGTGGTGGTCAACGACAAGCATGCTTTCGTGACCCTTCGTAGCGGCAATTTCTGCCAGCAGGGAGTTGATCGATTGGAAATATTAAACATAGAAGATCTTTCAAATCCAGTGTTGCTCAAGAGCTATGAGATGCGCAACCCGCATGGACTTGGCCTGGATGGCAATAGGCTCTTCATTTGCGAAGGACAATATGGACTAAAATACTTCAATGCCGCCGATGTGTTGAACATAGACAAAAATCAATTGGAGTTTCTGCAAAACCAGAAGTCATACGACGTTATACCAACGGGCAAATCGCTTATTGTAGTGGGTTCCGACGGCGTATCGCAATACGACTATAAAAGTTCAGGCAACTTAAAAAAGTTAAGCACCATTTCCATCGGCAACGGATAGTCTATGCGCAAAGCGAGCATCTTATTAATATTCAACGCTTCATGCTGTTGGCTTTGTTGGTTTGCTACCTGCCAAGCACAGTCGATAGGCTATAGCCATCACACGGAAATGGGCATGCTGATGGGCAATAAGTCGGTGACCAGTAGTTCGGGCTTCACCTTCCAAAGCTTCCATGGTATTCACTTGAACAGGGTTGGCTTTTTTGGCGTTAGTATTTCGGTAGACTCCTATCCGGAGCTCACTCTATTGCCTGTTGCTTTCGGCGCCAGATTGGCCTTGAACGACGACAAAACCTATCCTTATTTATCCGTAGATGTGGGACATGGATTTTCTTGGTTACAGAAGAATACGGTGGAAGAATGGTACAAAGGTGGCTTCATGTTTAACCCAGCTTTTGGATTGGGCTTCAAACAAAAAGGCAGGGATACCTTCACCTTAAGCTTGGGCTACAAATTGCAAAGGGCCACCATTTATGAAGCATTACGCTTTACGGAATTTGCAGCTTCTGGTACTTCGGCAGCACTGCCAGAGGGCGTGAGTAGCATGCAGGAAGACCGAATTACCTTCAAACGCTTATTCATCAAGTTTGGCGTGCTGTTTTAAGGAAATACTATCGCTGCGTGGCCTGACTTGTCCCATAAATGCGCCCAAGTTCATCACACCGTGCCTTAGTCTCTCTATAAAAACGCCACATAACGACAAAAAACAACACTTGGATGATGAGCAGTATTGCAAAAAGCAGCGCCATCAGCGGGTTGTCCGACCAAGATGCACGCCCAATCATTTGATAGCAATTCAGCAAGAAAATAGGCCAGGCAGCCATGGCGCCTATAAAGCTCCCAGCCACTCTATAGGCTAACATATTTTTGAAGCGATATTGGTCTCTATAGATGGAAATCAAGAAATAGATCAAGCAGCACAAATATGCCGCGAACAACATGACCAAGCACAATGTAGGCTTGGCTATAAGCAAATAAAATTTGCTTGACAAGAACAAAAAGAACAGAACCAAAAGTACACGAGCACTAGTAAACCAATGCTTAAGAACCTGTCTCGCCTCGCGCTTCAACCTATTAGTGATATCTTTGCCTATGGCGTCTTCTATAGGTGCAAAGCCCATAACACCAAAATCACGATGAGCAGCAGTCATCGCATCCTCAAAACCCAAATTAGTATTTAGATTCATCTTTTCTTCTACCTTGCAGGCAAAGTGATCCAATATCTCCAACTGTACATCGGTATAGACGAAGCCCCGCTTGGAGATGAAACTCTTTAACTCCTCAATTTGATGTGCGGTCAATTTCCTCATGCTGTTTTACCAATTGTTCATAATCTATACGGCTCGTTTTGATAACGGCCATGAGCGTGGCTGTGTCCAGAATTTTCCATACAAGAAATTTAATCGGTTTGCAACATCCTCTTATAATCCGTATTCAACGTCTTGGCAAAACCCTGCCAGTAAACAATGGCCAGTGTGAGCAACAAAGATAGCCCTGCTGGCCCTAGAAACACCAGTACGGCATCCCTGGAGACTTCCTCTTTCGAAAAAAGCGAAAGCAGCATGGACAGGTTTAATACAAAGACCATAAACCATGGGATAAGAAAGTTGGACAAGTTCAACATGCTAGACACGACCAAAGAAGGCTTTCGCCTGTCACCAAGTCGGTAAAGACGCCGCCACGACTTTATTATTACATGTACTACTGGTCCAAAAAGCACGGCTCCTAAGGAAATCAAAAAGAATGCTTTCTGTGCTACCACCACCTGCGAGCAAGCATAGATAGCGGCAAACAGCATCAATGTCCATAAGGCTTGACGGCCTCTGAATCCCTCCAAAAAAAATCTTTTAACAGCGCGTGAAAGGTATCTGTTTACCGATGTCTCCATATCGGATTGCATCTTCGCAATGCCTTGGTGACTACCGATGTCCTCATCCATCACCTCCTGAAAAAGGCTCAATATTTCCCTGCTATCTCCGTGTTGTCGCTTATACTCCATGGCAGACAGCATATGGTCATAGATTTCATGGTATACCTCATCATATTTAATATGATAAATACGTAGCCTGTGCTTTACCCAATCTATCTCGTATGGTAGTAGTAGTTCCATCTTAAAAAGCTATGCTAGCTTGACCAAATGTTTGATGACCTGTATCTCCTTGTTCATAAAGCTGATAATACTAATGCTATAGGCATAGATCAACACAACTGGTAGAAGCAGGACAAATACTTTGTTACCTTCCGAAAAATCAATTAACACCTCATTGAAAAAAAGTACGACCATTTGGTTCATGCTCAACATCAAAAACGCCATATTGAACACCGCCTTTTCCTTTATGGATTTCTTCCCCTTTATCGTCACGAATTTGTACAGTCCAAAGACCAATGTAGGCAGTATCATAATCGCCAGACAACTCTTGTATAACTGCACAGAACTGATAGAAACAGCCATTCGTTGGCTCGCAAAAAATGTGGCGACAAGCACCAACCAAATCCATGGTCGCGAAAGGCTCACGAGGAATCCCTTAAAGTGTTCCTTACCCAACTTGGATACCAAGAGCTTAGACCGCTCCCTTTCCTGCATTACTATTTCGTAAGCCCCACCAAAGTCTTCATCCATCACCACCGTAAGAGCTTCCCGCAACTCACCCTCATCACGAAAATCCGAATTTTCCAATGCACTGATCAAATGATCGCTCAACTCTTCATAGGTCTCCCGGTAGTCGACCATCAAGTTCACGTAATTCTTGATGTAAATCTCTTGTTCTTTAGTCAATGCCATGTCTGTTACTTATGTCTGAATACTCCAATCATTTACTTGCCAAGCGCATCGGCTTCATTTTCTTATGTATCAACCTTACAATCAATGTACAGCACACAATCAGAAAAAAAAGCACAAAACTGTACACATACTTTATAAAATCACCTAGTTCCCGACCAATGTCGGAACTTAGTATAATTAGCAACGATGAAAATGAAAACGTCAATCTGCTGCCTATTAAATCCAAAGCCCTGTTTTTGATGGATTTCTTCTTACCCCATTGTGCCAGACGAAAAGGTAATTGGTACATTAAGGGTAAAGTCGCGAAAAGAAAATAAAGGACCAATACAATCTTGTTGTCATAATGCGTCAAGAGTCCTTTGTACAGCACAAAAAAAATAACCGCCAAACCACACCAGAACCATGCATTGCGAAGGAAAGATCTAAGCTCCCTCACATGGACAATCTTCCATCTCTCGGCCAACTCCCTACTGAAATTACGCTCGGCACTTATTATTTGAGGCAGTCCACCAAAATCATCTTCTATAATTTGCAACATGGCCGCCGCCAATTCGTTCTCCGTAGAAAACCGCCGTCCGTCCAAGGCCGTGATGAGGTGATCGCTCACCTCTTCGTAAGTCTCCTGATAGGTCACCACCTTGTACACATAGTCTTTGATATATGCCTGCTGGTCAAAAGTTAACGACATCGCTTCCCTAATTTTTATCTTTGATTCTTTTCCTTATCCTATCGACGGTTTCAGGTTGAGCACCTGCTGCAGCTTTTCTATGAAAAGTGCGGCATCGCTCATCTTGTGTTGCACCTCGGCCTTCCCATCGGTGGAAAGCGAATAATACTTGCGCACGCGCCCATCCACCATTTCCGTACTGGTCTCCAAAAGCCCGTCTGCCTCCAGCTTGTGCAAGGTCGGATATAAAGCCCCTTCCGTCAACTTAAACTCCCCATCACTCAATTCCTTCACCTTTTGGGTGATTTCATAGCCATACATCCTATCCTTATCCTCCAACAACTTGAGGATAATGGTCTGTAAGGTCCCTTTCAATAACTTTGCTGAACTCATACGACAAATATATAATTTATTTACATACATAAGAAATTTATGTATGTAATTTTCTTATGCCATAAAAAAGCCCTTTCCCAAAACGGGAAAGGGCCAAACGGAAACTAATGAAAAAGGATAATTAGTATTTTGGTGATCCAGGACGTCTAGGCATATTGAGACTTATGGCATGTCCGTTCAAACTTCCTTGGTTTATCAACAGGCATATACTGAGCATACGGTCTGGCGCACCAGCTACGTAGCTTTCATCGACTCCTACCAGCCTAGCCTTCGAAAAGGCAACCTGCCTTTCCTTACCGCTGTCCATATAAGTGACATTACCCGTCAGACCATCACCACTGGCAATAGCACTGTAAAGATCATCGTCGATATCGTTGGCATACACGCTAACGTATAGCTTCATGCCCTTATCGTCCTCTTTTTCCCTAAGCGGAAAAAAGGGCATCTCTGGTCTAGGTCTTGCCCCCATCAGCTCATTTCCGGGCCTTTCATCTTTTCCGCCTTTCCTAGCCAAAGAATCAGGGAGAAATGGTATCGGAGCATTTTCGTTCCCCGCATCAAAAACGCGCGGATATTCTATTGTATAAGTAACATTGGTAGCCCGATAGCTAGACTGCTTCTCCCCAAAAACAAGATTCAACTTTTGCGTCACCAATTGTATACGCGACGGGGTCTGGCTCATAGCCATTGTTGCCCCAAGAGTAAGTAAAAACGTACTCAGCACTATTTTTCTTCCTATTAACATAATCTTCGACATTGAAATAACCATATGATCTCGACGAGTCAAAGGAGGAAATTATGAGTTCAAAAAGCAAGATTTTTAACCATCATTAACTTTTACAAGAGGCTTATTTACAGTTTTAAACGCTATTTAACGATCTGCTGTGTCGCTCGATTCAAATAGACAGATTTTCAAGGTATTTATAACCGCTTCCCGTATTTAGCAGCAAGACAGTCTGCCCCTCCGAAAACCACTGGGAGGCATGTAACCGCTTAAAAGCGGCCCACAAAGCAGCTCCTTCCGGCGCAAACAGCAAGCCTTCGTTGGCGGCGATCTCTTTTAGCGCCTTCTCCATGTCATCATCGGCAACGGCGATGGCGGTACCGCCGCTCTGACGAAGCACCTGCAAAATCAAGCGATCGGCATAAGGTTTGGGTACGCGCAGACCATTGGCCATGGTAAAACCGTTATCCTGATACACTGCCGTTTCCTTTCCGCTATGGAAAGCTTCTACTATCCCTTTACAACTCTCGGACTGTACAGCCACCATCTTGGGCCTACGGCTATCTATCCATCCCAGCTGCTCCAGCTCATCAAAAGCTTTCCATATCCCCAAAAGGCCGGTTCCTCCACCGGTAGGGTACAGGATGACATCGGGCAACTTCCACCCCAACTGCTCCGCTATTTCATAGCCCATGGTTTTTTTTCCCTCCAGCCTATAAGGTTCTTTCAGCGTAGACACCAAGAACCAGCCCTTTTCCCGCGCATCTGTATCGGCTCGCTTACCACAGTCTGCGATGTTCCCGTCCACTTCGATCACTTCAGCGCCATATAGCCTGCATTCATCCTTGAATACCTTTGGTGTCTGCTTGGGCATATAGACATGTGCGTGGATTCCCGCCCTAGCGCAGTAGGCCGCCAAAGCTCCTCCGGCATTACCCGCAGTAGGTGTAGCAATATGTTTTATCCCTAGCTCATGCGCCTTTGAAACGGCACCACTGAGACCTCTGGCCTTAAAGGATCCCGTAGGATTGCCCGATTCATCCTTCCATATTACAGAAAGGCCATCGGTCAGTTTGCTTAAGTGCTTCATCGACAGAATAGGCGTAAAGCCCTCTCCCAAACTGACGACACATTCCCCCTGCAGTACGGGCAGGAACTCGTGGTACCTCCACATATTCGCAGGACGCCCTTTCAGTAGCTCCTTAGCCGATAGGCCTGAAGGTAAATTATACTTGGCATATAAGGTACTTCCGCATTCACCAACTCGGCAAACGGTCTGAACAAGGTCTACTTCATAACGTGTCCCGCAAGCGGGACATTTCAGGTGACTGATAAAAGAGAAACTGGAATTAGCAATTGGAACGCTTCGGTTCATGTTGTATCTCAATAAATATAAATAATAAAAACAGGTAAATGTATCGAAAAGCCCTTGTCATAACATAGAAAAACCCCAAGTTTTTTAAACTTGGGGCTCTTTATATTGATGGGTAACCTATTTAGGTCATTATACGTCTATCTTGGCATATTTTGCATTACGCTCGATGAATTCTCTGCGTGGAGCCACTTCATCGCCCATTAGCATGGAGAAAACTCGGTCACATTCAGCCGCATTCTCAATGCTTACCCGTCTCAAGGTACGTGTATCGGGGTTCATGGTTGTATCCCAAAGCTGCTCGGCATTCATTTCACCCAGACCTTTGTAACGCTGCACATGCACGCTATCTTCTTTCCCTGCTCCCTTCAATTTTTGGATAGCTGCAAGACGCTGGTTTTCGTCCCAAGCATATTCAAATTCCTTGCCTTTCTTCACCAAATAGAGTGGAGGCGTAGCGATATATACATAACCATTTTCTATCAACTCTTTCATATAACGGAAATAGAAAGTGAGGATTAACGTGGTAATGTGTGATCCATCCACATCGGCATCGGTCATGATAATGATACGGTGATAGCGCAATTTATCCAAGTTCAATGCCTTGGCGTCTTCCTGGGTTCCTATGCTCACGCCCAAGGCCGTAAACATATTCTTTATTTCCTCGTTTTCGTAGATCTTATGCTCCATGGCCTTTTCCACATTGAGTATTTTACCTCGCAGTGGAAGTATAGCCTGAAACTCCCTATTCCGTCCTTGCTTGGCAGTACCTCCTGCCGAGTCACCTTCCACTAGATAAATCTCGCATTTGGCGGGGTCATGATTGGCACAATCGGCCAACTTGCCTGGAAGACCACTCCCTCCCATCACGCTCTTACGTTGTACCATGTCGCGTGCCTTGCGTGCGGCGGCACGAGCTTGGGCAGCGATGACCACTTTTTGAACAATTGCCTTGGCCTCCCTTGGGTTTTCTTCCAAATATAAGCCCAGAATCTCGCCCACGGCCTGATCGACAGCCCCCATTACCTCATTGTTCCCAAGTTTGGTCTTGGTTTGCCCCTCAAATTGAGGTTCGGCCACTTTTACCGATATCACTGCCGTAAGACCTTCCCGGAAATCGTCGCCCGTCACTTCTACCTTGAGATTTTTGAGCAATCCCGATTTATCTGCATAGGCTTTCAGCGTACGTGTTAGCCCACGCCTGAAGCCAGCTACATGCGTTCCTCCCTCGATGGTATTGATGTTGTTCACATACGAATGAACATTCTCAGAATAAGTATCGTTGTACTGGAAGGCCAATTCCACAGGGATATTTTGCTTCATTCCCTCCACATATATCGGTTCGGGAATCAATGCCTGACGCGTACCGTCTAAAAACTTGACAAATTCCTTCAATCCCCCTTCCGAGAAAAACAACTCCGTGCGGAAAGTGCCATCTTCCAGCTGCTCACGCTGATCGGTCAAGGTAAGGCTGATACCTTTATTGAGATAAGCCAATTCACGCAGACGCCCAGCAAGTGTATCGTAGTTGTACACCGTGGTCAAGGTGAAGATCTCGGGATCCGGGTGAAACGTCACGATGGTACCCGTCCTATCACTCTCTCCCACTATCTTTACGTCATACATGGGTTTACCGCGCTCGTATTCTTGCTTGAAGATTTTTCCTTCGCGATGTACCTCCGCTACCAATAAGGTAGACAAAGCATTCACGCAGGAAACCCCTACACCGTGCAGACCACCGGACACCTTATAGGTATCCTTGTCAAACTTACCACCGGCATGGAGCATGGTCATAACCATTTCCAGTGCAGATTTGTTCTCTTTCTTGTTAATTCCGGTCGGTATCCCACGACCATTATCCCTTACCGATATGGAATTGCCTTCTAGGATAGTCACTTGAATTTCGGTACAATATCCGGCTAGCGCCTCATCGATGGAGTTGTCTACCACTTCGTAAACCAGGTGGTGCAACCCTTTTACTCCAACATCGCCTATGTACATGGATGGACGCTTACGTACAGCTTCCAACCCCTCTAACACCTGAATATTATCCGCCGAATAGTTGGATTTATTGTTGTTTTCTTCGCTCATTTAGTTTTAAAGTTCCAAAGCCCAAAAATACGAATTTTTCTTCAATTATCCTCATTTATGTCGCTTTATCCTTATCGTCAAACCTAAGATTATAATGGTTGATTTAGTGCAATATTTAAAAGTCAATAGGTTTTTGTTCAAATGGATTGTAAAGTCTATCTTTGCCCATCAAAAGGAATTTATCCTTTAAGGATGACAACATTGGCCGTCTAGAAAAAGGCCAAACAATTTCAGAAACAACAAAAAACAAATTAGATGAAATCATTTACTTCTATAGCTAAAATCGGTATCGGAATAGCCATTGCCACGGGTGTTGCCGCATGTGGTAATAAAGGAAATACTCCCAGTGACTCACAGGCAAGCACTAACGACTCGACCAAATCGGCTGTTTTAACTGCGGAAAAAATTGTCTATGTAAACTCTGACTCTCTTTTGGCCAACTACACCTATGCAAAAGAAGTAAACGCACGTATAGAAGCAAAAGGAAAGAAAGCACAAAGCGAGCTACAAGCGAAAGGAACAGCTTTTCAACGTGAGGTGGCCGATTATCAGCAAAAGGCTGCTACTATGAGTGGCCAAGACCGCCAAAATACGGAAGAACGTTTGGCCCGTAAGCAACAGGAACTTGCCCAGCATGAGCAAAACGCCGGTGCCGCCTTCTCAAGGGAAACAGCAGATGAGAATGAGAAACTCTACAATAAAATAGCAGATTACCTGAAAATACACGCAAAGGCAAAAGGTTACAAACTGGTATTGACTTATACCAAAGCCAGCCCGAATATCTTATTTGCCGATGAAAGTCTTGAAGTAACGAAGGAAGTGGTAGATGGATTGAACGAAGCATATAAAAAGGAAAACCAAAAATAAAAATCGCCAATGCGCAACAAAAAAGGGGATCTTCATGAGAAGATCCCCTTTTTTGTTGCATATAATTTCCTTACAATTTTTTATGAAAGCGCATCAGCTCAACATCGCCATCATAAAAACTCAGTTTTTCGCCGTTTAACTTATAAGTTTTTACTTTCTCCAACGTGCTTACAAATACTTGTTCCCCATCTCCCTGACAGAACATCTTGGTCATTATCATATTTTTTGAAAAGGAGAGGCCATCACCATTTTGCGTATAACCACCGCTAAAGGTGTTGCATCCCGTGTTGCCACTGGCTCTCTTTTCCGAAGCATCAAAATTCACTTCTGGCTTCCTATTTGGATATAGGCCATCGAACGCTATTCTGGGGCCAGTTATATATTCCAACTCCCATGAACCCGTGAGGTCTCCTCCTGTTGTTGCGGCCTTTTTCGATGCACAGGTATTCATCAGTAACATACAGGTAGCCGCCAAAAACAAATAAACATTAAAATATTTCTTTTCCATTTTTATCTTCTTAAAGTAGTTTTGGGCTGAAAGAAAAACACATTCAAAAGCCAAAAAACAAGTATAAAACAACTATTTACCCCCTATAAACAAAAGGCGTGCCATTATAAAAAAAGAGACAAATATAGTCCCTTACATCTCATCAATTCTTATAGACGGTGATTGTCAGCAGGATATCAACATATGAGCTATTTTATATTCTCTCTATCCATTTTTTTCATAATTTTCATAGATTCGTGCCATTCACTAGCATATCATTACGTTATGTCGCAATTTCTCTGGTCAACCGATGCTCATCATTCCAATATCATTTTCCATGTAAAGCACATGCTAATATCGACTGCTACGGGCCAGTTCAAAAGTTTTTCAATCAAGGCGTCTACTGAGGACGACGATTTTGACGGCACGCATATAAACGCCATTATTGCTGCCGACAGTGTGTCTACCAATGAAGTTTACCGAGACGAACACCTCAAGTCAGAGGCATTCTTTGCTTCGAAAGATTATCCGAATATCCTATTTACGTCTACGCAATTTACGCGAAAAGATAAGGATACTTTTCAATTGAACGGAAAACTCACCATCAAGGATGTCACAAAGGAGCTGACGTTTCCTGTTCAGTATATTGGCCTCATAGCATATAATGATCATATGAGGGCCGCCTTTGAAGCAAATTTCACGATAAGTCGTAAAGCTTTCAACCTTACCTACAGCCCATTGATGGAAACGGGAGGCATGGTTCTCGCTGATGAGGTATCCGTAAGAGCTCATATATCGTTAGTGAGACAGCTATAGTGGTGCCGTTTCATCCCCAAACAAAAAAAGAAAATTATGGAAGACTTTAAACCAGTTGCAGCTTCGCAGACCACCATGACCGAACTCATGATCCCCTCTTATTCCAATTTTGGAGGAAAGATTCATGGCGGCATCATCCTTTCGCTGATGGACAAGGTGGCCTATGCCTGTGCGGCCAAACATGCCGACGCTTATTGCGTCACGGCCTCCATTGACAATGTCGATTTCCTTGCCTCTGTAGAGGTGGGCGAAATCATTAGCCTACAGGCCTCTGTCAACTATGTGGGCAATAGCTCCTTGGTGGTAGGCATCAAGGTGCTGGCTGAAAACATCAAAACACGCTCGGTAAAACATACCAATTCCAGCTACTTCACCATGGTAGCCCTTAGTGAAGAAACCCAAAAGCCAGTAACCGTGCCAGGTCTGATCTTACAAAGCGAAACAGAAGTACGCCGCTTCATTGCCGCCCTGCACCGCAAAGAACTCAATCGCTACTATAAACAAGAGAATTCCCGTATCAAATCAGAGCTGACAAGTCACAACTATCTCGACTTATTGCAAAAAGAACGCTGTTTGTTAAAAATCGAACCATAGAAATGCCCTAACGACACATCCGTTAATTATTGCTATTTTTGCCCCATTGTCGCCCGCATCTTGGATTATACCATTTTCTGGCTTCCATCGTTAATTGATTTTGCGCAAACATGAAAACCATGAATTGTTTATTCGTTCTGTTTTATTTTCTGCATATCGCGTGTTCCGATCCAGCAAATAAACAAACAAAATCTGCTGACGAGTTGATTTCTTGGCATCCTATAACCGAAAAGCGTTATTCCAGCACTTATAATTTTATTGACAGCCATGCAGATACTATCAGCAATTATTGGCATCTTCAATCCTTTTTCCGTAAACTATCCTTGTTGCAGGAAGGCAAAATAGATCGCGTATCGGTGGTGCATATAGGCGACTCACATATCCAAACAGACTTACTGACCAAGGAAGTCCGAAATGGCCTGCAAGATTTCTTTGGCAATGCAGGAAGAGGCTTTGTATTTCCTTACCAGCTGGCACGTACTAATGGTCCACAAGATTTCTTCAGTTCTTCCTCCTCCAGGTGGAGCAGTAGCAGACTAAGTTACAGCAGAAACAACGTGTTGCATGGTCTGGGCGGCTTTGGCATGAACAAGCTCAGTGGAAAGGGCGATATCCAAATCAATTTGCGCCACCAAAACTCAGATTTTGACATCATTCGATTATTCTTGGGCCAAAACTCCTCTCCTAGTACTTGGTTCATAAATCCGAACAAATCGGCAAAAACGTACCAGCTAGACATTATGCCACAGCTGGGACACCCCTATCAGGCAGACAGCCTACAGCTCACGAAAGAAACCAACGGATTCTCTATCTATTCATCCAACGCGCCTGCCACGCGGTATTTTTATGGGGCCTCCCTAGAGCGCAGCGAGCCAGGTGTACTATACCATGCCATTGGCGTAAATGGAGCACAGTATGCACACTATAATGCAGATGCCAATTTTTGGAATCAGTTAAAGGCCTTGAAAAGTGATTTGTATATCCTTTCTTTTGGCACTAACGAAGCCATCACCAATACCATGAACGAAGACAATTACCTTCTTCAGGTGCAGGATTTTATTACCCACATCAAGGAAATAAACCCCAAGGCGGACATCCTAATCACTACTGCTGCTGATTCGTACAATAGAGGAGTGCCAAACGAGATGTTAGAGCGTATTAATTTGGCGTTGCAATACTATTGTCGCCGCTACGGCATTGCGTTATGGGATCTATACGGCATTACTGGAGGATATGGTTCTGCAAAAGCGTGGTTAAAACACGGATTGTATCAAACAGACAAAATACACTATCAGGCCAAGGCATATGAATTACAAGGGAACTTACTATTTGACGCCCTCGCAGACGGCTTCAATAGGTATATCAAATACCTAGAACAGGTACAGGCCGCGGCACAAGACACCGTGAAACCCCTTGCTAGAACTGTAGATAAATAGGCATGACGGGTGTTGCAGACTTAAAGAAACCGTACAGAACCACAAACAGGAAAAAAACGACCACATAGGCCAATAATGGCACCTTGTTGAGCTTCGTTATGAAATCGCCCGCCCAGCTATCAGGTATAAAATGGATAAGCAGCCCTATGGCCATCATATACAAAACGGTATGGTAATTGGCATAAAAAGCATCCCAGACCGATAAGTTGAAATCTCGATATATCTGGTAAATCATAGCCATGGCGACATCGAAGTTGGCTGCCTTGAAGAAAATCCAACAAAAACAGACAAAATGAAAGGTCACCAAAACCATTACAAAACGATAAATGCCATTTTCCTTGAGTCCGCCCAACAACCTGTCGGTCAGCAACATCCATATCTTATGTACAGCAAGGGCCATACCATGCATGGCACCCCAGATAATAAAGTTGAAGCTGGCACCATGCCAAAGGCCGCCCAGCAACATGGTCGTCAATAGGTTCATATTGGCAGTTACCCCTTTCGCCTTTCGGGTAATGAGTGCGGGAATTACCAGGATAAGTAGGACTGCGGCACAAAGAGCCAGCGAATAGATGGAGGATAATCCCAACAAATGTATACTGCCAAAATAGAGCCCGAAAAAGAACAACGCTGTAAACAGCCAGGTAGCTACACTACCTTTCCTGTTTCCTCCTAGGGGGATGTACAAGTAGTCCTTTAGCCAAGAGGACAGTGATATATGCCATCTGCGCCAAAATTCGGTAATATTACGGCTCTGATAAGGCGACAGGAAGTTGGGAGGAATATCGAAGCCCAACCATTTGGCTATGCCAATGGCAATGTCGCTATAACCACTGAAATCGCAGTAAATCACAATGGCATAACCATATACAGCCAAGAGGTTTTCCAACCCAGTGTATCGTGTTGGATCATCAAAAATGTAATTTACGAAATTGACGGTGATGTAATCCGATATGATCAATTTTTTGATCAAGCCCGATACGATGAGGTAGAACCCTTTAGTGAAGTCGCTATTGGATAAACAATACGGTTTGTTGATCTGTGGAACAAAATCGTGCGCACGGACAATAGGCCCCATCATAAGCTTGGGGAAAAAGGACAGAAACAGCAGGTATTCACTAAAGCGCTTTGCTGGCTTGAAATCACCACGATAGACATCAATGGTATAACTCAGGTTTTCGAAAGTATAGAAGGAGATGCCTATCGGAAGAAGTATATGAAGGCTGTTGAAATGGGTATCCAAAAAGGAATTGCTCAGCTCCACAAAGAAATTGGTATACTTGAAATAGAAGAGTAAGCCCAGGTTGAATACCGTCGCTGTCAATAGATAGGCAAATCTTCCGCCTTTCTTTCGCGTCAGATAGATGCGGTGCGACAGCCAGAAGTTCACCAAAGCCGATATCACGACCAAGCCCACAAAATATCCGCTGGCTTTATAGAAGAAATACAAGGAGAAAGCACAAAATATGTACCGTCTAATGGCCAAATGATTTCTAAAGGCGTAATATAACACGATGAAAAAAGCAAAAAAGAACACAAAAAAACCATTGTTGAACAACAAAGGGTTCTTCGGATCATAAGCCAATTGATCAATCAAAGCCTGCCAATCAAAGGAGAAGTTCCAGGTCATGGAGTTACCGCCTCCTCTTCCGGTTGTGCTTCGCTGCGCTTTAGCTTGCCCAAATCTTTCATAAATGCATCGAACAGATATGTGCCGAGAATCTTCATTCCGCGACCATTTGGGTGCACATAATCCTTATTGGCCAAACTTGGGTCCTGATTGGCCCAATCAATGATGCTATTTTCGCCCCCCATCGCCTCAAACTGATTATAAAAGGCACAACCTGTCATATAGGCAATCTCCGCTTGGGTTCTAACCAGCGACTTGACACCTTTGGCAGAGCGGTATTCGCCATCGTAAAAAAATGCCCTATCGCTACTACTCACTATCAGAAAATCACTGTTTGGAAAGCCAGCTTTCATGCGGTTGATGACAGGAATCATCAATTTTTTGTACCAGTTGAAATTGGTATCATCGGCATGATAAAGTACGTTAATGCCAAATTGAATAATAATCAAATCGTAAGGATTTTCTTTGGCTACTTGCCTCATAAAATCTGCCTTTAACTGGCCGAATTCTAGTCCAGAGATGCCCCTAAAAGAAAAGTTGTCCACAAAAACGCCGTTTTCGGATTCAAAGGTGACGCCGTATATAGGAAGCAAGGTATCCAAACTACTAAACTCAATATTCCTTCCTTTGTCCTTGCTCAGCAGCTTCTTGTTGAAAAGTGAGCCTGGGGCAAGCTCCATTTCCCTGCCGTTGACTACCAAGTGGGCTACAGAATCAGACTTGCTATAGAGAAGATATTTGGAAACATAGCCACTGCTGTCTTTATAGGTGTTATCACGCATCCGCACCTTTGCCGCTCCCGAAGAAAAAAACATATGCCCATTAAAAAAGAAATTGCCTCGCTTGCTATTCTTAAAGTGTATGTCTCGCCAAGCACTGCCGCTGGTTGTGGCAGTAACCGTCTGTCTAAACTGCGCCACGGGCGACGTAACGGGAACAAAGCCTACTCCCCTACCCCCAAATTGCTTTTGCAGTAGGCTACGAAGTGTCTGCGATAGCAAATCGCCCTCGATCATGCTATCTCCCAAATAAGCTATCCGTAGTTTCTTTGGCTTCCCTTCCTTAATTGCCTCCAGCTTTGCCATCACATGGGGTAATGCAGCCTGCGTCAGATCTCCCGTACTGGCAATTAATTGCTTCGGGGCACTGATTTCCAAAAAGTGCTTAATGCTATCTGGCAAGGGGATCAAGGCCTTATCACCAACGGTCCCGCCAGCGTCTGGGTCTGCATTACTATCTCTGGGTGTAGCCGATAAGGTTTGGAGACTATCCAGCATATCACTAAGTCCCAACAGGCTATCCTGCTCTTTGAACTGCGGAGGAACCGAAAGCTCAGCGCGATCATTTTTTTTAGCTGAGCCAGAAAAACCCTTTTGCCCTTGGCTCACTACCACGTCAGCCAAGAGGTTTATTTTATCAAAAGGCTTCCAATAAAATCCGTACTGATAGCTGGCTAATGAAAGAAGAATATAGATTAAAAGGGAAAAAAGGACAAAAAGAAAGACCCGTTTATTTGCATTCATCAAAAATTCTCAATCATAAATCGTATCTTGAGATAATCGTCATTATGCGTTTTTTCCAGACAGTTGGTTTGGTAGAATATCCGGCACTGGCCATCGCTTCTACCCATTTTTCTACATCCTCCGAGCCTTTCAATCTGGCGTAATAGTACTTACGGGCAACCATGCTGCAAAAGGCATCAAAAGACTCCCTCACATCGCTAAATTGTTTATACCTGGTTCTGACACCGTGCGTTTGCCTCAAATTGTTGGAGCCAACTATCCCAAAATGATTGTTTAGCAATTTAGAATTTCTGCTTTCGCCAGCACCCGTCTCTACAATTGCAATACCCATAATCACGGACGATGGTATTCCATAAACCTTGGAAAGCGAATCTGCCAACGGCAGATGCTCTTCAATATAATCACTTTGCGCATAGCTTTCACTCAAATGCCAGCCAAATAGAAAAAGTGTCATAATTAACACTTTTGTCGCGTTTGAACGTATTGTTCGAATGTTTTTTCTTTTCATATGAACCTATTAAAAGAATACACAGTCGTTCTTTACCTTTTCCTCTCGTAACAAACTGTTAAAGCCGCATCAAATGCCGCCAACCAACCTCGCCTAGCGCAAGATCTTTTCAAGAACGCAGCAAAATTAAGTTCTTTTTTTGTTACTTATACACCAATGAACGAAAATATTTTCAACTTCACATTTAGCAAAGCTCCCGACATCATAAACGCTCAGCTCGAGGAAAAATTATCCTACATATAAACTCTGCATATATCACCCCCTTTTCTTCACCACTCCTCTTACTGGTTTTGCGTCATAGGGGTTTTCAGGCCACTCGTGTTTTGGATAACGCCTTTTGAGCTCTTTCTTCACCTCAAAATACGTATCGCTCCAGAAACTTCTCAGATCTGTAGTCACCTGCACGGGTTTGAATCCCGGCGAGAGCAGGTGCATGACCACCTTTTGCTTCCCACTATTGACAGTAGGAGTATCTAACATGCCAAAAACTTCCTGCAAGCGTGCCGCTAACACGGGCATCTCTCCATTTGCACGGTAATGCAAAGCTATAAGAGATCCACTAGGTACTTGTATTTTTTCCGGCGCCAGCTGTTTCAGCTCAACTTGCAACGCATAGGGTAGCCAACTATTCAAAATATCCCTGAGGTCTAGCCTTTTCAAATCCTCATTCTTGCGTACATCCGTGATATAAGGTGCAAGCCATTCGCTGGCAAGTGGCAACAAGGATTCCACGCGTACATCGGGCCACCTTTCATCCTTATTCCACAAGCGGAGCGACAACACCCTATTTTGCCATTGAAGAAAGGCGTCACCAAAATCCAACAAATCTGCACCCTCGGCTTGTACCGCATCAATGACCGCTTTTACTCTTACGTTCTCCGCTATGTGCAATATTGGCTTGGTTTCAACAAGCAAATGCCCCACACACCATTCTCGACGTGCCACTAGACCACCCATTCTTTTGCTCCAGCATACCTGATCGCGCATATGCGCTTGCTTTAGCACCTGCTCTGACGATATTGGAGCGGCCAGAAACACCTTGCCATAGTCTTTACGAGCATCCACATGCGCTATTACCAGCCATGGTTCATGAGAAAGATCATCCTGCATGTCCAGCATCGCTGTATGTCCATTGGCCATTTTAAAATGTCCCATCCTTCCGGAAAACGCTTGTGCCACCCTTTCGGGGAAAGTATAGGAAAGTAACAAGCCGCAATCATAGGGATCCACAGCTGCGTTGCTCGGATCCACACCGAATAAGCGGCGGTAGAATAGAGCAACTTGGTCTATCTTCCGAAAGGCACCCAGTCGATTTTCGCGCCTTGCGCGCCGAAGCCCATCCATGCGCAAAGCAATATCTGTCGAGGAAAACTGTGCCATTGGATCGCGCTCGTCCAATATGGCAGCCAGATCGGTTGCCAAAGGCAAAAGGGGGCTACCAACCACTTTCAACAGCATATGAGCCATGCGCGGATGACATGGTAAATTGGCCATTTCTTTTCCGTGTGCCGTTATATAACGGTTCTTTGCAGCGCCCAATTCCTCTAGCGTGGACATCGCTTGCTGAAAACGCTGCTCTGGTGGCGGCGACACCCAAGTAAGTGTCTGCACGTCATATGCCCCCCAATGCAGTATATGAAGTGCCAAAGGCAGCAAGTCCGCTTCCAAAATTTCTGGGGTAATGAAATTTTTCATACGCCCCTCATCAGCGGCAGACCACATTCTGTAACATGTACCAGGGGCTAGCCTGCCAGCCCTACCACATCGCTGCGCCGCAATATCCATCGAAATGGGTACTGTTCGCAATTGAGAGAGCCCCGATCTGGGGTCAAAAATCTGCTCCCGCGTAAATCCGGTATCTACCACGACCTTGACGCCTTCAATCGTCAAACTCGTTTCGGCAATGGAGGTAGATAATACCACTTTCCTCTTCCCCTCTGCACTGGGCAGAACGGCTCTTTGCTGCTCTTGCATAGAAAGCTGGCCGTACAATGCATGCAACTCCACCTGACCAGCGACAAGCTGTTCCAACAATTGCATACAAGTGCGAATTTCTGCCTGGCCCGGCAAAAACACCAGTATATCTCCCTCCGTTTCATGCATGGCCCGACATACTACCTTAGCGCAATGAGCAGACAAATCTTCCAGCAGCATCCTTCCCATATAGTTTATTTTTACAGGATACTGCCTACCGGCACAACGCACCAAAGGGGCACCAAGCATGGCACTTAAATTTGCCAGATCAAGCGTGGCCGACATAATCAGTATACGCAAGTCTGGCCTCAATATTTGCTGTACTTCCTTGCACAACGCCAGCGATAAATCTGTATGTATGCGTCGCTCATGAAACTCGTCAAAAATCACCAATCCTATTCCTTCCAGGGCATTGTCATGCTGCAACATATTGGTAAGGATACCCTCTGTTACCACTTCCAAACGCGTGTGAATACTGGTTTTCTTATCAAAGCGTATTCGATAGCCAATAGTTCGCCCCAATTCTTCACCCAATATATCTGCCATGCGCTTTGCCACGCTGATGGCGGCCAATCTTCTTGGCTCCAGGAGTATGATCTTTTTGTCAGCCAACCAAGGTTCTTTTAGCAGTTCCAACGGCAGTAAAGTACTCTTGCCAGCACCTGGATCTGCACTCACCAAAAGCGTATTCTGTTCCAGCAATTTTCGTTTAACATCCGGAATAATGCTATAAATGGGAAGGTCATCTAGAAACATATGACGAAGATACAGTTAATTTCCCTACGGCTTTTCCCCTATGCTGAGAAAAAATTGGCATCAATAGCAAAAAAGAAGATTCTTCTAGACCATGCGGCATATAAAAGACCCAGTAGTTCTTCTGGATCATCCATATTCATTAAATTGGGGAACTAAAATTAAATATTAAATTGCTATATGGCAAACAAAAACAGAAAAAAAATAAACTTACCGTATTTTTATTAACAAAATTTTGCAAAACAAAACTAATCTACTTAATATTAACAACGAAATACAACCTTAATTGAGATTATGGCTATAGAACAGTTGTTAAAGAACTACATTCCCAACGAAAATACGTGGGATGAAATGTATGACTCGAAGAGCATACGCAGGCAGTATGGGGGAGTATTCTCTACCTTGGAGAAACTAGATGTGGAAAACCTGAGCAACAAGCACCGCCTAGCCGGCGAACTGTTCATGAATCAAGGTATTACTTTCACAGTCTACAACAACAACGAGGGGATCGAGCGTATTTTCCCATTCGACATTATCCCTAGAATAATTACTGGGGAAGAATGGGACAATTTGGAAAAAGGGATAGGACAGCGTCTCAAGGCATTAAATATGTTTTTGAGAGACATCTACCATGAGCAGCAGATACTGAATGACGGTGTTATACCAGCAGAGTTGATTGCCTCATGTCCAGACTATACCCGCGAAGCCTTTGGCATCAATGTACCGTATGATATTTACGTGCATATTTCTGGTATTGACCTTATACGTGGTGCCGATGGCAAATTCTACATCCTGGAGGACAATTTGCGCACTCCATCCGGGGTGAGCTATATGTTGGAAAACCGGGAGGTCACCAAGCGTATATTTCCCGACATGCTCTCTCGTTCCAACGTAAGGTCGGTCTCCAATTACCCAGTGCTTCTGCACGAAATATTGTTGGAATTGGCATCGGCACAGGTCTCAAAACCCTATATAGTCATATTGACACCTGGCATATATAATTCGGCCTATTACGAACACACCTTTTTGGCCAGGCAGATGGGAGTGGATCTTGTAGAAGGAAGGGACTTGGTGGTAGACAATCATAAGGTATATACCAAAACAACCAATGGACTGAAACAAGTCCACGTGATATATCGGCGTGTAGATGACTCCTTTCTAGATCCATTGGCGTTCAAACAAGACAGCGTGCTCGGTGTACCTGGCTTATTGAGCGCCTACAGGAGGGGAAATGTAGCCATAGTCAATGCCGTGGGGAATGGTGTAGCCGATGACAAGGCCGTTTATACCTATGTTCCGGACATGATCAGGTACTACCTCAATGAAGAACCTATTTTAGACAATGTACCCACCTACCAACTGAGTGATCCAGATGCCATGCAATATGTGTTTGAAAACGTCCGCAATATGGTCATCAAAAACACCAATCAGTCGGGCGGCTATGGCATGGTAATGGGAAGTACGATCAGCGAAGAAGAGTGGAGCAAGGCCAGAAAGGAAATAGAGAAAAGTCCTAGGAACTATATTGCCCAGCCCATTATCCAATTGAGTACGGTGCCTTGCTTTATAGATGGCAAAATACAACCCAGGCACGTAGACTTACGCCCTTACGCGCTGTATGGCCCATCAGGGACTAAATTAGTCCCTGGAGGACTGACACGCGTAGCACTAAAGGAAGGTTCCTTGGTAGTGAACTCATCACAGGGCGGGGGAAGTAAAGATACGTGGATCATTGATACCTTATAATAGATATGAGATTTGAGATATGAGACTTAAGATAGCTAGGTTTAAGTCTTGATATTTGATACTTTTAGAAAACATAAATAAAATATATGCTGAGTAGAATTGCAGACTCCATGTTTTGGATGAACAGGTACATGGAGCGGGTAAGGAGTATATTGAGGGTGGCGAGAACGCATTATATTATCTCATTGGACAGAGACGTGAAAGGAGCTTCATGGAAATCTATCCTAGAAATATTTACATTACTGGAGGAAAAGGAGATAAAGGAATTGGAAGGGCAGACGGGAAAAATCCTTCAATATTTACTTACGGCTTCAGAAAATGAAAATTCAGTCAAGTCGCTCGTAAGCAAGGCAAGGGAAAATGCCCGAGGCATACAGGACAATATTACCAAAGAGCTGTGGGAAGAAGTCAATTCCTTTTACCATGTCACTAACCAGCCGCATCTCAATCATAAACTGACGGGGCCAGATACCTTAGACGTAATCGACCTTTTCATGAGACACAGCATCATCTGTTCGGGTATATCAGATATCACGATGCAGCGTGGCACGGGCTGGGACATCATGAAACTGGGCAAATACATGGAGCGGTGCATGGAAACCCTCATCTTGACGGACAAACATTGCGAATTTTTCCAATACGAACTGGAGAAAGAGCGCGACATTACCCAATGGCGCTTCCTGCTACTCTCCTTATCGGGATATGAGGCCTACCTCAAGAGCTACCGTACCTTCAAGCACAACCAGAATGTGATGCATCAAGTGCTTTTCAATGAAGACTTTCCCCACTCGGTAAGCTATAGCCTCAACATGCTCGATAAATGTCTTTCCAAACTTATAGTGGGCAATAAAAATCCCGAAATCCCCGATTTGATCAGGACATTCGGAAAACTCCACGCCAAGATCAAATACCTAGATCCGTCCATTATTTGTCATATGGATCTACAGACATTTTTCATGGAAATGCGTACGGACATGAAGATACTGCATGCCAAACAATCGAACATCTTTTTTTCTTATTAACCAACGATGTACATAAACTACTGAATATGCCTATTTTTTCCATCGTACATACTACCAAATACGAATACGAAAACCCTGTGGTAGAAAGCATGAACGAAATCAGGATTTTCCCTTATAAATGTCCTGATCAAGAAGTGCTGCAGCACGAACTGAACATCAGCTACTCGCCACTTATGCACACTTTCTACGATTATTGGCGAAATAAAGTCGGCACTTTCTCCATCTCCCATCCACATAAGGAACTGGTAATTGAGAATAAACTGCTGATCCGAACTACCATGCCCAATCTGTTGCAGATCAATTTTCATTCAGGCTTTGATGAGCTCAACCAAGAAATGCAGGGTCAGTTGAAACTACTTGAACTGTCGCGTCCGGACAAAATTGACAACAAAGACAGCTTGAACGAGTTGCTCTCGACCATATCAGATGGCAGCCATAGCATCGCCATGATTGTGGAGCGCACCAGCGACGTCATCTACAAAAAGTTTCGCTACGTCAAGGGCATTACGAGCATTGAAACTACAGTGGACGAGATCTTATTGCATGGTGGGGGCGTGTGCCAAGATTTTGCCCACCTCATGCTCCAATTGCTACGAAGCATGTCCATTCCCGCGCGCTATGTAAGTGGCTACATCTGCCCCAATAAGAATGGCATGCGAGGCGAAGGGGCCACCCACGCCTGGGTGGAGGCATATATTCCAGGCTATGGCTGGACCGGCATCGACCCTACAAACAATACTTGGGTAACAAACGCACACGTAAAACTAGCCCTTGGCAGAAATTTTCGCGATTGCACGCCCGTCAAAGGAACTTTCAGGGGCAATAGCAAACAGCACTTGTCCGTCAATGTGAGCATTGGCTATGAGGATGGCAATTCTTTTCAAGAAACCAATGATGTACAAACACAAGTCAACATCAGGCCCATGTCTGAAATAGACATTCACATGTTCGGAAGTCAGCAACAATAAAGGACATAAACAAATGCCGGCATGCTGTATTGCCGGCATTTCATAAAAACAAAAAGATATACTTATCCAAAACTCGTGCAGTCCTGCAAACTACAGCGCGGGCTCCTTTGCCTTGCCGTAGCTTTCATTATGCACATTGGAAACTGCACGACCAGAAGGATCGTTCAAGTTCTGAAAGGACGCATCCCAAGCCAATGCCTCTGGTGTGCTGCAAGCTACCGACTTGACAGAAGGCACGGTCAAGGCTGCCGAATCTGAAGGGAAGTGCTGAGAGAAAATCGACCTATAATAATACTCCTCTTTATTCATCGGCGGATTGATGGGGAAGCGGTATTTTGCATTCTGCAATTGATCGTCCGTTACACTATTGGTAGCCACTTCTTTTAGCGTATCTATCCAGCTATAACCTACGCCATCGGAAAACTGTTCCTTTTGTCGCCAAGCAATGCTTTCAGGAAGCAAGTCCTCAAAAGCCTTCCTTAAGATCCATTTTTCAATCTTTCCGTTACCGGCCATCTTGTCTTTCGGGTTCAGACGCATGGCTATGTCCATGAATTCCTTGTCCAAGAAAGGCACGCGCCCTTCTATACCCCATGCCATCAAGGACTTATTTGCCCGAAGACAATCGTACAAATGCAGCTTGCCCAGCTTCCTTACAGTCTCTTCATGGAAAGCTTGCGGGTTAGGAGCTTTATGGAAATAAAGATACCCACCAAAGAGCTCGTCAGAACCTTCACCCGAGAGCACCATCTTTATGCCCATGGATTTAATGACCCTTCCCAGCAAATACATCGGTGTAGAAGCCCTAATAGTAGTTACATCATAGGTTTCCAAATGATATATCACATCTCTTATGGCATCCAATCCTTCTTGAATGGTAAAATGAATCTCATGATGTATCGTACCGATAAAGTCGGCCGCCTTTCTGGCTGCGGCCAAATCTGGTGATCCTTCCAAACCTACCGCAAAAGAATGCAGTTGTGGATACCATGCTTCATCTTCATCATCCGTTTCAATACGCTTGGACGCAAACTTCTTTGTTACCGCAGCTATTATGGAAGAATCCAAACCTCCGGAAAGCAATACGCCATAAGGCACGTCGGACATCATTTGCCTACGCACAGCATCTTCCAGTCCCTTTCGCAACAAGGAAATATCGGAAACATTATCCTTTACGTTTTCGTAATCTTCCCAATCCCTTTTGTACCATTGCTGAAAATGTTGGCCATCTTTGCTATAAATAAAATGTCCAGGTTTAAATTCTTCAATCTTATTGCAATATCCCTCCAATCCTTTCAGCTCCGACGAGAAAAAGAAATTACCTTTGGTATCCCAGCCAATATACAGCGGAATAATGCCCATATGGTCACGGGCTATAAGATATGTGTACTTCTCAATATCGTAAAGTGCAAAGGCGAATATACCGTTGAGATCTTCCAGGAAATCGGGGCCCTTATCTTCATAAAGAGCAAGGATAACTTCACAATCCGATTTAGTCAAAAAATTATAATTTGGATATTTCGCACGTATATCTCGGTGATTATATATTTCACCATTTACAGCCAACACGACGGTCTTTGATTCATTGTACAATGGTTGCTTACCTGAAGTAGGATCGACAATTGCTAGACGTTCATGCGCCATAACGGCCTTATCACCACTGTATATGCCAGACCAATCCGGCCCGCGGTGTCTGATTTTCTTGGACATCTCCAAGATTTGAGGTCTTAGTTCCTTCGCTTCGACTTTTAAATCAAAAGCTCCTAAAATTCCACACATAAATGATTATTTAATATTGCTTATATTAGCTTAGTTTAATATTTGATACAAAGTAACAAATATTAATTTTATTATTTCAATAGTTTAGTAAATTTCTAGCGATTTTTACAAGCATTATGACAATCTATTGAAAGTAAACATAGGCGTAAAAAAGGTTAGCAAGACTAAAAATAAGATAAACACCTAATAACAAGACAGATAACAAAAAAACGCTTCACGATTGCAAATTCTTGGGATAGCTGCCATCATTACCTACCAAACAAAAAAAGATCGAAGCAATTGCTTCGATCTTTCATCTATCAGATTAGTTTTTTGTTATGCCTGCGCAGTCTCGGTCGGGATTACCGAAACATAAGACTTATTATCTGCCTTTTTTCTAAAGACTACTGTACCCTCTACCAATGCAAACAAGGTATGATCTCTACCTAAGCCTACATTCTTATCCGGGTGGTGTTTAGTACCGCGTTGACGTACGATAATATTTCCAGCTATAGCTTTCTGACCGCCGAATATTTTAACACCTAATCTTTTACTATGTGATTCACGTCCGTTCTTAGAACTACCTGCACCTTTTTTATGAGCCATTTCTATATACTTTTTAAAATTGAACCTTTCTCTGCAGAAATATGTCCAACTCAGTTAAACCATCAAATTATAATGTGATATCCGTGATTTGGATTTTGGTGAACAACTGACGGTGGCCGTTTTTCTTTTTATAGCCTTTACGACGTTTCTTCTTGAAGACGATCACTTTATCACCTTTCAAATGAGACAAAATCTTAGCTGATACCTTAGCACCATCCAAAAGCGGCGCACCAATGGTAAATTTACCACCATTTTCTGCCAACAATACCTTGTCAAATTCAATACTAGCGCCTTCATCTCCTTGCAAGCGATGCACAAAAAGACTTTGGTCTTTCGCAACTTTGAATTGTTGCCCAGCTATATCTACTATTGCGTACATAAATTAATTAATTTGTTTTAAAATTTGAAGCGCAAAGTTAAAACTTTATTCTCTAAATAGCAAAGAGCTGTATCAATTATTTTTCCCCATCCTATCCTCGGCATCGCTGAGTACCCGCTCCATCTCTTTCATCATGGACAATGCGGCTTCCTTCAGTCTAGGGTCGCCACCAAATTGAGAATCGAAGAGCACCTGCTTGCTCTTTTCTTTATAATTGAGCTTTAGGGAAAACCGGACTGACTTTGACTTATCCACTCCTTCGGCCACATAGGTCAAATCTTCAGGGAAATTCCAGAAACCAAATTCCATCGCCTTGCGATGGATATACAACAGGTCGTCCTTGCGAAGCCTCAACTTGTCATGAACCAAAGAGTCCCTTCTGTTCAAGTACTGATAGTCCTGCGTAAGGGAGTTAAATTTATTTTCCAAATCCTCAGCGTGCCCATAGTTGAATTCAACGGATTGGAAATCCGCAAAACGAAAGGGGGCATTGGACACCATATTACTATAATAATAGACGCAATACAACAAAAAGGGTACTACGATGCAAAGAGCGAGAAAAATTTTCTTAGTACGTTCGGACATGATCAAAAATAAAAATGCAAAGATAGCATTTTCACGAAGTAAAGCACCAGCTTTTATACACCGTGCCTCCCCTGCCACAAAAGGCGCCAGAGAAGCATGCCACATCCTCTATCTGTTAAGTGACTTATCATAGTCCTCGGCTATCTTTTCCGCCGCGAGGCGCGCTTCGGCACCTTCGGGGTCAAACTCATTTTCCCACTTGGCAATAACGGCCGCTGCTAGGCAATTGCCGATCACATTGACGGAAGTGCGCGCCATGTCCATCAGCTCATCAATACCCAGTATGATGAATATGGGCCATACGGGTAAGTTGAAAGAAGCCGCAGTCCCCATGAGTATCACAAGCGAGGCCCGCGGTATGCCTGCCACCCCCTTGCTGGTAATCATAAGTGTAAACACCATGATGAGCTGCTGACCAAAAGACAAATGAATGCCTGCCGCTTGTGCCACAAATATACTGGCCAGGGAGAGGTAGAGCGTTGTGCCATCGAGATTAAAACTGTATCCCGTGGGCATTACAAAAGCCACTATTTTACGCGGCACTCCCACCCGCTCCATGGCTTCCATTGCTCGGGGCAAGGCTGCTTCGGAACTGGTTGTGGCAAACGCTATCGAAACTGGCTCGCTGACCGCTATAATGAATTTCTTGATGGGCAAGCCAATAAACAATGCGATAGGCAACAAGACCAAGAGCAAAAATCCGAACAGGGCGACATAAAGCGTAGCCAACAGCTGAAATAGGTTGACCAGCACACCCAAACCCATATGGCCCACTGTATAGGCCATGGCTGCCCCCACTCCTAGCGGCGCCATGTACATCACTATATTGGTGAATTTAAACATGGTTTCCGAAAGACTCTCGGTGAAGTCCACCATGGGCTTTCTCTTGGTTTCTGGCACCATGATGAGGCCTAGACCAAATATAACACTGAATATAACTACTTGAAGCACCTCTCCATCGGCTACGGATTTGGCGATGTTTTCCGGAAATATGTGCAAGATAATGTCCTGCCAAGTTTGCGGCTTTGCCGCTTGCAGTTCCTCATGCTGATTGGCAGGCGGTATAATGCCTTCGCCAGCCTTGCTGATATTGATTGCCGCAAGACCGATAAACAAGGCAATGGTAGTGACTACCTCAAAATAAAGCAGAGACTTCCACCCCATTCTTCCCACTTGCTTAATGTCCGAGTGACCTGCAATACCATAAACCAGAGTAGCAAAAATCAAGGGTGATACGATAGTTTTTATCAACTTGAGAAAAACCTTACTGGCCACTTGCAGTTCTATCCCCACCTCGGGCCAATCATGTCCTACGCATGCACCGATCACCAAGGCAATCAATATCCAAGAGGTAAGTGTTTTCTTCTTGAAACCATAAAAAATGAGCCCCAATACAGCTAGCCAACGTGAGACGAACAGCAATTGGACCGACACATTTTCGGTGTAGAAGTCAATAGCATACAGAATTGCAACAAAGGTAATGGTCACTAATGTAAATAGTGAGGTTATTTTTGATTTCATTCGCATATAAATTACAGCGTGTCACGTTAGCTGGATCACTCACACAGGCCAGATCACACTCAATGGAGTATTTGTTGCCCACAAAAATAGTCAAATAAGGGAAGTGTGCAAGAATTTAGCCTCTTTTTGAATTATTTTGTAACAAAATATCCTTTCTTTGCATCATATTCCCAAAGCAAGCGTGCACGGATTCAATGACGGAAAAAGATTCGGTATTTTTGGATGTATTTAACCAGAACAAAAGCAAGGTGTTCCACCTATGTTATGGCTATACGGGCGATACCGACACCGCCAATGACCTAATGCAGGAGACATTCATCAAGGTTTGGCAAAACATGGATAAATTCCGGAAACAATCCCAGTTATCCACGTGGATTTACCGCATAGCCGTCAACACCTGCCTATCCTACCTAAGAGTAGAGAAAAGAAAAGCAACGGACGAGATCAATGACCATACATTGGAAACACTGGCCGAAGAGAAATCCGATAAACAAGAACAAATAGCCCAACTGTACAAGTGCATAGCCCAGTTGGAGGAACACGAACGCATCATCATCACGATGGTGCTGGACGAAGTCCCCTATGCCGAAATTGCGGAGATATCCGGCATATCGGAAGGCAATCTCCGGGTAAAAATCCACCGCATCAAGAGCAAGCTCACAGAAATATATAATAGCCATGAAAGATTTTGAAGCACTGAAGATATTGTGGCACGAGCAGCGCATTCACCCAGCACTTAGTGCAGAGGAAATTGTGTCGACAATCAAGGCAAAACAAAGCGATATGCGCCGAAGATTGACATTCCAGGTCTTTACCATTGCGGGAGTGCTGGTAGCAGCTATTGCTATTTGGTTATTGATTCCTTTCCAGACATGGACCAGTCATTTCGCGCTGCTTATCATCGCCATTTGCCTCACCTACTATTTCATCGTGCAAATGGATTCCAACAGGAGCTTCCAAAAGCATGAGAACCTCATAGCTGAACCCAAAGCCTATATTCAGTTTTTAAAAAGCTATAAAAGCATGCGCAACAGGCTCAATACCCGCAATTACTATATATATGAAAGTTGCATTTGCCTAGCCTTTGCGCTCTATTTTGTAGAGCTTTACTTCGTACTACCTTTATGGCTGTTTCTCATGCTGGCTCTTGCAACCGCCATGTGGGTCATTTATTGCCACAGGGTGCTGATCAAGGATTACGTCACTAAAGAGAACGCACAGTTGCAAGAATTGATAGATCATTTGGAAAAGCTGGATAGGCAATTCGAAGAGAATGCGCCATAAGTCGATATCGGCCAAATTCCTTGGCCTTTTCCATGCTTACAGTTCATTCGCAATGAGCAGCTCGTCTTGTGCCAGCCTTTCAAACGCAAGCAAGACGCCCGGCACTTGCGCGAGTTGCAGCCTATATTCTTTTAAGGAGAAAAAGCGAACATCTTCTATTTCTGCCGAAGGCTTTGGGTCTTCATGCAACTCATAAAGAAAGCAATCTTGTTCCATCAACAAATCGCGCTCGCCAAAAGCCGGCGCTGTAATATGATAATAGTATTGTAAATCGGGCAGCTTCAGTTCCAGGTTGAGCTCTTCCTTTATTTCTCGCACGATGGCTTCCTCGGCTGTTTCTCCTGGATCCACTTTTCCTCCGGGCAAGTACCATGCTTGCTTATTTTTGCTATACGCAAGCAAGAGCTTGTTGTTGCGCAGGACAATCAGTCCCGCAGTCCATAGGGTTCTCCTCATTTTTATATCTAGAATAATATTTAATGCAGCAAGGTAGATAAATCTTTCGATTCACCTATTTGTCGTGAAATAGCCACCACGTTCACAACATGTTTATTTATGTATATATGCACAGGCAATATGTTGTCTGTACTTGGCTGTGCATATATAATTATAAAGTTTAAATTAAGCACAGGTGCAAAAACCATAATATATGGCAACTTGAAAGCGATGCTAGCAACAGTTCTTCGGGATTGTACCTGGCACTATCGCCCCGGAAGGCAGGGTCGGATGAGGCCTGAATTTCCTGTTTTCCATCTATTAAAATCGAATGGCTTCTTTCGTATGAACTGTAATCCCTTGTTCCCTGTCCCGTATTTCCGGTCCATTTGACTGTTAAATTGTAAACGTGTTCCTTATTCATTTCCGAGATTTAGAAAAATATCTTTTTATCTAAAGATAGCAAATTTTTCAATCCCATAAATACGATTTATTTTTCACTTAATAAATGCGTATATTTGCAAACTGTATTTACATGGGGTCGACCGGAATTGACAGGATGGAGACGGTTATGTAAGCATGCAGTGCATTGTAAGTCTAGCACTTTAATCTGAACTTTCAACTTTATAAATGGCGAAAATAACTACGCCTTAGCTGCCTAATTTAGAATTAGCATAGCTTTTGTCCCGTTCGGGTTTTGTTCTGTAGCCTGAACATACGGGGCATCGACTCACAGATCTAGTTCCTTGCATGGTGCGAACAAGGAGCGAAAACAAGCACCTAAGGAAGCCAGTATAGGCAAGCTTGCGGCCTTCTACTTCCCGACAATGAAACGCTAAGCTAAGCATGTAGAAAGCGTATACAGTACTATCTCTGGACGAGAGTTCGAATCTCTCCGGCTCCACAAATTAGTAAACAAAACGTATCAAAACCCTATAAATAGCACTATTTATAGGGTTTTGTCGTTTAAAAGCCTTCCGATTATTCCATATTTCCCAATTGCAGCGAGACCCTAGCGAGACCCTAAATTTTCAGAATTAGGGTCTCGCTAAACGTCTCAAAAACATAGCTATCAATTAGTTATGTGAACAGTTCAAAATCTGAACATCTTGATTTTGAAAGCTAAAGGAAATAATTTGAATAACATAAAACACCACCACAATGAAGGCAAATTTATCCATCCACATGTACGCCAGAGCGTCCAAAGCTAACGCTACAGGCCATTATCCCATTTATGTACGCATTACCATTGATGGAAAGCGATCCGAATTTTCTACTAAAAAATTCATTGACCCGAAGAAATGGGATGAAAAAGGCTTGCGTGTCAGAGGAAATTCCGAAGAAGCCAGAACAATAAACAGCTATCTCGATACCATCAGGCTTCAGATCAATCAAACCCACCTCAAACTATCGTTTCAAGGTGAAACTGTTTCGCTTGATAATTTCATGGAAACCTACTCCGGTAAAAAAGAAAAAGCCCGGACACTGGTACCCATTTTCAAGAACCACAATCAAAAAGTAAAAGAGTTGATCGGTATAGAATACGCCGAAGGTACATACGTGCGTTACGAAACCACACTAGCCCACATACAGAAATTTTTGAGATGGAAATACCAAAAAGATGATATCGACATACTTAGGGTCTGCTGAAAAACTCAATGATTTTTTCAGCAGATTTTTGAGTATTGGGGTATGAGGTTGTAATCTTTGCGCAGATCTACCACATATTTGATTACTATATTGATAATGCAATAAAGTGCTAGCTCGGCCAATTTGACCAAGTTAAGCACCAATACGATGCAGCTAATCCAAGCTTCGCTGGTTCTTGCTAGACGAGCTAAAATGAGATTCATTCCGTAACCAGTCTTTGCTTGACCAAACTTTCCTTCGATCGGATTGCGTTCTCCTGGACTTACACGATTCTGCGAG
>NZ_ATZA01000047.1 GCF_000427965.1 Olivibacter sitiensis DSM 17696 | reverse complement strand
GGGCATGCTCTTCATGCGCAAGCTGGAAGAGGGAAAGCAGGCCGATGGCCTGCGCAAGGCACTGGTGGAGATGCTCTTGCCCTACAGGGANTGCGTCCACACCATCACCTCCGACAACGGCACCGAGTTCGCCCGGCACAAGCTGATCGCAAAGAAACTGAAGGCCGATTTCTTCTTCGCACACCCCTATTCCTCCTGGGAAAGGGGTACCAACGAGAACACCAACAAGCTCATCAGGCAGTACATACCAAAAAAACAGTCGTTTGACGACTTCAACTGGCAGGATATCAGAAACATACAGTACAAAATCAATGCAAGGCCAAGAAAAAAACTAGATTACCAAAACCCCAAGAGCATTTTTTATGCTACCTTAGACCAAAATGTTGCATTGGTGAGTTGAATCTACCTAGACACCAAACCGCCTATGGAATTTCCCAATACGGGAACCATTTATTATCTTCGTATCGCATGAAGATCTTTTCAAGAAGTACGCTAAGGCATTTTTGGCAGCGGCATGCTGACAGCGAGCAGGCTTTGAAATCATGGTATCAGGAAGTGGAAAGGAGCAACTTGAAAATGAAAGCAGAATTGTTGTCGAATAACTACTTCATGATTTTTAATCCTTCAATACGTTTGAAGTGCTTTTTGTTGAATGTGACAATAGGTAGTTCGTTCACTATACAGGTAGCTGCAATAAATATGTCTCTAAATTCTATCATTTGATTATTGAGTCTTAATTTATGATAGATTTGGGCTGCCTTGATAGAAACGGCGTCTGTAAAAGGGAGAACCGTAAGGTCTTCTGTCAACATTTTCACATCATGTTCTTTTTCCTTTGTTGTAGCTCCCATATGCAATTCATAAAGCGAAACTGCGGAAATGTATAAATAAGGTTGATCCGAAAGGCGATACAGCATGGTAACTTTTTTATCTTTAGATCGAAGATGCTCGATGAATATACTGGTGTCAATTACCATTGTTGTGGCTTGAAATCCCCAAAGGCTTTCTTACTTTCCTCTAAAATGTTGACGTCTTCATCAGACCAAGTTGTTACTTTAGTCAGTTTTTTTTTGTAAATGGATGAGTTAGATTTGCTTTCCTGTTGAATGGTCACACCCAACCCTTTAAGTATTTGCTTTACCAAAGAACTTTTGCTTTCGGGGATATTGATAACTAGCCTTTCCATAATAACAAATTTATAAAAATTCCACCAAATAATCATCTATAACAAAAAAACCGTAAACCCAACATACGTTGAACTTACGGTCATTCGTTTTCGGTACTCCCAACGAAACTATTGTCGAACGATTTAATAGACAGTTTGAAGAAGATTACGGTCTTAGGAAATGTAGCGTCCCGGAATGCCACCGAGATACAGATCTGTGTAGTTCAATCATTGGCCATCACGAATTTAGGACTATCAAATCGCATCTGAAGCCAAGGATTAAGGTATCGAATATGGTAAATGCATCATTTATCATCGTAATGAAATCTGCATTGGATCACTGAACATGTTTGATCTTTACCTTTGGTTCCCGAAACCTGATAAACCAACCTGTGTTCTCCTGTTATCCTTCTCGACCAAAAACCTTTTAAGCTATGCTTCAACGGTTCTGGTTTCCCAATGCCATGAAATGGTGTTCGCTTAATTTCTTTCAATAAATCACGAATCTTTTTTTCCGCCTCTTTGTCGTTATCCATCCAATATTCCAAATCCTCCCAAGCTTCAGGAGTAAATTCTATATTCATTATTATGCCTTTACAAGACTTTCATCTTCCAGAGAAAAAGATTTCATTTTACCCTTTTTCAATTGCTCGATTGAGCGTTCTAAGCGCTTACGGTTAGCTTCAGTAGACATAAGATGGGCAGTCTCTATTAGCGAATTATATTCTTTAATAGATATAACTACAACCGCATCATCCTCATTATTATTACGAGGAATAATGAGAATGTCTTCTGTCGTACTTACCTCATCGAAATAGGTTTTCATATTTGTTCTTAAAGAAGAAATAGTTACAGCTTTCATAATTATATTTATTGTACACACAAACGTACTACAAGTTGTACAATAAAACAAATCTATTTTGTGAAAACATGCTTAGCGCGAAATTTGCGAAGAGAGAAAACCAAGGGTAGTCACACTTTTCAGATTTATTCGGCAACGAACTAACTGTAGTACCGAAAACCATCCAAGTATATGGACTCCATCTTAGTTGACACCAATTCCAATACTTTCCTAATTACCAAGAGTGATAGCATTATTTACGAAAACTTTCCTGAAAACCTGAAGACTGGTACGCTACATCCAAGCTTCTCGATTGCGAAGTCGTATGTAGGAACCTTGGTAGACACAGCTATAGACAAGGGCATCATCACCTCCGCTGAAGATTTCGTGATCAAATATTTACCAGAACTTGAAAAGAATGACAGCCGCTTTAAAAATCAGCTATAACGATATCCTGTGCTACGCTCCTAATATTGTCTCAATTCAAAAATCTCGGCAAGTAACAATAATTATGTTACCATTAATACGGTGTCCATCCAAATTGGAGAAATTTATAGAAATGATTTTTTAAGTTTATACAGGAGTGATGCGCTGATGCGCAGGGAATAAAATGAATGAGTTGAACTTTGATTGTATAAAAAAACTCGGTAGGTACGTGTACCTACCGAGTTTCGAGTACCCAAAGTAGGATTGTTCTCAAACCGCTTTATAGAGGACTTGAGACGAATTTCGGCGTTAGGAGCCTAAAAAGGCACTTTGGAAATATCTAACTTGGATAGACATCGAACCGCCTATAGGATTCCCAATATGGGAACAATTTATTATCTTTGTATCGCATGAGGATCTTTTCAAGAAGTACGCTAAAGGATTTTTGGCAGCGGCATGCTGACAGCGAACAGGCTTTGAAATCATGGTATCAGGAAGCGGAAAGGAGCAACTGGCGTACGCCTAATGAAATAAAGGCGGAATATCCAAGTGCAAGCATACTGACTGACAACAGAGTTGTATTTAATATCAAAGGGAATACATACCGCTTAATTGTCAAAATTAACTATGAGTACGGAGCCGTTTGGGTACGCTTTATAGGAACCCACGCGGAGTACGATAAAATAGATGCAACCAAAGTATAAGGGATATGGAGATTAAACCCATTAAAACAGAACAGGATTACCAAACCGCCATGGAAAGGTTGGAGGTTATTTTTGATGCCAAGCCGGGGACACCGAAGGGGGATGAGTTGGAAGTGCTGGGCGTACTTATCGACAATTACGAGCGCATGTATTTCCCCATTGATCTGCCCGATCCCATTGAGGCCATCAAGTTCCGTATGGAGCAAATGAATTACTCCAACAAAGACCTAGCGGAGATTATTGGCTTCAAGGGTCGTGTAAGCGAAATATTAAACCGCAAACGCAAGCTTTCCATCAATATGATACGCAGGCTTCATGAGGCGATGCAGATACCGACAGATGTGTTGGTGCAGGAATATTAGTGCTTAAATAAAAAACCGTATATCCAACATATGTTGGATATACGGTCTATGATTTTCGTACCCAGGGCCGGGATCGAACCGGCACGGTTTCCCACTAGTGTTTGAGACTAGCGCGTCTACCAATTCCGCCACCTGGGCATTCCCTTGTTTGCGGTGTGCAAATATAGAGACTTATACGATATCTGCAAAACTTTTTTGCTCAAAAACCTTCAGGGATAAAAACTATCTTTTTAAGGTATTGACAATCAATTTGTCCCCAAAAGAACGCTTAACTTAAATTATGGCAGTTTACCTCCTACTACTTTCATGATATCATTGCCCAAGGCAAATACCATCAAAAATACCACGATAATGAAACCGACCAACTGTGCCCTCTCCATAAACTTATCACTTAGAGGTTTTCCCTTGATCATCTCTATGAGCAAAAACATAGCGTGTCCACCATCCAGCGCAGGTATCGGCAATAAATTCATCAAGGCTAGTACCATAGACAGCAAGCCTACCAAAGTCCAAAACTTATACCAATCTACCTCCGCCCCAAACATACGCGCGATGCCTACGGGTCCCGAGAGCGCTTTGGTCGCTTTCACCTGTCCTGTGGCAATCTTGCCTAGCCCTTTCGCATTATCGGCCAATGCCGACCAAGCCTTGGAAGCTCCTATAGGAAGGGATTCAAAGAAGCCATATTTGACAATCTCGTAAGGACTACCAGAATATTGAAAGCCTAGCATGGCATTTTCCGGTACCTTTGCCTGCAAGGTATCTACCTCACCATCTTGCCGCTGAACTACCAAAGGCAGCTCTTTCCCTACGTTGTCTCTCAACACGGTAGACAGATCCACGTAAAACCTCACAGGTTTATTATTAAGCGATAAAATTTCATCGCCATCATGCAAGCCTATGCGCTCAGCTTCACTTCCACTTACGACTTGCCCTATCTTGCCCACATGGATGCGCGGTTGAACAAATTCGGAAACACCATACTCCGAAACATCGTTCATGATATCGCTTGGCACCTGTATCTCCTTTGTTTCATTTCCCCTTTTTACCGTCAGCACCGCGTTGCCCATCAATACCTTTGGACTGACTATTTCATCATAACGCACCACGGGAACACCATCTATAGCGGTAATCCTGTCTCCTGTTTCCAATCCAATTGATTCACCTACTTTTCCCGGGCTAATACCGTAGATCAACTTGTCATTAGAGACATAAGTTTCTCCATACTTAAAGGTCAACATCCAAAAGATGAAAATACCGAGTACGATATTGACAAAAATTCCTGCCAACATGACAATAAGCTTTTGCCAGGCAGGCTTTGACCGGAACTCGTAAGGCTGAGGCTCTGCTTTCAGCTGCTCGGTATCCATCGATTCATCAATCATACCGGCAATTTTCACGTAGCCACCCAACGGTAGCCACCCGATACCATATTCACAGTCTTTGTATTTGAACTTAAACAGCTTAATACCCCAAGCATCAAAAAAAAGATAAAACTTTTCTACCTTGATGCCGAAGGCTCGTGCTGCCAAAAAGTGTCCCAGTTCATGCAAAATCACTAATATCGACAAACCCAACAACATCTGGGCTGCCATAATCAATCCACTCATCCGTTTTTTTCTGTTTGATGTAGTATTTTATTTTTTGTTACAAGTTTGGTGGCCCATTCCCTAGCCCACTGGTCGGTGCTCAGATAATCTTCTAGTTTAGGCTGTTCCACAAAAGCAGCTTTGGCCATCACCTCTTCTATCACATCGCTCATTTCCAAGAAACCGATTTGGTCTTTCAAAAATGCTGCCACAACTATTTCGTTAGCAGCATTGAGGGCACAGGGAATATTACCTCCTAAATTCATCGCCCGATATGCCAGATCGAGGTTTCGAAAAGAAGCCTTATCGGGTTCCTCAAATCCCAACGACGGAAATCCCTTGAAGTCAAAACGCCTGAAATCACTCTTTAAACGCTCTGGATAGGAAAGCGCATACTGGATGGGGATTTTCATATCTGGCAGCCCCAATTGTGCCTTGATGGAACCATCCTCGAACTGTACCAAAGAATGCACAACAGATTGTGGATGCACTACTACATCTATCTGATCTGCATCCAGGTCGAACAGCCACTTTGCCTCTATCACCTCCAGCCCTTTATTCATCAGCGAGGCACTGTCGATCGTAATCTTATCACCCATTGACCAATTGGGGTGCTTGAGTGCCTCGCGCTTGGTCACCGACGATAAGAACAAGGGGTCTTTTCCCCTAAAGGGACCGCCAGAAGCCGTCAGAATAATTTTCTCTATGGGATTTCCTTTTTCTCCAGACAGACACTGAAATATGGCCGAATGCTCTGAATCTACCGGTAGTATTCGGGTGCCGTGCTTACGGGCCAGCCTCATTATGAGCTCACCCGCTACCACCAAGGTTTCCTTATTGGCTAGCGCTATGTCCTTGCCTGCACTAATCGCAGCAATAGTAGGCTTTAGACCGGAAAACCCAACCACCGCCGTGAGTACCATATCGACATCGTCCCTCAGCACCACTTCTTCCATGGCGGCACAGCCCGCCAATACCTGAATAGGCCAAGCGTCCAATTGCTTTTTCACATAGGCGTACAGGCTGTCTTTCGCGATAACAACCACTTGAGGCATGTAGCGTTTAGCCTGCTCAATCAAGAGATCGGCATTCGTAGCGGCAGTAAGCACATTGACGTCAAAACACTCGCGTTGCGCATCTATTACTTCTAGTGCTTGGGTTCCTATACTGCCAGTAGACCCAAGTATAGCAATTCTTCTTTTTGTCACTTGATACATTTTCTACCCTATCCGATACACCATCGAGGAAAGGATAGTATTCATATAATGTTTTCCATAATACCAGGGTCATCATCTCCCTTGTAGTGCAAAGTCATTTTTCTATAAGCCACGGCTACCAGCACGCTGGTAAAAGGTACCACAAAAAAAGAATTTACAAAACTCAAAACAGTTACTATCTTCACAAATCCCAAATAACTGAAGTACAAAGACAACAAGCTCCAAATGCTATAAAGAAACAAAAATACCAATAATTTCATAAAATTGCCCTTTGTAAGAGCAAAACTAAGCCTAATGGACCTAAATGGCTTTTCTTTCTTGTCTAATATAAAAAATGGGTAGAAAGACATCCGGATGAGCATGGCGAGAGACAACAAAAGTCCAAAACCATTCCCTAAATTGAATGCCATTTCCTTTGGCATCCCAAAGGTCCTAATCAGGAGAATCACTAAAGGAGTGAGAATGGCGATAGTTATTCCGGCCAACAAAACGCAGCTTACAAATATGGCGATCAACGCAATAAAAAAATAAAGCATTTCTGTAGGTGTCGGCAAGGTATTGAATATACTTTCCCTATCTAGATCATGATCTATTACATGAATAAGGTATTTGAAAAGCGTGAGCTGAATGCCGCAGTAAAGCAAAATAAAAAGCAAAGGAATACATACACGAAAGCCTAAGCTTAGGTCCTCGCTAAAATAGGAAGCTAGAAGGCCGGAAGCATTGAATACCACAAACATGACGAAAAAAAGACCCAATATGGAGAAATAGTGATCTCTCAGCACAAACCAGGACCTTTTTACCACATCATGTACGGCAAAGGTACTTTCCCTTAAAAATTGAATCATGTATACGTATTGCCCAACACCTTATTTTTGAACAAAGCAAATATACACGGAATAAATCAGTTAATCCTAGACTTGCATTATGCTTTTGAAAAATATAGGCTGGCGTTAATCAGAACCATTGATTTTTTTTTCAGCGCATCCCTTTATCGGACAATAACCCGCTGCTCCCCTATACAATAAGGCTCCTCCCAACGCTACTTCTGTCAAGGCCGACAATGGCTTCTTGAAAAGTTTCCTTGCTCCTGTAAACACAATATAAGCTCCCGTGCCAAGGCATATTAATCTTTCTGAAAATGCCAGGTTCGAAATGGGTTCTATTTCTTCTATCTCTATGATTTCTTCGTTTTCGTATTTACTCATGACAAATTAAAAAGTAAAATTTTTAAATTTAAGAACATTGTCCAATCACTCCGCTGGACTTTAACATCAAAAATTGACTATGTAAATTTTTGATGTTCGCCCCCATACTCCACAATAATACAATTCAATACCGCAAAAGTTTGGCTGAAAAAGCCATTTATGGCATTCTGTTAAAAATGTATAAAAAATTCTTTTAACAACGATTTATAAGCGCTTGTATAGACCCCTCTTTGCTCATATATAACAAAGGTGGTTTTTTCTTGGATTGTGTCGCCTCCTGTTTTGCCGAACACCAATATATTACGAAAGGGCCCGCTACTTGAAAACGAACAAATTTCAATGGAACGAAGCATTTTTAAGTCATGGAAAGATGCTATTTCCAACAACGTAAGCGACATCGAGCTGGGAACGATAAGGTAAAGTCGACCATCTTGGCGCAAGCCAAAGGCACTTTTTTCAAATAGGTGATCAAAAAAATGTAGACTTCCATGCCTTGCCAGGGATTTCCTTGCATTTGGACTTTTCAATGATTGGATAAAATAGGGTGGGTTACTAACAATAAGGCCGTAGTAATTGCCCATGACGTAATGATCTTCCAACAAGGTTTGATGCGCTCTCAATCTTCCGGAAAAAGGACTTTGTTCAAAATTAAGCTTGGCTAGCTGATACGCTACCGCATCGGGTTCAATTGCATCGACAAAGGTATGGGGGAAACGCTGTGAAAGCATCATGGCAATGACTCCTGTACCCGTGCCCACATCCAGTACTGGGCCTTCTGCAACTTCTGCCATAGCCGCCAGCAGCACCCCGTCGGTATTGATTTTCATGGTGGCCCCGTCTTGACGAACCACAAACTGCTTAAACTGAAATGGACTCGACATCTTAGGCAAAGGTATGATTTTTCAAGAATCTAAGCACATAGCGCTCTGCCTGCAGTGTTTCGGGCGCTTTGCTTCTTTCACGGCTATGGGCTTTTAGAAACGAGTTTAACTTTCCATTCTCGTAAGCATCGATCAATGCTTTATGCACGTAATAACTTCGACATACTGCACGAGTATTGCCGAGCTTTTTGGCCACATAGTCCAAGCATGCGTTGATGTTACGCTTGCATGCATTTTTATGCTCAAATGCTTCCAGGGAAGCCAAATAACGAAACGCCCAGACAGTGCCACACCAAGTTCTGTAATCCTTTGTGGTATAGATATCGCCTACGACATCTTGTATATAACTATTTAAGTCTCCTGAGCCCACAGCATAGGTATTGCCCTCGGCATCGTAATAGGAAAAAAGCTCCTGACCGGGAATTTCGGTCATCTTCGCCAGATGCTTCACCAAACGGGCATTGTCAACCTCGATATGGTGCTGCACCCCTTTTTTACCCCGAAAGTCAAATGTGGCTAGGCCCTTCTTCAATTTAAGCTGCTTACGGTACAGCGTGGTGAGTCCGTAGCTTCCGTTTGTTTCCCTGTAATGAATGTTTCCCGCCCTTATCAGGGTCTCTTCCATTATTTCGAGCGCTATTGCGATGGCCTTGTGTTTGTCTACTTTATGACGCCGGAGGTCTTTCTTGATCTGTTTCCTCAGCTTTGGCAACTGCTTACCAAAACTATACATCCGTTGAAACTTGCTCTCACCCCTCAGTTTGTTCCATTCTTCATGGTAGATGTATTGCTTGCGTCCTCGATCATCATAGCCAGTGGCTTGCAAGTGTCCATTGGCTTTGGGGCATATCCAAACACGGGACCAAGCTGGAGGGATGACCAAAGCTTTGATCCTCTGCAGTTGATTGGCATCTTTAATGGGGGCTTCCTTCTCATCTAAATAGGAATACCCCCTTCCCTTTTTCAATCGTTTCCATCCTTTTTTGCTATCACTGTAATAGCATAGCAAGGAATTCTCCAATAGTTCGTTTCCCATAAAAGCAGATCATAGATATGCCCTAGAAACAGCTATTGGATATTTTTTTTAGGTGGCCCAAGCCTTATCACCTTTTTTATAAGGCACATTACCATCATACTTGCCTGGGATGAGTACATAGCGCATCGCTATAGTAGCGCCTTGCTCGCTCGTGAAGAAACCCAATAAGGTCAGTTCTTTGATCATGCTGAAATAGTGTTTGGGTTCCTCCTCTTTCTTGTTTGCATTGTATTCCTTTGATTCCTTATCAAGGGTATTTAGAAGTGCGGTGCGTTGTTCGGCTGTAAGCTCTTGAAATGGAGCATCAAAATCCTTTTTTGCTCTTTCGTCCACGTCGATAAGGCCTTCCATGAACACTTTTTGATCGGCTTCGGTGTAACAGTCCCTTACCATTATCGGGATAAACTCTCCTACACCCGCCTCCTTGGCTCCCGGAGTTTTAGTCTGCGGCAATATAGTTTCAGCTATATCGCCCAGAAAATCGATTCTATCGGGTTCAAATAAACTTTCGACCTCTTTGGATGCCTTTTTCGTGCAACCTTCCAAAAACAAATTCGCCCCTATCACTGCTCCTCCCATCAACCAAGCTACGCGATTCAGTGCTTCTCTTCTATTCATATTGGTAAAGTAAAAATTAAAAAAATAAAAAAAGCTAAATGCGCGCATTATCACAGGGCGTTATTTATTTCCCAGCCGTTGCGATATTGGCGCTTTACAAACTGATTGACCAGGTCAAAGTTGGTCACTTTCATGTTTTTGTTGTCCCACAGCAATTTGATATTCCTGCCGGGATATTCGTCATTGACATTCATATCTGCACCTCGAATTGCCAGGTTGGCCATTAACAGCGCCTCGGTAAGCGGACCTGCAATCTCAAAAGGCGAACTGACATCTTTTTTGCCATACCCCGCCAAACAGGCTTCTACCCATTGTGCATAATGCCCCCCAGCTTGCCCTGGTACCCGTTCGAATTTTTGGGGTACTTTGGTTTGCTCCGTGAGCGAGGTAGGTAGCAATCTGGCATTTTCACCATAAGTACCAAGCATTATTTTCCCTTTTGTTCCCACGAGTAAAGTACCATTGCCGCCATCACCAAAGACCTCATTTGCACCTAGCTCCTCTGGTCTTTCCGGCTGTATGCCACCATCCATCCAGTGCAAGGTTACGGGCCCTTCCGTTTTAGGCGTTTTTGGAAAAGTCATTGTCGCATGGGACGAAGGTGGGCAGCTTTCGGGGAAATAGCCTCTCTTGAACTCATCCACATACACGGAGCCCACACTGGCTTGCACATCCTGTACGTAGTTTAGGCCAAGTACGCTAAAAGGCACTTCCAACAAATGGCAGCCCATATCTCCCAACGCACCGGTACCGTAGTCCCACCATCCTCGCCAATTGAAAGGCACTAATTTATCTATGTAATCCTTATAGGGAGCAGTTCCTAACCATAGATCCCAATCCAATTCTTTTGGTATATCCGCCTTTTGCGATGGCCAAGGAATTCCCTGTGGCCAAACGGGTCTGTCTGTCCAGCAATAGACGGTATGCACGTCACCTATCACTCCCGCATCAAACCACTCTCTCGCCAGACGGGGACCGTCATTGGAAGCACCCTGATTGCCCATTTGTGTAACCACTTGATATTTCTTGGCCGCGTCCGTGAGCACACGAGCTTCCCATATATCATGGGTTAACGGTTTTTGGACATATACGTGCTTACCCAATTGCATGGCTGCCAAAGCATGAAGGGCGTGGTTATGATCTGGCCCTGATACCGAAACGGCATCTATATGCTTATGCTCCTTATCGAGCATCTCACGGTAATCCTTGTAATATTTGGCCTTGGGAAACTTGGCCACCGAGCCTGCGGCCCGCCTGTCGTCCACATCACACAGATAGGCAATATCAGCTTTACCACTTTCGTAAAAGCTATTGATATCACTAGATCCCTTTCCGCCCACGCCTATACCTGCTACCTGCAACTTGTCACTTGGCGCCACGTAACCTACACCGCCTAGTACATGGCGGGGCACAATCATGAAACCAGTAGCGGCAAGGCCGGCACCTTTTAGAAATCTTCTTCTGGACAAATTGCTTAATTGCTTATCATTCATTTTCGGTCAAATCTAATTGGTTATATATTTATTAAAGGTTTTGCTTTTTAAGTTCACTGACAGCAAAATCAACAGCCCTTGCCGTCAACGCCATGTAGGTAAGTGACGGATTGACACAAGCTGCCGATGCCATACAGGCACCATCGGTAACAAATACATTTTTGGCATCCCATACTTGGTTATTGCCGTTCAGCACGGAGTTTTTTGGATCCCTTCCCATACGCGCCGTCCCCATTTCATGGATTCCTTGTCCAAATCCATAACCGGAATCATATGTATGTACGTTTTTCACCCCGGCAGCCGCCAGCATCTCCTTGCCATCCTCCATCATATCTTTGCGCATCTTCAGCTCATTTTCCTTGATTTCCATATCCATGGCCAAGACCGGCAGACCCCATTTGTCTTTCTTTTCCTTATCGAGAAAAATCCGGTTTTCGTGATAGGGAAGAATCTCACCAAAGGCACCGATACCGATGCTCCATTGGCCTGGTTCGCATAATTCGTCCTTCATATCGGCTCCTATTCCTAGCTCGGCAATGTCCCTTCTCCAGTCTGAACGACTGGCACTGCCTTGATAACCAAACCCCCGCACATAGTCGCGCTTGTCATTGCCCACATTCCTGAAACGTGGCACATAGATGCCGTTGGCACGACGGCCGAAATAGTACTTATCTTCATATCCTTCTACCGTACCGCTTGCCCCACATCTGAAATGATGGTCCATCGCATTATGTCCCAACTCACCACTGCTGCTGCCCAAACCACCTTCCCATACGTCAGTTGCAGAATTCATCAGCACCCAGGTAGAATTGAAGGCAGAAGCACATACAAAGACAACCTTAGCAAAGTATTCATAAGTTTGGTTGTTCTGTGCATCCAATATCTCTACCCCTTTCGCTTTCTTAGTGTCCTTATCATAAAGAATCTTGGTGACTATAGACCAAGGTCTCAGGGTAAGGTTTCCAGTAGCTGTAGCTGCCGGGAGGGTGGCCGATTGGGTGCTAAAATAAGCCCCAAAATTACAACCTAACCAACATTTGTTCTGGTATTGACAATTGACCCTTCCTTTATGGGGTACCGTGATATTGGCCACACGTCCTATGATAAAGTTACGTTCTCCCTTATAATGTGCTTTCACGCGTGCCGCCACATCTTTCTCCACGATATTCATTTCCATGGGGGGCAAGAAATCACCATCAGGCAATACTGCCAAACCATCCCTGCTGCCGCTAATGCCCGCAAATTGCTCGGCATAGCTATACCAAGGTGCTAAATCCTTATAGCGAATAGGCCAATCGGTACCATGCCCATCCTTTAGGTTAGCCTCGAAGTCCAAATCGCTAAAGCGATAACTTTGCCTACCCCACATCAGCGATCTGCCACCTACGTGATAACCACGATACCAGTCAAAGCGTTTCACCTCGGTATAGGGGCTTTCCTTTTCATTGACCCAATAGTTCAAGTTCATCTCGTTAAGCGGGTAATCTCTCCTTAAGACAGGATAGTCCTCTATCATCTGCTGTGTCCTACCGCCCCTATGTGGGAAGTCCCAGGGATTTTTATTAGGACTTTCATAATCCTTCACATGCTCGATGTTCCTACCTCTTTCCAGCATAATTGTCTTCAATCCTTTTTCGGTGAGCTCCTTAGCCGCCCAACCTCCACTGATTCCTGATCCGATGACAATTGCATCATATACGTTATCTGCCATATATAATTAGTATATTAGTTTATTAGTTAGTTATTAGTCTATTAGTTTGTTTTGAATGTATTGACGGTCTTTTGCCTGTCCTGAAACAATAGAAGAAACAATAAGGTAACCAAGAGCGCAATTCCGGCAGGTATAAGCCATATGATCTTCCAATCGTGCCCAGAGGCTGTAGCATAAGCGTCCACGATAGGCCCCGAGACAAAAGCTCCGATCATCATACCCACGCCATAAGTCCCCAATGTCACCAATCCTTGCGCAGCAGATTTGAAGCGCTCGCCAGCAAGGTTATCCGTATAAATTTGACCTGTTACAAAGAAGAAATCGTAACAGATACCGTGCAGGGCTATACCTACGATAAGCATCCAATAATTTGCTCCAGCGTCGCCATAGGCAAACAGTACGTATCGTAATACCCATGCCAGCATGCCTATAGCCAGCATTTTCTTCACACCAAGCCGCACGAAAAAGAAGGGAATCAACAACATAAAGAGCGTCTCGGAAACTTGCCCCAAAGACTGCACACCTGCAGCTGCCTTCATACCTGCTTCGTTAAAAAATTGGTTCGCAAAGGTGTAGTAAAACTGCAAAGGTATACATATGGCTATGGAAGAAAGGAAGAACAGCAAATAGGATCTATTGGCCAAAAGACGCAAGGCATCTAATCCCAATATTTCGCTTACAGTAGTTTTTTCTCCCTTCTTCAACGGAGGCGTAGCAGGAAGTGTCAGGCTGAAAAGCCCTAGTATCCAAGAAGCAGCAGCAGCCATCTTGAAAGTCAATGTCAATTGGTTGCTCTGTTCCCATCCAAACCACCCGATGATGAGACCAGCTACTATCCATCCGATAGTGCCTAGCACACGAACGGAAGAAAATTCTTTGCTCGGATCCTTCATCTGCCTAAAAGATATGGAGTTGACCAGAGCCAGCGTAGGCATATACAAAATCATGTAAATGACTATCAAGGGGAAAAGGCCGTCAAATGAGGTAGACGAAGAAGCAATCCAAAGCAAAACCCCTCCCAAAAGATGCAGAACTGCCAATATTTTCTGTGCTGGGAAAAACTTATCCGCTATTAACCCAATTATAAAGGGAGCTATAATGGCGCCAATGGATTGCGTAAGAAAAGCCAAACTGGTTTGAAAACCGGTTGTGCCAAGGTTCTTACTTAAAAATGTGCCTAAAGTGACAAACCATCCGCCCCAGATAAAAAATTCCAGAAACATCATGGCTGATAATTTAACACGCGTAGTCGGGTTCATAAACTGGTTCGGTAATGTTTAATGTTATTTTGCTAAAATTATACAATTGTTTTAGTATCAGAAAAACATAAGTGTTCACTTACTTTTTCCAAAAGTCGTTTTAAAATTAGTCTATTTTTCATGAATCGCAAATTAATTTGCAATTTCATGAAGCAATAACGATCCTACTATCAACATACAGTACAGGACGGCTAAAAACAATACACTCCAAATCAAAAACTTACGACGAAAGTTTCCCAGATCCTGGTTATAAAAAAAATTGGCCTGTATGAATAAATTCATACAGGCCAAAATACCATCAAAAATCAATTTTTACATTCTACTATTATAATTCGGAGCTTCCTTGGTAATGGAGATATCGTGCGGATGACTTTCTCGCATACTTGCCGCACTTATTTTCACAAACTTTGCCTTTTGCAAGTCTTCGACAGTTGAAGCGCCACAATAATGCATGCCAGCGCGTAGCCCTCCAATATATTGATATACAATTTCTGCCAAAGTTCCTTTATAAGGTACTCTTCCCACAATTCCTTCGGGCACCAGTTTAGTCACCACGTCTGTTTCATCCTGAAAATAGCGGTCCTTTGAGCCCTTTGCCATGGCATCTACCGATCCCATACCCCTATATGACTTGAATTTTCTTCCTTCATATATAATGGTTTCACCTGGAGATTCCTCCACTCCTGCAAATAAAGAGCCTGCCATGATGGTACTTGCACCAGCAGCAATGGCCTTTACGATATCGCCAGTCTGTTTAATACCTCCATCTGCAATAACGGGTACATCTCTCCCTCGCAAGGCCTTGGCACATTCAAATACAGCATACAATTGCGGAACCCCCACTCCTGCTACAATGCGTGTGGTACATATGGATCCAGGCCCTATACCTACCTTAACAGCATCAGCACCTGCATCGGCCAGGGCTAAGGCACCATCGGCCGTGGCCACATTTCCTGCTATAACCTGAAGGTCCGGATAGAGCGATTTCACTTGCTTTACCATATTCAACACCCCTTTGCTATGCCCATGAGCCGTATCAACAGTAACAACATCTACGCCTGCCTTGACCAATGCAGCTACCCTATCCAGGTTTTCAGGAGCTACTCCCACAGCTGCTCCCACGAGCAGCCGGCCATGCTTATCCTTTGCCGCGTTGGGAAAATGCTTGAATTTTTGAATATCTTTAAAAGTAATAAGGCCCACTAGCACTCCTTCAGGGTCTACCACAGGCAATTTTTCGATTTTATATTGCTGCAATATCTCCTCAGCCTGCAGCAAATTTGTTCCCATTGGTGCAACGACAAGCTCATCCTTGGTCATCAGTTCACTTATAGGTTTGGACATATCCTTCTGAAAGCGAAGATCCCTGTTAGTGACAATGCCGACCAGTCTATGATTGCTGTCTATGACAGGAATACCACCTATTTTATTGTCCCTCATAATCTTAAAAGCATCGGACACCAATGCGGTTTCGTGGAGCGTCACAGGGTCTTGAATCATACCGCTCTCCGAGCGCTTCACTTTGCGTACCTCGTTGGCCTGCTCCTCAATGGTCATATTCTTGTGCAAGATACCTATGCCTCCGGCCTGAGCAATAGCTATAGCAAGCTCGGCTTCGGTAACCGTATCCATGGCCGCCGATACCAACGGAATATTTAACCTGATATTTTTGGTAAGTTTTGTCCCTGTATCTACATCCCTTGGGAGTACTTCAGAATAGGCTGGGATTAACAGTACATCGTCGTAGGTGAGTCCTTCAGCTACAAATTTTTCTGGGTCTAATTGCATGGCAAATATGTGTTGGAGTTACTATTTGCCAGGCAAAGGTACACATAGTTTCGTGCATTGCAAATAGGTCTTCGGATTTTTAAGGTCATAATAAGGTAAGTATATTCTTCCTTATATAAGCGAAGTAAACTTAACTGTGTAGAAATGGCAACATGTTGCCCCATAAAAAAGAGTTCCCAACCGAAGTCAGGAACTCTTTTTAAAATAGATTCCAAAAGAACTGATTCAATTCCTTATTGCTAACAGAACAAAGCGTTTATTCACTATCTTCTTGTGAACTTTCGGGAGCCTTATCGATCAATTCCATAAACTGATCGAGTTTTGGCGTGATAATAATCTGTGTACGGCGATTCTTGGTCCTCCCTTCGTTGGTGTCATTGCTAGCCACAGGGTTGTACTCGCCACGACCACCAGCCGTCAATCGCTTAGGATTTACGCCATATTCGTTCTGCAGGGCCTGTACGACCGACGAAGCCCTCAGTGCACTTAAGTCCCAGTTGTTGCGAATGTTGGTCTTCGAGATTGGCATGGAATCGGTATTACCTTCTATGAGCACATCGTAATCGCTGTAGTCCTTGATGATTTTCGCGATCTTGCTCAAGGTTTCACCTGCTTGTGCCGATATCTCATAGCTTCCAGATTTGTAAAGCATATTATCAGACAAGGAAATATAAACCACGCCTTTCAATACCTGCACATCTACATCGCGCATTTCTTCTCTGCTAAGTGAGCGGGTCAGGTTATTTGTAAGCACCATATTGAGCGAATCACTCTTGTTCTTGGTATTCACCAAATGCTGAATATACCTGTTTGAAGCATTGATTTCGTCAACCAGCTTAGATATATTGGCATTCCCTTGGTTACTATTTGTAAGACACTTGTCTAAAGCTGTCTGCAAGGAGGCCACGTTTGAACGGTAGGATTCTATTTGCTCTTCCAGATTTTTCACTCTGGACTGTGCATTAGCCAAATCATGCTGACTATTAAGATATTTCAAATCTAGTTCTTTATGCTTGGTCTGCAAGTCCGTATACTGCGTTTGGAGCTGCGTATATTTTTTGCTGCCCACGCATCCCGATGACAAAAGCGCTATGCTTAATATAGCCATGGGAAGATATAACATTTTCTGTTTCATAAATGATTTCATTTTACTTCAGTTGAATTAGGGTGTTTTTTGCCGATAAAAATACGCTATTTTTTCAACTATTGTGATTAATTAGTTAAAAATCATGCCAAAAGTGGCTTGGCATGGCACTTGAAGCCTCAAAAATTGCATGTTGGTTTGCCCCAAGCAAATTTCTCCAACCACAATAAAGCACCGCCTTAAAGCGCTTGGCAAGTAAGCCACTACCTTGCTTTAGGTCAAACTTAACCTATATTCACTGGGAGACATACCAAAATATTTATGAAAATTACGCCCAAACTGGGTTTGCGAGCTATATCCCACCCAAGTAGCTACTTCATAGATTTTATAACGGCCGCTCGCCAAGAGCTCCGCTGCCTTTTTCAATCGCACAAGGTTAATAAGCTCATTTGGTGTCAGATCTGACAATGCCTTTATCTTACGGTAAAGCGTGGGTCGGCTCATACACATAAAACCCGCCAACTGCTCCACATCTAGGCGCTCTTCCTGAAGATGTTGCTGGATGGTGTGTTCGAGCTTGACGAGAAAGGCTTCGTCAGTCTTATCACGTATTTCTGAATTAAGATAGAGTAAAGGAGACGAAGCGAAATATTGACGTATCTTTTGTCGACTGGCCAGCAGATTGGCAATCTGCACCTGCAAAAACTCAGGAGAAAAAGGCTTTTCCACATAGGCATCCGCTCCAAACTCCAAGCCCTGAATCTTAGACTGTAGCGTGTCCTTTGCCGTCAACAATATCAACGGGATATGGCAATATTCCATATCTGCTTTAAGCTGTTGACAGAGCGCGTAGCCATCCATAACAGGCATCATAATATCGCTAACGACCAAATGGATGCAATTTTCGGCCATGACAGAAAGTGCTTCTTTACCATCATACGCGGTAAAGATCTCATAGTGTTCTTCCAGGTCATCTTTTAGGAAAGATAAGATATCATCATTGTCATCAACAAGCAAAACCCTAGGTTTTGCTGCCATCGGTGTATTGACTGCTATCACTTTTCAAGCCTTTATATTGGTTATTGGCAAAACTAATACAAATGTGTTGAATTCTTTCCTATTTTCAGTTTCTAGATAAAGCTTTCCGCCGTGCATATTGGCCAATGACTTGGCGAGTGCCAGTCCCAACCCTGCGCCCATAGTACCGTAGGCCGCTGGCGTACGAAAAAATGGCTCGAAGATCTTTTCGCTCATTTCTTCTGGTATCAGCTCCCCATCGTTACTCACCCGAAGCAAAAAGCAATTTGTCGATTGTTCCAGGGAAAGCACCACTTCTGACTTGGCATATTTAATGGCATTGCTCATCAAATTGCTCACCATCTTATCAAGCGCATCTAAATCCACACAGACAACTATTTCTTCTTTCGGCAGATGGTATGATAGCCTCAGTTTTGCTTCAGTTAAGGTGGGCCTTATGCCCCCCAGTACTTGCTTTAAAAAAGGAATGAGCTGCACTTGTTGGTAATTCAACTGAAGCCCCTTGATCTCGGTCTTTCTAAAATCCAACAACTGCCCCGCAAGTTGCAGCAACCTTTCGGTATTCCGTTGCATGATCAGTAGATTTTTTTTGATACTGGGCACTTCATCTACTTTCTTCAACACCTTTTCCATAGGCGCCTTAATAAGCGTCAGAGGAGTTCTTATCTCGTGGGCTACCTGTGTAAAAAAAGCAATTTTAGCATGGTACATTTCCTCCTCTTTGCGATGCGCCAACTGTTCCAGCCTTATCTCGTGTTTCTCCTTTTGGCGACGATGGTAATTGCGGACAAAAAAAGTCAGCAAGCACACCCCCAAGACAAAGTAAAAAACACGAGCCATAGGACTGGCCCATGGAGCCGGCAATATTTGAAGAAACAAGGTCTTCTCTGGACCTAAGCGCTTTCCAGCACTATTTACAGCGGCCACTCGAAATTGATATTTCCCAGCAGGAAGTTCAGTAAAATATGCTTTTCTGTTTGCAGTGATGTGTGTCCATTTTTGATCGAGCCCCTCCAGTTTATAGGCATATTCGTTCCTTTCCGGCGATATATAACTTAGTGTAGAGAAATCAATGCTAATAGTAGATCGATTATAGGGAAGTACCAAGGAATCGGTGTAAGAAATTGATTTCTTTAAGTCGTATTTGCCGGGACCGATGGCCAATTCTCGATTGTAAACCTGCATTCCGGTAATGTAGATTGGAGCAGAAACTTGCTTCAAAGGCATTTTCTTAGGATGAAATCGCACTAAGCCCTTTACCGTTCCAAAGTAGAGCGTTCCATCTGTTGATTTATAAGCCGCATTGTAGTTAAACTGATTGCTCAACAAACCATGAGCAGTAGTGAACAACCTGCTGTTTCCATTTTGGGGATCAAATTGTATCAAGCCATTGGATGTGCTAACCCACAGTTTCCCATAGTCATCTTCCAGGATGGCGCAAACCAATAAGCTTTTGCCCAATGACTTGAAGTTAATTTGTCGAAAGACCCGCTCGGTAGCGTCATAACAGCAAAGACCTTCTTCTGTACCTACCCAAACAGTTTGCTGACGATCTTCCTGAATATAGGTAACCCGGTTGCTGGGCAAGCCCTTTCCATCGTTTTTCGCAGCAAAAAAACCTTTTTCGCCAGTTTTAGGATGATAGTAATACAAACCATCACGCCAAGTGCCGGCCCATATGTATCCCTTAGTATCTTCAAATAGGCAAGTGTAAAAAATATGGTGGGGAATAGCTTTCACCACTTCAAAGCTACCAGTTTCTGGGCGAAACATATAAACACCAAAATTAGTTGCCAATAACACCTCACCATTTTTTCGGCGAAGTGTGGTATAAACAAAATTGCTATGAAGTCCATTGTCTCCACCCTTGGCATAGAATTTCCTGAACACCTTTTCGGTAGAAATATTAAACATTTCCAACCCCTGCTCAAAGGTACCTATTAGCAGGGTATCGCCCAAAACGGTCAATCCGTGGAGATTGTAGCTACCTATAGCCTGTTTATCATTTGTAGGTAAATAGGATTTAAAGGAGTTATCTTGAGGATTAAAGCGGTTTAGGCCTCCATTTTCCGTTCCTATCCATAGCGTGCCATTGCGGTCACTTGTTATCTCACGCACGGCATTGCCCGAGATACTTGGCTTGCCGGCAATTGGGAAAAACTTCTCGAAAAAATCATGCTGAGGATGATAGTAATTGATGCCTCCAAACCAAGTTCCTATCCAAATTCCCGACTCGACATCTTCCCATATTGCGTACACGGCATTGTCCGATATAGCCCAAGGATTACCATGTTGTTGCTGTAAGCGTTGGTAAGCCGATGTTTCAATATCCGATAGGACAAACACCCCTGCTTCAGAAGCCAACCAATAGTCTTTCCCTATTTGTTTTATATCGCGAACAAACAAGGGCTCCCCGGTAGATGTGCTCGTTAGTACATCCCGATAGGTTTCTTTCATTATATGAAATGCTTTCAATCCTTGGGAAGATGTACCTATTAAAAGCCTGCTTCCGTTGCTATCTATTGCCATAGTTGTGACAGATTTGGAGATGGCCGGTGCTGAATGATCAAAAAGATCGAAAACCTTCTTTTTATTCGTTCCACTATCATATTTGATAAGCTTGCCATCTACACTACCGCCCCAAACCACATCGTTGTGTACGAGAATGCCCCTAAGGCCATGAAACCCTAGTTCTCCAAATTCCTGCAAAGATTTTGACTTCCTATTGAAACAGTATAGATCGAAATCGCCCAGAAACCAGATATTATCCTTGTCATCGCCGACTATCAATAGCACTTCTTTGTTCTGCTGATAGGGAAAATGGCTAAAACGATCGTTCCTTGGGTCATATACATAGATTCCTTGATCGGTCCCCGTCCAAATCATCCCATCTCGATCCTCGTATAAACTATGTACAAAATTATTGCCTAGGCTATTATTATCATATGTATCATGCCTAAAGCTCTTAAATGTATAACCATCGAAACGATTGAGACCATCCCTGGTACCAAACCACATAAACCCCTTGCTATCCTGGATAATGCAAATGACGGCGTTATTAGAAAGCCCCTGCTCTACCTGATAATGTTTGAAGTAATGGGGCTGGGCAATCATCTCGGCCCAAGCCAGCCAAAGCACCAATAAACAAAATGCTTTTTTTATCATAATTCAGCATCAAACATACTGATTTTCCGTGGCTAGGCAATAGATAAGATCTTACTTTTGCCTTATAGTAGGTGCAGGCTGCTCCGTGCTAGAAGCACCTTGTCCCATTACTGTTGGCCAAGCATCCTTCCACTCCAGCCTATCAAGAAGTAAAGCCCTTCTGTTTGTTCCATGTGGCAATTGGCCATCGTGACGAGTGTCAAATCCATGATACAATATCCAATCCGCTCCGGCGTCATCCGTTATAATCTGGGCATTGTGCCCCACCCCCACAAAATAGCCATTGCCCTTCAACAAAACTGTTCCATTTCCTCGTTCGGCAATATCCCTACCCTCTTGGTCAAGATAAGGCCCCAACAACGTTTTAGCCCGTGCTACGAGCACATGGTATTGGCTATCGTGACCTTCGCAGCAACTTCCTTTCGAACCAAAAAAATAATAATAGTCTCCCTTTTTATGGATCATCACCGCCTCCCAATCACCTGCAGCAATCTTTGTTTTATCGGTCAAACTTTTTACTTTCCGGCCATCGGCTGTCAGCTCAACAGCATAAGTTCCCTGCGTAGGCAAGTCGCTAAAGCTTCCCCAAAAAAGGTATTTCTTGTCATCCTCTTCAAAATAACAGGGATCGATGGAATTGGGCACATCCACTTCCGAGCTGAGGAATACCTTTCCCTGATCGGCGAAATCGCCCGTGAGCGAGTCTGCAATTGCTAGGCCAATGCCTGGGTCTGGATCGCCCCAGGTGGAGTATGCATAGTAAAGATAAAATTTCCCATTTACGAAATTGACATCCGGAGCCCAGATACCGCCCTTTGATTTCCACGTGGGTTTCTTCGTTAGCGCGTCTTTAAGATACTGCCAATGGACAAGGTCTGCCGATCGTAGCACGGGTATCATCCGCTGTCCCTTTCCATCGCCAAAATCATCTGCCGTACCAAAGGCAAAGAAATCTCCCGTCCCGGGATCCCGGACAACAGTGGGATCCGCCAACACCGGTTCGTAAACCGGGTTGACGTATACGGCCTGTCGCAAGGTGCTATCTTCTCTTCCAAGATACTTTTTTGATTTCGTGGAACAAGAACCAAATAGGATACCCTGCAAGATGAAAAATAAAAAAGGTAAAGCGCAAATTCTTATGCTCACAACCATCTTTCCTTAGGGTTTGAACTGATAGAGTTTATCGTGAAGTGCTTTGAGAGTGGCCTCTGGTATTTTAATTTCTTTCCTATCATAGGTAAACATGCCATTCGTCTCCACTTCCACGTCCGTTGTCTGCGTGTAAACCCCCGCCGACAGGCCAAGAGGAATCAAACGCTGTAAGTCTTCCATGAGGCGAGTATAGCGCTTTAACAGTTCCTCTTTATTCTTGAAGCTCTGATAGCCCCAATTGTTCTTTTCCTGCCAAGTATGCCCTTCTACAGGCAAACCCAGCCCCCCAAACTCGCCTAGCACCAATACCTGCTCATCGCCAAATAATTCAGGATCGGGCATGCTGGGGTCGGGATAGTTGTGAATGTCGAGAATATGACCAGCTTTCAGGAAATTTCCGCCACTGGCACTATTCACCAAGCGAGAAGTATCGTAGGCCATGGTCCACTCTGTAATCTCCTTGGTCTTGAACTGTCCCCAAGCTTCATTAAATGGCACCCATACCACGATGCTCGGAAAATTGTGCAATGCATCCATAATAGCTTTCCATTCCTTCTTATGGTACGCTTCAGATTCCGAACTTCGTTCTTTATCTAAGTTGAAGCCAGAGATCTGTCCTGGATGATTATCCCAACGATTGCCGCCGAGGTCGCCGCTGGGCATATCCTGCCACACCAAGACGCCCACGCTATCGCAATGGCGGTACCAGCGTGCCGGTTCCACCTTGATGTGCTTGCGGATCATGTTAAAGCCCATTTCTTTAGTCTTGACGACATCAAACAATAAAGCTTCGTCCGTGGGAGCCGTATAGAGCCCATCCGGCCACCAACCCTGATCGAGCGGGCCGTATTGAAAAACAAACTCATCGTTCAGCAACATGCGCTGTATGCCTTTTGCATCCTTTGCCATGGAAATTTTCCGCATGGCAAAATAACTCTTCACTTCGTCTATTACTTTGCCTTTGCGTACCAAAGATACTTTCAGGTCATAGAGGAAAGGAGCATTTGAAGACCATAACTTGGCATTGGGAATAGACAAGCTGGCCTGTTCACCCACTGCGAAAGAGGCTGACGCCACCGAAGTGGTGCCTTCCAGCGCTTCCACTTTAACTTCATCGCCAGCTTGTGCATTGGCCACCTCGGCTTCAAAATGCAATGAACTTTCGTCTACCGAAGGGGTCTGCTTGGTAGCGCTAATATACGTTTTGGGCACGCCTTCCAACCAAACGGTTTGCCAGATGCCCGTAACGGGTGTATACCAGATGCCCTCGGGTCTATTCACCTGCTTGCCCCTGGGCTGTGGGCCATCATCAGTAGGATCCCAAACACGGAGAGCAATATCCTGTTTGCTGCCTTTTTTCAAGAACGGGGTAATATCAAAGTAGAAAGGATCGAAACCTCCCTCATGCTGCCCTACTTTCTGACCGTTTACATACAGCTCACTGCGCCAATCGACAGCTCCAAAATGCAGGAGCACTTGTTCTTTGGTCAGCTGCTTATTGATATCGACTTGCTTATGGTACCAAAGTGCCTGTTCCTTCCCTACCTCTTTGCCTACTCCCGATAGCGATGACTCGGCGGCAAAAGGCACGAGAATCGCACCTTGAAACTGGCTTGGAATACTTTCTTGCCCTATCGGCGTGATGGCATAATCCCAAAGACCATTCAGGTTCTGCCAGTTGCCTCTCTGCAAATGTGGGCGTGGGTATTCCGGCAAAGGTTGTCCTGGATTGACCAGCTCGGCCCAAGGTGTTTTAATCTTATCTCCTACAGGCTTCCAATTTGCGGTCTGGCCTTCCACTGCGCTTACGGTAAGAACTAGTGCCAAGGCACTGAGGGATCTTCGAAATCTATTTTTCATAACTTATTTTTATAACATGTGCTTATCTGACTCTCAAAGAAACAAAAAGCCCGACTTTCCGTCAAAGCGATCTGTTTCAATCATTCGTTGATTCGTCTCAATCTCAAACACCAATTCACATTCCCTTCTCCAATACTTTCACAAAATACCCTCCCACTACGGAACGGGCCCGGAAACCAACGGATTTGCCGTCAGTTGTTTCATGCCAATCGCTTAGGGGAATACGGTCGCTGGTTTCATTGACGTATTTCCAAACTGGATCTACGAACGTATTGAAATCCTTGTCTTCTGCTAAAGTAGCGGTCCAAAGAATCCAATCCGATTTCGTATAGGTCTTTCGGCTATCTAATGGCAGTCCATATGTTTCCTGTTTGGTTTTATAATAGGCTATTTCCTTTTTTACCACCTCTTTCGGAAAAATATCGAGCTTGAGCAATTTGTCCCAAATGAGGTTGTATTTTTGACTCCAGGTATCTTTTTGTCCAAAAGCCAATGCATAATGGTCGCCATCATCGGCCAATTCCATCCATTTCTTGGCCATATCCCTAGCTAACTGAAAGTGCTCCTTCGCTAGCTCATCCTTTTTCAGCAGCTCTGCAAGCTTGGCATAAGAAGCAATACCCATAATGGCTTTCACGGAAAGATTGGCATTCCGCGCGAGGTGACCGGCAAAGTCATCCGTACACAATTGATTTGCTGGGTCCATTCCCTCCGCTTTCAGGTAGTTTGTCCAAGTGGTTAAGGTCTGCCAATGCTGCTCGGCAAATTCTGCATTCCCTTCGCGAACAGCGAGCGCAGCTGTCAAGGTGAGCATATTGCCTGCCTCTTCCACAGGCATGTCTTCGCCATATGTCTGCCCATTAGCGAGAGGATAAGTGCCAACGTCGTGCGCAGGAAAAGGTTTCTGCCAGCGACCGCTCTCTGAATAATCAAAAATAAAGCGGAGCAGCCCTTTAGCCAGCTCGGTATTATAATGTAAAAACAAGGGCATGGAAGGATAGGTCACATCTACCGTGCCTATGGAACCATTCGAAAAGTTCTCCTTCGAGAAGAAAAATAGCTCGCCATTCTTGTTTGCCACCACCTTGTGGGCGGCTATAGCCTGGCGGTACGCGAGATTGCATAACTCCGCATATTTAACACCTCCCGCCTTTTCCGCTTCTTCAAATAATTGTTCATCGAAGTCAGCACATGCTTTCATCAAGCGATCATAATCGCTTTGTGCCGCTTCGATCATGGTGAGGGCGTTCGAAGTACCATTCCGTCGCCACCAAGGACGGAGGTTCTCCCCAAAATACTGTACGCTATATTCATCATCGTAGGCCAATGTGACGTGTTCCTGCACTTCTCCTTTAACTTTTCCGAGCTCAATTTCCAGCCCGATCAGTTTATCGGATGCGGGGCCTTCGGAAGCTACGGCGGCATCCGATGCCTGCTTCCCCAGGAGGCCCGCCAAAGCGGCCACCGTTGTCGGCAAGGCTTTTACGGTAGGTTTTTGTGCCGCCGCCAAATAGGCTTTGCCCCAATCAATACGCACGTTGTCGCCTTTTTTTCCAAGGATATTTTGCGACAGGGTGCCGACCGACTGAACTAGCTGTCCGTTTACTGATTGTAGCTCGGTCTTCACTTGTTGGCCCGGCTTGTCCGTACTTACGGTAGCAGATACGGCAAAGAACACCTGCACGTCATGCTCGGCGCCATCTGTAGACGATGCTTTAAAACTTATATAGGAAGCTGGTCTTGCCAGTACCTCCAGGTCATCCATCAACAATGGCGAGGTGAATATCATCCCTGCCTTTATTGGCCCTGCGGCAAACTCGTATGCTGTTTGCGTAGCAGTCAGTTTCACGGACTTCTGTTCGGCCAACTTCGTGTCAAAAAGCTTTCGCTCGTTCACCAGCCCCACGTCTATGAATGCACCTCCTCGGTCGTTGCGGCAATGCACGGCCAGCACGTTCTTTCCTTCTCGCAACGCATCCTTGCCTGCTGCAGGCAGTGGAACAAAAGCATAGTCGAGAATAAAGTTCTCATCCCGATACACGGGCACCCCATTGATAAAAACCTCCACCGCATCGTCGTGGCTGATTAACAGCTTTAGATCTTCTGCTTGCTTATCGTTCCAGTCAAATTCCCTACGGTACCAGATTTCTTTGTCGTACAAAGAAGCCGGCTTGATGGGGTTATCAACCGAATTGTCACCAAAGGGAGCCGTTCCCATTTTCCAAGATTGATCGGAATAGTCTGGCTTCTCCCATCCCGCTGCTGGTTTGGTATAGGAATAGCGAACCTGATAACTTTCCTTCTGTGCAGTGGGCACCCATTCTTCCATCTGGGTGATCGCTTTTCCGGCAATTTGGTAGAGTTCCTCGTCCACCCGCAACAAGGCAGTAATCGCCTGATCTGTTCCGGTCCAATGCTTGGTAGATTGGGTGTTTAAGGTATCGCCAAATGACCAGATACTGAAATAAGGATCGTGAGTGATCAATGGATAGGCGGGTGCACGGAGGCTTGTTTCTCTATCACCGCTTTTGGTGCCGGTAGTTTTACCGTTACCACAAGCGGAAAGCAGGCCCGCACCAACTAATAAATAAGCAATAAAGGAGTGTCTGCGCATATTCTTATATCTATTTGTTTAATTTTGATTTACTTCACCTCTCATATCATAGCTTGTCGAAATTGTTTTATTTACAAACAGCTATTTTGTTGTCGGAAAAGCCGAAATTCTTAAGCGTGCTGCTCCCATGGGAATCAGCGTCACTATTTCCTCTTTTTCATCCAGGTTCAATGGGCTTTCTGGCAAAACGGCCGTCAGGCCATACTGGTCTATATTCCAATTTTCCACCCGCTTGGCCTTGGCCTTTATTTCAATGGGCACTTGGCCAAGCGTAAAAGGGAAGTCATCGGCGGGCCAAGTTTTCTTTATTACCTCAAACGTATCTTCCAGCTTCCCGTTTGGTTCCACCAAGGCATAATTCCAGGCAGAAGCGGGGAAAATCTCAAAAGAAGGCCATTTTTCCGGGTCGGCATCCTTTTGCCATTTGGAATCACCGATAGCCGATTTTTTACTGTCGGCCTTGCGGTATTCCTCTTCTATTTTCAGCGAGTAGGTCAGCGGGCCTCGTTGCACGCTCAAGCTATTTTTGTTTTCCACCCATTTTTTGGTATGCAGCTTCATCGGAAGGTAAATGCTTATTTCATCGCCATCTTTCCAGTCACGCGTGATCTTGGCATAAGTCCCTCCTTTAAAATCGCCTTTCAATTGCTCCCCATTCACCGATATCTCGGCTTGTTCACACCACAGCGGAATGCGCATATAGTAAGGGAAATTCACCTCTGATGCCGTTTGGATCGTATAGCTCATTCGCTCATCGAAGGGGTAATGTCCCCTGGCCGATATCTGCACAGCTTGTCCTTCCTCGCCTACCAGCGCTTCCACATCGGCTTCTGCATACAGCAAAGCGGCAAGCCCTTGATCGGGCGTAGCCATAAACAAATGTTCGGCATAATAAGGCCATCCCTGGGCGTGATTGTGCTGACAGCAACGGGAGCTGAATGGATTCATCATTAGGAAGGGGCCATTGTTATCAATCCCTGGATGATGGTTTTTGCTATCGCTGATAGTCATATTCGGACTGGTGATATAACGTAGTGCTTTAAAGTCGGGCATCACCGCTGCGGGATAAGTATTGAAAGCTATTTCTTCGGCATGGTCGGCCCAGAAGGGGTCGCCTGTAAAAGCCATTAACAGTTCATCCGAAGCCATTTGCTCTACCATACCGCAGGTTTCCACTCCCTGCCTAGGATCCGTAAACCCCTCTCTGGCATTTTCATCGGCACCAAACATACCACCTGGCACCTGTCCATATTTTTCGCGGATGAACTCAAAATTGCGATAAGTTGCTTGCAGGTCGTCCTTATCCCCACTTTGTAAGTAATAAGTTGCAGGCTCGCGGAAACATTGTGCAATATTTACGTTATGCCAATTGGGTAAGTTGTCTTGTTGGCGCCAGTCGGCTGTATTACGATGCGTTTTTTCGGCCAGCTCCAGTAGCCAGTCGTTTCCTTCCGTGCGGTTGTAGAGCCAATAGATGCTGTACAGATTGTCGCCACCGCGACTATTTTCCCAGTAATCTTTCAGAAACAGGCTATCGGGCAGTTGGGCCTGCCACCTAAAATATTTTTCCATAAATGGCAGTACCCTTTCATCTTGGCTGTGCTCAAAATAAGATTGTAGGCACCAAAGCATGATCATATTTCCCCAGAGATCGGGCTTACCATTTTTCAAGATCAGAGGACCAAAATAGCCATCGTCCCGCTGACTATTCAAGGCAGCATCTAGCCATGTTTTTGCGTTTTTGATAATGGAGGAGTCCTGCAGGATATAGCCCAGGTTTCCGTAACCTTTCAGCCAGTAGGGTACCTCCTCCCAACCGTGATCGCCGCTTCCGTCCTTGCTGAGCCACGCATTGTTTTCTTTGGCCAGCCACGCACTGATTTCGCCAAGGTGCCCGGTAAGCCCATCTCGTTGCAGCTCCAGGTACTTGCGAAGCCATCCTTTGGCTTGTATGCTGCCAACCGGGAGTTTCAAAAAATAGGCTGACTTAAGGGGTGCCTTATTTTGAACATAATATGGATTTACCTTGGACGTATCCGTTCGCCCCACAACCTCCACAGATGTACTGTTTTGGCAAGCAACCGAAAGGGATAGCACACTAACAAAGCAAAACAGGAAAGAAGTTTTCATCATCAATATACGTTTATAATTCGAGTCGCTGGACTGGGGTGAATACCATATCTTCTACCCCTACTATTTTTAGCCCCACTCTAGCGAAGATATAATTTTGCGTTGGAGTGAGGAAAGGTACATCCACATTTAAGTTTATTGTTTGCGATATATCTACCGTTCCACCGTCCATTCTAGAAGAAGCTACCGCCGTTCGCCCGTCTGTAAACAAGGTTTTTCCAACATAAAGTGTAATATGTTCTATATTCCTTGCCCGTTCATCGTTTATAATTTTTTCCACCTGAAAGGTCGCTTGTACATTACGGTCATTCGCGGTAAAGCTAGGATTGCGCAACATGAAATAAGGCAGCACTTCAATATCAAACTCCGTATTGCCATTTACCTCTATGGCAAGGGAATCTGCCGGAGCGATGAAGGGCCCTTGATTGGGTTGAAAAAAAGCCTTGTAACTTGCGTTGAACAGCATGGCAGCATAGCTACCATCTTGATCGACCGTGACAGTGATTGGATTTTGCAATTGCCAACCAGGTTCAAAAAGTTCGAATACGACATCATTATAACTAACTGGAATTGCCTCTCCTTGATATACAATGCGTCCTTTGAGTTGAGCAGTTGGCGCTTCATAATTGTCTTTTCCGCAACTCGACAGGAGCGTCGAGCACCACAAAATTCCGGCTATATAGCCCCAAGATTTTTTGTGTATTTTTTCTAGTAGCTTGTTCATAGCTTTTTATTGATTCGGGTTTCTTACAATTTTAGGGTTACGATTTCGGATATCATCACTAATGAAGGAATAGTAGTTGCCTAACCTAAAACGATCTGGATTTGTCACCTCTCTGGGCAATATCTGCCTGAACACCCATTTACCGTCATCGGAGCCGTTTGGATCATAGATTTGATAGGGCCATAAGCCGAATGGACGGGTACTGGGCTCGTCAGCATTCCCGATATTGGTCGTCAATGGGTGATTGGTGCCATTCCAAACTAGGTGTGCCAGGCGCCAGCGCTTCATATCCCAGAGCTGATGACCTTCAAATGCAAACTCTACTTTCCGCTCATGCACAATGCGGTCAAAGGTGATATCGGTGGCATTCAGATCTGTCTGGAATCCTGCTCTTCTTCTCACTTGATTCATATACCCTACAGCTTTTTGCGCATCTCCCAGCTCGAACGCTGCTTCTGCCGCATTTAACAACACTTCGCTATAGCGATAGCGAATCCACCATACTTCACTATTAGTTCCTATTTGACCAGCACCAGGAGTTGGGTCAACATACTTTCTCAAGTAAAAACCTGTTTGCGCTATCCATTCAAAACCATCTATGGGCCCGTCGTAGCCCACCACTTGGACATCATTTTGCACACCTGGCAACCTTCCTCGTCCACCAGGCACATCAGAGGTAATGATATTGCCATTAGCCAGCTGATAACCGGCCCAGATATCAAGGTTTCCACCTTTGAAAGTAGATCCCGGTACCATAACCGTCCCGCCGAGGCGTGCATCACGTCCGGCGAACAAGTCTGTAGGCGCGTCGTAGCGAACTTGCTCACCATTGGCATCGAGAATAGCCAAAGGTGCATATGTATTGTCGAGCCGTTCGAAAGATTGAACTAAATTGAGCGATGGATTGATGCGGCCACCCTGGGCCTCTTCAGATAAGGATCGAGGTTGGTTGGACACCGTAAAACCGTGTACCTTACCGCTTTGCAATTTATAATCTTTTACAAAGATAACTTCGTTATTGGCATTCTTATCCAAGAAGATATAGCTGAAATTTTCTTCCAAATTCTGTGGACGTTGCATGTAGAGACTATACACACCGCTATTAATCACCTCCTCGGCAGCAGCCAGTGCCGTTTGATAATAACCGGATGCCATGTCTGATGGTATGCCCACCTCACCGCCAGGAAGGCTGACTTGCGGTGTCGTTGCCCCGTACTTTGCAATGGATGCCGCATATAAAGCAGCTCGAGCTTGCGTAGCCAATACCGCTCCTTTGGTGGCGCGCGATTTCGTTGCCACTTCGTCTGGCAACCGTCCCTTTATAGCCTCTAGCTCCGCAATAACAAAATCATATATCTCATGCTCTTTTGCCCGCGCATGTTGTAGATAAGTGGGGTCACCACTATAGTCATATTGCATGGGTTCCAATATGAGCGGCACACCTCCCATACGCTTCACAAATTCAAAATAAGTGTAAGCACGTATAAAACGTACTTCCGCTATAAAACGCTCTTTCAATGCCACTTCGGTGGCATCGCCCTCCATTTGATCGGTTTCCTCGGCAGCTTGTAAGAATAGATTGATATCGCGGATAAAACCATAATCCCAATATCCCCAGTCGCCATATCCCCATTCCTGATTCTTATGCCGCCAATAATCGCCAAAATTGGAGGCAAAAGCTTCATCGAAATTTGTAAACTCCCACCAATTGGTTAGTTGCTGATAGTCGGGCAAGCGATCATACAGATCTGCCACAGCTGCCAGTACCAATTTCTCATCGCTCCACACCTGCTCGTAGGTCAAAATGTCCGTTGGCTCACGTGTCAAAAATTCGCTGTCTTTTTGGCATGAGGCAAAGGAGCAGGCTACGATAATTGCTATGATATACTTTTTCATAATTCTCGTCAAAATGAAATATTTGCACCAATGTTAATGAACTTATTTTGAGGATATTGCAAGCCATTTCCATCATAGATTTCCGGATCTACCCCAAACCCACTTACATTATCCATTGAAAACAAGTTATAGGTATTGACAAAAAATCTGGCTCGCTGTGCCCCCAGCTTATTGATAAATGATTTTGGCAGGGAATAACCTATCTCTAAAGTCCTCAATCTGAGGTACCGCACATTGGTCAACCACCAATCCGAATTTTTGTTGTAGTTGCTGTGCCCACCTTGGTTGAAGCGGAGTGGCGGGTTTTCACCAGCAATCCAGGGGCTGTTTAAGTCATAAGGATCCTCGCGATGCCAACGGTCCTCATACATATATTGGAGCAGATTACCGGTGTTCTGGAAGGGCCATCTCATTTCCCAATTCTGAACGTAGGAATACATTCCGCCTCCTGAAAAATCGGCCGTGATATCAAAGCCCTTATAGCTTGCGCCAAGATTAAGTCCAAATGTGAGCAAGGGCAGTTGCCCTGCGGGATATCCAATCGGCCTTTCATCATAGCCGTCAATCTTTCCATCACCATTGACGTCCATATAGATAAAATCCCCAGGCAATAGCGTACGGTTTCCTTCGCCATCAATGTTGATTGGATAATTGTTGATTTCCTCTTGCGACTGGAATTGTCCTATCACTTGATATCCCCAAAAAATGTTGCTCCACCTACCCTCGCCGGAAGTGCGATAGTGCTCCCAAGAATTGCCCCACCGAGGCATATAGGACTCCAAAAACTTCGTGCGTCCAAACATGGCATTGCCACCTATGCGATAAGTGAATTCTCCAATACTGTTCGTATATAGCAAGGAGCCATCAAATCCAATCTGTGAGTCGCTATTCACATTTTCATCGGGCAGGTTATAGCCAAGCTCTGCTGGAACCAAGATGTCCCATTTCGGACCTCGCAACCCCGTTCTCTTCCTCCTAAAATAATCCAGCGAGCCGCTTAGTTTTCCTTCTAGAAAAGAAAAGTCCGTTCCCACGTCCAGGGTGGTAGTCGTGAACCAAGATATGTTATCAATGGGCACGCCGCGATCTCGAATGCCACGAACTACTTGCCCATCAATGATGACAGTTGAGGAGCCATATCTATAACCTGGTATATAATCGAATGGCCCGATGCCTACATCATCGTCACCCATTGATCCATAAGAAGCACGAATTTTCAAATCATTCAAAAGCCGCTTGTTCCTGTTAGCCAGAAAAGCTTCCTCAGTGATTCGCCATCCACCAGAGACAGAAGGGAAAAAGCCCCACCTCTTATTAGGTGCAAACTTCCAAGATGCATCATATCGACCAGCTAGCTCTAAGTAGTACTTGTCTCCGAAATTATAATTAAAGCGACCCACATAACCCAAGCGTGCTTCTTGGTCATCCAAGTCGTTATAGGTGTCCATATCGGCAAACTGCAAGATAGGTAATACATTGTTTGTAGGCACGGTATGTACCCAGGTATCCAAAATGCGCCTGCTAATACGCTCAGCCACCAAAGTAGCTCCCACCGTATGACGATCACCAAATGTATTGTTGTAATTCAGATGAACCTGGGCTACGTTGTTAAATACTTTTCTAGTGCCGCGTTCTCTCCATGGATTACTGCTACCACCGGTGGCATCATAGGTATCGGTAGATGGCCGATAAGTATATACTTGATAGGTATATTCATGTCCATTCATCACCCTATCGGCCAAGTAGTAGGAATATAGAGCGGTTGCCGATAAGCCCTTGATGGGTATATCGTAATTTACGTTGAAGTTGGTTTGCAATACGCGCCAGTCCTCACGCCAGTATCCAGATATATCCTTGTTCATAATGGCCCAATTAGTTTGAATATTACTGAGATGATTGGGGTACAAAGGGTTATCATTGGCATAAGGCCTCTCCGTGGGACGGTTTCTAAAAATAGCAAAACGGGGCAGCCAATAGTCATCTACCTCCGGAACACCTGGCTGATCCCTGGTCTCAATGCGGCCATTGATTTGCACTCCCACTTTAAGTCGTTCTGCAATTTGTGCATCGACATTGCTTTGCAAATTGGTACGGTTAAATGTAAACTCCCCATTGCCGAAAACAGCATCCTGATCGAGCCGTGTAAGTGACAAATAGTAGTTGATTTTGTCCGATCCACCAGTGGCGTTCAAGTTAACCGAGCTTTGCGGGGCATTTCCCGATACCACAAAATCATACCAATCAAAACTTTGGTAACCCGGCTCCTCCCCTAGTCGCCAACGCTCGATTTCCTCCAGTGTAATACCCGTTTGTGGATTCACTGCATTCATTTCTGCATCTGCCCTTCCCAACATCCATTCATAGGCATTCACGCCTTTTGGAAACCGAGTCCAGTTTTGCCAGCCATAATAGGTATCCAGATTGATGGTATTGGTACTTCCGGCTTTCCCCCTCTTGGTCGTTACCAAAATAACACCATTGGCAGCACGCACGCCATAAATTGCAGCCGAAGCGTCCTTCAACACCGTAATACTCTCTATATCATTGGGCGACAAATTATTGAACTGTCCCGCATCCTGTTGTATGCCATCTATGACGTACAATGGATTCCCCATATTACGAATAGAAATATTGGCACCAGCACCTGGACGCCCGTCCGGCATCCGAAAAGACAGTCCGGGAATCTTACCAGCAAGCATCCCGCTCACGGTAGGTGCTTTCACCATTTCGATATCATCACTGGTGACATTGGAGATAGCCCCCGTGATAGACCCTTTCTTTTGCTGGCCATAGCCCACTACAATGACCTCGTCTAGCTTGGCTTCGTCAAACTGCATGACAATGTTCAGCTGTGATTGGCTGCCCACTGCCACTTCCTGCGTCACGTACCCAATACTTCTTATGACTAAAACGGGATTGGGTTCACTGGTTTCGAGTTTAAACTGCCCATCTTTGTCGGTACCCGTTCCCCTAGTGGGCATCCCCTTAATGCTTACGGATGCTCCTGGAATGGGCGCGCCATCGGCGTCTTTTACCGTTCCGGTAATTGTCATTTGCTTAAACAACTCGCTTCCATCGTGACCTTCGTAAGCAAAGGACTTTATAACAGACAAGAAGCAAATACTCAAGCAGCAAACACACCGAATACATTGCTGTAATAGTAGTTGATACTTTCTCATAATTTATTACATGGTTAATCATTAAAAACAGTTTTGATTTTACAACATTGATAGTTTACTTGCTACGTTTTCACATATAGTTGTGCTTCAAAAATGATTTTATTGGTTTATATGGTATTTCAAAGAACGTCACAATCAAGCACTTTCAAAATCCATTTTGTCTCAAAATGTCGATGATTTGTATCAGATTTCGAATCGCCGTGAACCGGAATGCCCCAAACTCGGAAACAGTATAGCGAAAAACCTTAATATTGTATATTTGACCTCAACAATTTGGTGTACTATTTCTTTTTAATGAAATAAAATGGCTCATTCCTCTCTATTTGCTTCCAGGGTTTTTACTGGCTCCGAAATATTAACCGATCAAGTGATCCATATAAAAAACGGACGAATAGCTTTTTTGGAGGCCAAGGAAGACCAATACCTTGGAAACGTACCTCGTATATCAAACCTGGCTCCGGGCTTCATAGACATCCATATCAACGGTGGGAGCAAATTTCATTTCAGTCAGAAACCCGACAGGGACACCTTGCAGAACATCGATGAAACAATTGGCGAGGTGGGCACAGCCTATACCATTCCTGCCCTGATCACCTCGTCATTGGAAAATATGCTACGCGGCATAGACGCGGTAAAGGAACATTTACAAAGCAATCCACGATCGGGCATACTGGGTTTACACTTGGAAGGACCATATATCAATCCGGCCAAGCGGGGCGCACATATGGCACACTATGTAAGAAAGCCTACAAAAAATGAGCTCCACACAATACTAACCCATGGTAAAGAGGTACTCCAGCTCATTACCATCGCGCCCGAGCTATTCGATCAAGAACAATTGGACATGCTATTGGACACCGGAATACCCCTATCGGCCGGTCATTCCAATGCGACTTATGAACAGGGTATCGCCGCCTTTTCTAGTGGGATAAGGTTAGTTACGCATCTTTACAATGCCATGTCGCCTTTCCAGCACAGGGCTCCCGGTTTGGTAGGTGCTACCTTCGACAGCGAACAGGTATACGCCCCCATTGTGCTGGACGGCATACATTGCGATTATGCCGCGGCACGTATTGCCTGGAAAATAAAGAAAGAAAAAATGTTTCTCATTTCTGATGCCCTCTTTATGGGTGGAAAGGTGAAACGGTTTGAATGGGAGAATTTTGACGCGGTGTTGGAAAAAGGCGCTTATTGGAATAAGGAAGGAAACCTGAGTGGCTCAGCTATCAGTATAGCCGATACCGTTCGGAATGCTGTTAAACATGTAGGCATATCCCTACAGGAAGCCGTGGAAATGGTGACGATAAGACCGGCCACGGCCCTCGGTATGGAGGGAAGCCTAGGGCGCATAGCCAAGGGTTGTCCCGCCGTTTTCACCGTCTTTGACGATGACCTCAACGAATTTGAACGGCTTGCCTTATAACCTTTTTCCCGAAATACACTTAGTTTATCTTTATCTAAAGAGAGAGTCTTCAGCTACCTGTCATTCCCATTCTCCCCAATAAAACAAAAAAGACGCTATCTTTGCGCCAATGATAGAAATCTATACAGATGGTGCCTCCAGTGGCAATCCAGGCCCAGGTGGATATGGTGTGATATTGCGCTCGGGCAAATACTATAAGGAACTATCGGAAGGATTCCGCAAAACCACCAACAACCGCATGGAACTGATGGCCGTCATCGTTGGGCTGGAAGCCCTGAAAAAACCCGGCCATCAGGTGACCATTTATTCAGATTCCAAATACGTGATAGATGCCATAGAAAAAAAATGGCTATGGGGCTGGCTGAAGAAGGGCTTTGCGGGAAAGAAGAACAAGGATCTATGGCTGCGCTTTTTACAAGTTTATAAATTGCATGAGGTCAAATTCATATGGGTGAAAGGCCATGCAGGACACCCGGAAAACGAGCGGTGCGACGTGCTAGCCGTACAAGCTGGAAAAGATCGCGCCCATCATAAAATAGACACCGTTTTTGAGGCAGAGAATAGCTAACGAAACCTTTTTTTGCAATTGCAGTCCGGTTTTAATATGTTTGAAGAACTGGCAGATTTGTTTTGAACTAACCAACATGGCTCCCGTGGTTCCATGCTAAAAAACGTATTATGAAAATCTTGTTTCGCAATGTCATTATTGGCTTCTTCCTTTGCATAGGTTTCAACCTTGGCTCATATGCACAAACACCTTCTAAAGGAGCCTATCAGCTCACAGAAAACGTCCATTACCGAACAGATACGGCACAAGACGCCTATGTCAAGGAGCGCTGCGTGCTTGACCTTTACCTGCCCAAAGACCAGAAAGGTTTCCCAACTGTCGTTTGGTTTCATGGCGGGGGACTTACAGGAGGCGAGAAACATATTCCAAACGAGTTAAAAGAAAAAGGCATTGCTGTCGTGGCCGTCAACTATAGGCTCAGCCCCAAAGCCAAAAACCCTGCATATATCGAAGATGCCGCCGCCGCTGTAGCATGGGTGTTTCAGCATATTGACGACTATGGTGGCGATCCATCAAGGATTTTTGCTGCTGGCCATTCGGCCGGAGGTTATTTGGTGGCCATGATCGGTCTAGATAAATCATGGTTGGCGACATATGGCGTAGATGCAGACCAGCTTGCGGGCATCATCGACTTCAGTGGCCACGCCATAACCCATATGACCATACGAGGGGAACAAGGCATCAAAGATACACAGCCCACCATCGATCGCTATGCTCCTTTGTTTCATGTACGCAAGGATGCCCCTCCCATCGTGCTTGTATCGGGCGACCGCGAACTGGAAATGTTAGGGAGATACGAAGAGAGTGCCTACTTCTACCGCATGTTAAAGGTAGTGGGACATCCGCAAGTATACTTATACGAACTCGACGGTTTTGACCATGGAAATATGGCAGGTCCCGGCCATCATATATTGCTACAGCATGTTTTTGGGAAAAACAGCAAGCAATAGACTGTCCTTATCCTAGCACGATATTGCCGAAGAAGGTTGGCACATGAAAATTTGGCTGTTCAGCATTTATCCTATTCCACGCCACGAAGTGCGGTTTTTCGCATTTGTCGCCACACTTATAGAAGTTAGCAGTCAATTGCATTCCTTTCGGTGCTTCAAAATCATGATGGATAAACACTTCGTAGGGTATGCGAAGCAGTAAATCCCAATCTATAATGCCATCGTTGGAGAGTATGTTATTTGAGGAAACCCCTATTTTGGAAACCATCTCTACCGGCAAATTCACTCTGCTGCGCTTATCGCTATTGCCATAGCCAATAAGTCCGTAGCCAAGGGCATTAAATTCGATGTTATAATAGGTCGACCCATCAAGCGACAAAAAAAACTCAACGCAACTATCTTCATATACCAAACCGTTATGCTCCTTCACTGTTGCCCGAAAATAGGCTTCACTTACCTTCCAGTAGAGATAAAATGCCTGATCTGAGTAAGCCATGTATGCTGTCACGATCGGAAGATAACTATATGACGCCCAAGGCACCTGATCCAATACGATTGCGGCCATGGATTGCATCGGTGCCTTGTTGTCAAAAGCAGCGTCGTCCATCTTTGGCACGACAAGTTGTTTCTGAGGCATAGGGGTTACTTTGTTGTTTTCTTAAATATTAAATATACGTATTTAGGCAAGTACGTACTTGTCCTCTGTACGAAGCACCAAAGGTATTCAAATGAAACAACAATGGGTACAAATTCCATAAATTACTACGCTTTCTCCAATCTTTGTCTATTGGAAAGGACGAATCATACGCTTCGTAGAAGGCCTCGCAAAAACCTCCGAAAAGAGTAGAGAGCGCAAGATCTACTTCCCGATGGCCGTAGTATACGGCAGGATCTATGAGATAAGGGACAGTTTGATCCGTAATGAGGTAATTACCACCCCAAAAATCGCCATGGACCAACGAAGGCTTTTCTTTGGGGTAAAGATTATCCAATTTATAGTATAATATGCTGAAGTCCTGCAAATCGAAGTTGTCCAACAAACCCTTGTCAAAAGCCCTCTTTACCTGTGGCTCCAACCGCTCGGCAACGAAAAACTCGGTCCAGTCGTCATGTCGTTTGTTGGACTGCACACTGGAACCAAAATAATTGTCATAATCCAAACCAAAGGTCGTATCATGTTTGCTATGTACAGTGGCCAGCATTTCTCCCAAGCGTCGCATCGCCACATCAGATTTATCTCCCTGTACTAGCCATTCCATGAGCAAAAACGAATCATCGCCATATTTCCCCGTACTGTAACAAGTAGGTACGCATACTTCGCCCAACTCGCCTTGCCCAGCCCCTGAAAGTAAACTTAAACCCTCTTTTTCATGCAAAAACAAAAGAGGCAAAGTAACAGCGTCGTTTACCTTTAGAAAAAAATACTGCTCCCGTGTTTTTAACTGATAACACCTGTTTATGTCTCCTCCAGACACTGGAACGGCATATTCTATCTTATTGTTTTTCACACCCACAAGTTGGCGAATGGACCATTCAATATGTTGTATAAATTCCTCAGATAAATACATCTAAATATGTCTTTAAAAAAATCTATCTTTGCCCTTTAATACGCTTTTTCATAATCTATTTAATGAAGCACATCAGAAATTTCTGTATCATAGCCCATATCGATCACGGCAAAAGCACCTTAGCCGATAGGCTGTTGGAAGTTACAGCTACCATATCGCAAAGAGAAGCACAAGCTCAGCTTTTGGACAATATGGATCTAGAGCGCGAACGTGGTATCACTATCAAGAGCCATGCCATACAAATGAACTATAGGCAAGATGGGCAAGATTATGTGCTCAATCTTATAGACACCCCGGGACACGTTGATTTTTCATATGAGGTTTCCCGTTCCATTGCGGCTTGTGAAGGAGCATTACTCATCGTAGATGCTACACAGGGTATTCAGGCACAAACCATCTCCAATCTTTACCTGGCATTGGAACACGATTTGGAAATCATACCCATTTTGAATAAAATGGACCTTCCTGGAGCCATGCCAGAAGAGGTAAAAGATCAAATCATCGATCTTATTGGCTGCAAGAGAGAAGATATCATACCAGCCTCGGGAAAAACCGGATTAGGAGTTCCAGATATACTGAAGGCCATTGTAGAGCGAATCCCCGCTCCATTGGGCGATCCTGAAGCTCCCTTACAGGCATTGATTTTCGACTCCGTGTTTAACTCGTTCCGCGGCATTATGGCTTACTTTAAGGTTGAGAACGGAGAAATTCGGAAAGGCGACAAAGTGAAATTTATAGCTACTGGCAAAGAATATGTAGCCGATGAAATAGGGACATTGAAGCTCAACCAGGTACCTAAGGAAGTCATCAAAACCGGTGATGTGGGTTATATCATTTCCGGTATAAAAGAAGCACGTGAAGTTAAAGTGGGTGACACCATCACACACGTGAACAGGCCTAGTAAAGACGCCATTCAGGGTTTTGAAGAAGTGAAGCCAATGGTCTTTGCCGGAATATACCCAGTTGACACCGAGGATTTTGAAGAACTAAGAGAAAGCATGCATCGACTACAGCTGAATGATGCTTCATTAGTTTTCGAGCCAGAGTCTTCCGCGGCCTTGGGCTTCGGATTTCGTTGCGGCTTCCTAGGCATGCTACACATGGAAATCATCCAGGAGCGTCTGGAAAGGGAATTTGATATGACGGTGATCACCACTGTTCCCAATGTTTCTTACATAGCACACACCACCAAAGATGGCACCGTGAAGGTAAACAATCCTTCGGACCTTCCCGATCCTAGCAAATTAGAGTTTGTGGAAGAACCTTTCATCAAAGCAAACATCATTACCAAGGCTGAATTTATAGGGCCTGTCATGTCGCTCTGTATTCAAAAACGCGGTGTGATAGTCAATCAAAGCTACCTGACGGCAGATCGCGTAGAAATGGTCTTTGAAATGCCCATGGGAGAAATCGTTTTTGATTTTTACGATAAGCTTAAGACCATCTCCAAGGGCTATGCCTCTTTCGACTACCATCAAATCGGCTATAGGCAGTCTGATCTAGTGAGATTGGACATTAGGCTGAACGGCGAGCCTGTAGATGCCCTTTCATCCCTCATTCACCGCAGCAATGCCTATGATTTTGGCAAAAAGATTTGTGAAAAGCTACGCGAATTGCTGCCTAGACAGCAGTTTGAAATAGCTATTCAAGCCTCTATCGGCGCAAAGGTCATAGCCCGGGAAAATGTCAGGGCACTCCGCAAGGATGTAACGGCCAAGTGTTATGGTGGGGATATATCCAGAAAGAGGAAACTATTGGAAAAACAGAAAAAAGGAAAGAAACGTATGCGCCAGGTAGGCAATGTGGAAATTCCGCAGTCGGCCTTCATGGCAGTACTGAAATTGGATAGTTAGACGTAAGACTAGAGACTAAAGCGGAAAGACTAAAGCAGCCAACGAGCTGGAAAGAAAGTCTTGATACTGATGTCTTGATACTTGATACTAAATAATGAAACTACTAGACGGAAAAGAAGTATCCGAAAAGATAAAAGAAGAAATAACATGGGAATCTGCCTTGTTTTTTGAAGAACATGGGCGACAACCTCATCTGGTAGCCATACTGGTGGGGCACGACGGTGGCAGCGAAACCTATGTGGCCAGCAAGATGCGCAACTGCGAGAAGGTAGGTTTTGCCTCTACCAACTTACGCTACGAAGAAGATATCACGGAGAGGGAACTCATCGACAAGATCAAGGAGTTGAATGCGGATGAAACAGTTGATGGCATTATCGTGCAGCTGCCATTGCCTGCCCATATCGATCCTGAAAAAATCACCGAGGCCATAGATTACAGAAAGGACGTAGATGGTTTTCATCCCATCAACTTGGGGCGCATGATGCGCAACCTGCCTTGCTATATCCCTGCTACGCCGTATGGCATCCTGCTCATGCTAGATTACTACAAGATAGACACGACCGGCATGCATGCCGTAGTGGTAGGTCGCAGCAATATCGTTGGGAGTCCCATGAGTGTACTTCTGGCCCGCAATACCGTTCCCGGCAACTGCACGGTTACCTTGACCCACAGCCGAACGAAAAACCTTCAGGAAGAAGTACTCCGTGCAGATCTGGTAATTGCGGCCATCGGCAAGAAGAACTTCATTACTGCCGACATGGTAAAAGAGGGTGCTATCGTAATAGATGTGGGCATTAACAGGGAAAAAAGCGACAAAACAAAATCGGGCTATAAACTCTATGGTGACGTTGATTTTGATCATGTAGCCCCCAAAACCTCCTACATTAGTCCGGTACCCGGAGGAGTCGGTTTGATGACTATAGTAGGCTTGCTGAAAAACACGTTATTGGCCGCAAAAAAGGAAGTATATCCTTAGGCCAAGAAGTTTCCTTTGGCATGAGTATTGCTATTTAAGAGTCGAAATTATTTATTATAAAAAAATGAAAAAGTTATTTTTTGTGGCTGTAATCTCTATAGCCACTCTTGGATGGGTTTCATGTAACAACGGCAACTCATCATCAAACGCTGATACAGACACCCTATCCGCCGATGAACCAACTGTTGGTGAAAGGGTAGACGCCGTTATCGATAGTGTAGACAAAGCTGGCGAAACAGCTAAATCTGATATTGATTCCGCAGCTACCGATGCCAAAGGAAAAATCGACAAAAGCCTAGATAAGGCAAAAAGCGATTTGAAAGAAGCCAAGGATAAGGTGGGCGAGAAAACAAATGAAGCGGTAACCGATGTAAAAGACGCCGCCAAAAAAACAGGCGATGCCGCCAAAACTGAATTCAACAAGGCAAAAGAAGGTACGGAAAATGCCGCCAAAAAAGCCGAAGATAAGGCCAAGGCCGTTGGCAAAGCAATTAAAGAATAATACATTGATGTGTTATTCATAATAGTAGAGGCGCATACATGTGCGTCTCTACTTCAATTAAAAATCATCTACTTCCCTATACGCCTGCACTAATCTTTCTTCCCCTTCCTTGCCTGGTTTAGAAATCCCGTGTTCCATCCCTACAGGGTCTTTATAGCCTTTTTCGTGTAAAAATTTAAATAGGTTTTTGTAGTTAATCTCTCCCGTGGTCGGTTCCTTTCTGCCTGGGTTATCACCGGTCTGTATATAAGCGATTTCGTTCCAAGTCAGTTCCATATTCTTTATTAAGTCGCCTTCGTTCCGTTGCATGTGGTATACGTCATATAGAATCTTGCATGACGGGCTGTTTACTGCCCTACAGATCAGATAGGTTTGCTGGGATGTACGCAGGAAGAGGTCTGGCGTATCACTCAAAGGCTCCAATACCATAACAATGCCGTGTGGCTCCAATATTTCAGCTCCGCGCCTCAAGGCATCTATCACGTTGGCCGTTTGCTGCTCTATGGGAAGTGCTCTGTGAAAATCGCCGGGAACTACCGTAGTGAACTTACCACCGCAACGCTTACTGATTTCCACGGCCTGCTTACACCCCTTTATAAAGATCTCCAAATGATCTTTATTGTTGGTCGCCAAGGTATTGGCTCCATTGCCGCCCTTGTCTAGCACAAATACCCCCATTTGCATGCCCAGCTTGGACAACAAATCACCAATGGCTTTCTGCTCTGCTATTGGCCTGCCAGACATACCATTATCCTCTATAGCTCGGAATCCCCTATCGTGCATATAGCGTATCTGATCCAGAAAACTAGCTCCAGCCAACTCCTTGAACATCCCATCGTGTGGTGCATAGTTCAATTTGAAAGTCGTATCCGCCATTTTACTTGACGAGGAGTTATAACCGTATAGGCTATTGGCCGTAACTGCCGCCCCGGCTGCTAGAAAGCCTTGCTTAATAAATGTGCTTCGGTTCATTGTTAGTTTTAAAAAATTGATTAGACAACGTTAAAATTAAACATTTAATCGAATAATTCAATTTTCTACGTATTATATTCTTCCAAACCTATTAATTTAGACTCCATGATAAAGAAAATGGCCAAATGGTTTTTCTTCAGTAATTTCTTTATGGGAACCATCGGTTTGGCCTTGTCTGTGGAGACAACGATTCAACTGCACCTCCTTATTGACCATAGATGGCTTTATTATTTATGGCTATGCCCCAGTATCGTACTCTTTTATATGCTGGCCTACCTACCCTCTTGTGAAAATCCCAAATACGGCAATGAAAGAAGTGTCTGGTACTATGTTAATAGACGAACAGTTTACCTCAGCTTTACATTATGCTTGCTCTTAGCTATCATTGGCTTTACCAGGCTGCTGGCATACGGCGTGTCCTGGCCATTCTTGCTGACGCTCTCCTTAACTGCCATAATGAGTATACTTTACTACGATCATCTGCCCATGCTATCTCGCTACAACCTCAGAAAGCCAGGATGGACAAAATGCCTCACCATAGGGATTGTATGGGCCAATACAGTTACACTGCTACCGCTGTTTCTTGCCCATGCTTATAGCACTGTGGACATCGGCCTCATTACTTGGTGCTACGTAAAAAATTTTATGTTCTTCACAATCACTGCCATCCTGTTCGATGTCAAAGATTATGAAGAAGATTTCAACCAAAACTTGAAAACGCTGGTGGTACGTATCGGCTATCGTAACTTGTTGGGTAAGGTCATCATTCCACTTGTGCTTCTGGGAATATTTTCGCTGATCGCCTTTTCCTATTACATGAACTACCGGTGGACATCCATACTCATGAATCTTATCCCTTACGTAGCATTGTTATATACAGCCTGTGGACTGTACCGCTCACGATCGATATTTTATTATTTGATTTTGATTGATGGCCTATTATTGTTAAAGGCCATTTGTGGTATCATCGCAGCTTCACAATAAGAAAGACTGTTTTGATCCATTTTCCCGAATAGTAGGTTATAGACATTATCAGGCCGAGATTAATAAATAAAGATTACCGAAATTAAAACCACTTTACCCCTTGTTCTTCATAGGCAAAAGGACGGCATTCCCTTAATTCACCCGACACGGGCTTAACGATGTAGATCCCGTTGCCAGGCACATTCTCGAATACCAGACCGTCCGCTGTACATCTAACGACGTCGTGCTTTTTCCAACCGAAATCCCAATAGTAAAGCTCATATATATATCCCGACACAGGCTTGGGACACATGGCATCCATATTATTGTAGTCAAGTGAATCCAGAAAGCCATAACCTAATTCATTGATGATATTGAACTGCTCCTCCGCTAGGGAACTCAGGTGATCCACCCGAACGGTCATAGGAAACCGCAGGTCAGGCTTCTTTGTTTCGTCTCCCTTTTCCGAACATACTATGGGGTATCCGACGGGTGTGGGAGTAGCACGGTCCAGCTTGACCGGGAAGTATACTAGTCCCACCGCCATGTCCCTGAAGACAATACGCTTTCCATCCTTTTGCCCAAGGCAGTTTATTATGTACCTGCCCCTATTGAACGTAGAAAGGTATATATCCGAGGGGCTATCCTGCTGGCCATCGATAAAAATGTCCCTTACATCCACGTATTCACCCGTGACGTCTACGACGGAACTGCCGAAGAAATCGGAGGCGTTCCGGCTGTACCTTGCCAGCCTGTAGACTTTCGGGGGGATCTTGGCGGCGGAGATGCTACCGTCCTCATATTTGGTGATCACAAGGGGCTCGTAAACCCCGATATTGGATTCGCTTCCCATGAAGGCGTAGGAGGCCCCTTTCATCAGCAACCTGTTCCAGGTATGCCCTGCCGAGTTCAGATTGCCCCAGACGGGAACGAAATCGGAGGCAACCGGGATCCCCAGGGCCCTGAAAGTGTAATTGGCATAATCGCTCATTGCAATACACGAACCCTTTTTAAGGCCGTAATCGGTATACCTATAGAAACTCTCGTCCCCGTCGGTCTTTCCGAATACGTTGTCCTTTCCCAGGAGGTCGTTGATCTGGTTGCAAAAGTCGATAAAGGCTTCGCGGGAGACCTTGCCGCCGGGGAATGACGGCACGGTTATCCTTTTCCCTACGTTGCCCCGCCAGTTTTCACCTACGGCGTTGTTGACCTGATGCGGAAGTACGAAGTCCAGGAAATCCATGGTGTCGATCAGACCGTTCGATAACCAGGGAGCGGCACTTGCCAGTGCACTTTCCCTATTGCTTTTCAGGTAGTCGGGAGAAGGACCATAATCGCCGATCCCCAGGACATTGCGAAAGTACACCCTATCCTTTTGGACTATCTCCTCCTGCTTCTCTGCCGCCAATTCTTCCAGGGATCGTCGTTCCATGCAGGATGTACCCAAAAGCAGCATAAATAATATGCGTAATTTTACCGTGTTCATATTCCAGATCACTACTGACCGACAAAAAATAATTTAAGGAGCTGCCATATCTGGCAAGCTCCTTTTTTCATATTTTGGTTTTACGACAAACTAAAAATATGAGTGATAAAAATACAGAAAAGAAATTAGTCGGTCAGCCAATCTTCAAACAATTATTAGGTTTTATTCCAAGGAACAAATTTGAGATGCTTGTGAGCAAGCACCGGTCTGACCGCTATTACAAGACCTTTGATTCATGGACACAACTCATGACGATGCTGTTCGGAATAT
>NZ_ATZA01000046.1 GCF_000427965.1 Olivibacter sitiensis DSM 17696 | reverse complement strand
GTAGTGAAATTAAACCACTTTTACCATCCAGAAGAACTTATCGAAGCCCTGGGAAACTTTGTGGACAACTATAACAACAGACGTTATCACGAATCGCTGCAAAACTTAACACCTGCAGATGTCTACTGTGGACGATCTGAAAGAATTTTGGAAAAAAGACAACAGGTAAAAATCGATTCTCTGAATAAAAGAAGACAATTGTATAATCAACAAAAATTAATAAATTTATAACTCGAAAGTCTCCTTAAGGTTTCATCCTAATGTGTCTAATTTAGTTTGAAGACGTACATAGATTCCCAATACCGCGTTTAGCTTAGTCTTCAGCTTGGCCCATATTTCCGGCAATCCGGCCGTATTGGCTCCCGTGCTGGCCTTTGATTTGGGCAGGATATCCACTACGGAAAGGCCCAACGCTTCGGCTACCTCATATACCCTATCTATGGTCCACTTGCTCTCTCCTCTTTCCAGCTTGGAATAGTTTTTCTGGGCTATTCCTATCAGGTTGGCTATATTTTCCTGAGATAAGTCTTTCATACGGCGAACCTGACGGAATCTTTCTCCTATTTCCTTATCAATGTTACTCGGTACACGTGTTTCCATAAGCTTTTCCCTCTAAATAACCATACCCATATCGGCTAAATTATACCTTTTATGTCCTCATTTAGACCCTTAGGGTTTAGCTTAAGCTAATAAATTGGGCAAAATTTGCCTTAAAGGAACAATTAATCATTAGGCAAGGGCTAAAATAGGAAAAATCATGAGAAAGTTACAAGAAAATGAAATGGAAAATTTGAACGGGGGAGAAATAAGTTGTTTAAATGCGGTAATAATTGGTGCAGCAATAGGTGCCGGGTTCGGAGGTATTGGTATTTTTGTTGGAGCACTAACGGCAACGTTTTCTCCATCCTGCATTAGTTAAACAATATCATGCTACCATAAACCAAAACCCAACCAGACAAAAAGCGCCACCAAACTACCGAAAAAATGCCCCCAATGATCTACGTCATCATTGGGGCGTATTTTTGATGCAAAAACCAAAACAATACTCAATACCAATGCACATTGCCAACCATATATTACCGCAACACCAAAAAAATCATAAATTACTTCATTCCTATTAAGAAGGCAAAAATAGGTTATCGTTCCAAAATAAGCACTAGATAACCCCGTTGTACTAAATAAAAAATTGTTTCTGTTCATCAAGGTTGTTCCCAATGCTCCAAAGAAGATCGTAACGAAATACAGAAGAGAGTAGACAAGCAACGATTTATTACCATAATAATCTTGAAATTCTTTTTCAATTCCCACACTCATAACAAGCAAAAACGCCACGTTAAAAATTAAGTGCTGCCACGAATTATGCACCAAACCCATCGTCAATAGCGTCCACCGTCTTTTGCCCCGCCACACGCTATAGGGATGCAATACACAGGCCTTGTACCAAGGGTGATAATAAAAACCTACGACGCTACTGATCAAAATAAGCAGTAGAATAAAAAACGTAGCAGGATGCTGTGGCAGGCCTAGCCACAGTTCCCACAATTCGTCAAATAGTTTCATAAGCCGTTCTTATACCTTTTCAGAAAGAATTACTAAAGTCTGCCATCACGCAACCCGTCCGAACTTTAGCATTCGCTTTTCCAAATATATCCCTAAAGACTTACTAAAGTCTGCCGTCGCATAACCCGTCCGAACTTTAGCATTCGCTTTTCCTTATACCCCAAAGGTATCATTTATACCCTGTAGGTCTAGCAAAAACAAAAACACCTCCTTAAATTTGACTTATACCCAATGCGCAAAGGGAATTACTCAACAAAATGGTTAAACTTTAAAAAAATGAAAAAATGAGAACTTTATCTTTGGAGGAAATGGAATCTGCTGAAGGCGGGAAAGTTACTTTATGTAATGCGTCAGGCGCTTTACTCTCGTCTGGGGCAATCATCTTGGCCGCAGGTATTGCGACAGGGGGTTTGGGCTTTGCAGTTGCGGGAGGACTAGGATTATACTTCAGTGCAGTCACTGGGTTGGGTTGCGCCATGAGCTAATGAACAGTAAAAAAATTAATTACAACAATTTAATAGTCATGAAAAAAATAGATGTTCAAAGAATGGAGGCCCTTGTTGGAGGCCGAGACAAATGGGGAGAGTTTAAAGAAGGACTATGCTGGGGAACGATAATAGGTTTTGGAGTAATTGGTTTTGCTTCATTTTCCGTAGGTGTCGCAAGGGCCTTTAATGTTGCAAGTATAACAGCTGGAGCGATATGTGCTTCATAATTTCCATCCAATAATTTTAAAAGCCTGCTGTGGATGTTTCCAAAGCAGGCTTTTCTTACAAAACGAATGTCTTATGAAATCTTTTTTAATATTAGCAGGAATCTTGCTTTTAGCTGTGCAGCTATATATTTTCTATTCAAAACCTATTTTTTCAACGAATTCAATCCTAAACATCATTCTTAATATATTGCCCGTTATTATTGGTTCGACTCTACTATTTCAAAAAGACACGATAATCAACTATATTAAGAAAAAGAGAAGCAAACAAAAATGAAGGGATTGATATTCAAAAATTTGTATCATGGCTAATTACAGAGGAATTACAACAAAAAACACAACGCTCTTTACGGTACTTATTGCCGTCAGTGCCGTGTGTACCTACATCATCAGCCAGCAACTGCTCACCAAAGAGGTGTACTACAACAGCATGAGCGGACAGCTGAGCATAGACCAGATAAACAATCTCTTGAACACGCAAGAGCAATACCAATGGCTTAGCTATGTCCTACTGGTGCTGTTCTCCGCCATCAAATACGCGCTTATAGCCACCGTGCTGTACACGGGCGTCTACCTCTCGGGATACAAGGCACGATTTGGGCAGGTACTCAAAGTGGTACTGCTGGCCGAACTGCTGCTATTGCTCCCCCTTATCATCAAGATATGCTGGTTCAGCTTCGTGCAGACAAACTATGCCCTGGAAGATATCCAATATTTCTACCCCCTCTCTGCCCTCAGTCTCTTTGACGTGCAGCACCTGGACAACATCTGGATCTATCCCTTCCAATTGCTCAACGTCTTTGAGCTGGCCTACTGGCTGGTGCTGGCCTGGGGACTGCAGCAGGTCATCCAAAAGGACTATGACAGCTCGCTAATGCTGGTCGTGAAATCGTACCTGCCCGCCTTGGGTTTCTGGATCGTATTGGTCATGTTCTTGACCGTGACGCTCAACTAAGCTATAAGTAATAAGCATTAAGTTTTAACAATCGCATTGGTTTTTGCCATTGGAATATTTAATACTTATCACTGATAACGTAAGATTCACTATGAATTTACCTTTATGAAAAAGACATTACCCTTTCTGATTTATGTACTCCTGGCCATCGCCATGGGCAGTCTACTGTACCACACCTTGCAGCGCAGGGCACAGAAAAAACAAGTGACCCAGCAGATGCAGCAACTGCCCGAATTCACTTTTTATAGCCTCCAAGGCGATTCCATCAGCCAAAAGGACGTGGCCAAGGGTAAGCCCCTGTGCATCATCTATATGGATCCCGATTGTCATTTCTGCGAGGAAGAGATGAAGGATATACTAACGCATATAGAGCGCTTCTCCGGCAGCCAACTGCTACTGGTATCGCCAGCCCGCGAGGAACGATTGCAGCAGTATCAAGAGGAGATGGACTTGGTACTGCTACCCGAGGTCCTGCTGGCACGGGACAGGGATTTCACCTTTTCGCAGTACTTCGGCACGGCTACGACGCCCACTATCATCATCTATGGTGCAGATGGCAGGCTACAAAAGAAGTACAGCGGACAGACCAAGATAGAGGCCATACTGGCGCATTTGGACCGTTGACTTTTTTAGTTGTGAGTTGTCAGTTGTGAGTTGTCAGTTGTGAGTTGTCAGTTGTGGGTTGTGAGAATGGTACAAGTTTTAGGCCTTCAGTCTTTCAACTATATAAATGAGATACCCTATCACCCTACATATTGCCGAGGCATACCCGGCGGTGCGCCTGGAGGAAGGCCTGCCACCGGGCTGGGTGGCACAGGTGCCGGAAGTGATGCAGCGCGTGCTGCACTACAGGCACCACGATTTCCAGCTCGTTTGGCAGGACGTGGATGCCCAGCGCGTGTATGCCTGCTACATAGAGGCGCGCTGTGGCAAGCCCATCAGCCTGCCCTTCCAGTGCGAGACGCATGACCTATACATGCTGTGCCAGCTGGAGGGCCAGAGCCATGTATATACCCCGAATCGCACTTCAGTGCTGGAACTGGCAGCAGGTGAATACCAGCTGCCCTATAGCCCACCTGCGCCCTATGTCCTGCGCCTGGGCAAGGGAACCCATCGCTTACTGTTCTTTGCACTGCGGGCCTCGTGGCTGGCGCGCTACCGCCATGGCAGCCTGACAGGTCTGGGTTGGCAAATTGAGGCACTCATCAGTAGGCAGGCACAGTGCATCGGCGGCAATACCAATACACTTTGCACGGAAATGGAAAAGGCCATCCACGATTTCCTGCACTTGGAGAGCCTCTCGGGCCTGGCCCTGGATACAGGGGTAGAGGAGCCACTGGTACGGCTCATAGACCGGCACCTTAACGAGGCAAGAACAAGCACCCAAGTACAAGAAGCAAGCTATCCACCTCACTTCAAGCGCATCACTGCCTTTGTCAACAAGCAAATAGCCAGCGGCGAAGTGCCCAATGCGGTACAACTGGGCGAGCGTTTTGGCTATAGCAGACAAGGCCTGTACCTGTTGTTCAAGCGCCACGTACACATGGGCATCCGCGACTATATACATGGCCTGCGCATGCAACTTGCGCTTGTCCTCTTACGGGAGCAAAAGCTGCCCGCCACGGAGGTAGCAATCCGACTGCACTATGGCGACTATGCCAGTTTTGCCAAGCAGTTCCATGCCTACTACGGCACGTACCCCAGGGCAGCGCAAACTATGGCGGAGGCTCCCACTGCCAAACGTGTACATAAGGACATATAGAGTATACATAGGGACATGCCACAAATGGAAACCAGGGGTTAATTTTGCTTTTCTAGAGAGGAAAGAATGAAAACCCCATTAGTGATGGATATGAAAACCATGGTACATCTGATAGTTAGCGAAAATGCCTGGCGCGATAGACTAAGCAGGAAAAATAGCTTGATCGTTTATTACCTGATTACCGTTGCCTTAGTTGCCGTTTTGGGATTTATCCTAGCAAGCAAGTTGATAGAACACGAAAAATTCATTTTTCAAATGGAACTATCGCCCATGCCCTTGATGAAGGACTATGCCGAATATATCTCCTGGGCGGTTCCCGCTTCCTGCCTGCTTATCCTTAGCCTGCTTTTTGTAAACCATGTGACAAGATGGTGGGGCGTTTTAGCCAGCTTGGTACTATTCGGCACTTTCTCCATATATATCGTTTACATGTTATTGTCTCCCTATTCCCTACCGTGCACCTGCGCCGGATTGGCAAACGGCATATCCTGGGCTTGGCAACTGGTTATCAATATCATTCTCATGCTGCTGGCCTATTGCGGCCTAAAGCTACATCGCCATATCCCCAACACGGAAACCTCATAAAAACAATAAATTTCAAACCATTATTATTTATCAAAAATGAGAACAAAAACAATTAAATTCATCGGAACGGGCTGCATGGCCCTGGCATTGACCCTCAGCTTTGGAAAAGCACTACATGCCAAAATGATGCTCAACAAAAAGGTAGCCCAAGAGGATTCCTACAACTGGCAGGTCAGAACCCCAGGTACAAATGAGTATATCTTGGTCGAAAATCAGACCCGAGCTCAAATCGAAGCGACTTATAGCTGTGGAGGAGCAGGTTTCAGCTGTGCACAAGCGCAAGACGCATTGGGAAATCCTATCCCAGGCGAAACTATTGAGCGATCAACTTTTTAGACACAACTCAGACCTTGAAGAGAGAGCGGTGAGAAAATTTGATGTTTTCTCACCGCTCTGTTTTGCTGAGACATCTTTTGAAACCATTGTAAATACAACTTACTGTTGAAGTAGATCAACATCTATTTCGGATTACCAAAACTTTTAATTTTCGTTTTTCCCTAACCATTTCGATACCGTAATCCCAAAAAATTCTCTTCAGATATTCCGTATCATAATGATGGCTGCCGTTAAAATTCAAGTTTAATGTTATATCTATTGGGTAGCCTATACCTGTTTCATCATAAACTGGCAAGTTAAACATAGTTGTATTAAGTTGATCTACTAGGATGCTAAATCTCTGATCTTGAAATCGATGTAAGGTTGGCCCCTCGTTAGTCCACGATGAATATGGAGTTTTGCCACTTGACCTAGGAACTCTCGATGGATCTACCAATTTCAACACAAAGCAATCTTGATCCTGAAATTCCACAGATGCTTCAACATCAAAAAGGGTATTTAATATCCTAAACATATTCGAAAAGAAAACCTCCTTTGGAAGTCCCTTATCATGCCGTAACTCAAAGCAATATGAATTATGCAAATACCAGTCCTTTATATCATCAATTGATAGTCTGCCCTTTAAACTATCAACAATGTTCGGAGGAAAGTACTTACTTGAATCCTTGACATCGTCGAATTTAATTAAATTGTAATTTGGAAATGATTTGCCATTTGAAAATGCTGAGTAGAATAATTTCAGAATTGGCTGATTAGTAGAAAAATACCTAAACACAGTATCTAATCTGTTCGTTCCAGCACTATCCCTCATAGTAATCATTGTCGGCACATGTAAGTTAGCCTTTTTAAAATTAACAGAGATTAAGGTATTTTCATCTATCTTTAATCCACTATTTGCTTCAAAACTGACATCATCATTTTTGTTGAGGCTAGGAAATTCACCATTTGAGACTGCCAATCTGAAGTTTTCTCCGTTAATTTCGCCCTCCCCAGTCTCCACTCTAACCATTCCTTCTCTATCTATCCAAACACTATGGGGCAACAGCCTATGCGGAAACCAAGTACTGAACAAAGTGTCCGAAAACAGTATCGGAATTGAGGGATTGAGCTTTTTCCGTTCGAAAAAGCCCCTTAGCACAGCTTCGCTCTCATGGCTCACGGCGAGTATCAGTACCTTATCCCCAAAGGCTTGCTGCAGGCTATCGAGCCTCGGCAATGCCTCCACACAGGGCTTGCACCAGGTGGCCCAAAAATCAATGATCAGTATTTTGTTTCTACGAAGCTCTTCCAAGGATCTGCCCGAAAGCTTGCCGTTCAATAGGTTTTCGAGTAGAACATCGGGAATCTTTTGCCCGATGCCGATGCTGTTTTCGTGTTTTTTTACTTGCGCGGATGACCATAAGGCCATCAGCAGCAAAACATATAATGCAAATAATCTTTTCATTCTTCTTAGTTTTAGTATGTATTGGACGCATTGGGCGTCAAGGCCGGATTCTTTTCCATTTCCGACTTGGGGATGGGGTAAAGCATTGCTTCTTGACTCCAATTATGCTTATTGACACCCAATACCTCGTCTACGATGCCCCATCGTTTGAGATCGAAGAAGCGATGCCCCCACTCGGCAAAGAGTTCCCGTTGCCGCTCCTCCACAATGGCAGACAACAGTTCTTCTTTGCCCAGGTCTTCCAAGGGCGCGATGCCCGCTCGTTGGCGCAAGCTGTTCAGATCGTCCACTGCCAATGCCAGCTTGTCCTGCATGGCTCGGGCCTCCGCCCGTATCAGGTATTGCTCGGCCACCCTCAGCAGCATGGCATCCTCTGCCCCAATGCCGGAGGCGGTTACCCTGTTCCGATATTTGTTGAAGTAAGGGTAATCGACGCCTGCCACCTGTATGGCCCCTATCCATTCCCGTTTGCGCAGGTCGGCCTCATCAAAGGCCTCCAGTAAATCCGGTGAGATGATATAACTCGGTATACCGGCTGCAGGGACAAATGAAGCGGCATAATTCACATAGCCCTGTACTTGATGAGCCTGCAGTATAGCCTCGGTACTTCCTCTTCTGAAGGTCAGCTCGGGCGAGCTAAGCGGCGTATACATATCGGAATCGATGACCTCGGAGGCGGCTGCCTCTGCTTCTGCCCATTGTTGCCGATAGAGATAGATACGGGCAAGCATGGCCGTGGCCGTATGACGATTGGCCCGCGTGCGCAAATAGCCGGGATAACTAACGGAAAGCAGTTCCCTGCTTGCCGCCAGGTCGTTCGCCATTTGCCGGAACACCGCTTCCGCGCTGCTCCTTGGCAAGCCTGCCGAAATGTCCAGATCAGTAACGAGTACCAAGGGGACATCACCGAACAGTTGCGTGAGGTAGAAGTAGGAAAATGCCCTCAGGAAGTAGGCCTCCCCCAAGAGTTGTTGTCTCGCCGATGCCGAGATCCCCATGGCACCGGGCAAACCTTCGAGCAGTTCATTGGCCATGTAGATGGCCCGGTAGCACTTGCCCCACACGTTCACAAAGCCGATATGGTCTGCCGTAAAGGCATTGTTATAATAGTCTATGACGCTTTGGTTATTGGGCGAGGGCAAGGCCTCATCGGTGTACAAGGCATTGTATGGCACCAAATTGGCCTCCAGGCCCCCTACTCCGGCTATCTGTACGTATATGTTGGATACAAGCGCGTTTGCCGCACTGTCGCTGGCCAGTACCCTATCCCTGCTCATCAGGGTCTTGGAATCTTCGATCGCGATCATCGATTCGCAGGACAGGCACAGCAATAGGCCAGCTGTGGCTATTAGTTGTAAGTAATGCTTTTTCATGTCGTCATGTGTGCTTAAAGTGTCAGTGAAATGCCAAAGGCCCATGTCCTGTATGGCGGTATCTCGCTCGTGGCCGTCTCGGGATCCAAGCGCCAGCGGCCATTGGCTGCAGCGGTCCAGAGATTCTGCCCCTCTGCATATACCCTTGTCTGCATGCCGTACAGCCACCTGGCAGGCAATATATAGGAAAGAGACACATTCTTGAGCCGGAGGTATGTGGCATCTTTCCAGATGGCGTCCGACTGGGATAGACGCGAGCGGGCGCTGTATTGCTCGGTACCGCTGGTCGTGGTCGCCATCTGTATATCGGTCATATCGCCCGGCTGTTGCCAGCGTTCCAGTACGATATCAAAGTAGTTGTTCATGGGGCCGGGAGCCAGTACCAATGTAGGGGCCAACTGCTTCGAAAACTGGAAGAAGGCCATGGCCTGCCATTGACCAACGCGGAAAGTATTGCCCAGGCCGCCGTACCAGTCGGGCGTGGTCTTGCCTATCACCTCATAGTCCAGGTTGTTGTACAGCCCGTTCCCATCCTTGTCCAGATAGGTGGATATGCCCGTCTCCGGGTCTACGCCAAGGAAACGCAACCGTTGCAATACGGTAAGGTTTTCCCCTACGATGTACTGGCTGGCATAGCTTGTTGCCTCCAGGTTGGGGAAGCTCCTGAGCCTGCTCGATTCAAAGCTGATGTTGGAGTTAATGTCCCAGGTGAACTTGTCCGACTTTATGACCGTGGCACGGAGGCTCAGCTCGGTGCCCTTGTTTTCTACCTCGGCAGGAAAATTGGCCTGATATCCCGTGAAGCCGGTCTGTGCCGGTAGCGGATAGGTGACCAGCATGTTGTCCGTGCGGTTGCGATAGCGTGCGGCGGTCAGCGAAAGGCGATCTTGCCAGAGTCCCAATTCCAATGCCAGTTCCAGCTTCCTATTGGTTTCCCAGCGAAAGGCATCGTTGGCTATCTGATAGGGCGCGAGCGAGGCTGCACCGTTGTACACGGTAGATGCCGTATAAGCAGATAGGTAGCGGTAATTGCCTATGTTGTCGTTGCCCGTGATGCCGTAGCTCATGCGCAGCTTGCCAAAGTGGAGCAGCCCCCTGATGGGCGCCAGCCACTTCTCCTCGGTAAACAGCCATGCGGCGCCCACGGCGCCGAAGTTGCCGAAGCGGCTGCCCGGCCCGAAGCGCGAGGAGCCGTCCCGGCGGAAGCTGGCGTTGACGATGTATCTGTCGGCCAGGTTGTAGGTGAGCCTGGAGAACAGGGAGACATACTTGTACGGCTCGTGCCTATCGGTGCCGCTGATGCTGCCCGCCCCTGCCAAAGTCTCCATCAGCGTCTCGTTGGCATAGTTGGTAGCCGTGATGAAACGGCCCTCCTGCCTGATGTGCTGGTAGCTGGCGCCCAGCAGCAGGTCGAACCGGTTGGCGCCGGTTTGGTAGCGGTAGTTGACCTGCGGGTCTACGGTGAGCGTCTGCGTGGTGCTATTGCCGAAGTTGCTCATGTTGCCGCTGGTGGAGGTGGGCGATAGGGATGCCCTGGGCGTGAGGTTCACCGTGCCCAGCCGGTAGTTGGTATAGCCGCCAGTGAGCTTTATGGTCAGATCGTCGTTTATCCTATAGCCGATATTGGCATTGGTGACCAGGTTGTGCGTATTGGTATTGTTCGTTTGCCGCAATACGCCCAGCGGGTTTGAACTGTACCAGTTGAGGTTGCCGCTTTCGTCGTACAGGGGATAGTTGGGCGGCAGGTTGAGCGATGGGATTACCTTGGGCAGGCCGTTGCCGTCGGCCAGGTAACTGACCGATAGCCCTAGGTCCAGCCTATCGCCTTCGGGCCGGTGGTTTACGGAGAGCATTCCCCCGCCCTTTGTATAGCTAAAATCGCCGGGGAACACGCTGCCCTCGCGGCGGTAATTGCCGCTGAGCAGGATGCCCGTGGTGGCCGTACCGCCCTGATAGGAGGCCTGCAGCTGGTGCATGCCGGCCTTGCCGCCTATAAATTCCCTTTGCCAGTCGATGCCCCTTGTGGTATCCCATACGAGCAGATCCGGGGCATACTGCCGCGAGGTGGGATCGGCCGAGGGCTGCACGCCGTCATTGGCGAATGCCTCGCGGCGCAGGGCCAGGTAATCTTCCAGCCCCAGGTAGCTGGCCATGCGGCTCACCTCGCTCCATCCGCCGTAGTAGTTTATGTTCAGCTTGCCGGCCGTAGCGTCGCCTTTTTTCGTGGTGATGATGATGACGCCGTTGGAGCCGCGCGATCCGTAGATGGCCGTGGCGTCGGCGTCCTTCAGTATCTCTATGCGCGCTATATCGGCCGGATTGAGGCTGTTGAGCGGGCTTACGTTGCCCTGCGCCCCCGTCTGGTTGGCCAGCGAGGTGGTGACGGGACTGGAGTTGAATGGCACACCGTCTATGATGTAGAGCGGTTCCGTGCCTGCCGCAATGGAGGCGGCTCCCCTGATGCGGACACTTACGTTGCCACCCGGCAGTCCGTTCACCGTTTGCACCTGTACACCTGCTGCCCTGCCCGAAAGGGCCGTCAGCACATTGGTCACGGGCTGCGTTTCTATCTCGGCGGCGCTCACCGTGGCCACGCTGCCTGTATTGAGCCTGCGCGTGGTGGTGCCGTAGCCTATCACCACCGTCTCGTCGAGGGTGTTGTCCTGCGGGTCGAGCGCGATATGGATTGGCTCGCCGCTGGCAAGGTCAAATGGCGCCTCCTTGCTTTTGTAGCCAAGATAGGTAATGGTAAAGGTACCTGTCGCTCGGGTGGGGACAATGGTGAACCTCCCCTCCTTATCGGTCAGTACGCCGCTGCTTGTCCCCTTTACCCTGATGGCCACACCTGCCAGCGGGCTGCCATCGGCAGCCGAGGTGACCACCCCGAGTACTCGGGATGGCTCGGACTGCTGCGCCAGCAAGGCGCAGGGACACACAAACAAGAAGGTAATAAGGCCAAAGGCCGAGATTAGGGGCGAAAAATCTTTCGCCCGTACTGCTAGCAGTGTTAAGTAGCATGTAGAGACGTAAGATCTTACGTCTCTACATTGCAAAGCACGGTTTAAATGGTGCAAGAGGCCAAAGGCCGGTTGCTTTATATATGGCGCTGTCAGGTAGTCTGACGTCTGGTGTCTTTTGTCTGATGTCTGAAAAAAGGCACAAAGATGCCCCCTGACGCTTGTAAAAAGCTTCATTTCTGTGTAAGTTTAGATTTCTCATGATTCTGTTGATTAAGAAAAGAATCCTTACAGGTGGGCGCCCTTACCTAAAAGGATAAGATGGCCAAAAGCTAACAGCTCGTCATCCGCCAAAGGCGGACAAGTTTTCGAGCGAAACAAAGTGCAGTCGAGAAATCTCAAATGGCACCGTGCATCCCAGCTTTTGGCTGTCCAGTTACTCTGGGGCTGTGATAAGGTTGCGTAGAAAGTGTTTTTTGGTTTGGTGATTCATGGTTCCCTAAAAGTATGGTCTGAAAACCAGCACTCAACAGAGACAATCACATATATTTTTTGGTGATGGGTGTTCCCTCTATGTACGAGCAAGGAGCCTATAGGAGGGCTAAGTACACGTACAAGAGGGGCCCATCGTTTCTTTTTTGACAAAGATACAATATGGGCACCAGACTCCTGCAACTTGCGTACTTGAAAACTTCCTATATTCCCTTGCACAAGTGCCAGTATCCAAAATGCCTTGGATTATTATTTCGCTATTTACAGTTAAAATTCAATCAATAAGCCTTTGTTTTTATTTACAAAGGCTAAGGTACGTAACTATTTTTAATACTCCAAATTAATATACTCTTATTTAAGAGTAATATTAGATTTTGATTATTGGGAGTTTTAGCGTTCAAAAAGAACATTAGTGGAAAATGGCGAAAAGAACAAAGAAAGAACTCCCTGTTGATGTCAAAAAAATCGGACTAAGGCTCAAGCAAATAAGGAAAGAGCTCGGCTTCGGTAACTCTGATGACTTTGCCTATAAATATGAATTAAATAGGTCTCAATATGGCAAATACGAGGCTGGTTCTGAGGATTTACGTATCAGTTCACTTCTGAATATTCTTGACAGAATTAATATGCTTTTATCTGAGTTCTTTAATGAGGAATATGACAAGATTGATGCAGATAGCGATAACAATTGATGCCATGTTTATACGGTAAATTTAGGCTTTAAATTCGGAAATGAACAATGCTACCCCAATTCGCGCCAGTCTTAGCGGGAAGGGATGGAGCGTTAGCCTGACTAGTGCGCGGAAAAACGTTGCAAAAAGAAAAACAAACGCAAAATGAAAACATTCCAATTTTCATACGCCGTAAATATCGGGAATTGGTTTTGGACGCTCTGCCGGCCGTAGAGACGCAATATTTTGCGTCTCTACAAACGCAAAAACATATACAACCTGACAAATGCAACTGGAAAACAGGACAATAGCATCGTCGATAGAAACAACAAAAGCCATCCCTACATCTATAGGAATGGCTTTCATATTATTGTGGGCATTGAAAGCCCTATTTCTTCTTCTTGGCCAAGTCGGCGCGGACTTTTTCAACAAATTCTTCCGTTACGGTAGCGAAATTGGCAATTTCTGCCGTGGTGAAGCGGTTTGCCAAGATCAGATTGCTGACAACCTCATAGCTCTTGGCCTCAGCTTTGGCCCGTTCATCAGCCAATAGTTTCTCGGCCTTGGCAAGCAGTTCTTTCTGCTCTTTCTCGGCTTTAGCCCGTTCTTCTTTTCTTCCCTCTTCGATCAATAGCTCGTAAGTACTCATAATTACCTCCTGTATGTCTGTGGGTATTTCCCTTATCACTTCTTTTATTTGCTCCTTGGCAAACTCCGTCCGGCCAAAAGCGTACAGCAACATCGACCGGTGGTGGTGACTATCCTTGCCCTGCGAAAGGCCGATGGACACGAGCAGCTTAAAGTTGCCCTGTATCCACTCCGGATCAAAGGCATGCTTGAGCAACAGCAGCGATGCACTCAATACACCGTGCTGTATGGCCAGCAACTCCCCGTCGGGCGCATCCCGCAAATTGTTGTAAACATACGAAAAGCTGGGGATATATCCAAACAATGCCGCATACGGTCTGTCAAACAGATCCTCTAGCGTGCGGTATTTCCATTTTTTCCTGCCGTGGTAGAACAGGATGGGGATGATGGGAGAAGGACCTCCCTTGCGCTGCTCCACCTGCTGCCGGTAGCCGGAGAAGAGGTAGCTCCCGATCTGCAGCATGACGTACTTGTCATAGTAGCTCTTGTGTTCTACGAGCAGTGCGATCTCCAGGGTCTGCGCCGGGGCCGAGGCGAACCCGCAGGAATAGACCGTATCGGACATGGTCTGCTCCAGGCCTTCGGAGATATAGCTGCCCGGCAGGAGCTGCAGGGTGGAAAAGTCCAGCTTTTCCACCAGGTGTGCCGGCAGAACGGCCCGGAAGTACTCCGCGGCGATTTCCCTGTCGTTCAGTATGGAACACAGGTAGCTGTCGTGTATGTTGGCGGGTATCCTTGCCATAGTCCCAAATGTAGGGAAAATCCCGGTTTGGCGCAAGGATTGGCGGAGATAGCCTCATTGGCAGCTAGGACAGCGGAACTGGAAGCGGGGAATGAGAAGCATATCTCTTGTCAGTTGGGTAGGTAAATTGGCCTTGCCAAAGCCGTTCTCATAGATTACCTGCCCAGCTTTGGCAACCATGAATACGCCTCCTAGTCCGTCACTATCGACGAACTCCGTCAGGATGAGGCTATCTATCTGCTTCTCCAGCAGCTGTGCGCAAAGACTACCATGGCTGTTATAGGCAAGGAACAAAAGTACCGAGCAATAAACTCTTTTAGTTCTCACTTTTCGTACGTCCATTCACATAAAAGAAATAGATCAAGAAGCCCAGGGCCACGAATGCTCCCTCAATGCCATAAGGCAAAGGCGAATCGTAATCGTATTGTATGAACTCCAGCACAATGAGGCCAATGCCCGCAAAGAGGATGATGAGGCCCCACTTGAGCGAGCTGTACCTGTTGTCTACCTTGCTGGAAAAAAGTCCCTTAATGAGCTTTTCATCGGTGAGGCCCGAAGAGACGATGCGCGAGCGGAGACGGTACTTCAATATGGTTTCAATAATATAGGCGATGGTGAAGAAAATAATTCCTACTATCAATACTGGCTCTAAGTGTTTCATGATATATCGTTTTTTATTTGTTAAACTTAGCCATCTGACGGCTAGCAGCTACGGAAAGTTGCAAGAATTTCAATTTTATTTTTTTGAAACTTAGTTGAGGGCCACGTCGTCTAATGGACAAATATGTACGCAGACCACGAATTAATAGCCAAGATAAATGCGGGAAATCTCCATGCTTTCCGGCTATTGGTGAGCATGTACGAAAGGCTGGTGCTGCGCATGGTACAAAAGATAGTCAAAGATGAGGATGACCAGAAAGATGTGTGCCAAGAGGTATTCATCAAGGTGTATAAAAACTTGAAGCACTTTAAACAGGAATCCAAGCTCTCGACGTGGATAGCACAAATAGCGTATACCACCAGTCTGGATTTCCTGAAGAAAACAAAGAGAAAGCAAGGACTGACGGATGAGGTGAGCCAATATGAGCACCAGCTAGCAGGAGAAAGCAGCCCGGAAAAAGAGCTGGACAAAAAAGAAATGCGTACCTTTATCCTGGAGATGATCGCGCGCCTACCGGAAAACTATAGGCTCGTGGTCAATCTCTTCCATATAGACGACTATAGCTATCAAGAGATAGCAACGATCACCGGTCTATCGGAAGGCACCATCAAAAGCCATCTCTTCAGGGCTAGAAAACTGCTGAAAGACAAATTATCTGTACTGGTAAAATAAAGGGAGGAAAGATGAACTTGACAGATGAACAACTGAAAAAACTATTGCAGGAACAGGCCGATGGCGAACAGAAGCCCCTGACCGATCAGGATAGGGAAGCCTATACCCTGTTATTTGACATGCTCGAAAAGGAAAAGGACAACCCCATACAACACGAGCCCAATGAGGTAGTCGATGAGGTAATGGCCAAAGTACTGCTCATCGAAGAGCAAAAAGACAAGCAAAAGGACACGATCAACTTCATTGCCGGTATATCCTTGGGCTTTTTGGCCATAGCCATCGCCTTCTTTTTCATAGATCTTCCCTTGTTGAAGTCTTCCCTGCTTTGGGTAAAGGAATACATACCTATCATTGCCTTTGCAGCGGCCATCATAGTTTTGGTACAGTTGGCCGATAAAAAATTGGTGCGCAGGCACCGATAGCTACCGGTGCTTGCCATGCCGTTGCCCTGGCTCATATATTAAGCGCAAAAACGTACCGATGCGTTCATCACTACGATTGATAGGTATAGCTGGTACGATACCTATCAATAAATTGTCGGCCACACTCACGCGCATTTGCGGCCTGATGGTCATATCAAACTCCGTGCTTCTCACTTCCTTGTTGAATTCTATGCCGATAAAGTTGCGCGTACCGGGAATCATATAGTGCACATTGCTATTGATCTGCCAAAGATGATGGCTGTGCCCGTCATAGGTACGACCTATCACGGGGCCCGTATATAGTAGGGTATGGAAATTTTGTCCCCAACGTTTGGCAGCGACGAAGAAAGGATTGTAGACATTTCCCGTAAAAAGCCTTTCTTTTACGTAGCTATTGAAATCGGTCAGTTCAAATTCGTGAATATAGCCTATGGCCATAGACGTTTTGAGCTTTTCCGATACGAAGAAGGAATATTGCGCGGCCAGTTTCAAGCTATTGAGCCTATTAGCCGGCGCAATGCCGTCTGCATTGGCAGAATAGATAGAAAACGGGAGTTCTATCTCCATGCCTAATCTGTTGATGGGCGCAAATTCATATTCCACTAAAGCCAAATATTCATCATAGTGGTTATTGTCCGTAAGCCCCAGGCCCACGTTCCACTCCTTCTCCCCTTTCCGGGCGCCCAAGTCCCTAATCAGATCGATGTACAAAGGTTCTGCATGCAACACCTTATCCGGCTCGTACTTATCTTGCACTTCCTTGATATAAATGCTGTCCAGCTCTTCATGATGCACCTTGGCACTGTCTCTTTCCTGGGCCAAAAGGCTTGAAATCAGTAAAAAAAAGAATGTGGTGGAAAGTATAGTCCTATTCGTCATATGACAGATATAAGCTGCTATTTAGATTTCAACGCCTGCAAAGATAAAAAAAATTGCTAGGTGCCTCAGCTGCATGGCAAATCCAGACAACGGGGTGGAATAAACCAAGATATCGCCGATAAAATATAATTTTTTGGGAAAAGCTAATAGTTGAAAGCATATATGTACCTTTGCAGCGATTTATGGGAACGGACCATAAGTCGCTTTTTGTTTAAAAATTAAATAGTTATGTCCAATATCATTGCCATTGTAGGCCGACCCAACGTCGGCAAATCCACTTTATTCAACCGTCTTACCGAAAGCCGCAGGGCCATAGTAGACGATCTTAGTGGGGTGACACGTGATCGCCACTACGGACAGGCTGAATGGATAGGCAAGACGTTCACGGTGATAGATACGGGCGGGTATGTTCACGGTTCAGACGATGTATTTGAGGCGGCCATTAGGGAGCAGGTTCTTATAGCCATTGAGGAAGCATCGGTCATCCTTTTCGTGGTAGATGTGACCGTAGGCGTAACCGATCTGGAAGATGATATCGCCAATATCTTACGGCAGTCCAAAAAACCCGTTTTTGTTGTCGCCAATAAGGTGGACAACAACAAACTGCAATATGATTCGGCAGAGTTTTACAGCCTGGGTTTGGGAGACATGTACAACATTTCCTCTATAACAGGCTCTGGTACCGGTGAGTTGTTAGACGAGGTGGTCAAACATCTTGAGGAACTTCCTGAAGAGGAAAATACCCTTCCAAAATATGCGGTAGTCGGCAGACCCAATGTAGGCAAATCCAGCTTTATCAATGCCCTAGTGGGAAGAGAACGAAATATAGTAACTCCCATCGCTGGTACCACCAGAGATTCCATCCATATCCATTACAATCAATATGGACATGAATTTATGCTAATAGACACCGCTGGTCTGCGAAAAAAGACCAAGGTGCAGGAGAATATCGAATTTTACTCCGTTATGCGTACCATCAAAGCTTTGGAAGAAGCCGATGTGGTCATTCTTATGATTGACGCGACGGAAGGACTGGAGTCTCAAGACATCAATATTTTCCATCTGGCCGAAAAAAACAAGAAGGGCATCATCCTCTTGGTCAATAAATGGGATCTGGTAGACAAGGACAATAAAACCATGAAACAGTTTGAGGAAACCATTAGGCAAAAGACGGCCCCTTTCACGGACTTCCCTATCATATTCACGTCCGTCACGGAAAAACAGCGCATACACAAAGCCTTAGAGGCCGCAAAACATGTGTATGAAAACAAAACAAAGCACGTGAGCACCTCAAAGTTAAATGATGCCATGCTTCCCATCATAGAGGAAACGCCTCCTCCCGCAATTAAAGGGAAGTATGTCAAGATCAAGTACATCACTCAGCTGCCTGGCAAGTCGCCTATGTTTGCCTTTTTCTGCAATCTTCCTCAGTACGTAAAAGACCCTTACAAACGTTTTATTGAAAACAAATTGCGCGAAAAATTTGATTTTGAAGGGGTGCCGGTACAGATATATTTTAGGCAAAAATAATAGTGGCTATTACTGCCCACGCATAATCTCTACGGTACGGTTCAATACATGGTCCGTGCCGTTCATTATTTTAAAATAAGCTTCACTACCGAAGAAATAACGTGCCACGAGCGCCTTCATATTGGCCTCTATCAAACTTCTGGAAGCCTGTACTTGCACCTTGTTCTTGGCCTCCACTCCTTGCTCTTCGGCAAATGTCACAAAGCGGGAATAGCTACCTTCCGGAAGCTCATAGCTTTGCATAAAATGCTCAACCGCAAAGTCTGGCGGTGCGGACACCAAATGCGAATAGACGTAGCTGCTGATCAAGTCGTGTTGCAATACCTGCTTGTAAAAGCTGCCGTACCCCAAGGTATCAACAGGCACGTAAACATCGGGCATGATGCCGCCACCACCAAATATAGGTCTCCCCATCGTTGTGCGGTACACTATCCCTTTCTGGTAATTGAGGCTGTCCATATTCAATACCCCTTCTAGACCAAACTCGCCCCCTCCTTGATTTCGCCAGAGTATATCATTGAAATACTGATCCCGTCCATTAGCATAAGAACGCTGGATACACCGACCAGAGGGAGTATAATACTTGGCGATAGTGAGGTTAATGGCCGAGCCGTCGTCAAAGTCGAACTGTTCCTGCACGAGTCCTTTCCCAAATGAACGGCGCCCCACGATAACGCCCCTATCCAAGTCTTGCACGGCACCCGCCAAAATCTCGCTCGCAGAGGCCGATTTTTCGTCTATCAATACCGCCAGTTTACCTTCCGTAAACAAGCCCTTACCGTTGGAATGATAATCCACGCGTTGCTCGTGCGCACCCTGCGTATAGACTAACAGCTGTTTGTCACTGAAAAATTGATCTGCTACCGTCACAGCAGACATCATGAAACCACCGCTATTGCCCCTAAGGTCCAATATCAGCTTGCGAACACCATATTGCTTTAGCAACTTGATATTTCGGTCAAAATCTTCATGTGTCCGCGCACCAAAACGCTTGATCTTGATATAAGCTGTTGCCGTATCGATTATATAGGAAGCCTCGATACTACTAACTAAAATTTTATCTCGTTTTACTTGAATCGGCTCCGGCAGATCTTGCCCTTTCCTATTAATCCACAAGCGCACGGTAGATCCGCGCTTGCCACGCACCTTGGCAGATACATCACGTTCATTTGCCCCCACGATAGGCAAATTATCAATGCCAATCAAGCGATCGCCCACCTTTATCCCAGCCTTTTCAGCAGGCCCGCCATTGGTAACAGAGACGATCATCAACGTATCGCGTAAGCGGTAGTACTCTACGCCAATACCGTCAAATGTACCTTCCAACGCCTCGTCCATAGACCGTGCCTGAGAAGGCGTAAGGTAGGTAGAATGAGGATCCAGTCGGGAAAGCACCTGCCGGACGGCCATTTCCTGAAGTGTATCAATGCCGACCACCTCTACATAACGCTCGCTAATCAAGTCAACCAAACGTTGTAGTTTGCCAGTTTTATCGTTCAACATCAATGGGATGATCGATGGCGTGGATGGGTCGTCCTCCCGAACAAATATCTGTCCCAAAACCAGCCCCACCAACAAAACGAAGGCATAAGTTGCAGCAGCTAAGAGGTTTTTTCTCGTTTCGGGACGCATAGTAATAAAGGCGCTAAGGTAGCTATTCGGTTACCATTATCTCAAACCATTTTGCAACAAAATTAACAGAAATTGGGCAATCTAACCGTCTAGGCAAACATCGGTATAGCCGTTATACAGGCAAAAGTGTGCAGACACCAAGTTCGTATTTCCCGCGCGCTAAAAAAGCTTGTGATGAATGGTCTTTAAGCTAAACTATGTATTGCAAATAAATGTCAATTTATCTAAGTTTGTAATAAAAGTGGAAACAATAATTGCTTGGCATATGAATCCGTCTGCCGTTTGTTTATATACGCTTTAAGGCTGAAATTGTTTAATAAATAAGTCATCTTGTTATGCATGAAATTGAACCTTTTTATCGTTGGCGAGATGACTATATCGCTGCGGAGGATGAGCTTTCACCTTTTTATGGAGTTGAGTATAGCGAGTTTGAATTCGACAAGCAGATATATAACTTTTTGTTGCATCCTCAGTGGGACCATTTTGGCTCCAGCACCCTCTATCTCAAGGTGCTTTTTGCTGATTATGACCATGGCTTTGCCATCATTGAATTGATTGGGGAGTGGAACGATGCCATCAACAACGACATCATGTTCTTCAAAAGGGAAATCATTGAAATGATGCTTGCGGCAGGAATACGGAAATTTATTCTCATTGGGGAAAACGTCCTCAATTTCCATTCTTCGGACGATTGCTACTATGAAGAATGGTTTCAAGAGGTGGAAGATGGGTGGATAGCCGGGATCAACTTTCGGCCACACGTAGTAGATGAATTTAAGTCGTCCAATATCGATTACTACATCAATTTTGGCGGTGGCTTAGACGATTTCAATTGGCGTACTATCAAACCATTACAGGTGTATTGGTCTGTTGAAGAACAATTAACTAAAAGGCTATCTTAAACCTGCCGGCAATATTTTGGTATGGTTTTGGCGTCAATTTGGCAACATACTAAAACCTAATGATTTATGATGACACAGAAATTTGCATTTGCCGGTATCTTTTCCCTGTACTACCTGTCTTTTATGCCACTCGCTGCACAAGAGAGCAAAAATGCGGGCAATCCCAATTTTGTAGATCGCAAAAAATTGCCCGTACCAAAGGAAGAAAATCAGCTATTCTACTTGCAAAGAGACCCAAACACCAATACGATTGTATATACACTAAACATGAAAGATGGCGAATTGGTTGAAAAAAACCCGGTGCACGGTTACTGGATTAGATACGAAGACAATGGCGAAAGGGCAGAGCTATCCTTTCTCCAACGCAATATGGCTTATGGGATAAGTAGTAAAAAAACAGATAATCATACCTATGAGCTTAAACTTTCGGCATGCAAGAAACTGCCCCTTTACCTCCATTATGAACCCAACAAAGAAGCGCTCGTAACCATAAAAACAGAAGAGGAAACAACTATTAAAGTCGATTACATATTTGTGCGGATAGATGGTGGCTCCAAACTGAGTCCCAACATAGAATATATAGAAGTCGGCGGCATCAATTGCACAACGAAAGATTATGTAAAGCATCGCCTGAATCCATAAAATCTCACACTGCCTGCTTTCTTACACATCCTTGGCACAGCGGAAGCCTAGGTTATTGCTTCCACTGGAAACTTCTCCTTTACCCCTGCTTCCGGCCTTATAACGTTCACAATATCGGTCATTGCAGAGAAAAGAGCCCCCCCGTTGCACCCTCTTCACCGTGCCCGGCTCGGCAGGATCATGGCTATCGCTAGGTCCTCGCGGATTACTTCTAGGACTTTTCTCATAATAATCCGGACGATAAAAATCCGCGCACCATTCCCATACATTGCCATCCATATCATATAGGCCATATCCATTTGCGGGAAAAGATTTTACCGGAGCGGCATGTTCAAAACCATCTTCTTTTGTATTTTTTGATGGAAAGTCTCCTTGATAGACATTAGCCACCCACTTCCCCTTAGGTTTAAGCTCATCGCCCCAATAAAAGCGCGACTGCTTTTTGCCTGCTCTCGCCGCATATTCCCACTCGGCCTCCGTAGGCAACCGTTTGCCCGCCCATGTGGCATAGGCTTGGGCATCTTCAAAACAAACATGTACTACAGGTTCCCATTCTCGCCCTTGAATAGAGCTTTTGGGGCCTTCCGGATGCTTCCATGACGCACCAGGTAAGTAGGTCCACCATTGCAGGTGATTTTGTAGTCCTACCTTCTGAGCTGTAGGGGTAAAAACGGCAGAGCCTGGCACCAAAGCCTCGGCAGGAACTCCGGGAAAATCGGCAGGATTCAACTCCCGCTCCGCCACAGTGACATAACCCGTCGCTTCTATAAATTGTGCAAATTGTGCATTGCTTACCTCGTGCTCGTCCAACAAAAAATCACTTACCACGATCTCGTGTAATGGCCTTGCATCAGCAAATTCCTCTGCCCCCATCAAAAATGCACCTCCTTTTATCAGCACCATTTTTACGCTGTCCTCCCCTAGCTTCCCTTCATTTTGTGAAGCGTTTGCAATTGCTGTAGTTCTAGAGGGCACTCCGTCCGATACGCAATATGCCACCGAATCCTTTAGAGGATCGAGATTTTGCAGAACCTTAGACTCTTGTTCCGCTTTTTGACCGCAAGCCGCGCACCACCCAAGTAAAAGCAAGCCATATATCTTTGAAGTATTCATTTACGATCGCTAAAATTACAAGGCAAATATAGCAAAGCAAAATACTCTACAAAAAAAGTAGATTATTTTAATAGAATTAAGTTATCTATTTAAATCGCCTTCCGAGGTGCGACTTTGTGCTGAGCTTCACGGATGTCTTCAGCCCGTCGTCCTTAGCTTACTTCCTTTGTCATCATGCAAACAACTTCCTTTTTTGCTTGCATCATCATTACGAAACTTGATATGTTGTCTATGCATTGTAAACTTGCCTAATTGATTGAGTAAACTCATCATACCACAAAAACATTGCTCCAATAAATCGACTCCATAAGGGAAGTAATTTCGCTACTCTTGCTAATCACCAAATTATTGCCGACATTTGCCCAGCTTATTGAGAAAGACGGAGGGACTGGACCCGGCGATGTCTTGGCAACCTGTACTATACAAGGTGCTACATTCTACCCATATTTTATGGGAAAGATAAGCAATAGAAGTCCGCACCTCTAGCTTTTTCTCAATCCAAGCACTTCAAGTACAAACTATATAAAAGGTGTCTCAGCACACCCCAACTATGGATATTAGAAAAGAATTAAATAAGCGTATATTGATTATTGATGGAGCTATGGGTACCATGATCCAGCCTTATCAATTGACCGAGGAAGATTTCAGGGGCGAGCGTTTTGCCAACCATCCATGTGAAGTGAAAGGCAATAACGACTTGCTCAACCTCACGCGTCCCGATATCATTAAGGATATCCATATGGCCTATCTGTCTGCCGGAGCAGACATCATAGAGACCAACACCTTCAGCTCGCAGGTCATTTCCATGGCCGACTACCAGATGGAACCACTCAGCTACGAGCTAAATTTTGAGGGAGCGCGCATTGCCAAGTCGGCGGCCGAAGAATACAATAAACTGACACCGGAAAAACCACGTTTTGTGGCTGGTGCCATTGGCCCGACAAACCGCACCGCATCGCTTTCACCAGACGTAAACGACCCTGGCTATCGGGCCGTTACCTTTGACGATTTGGTCCATGCCTATTACGATCAGGTACGTGGACTGGTAGACGGAGGAGCAGATCTGTTGCTCATTGAGACCATTTTCGATACGCTCAATGCCAAAGCGGCCATCTACGCCATCATGCAATATGAGGACGAACTTAAACATGCAGGAAAATTAGCGAACGATGCGCATCTCGACATCATGATCTCGGGCACGATCACCGATGCCAGTGGCCGCACGTTATCGGGACAGACCGTGGAGGCTTTCCTCAATTCGGTAAAGCACGCGCATCTGCTCAGCATAGGGCTCAACTGTGCCCTTGGTGCGCACGAGATGCGCCCACATATCGAAGAACTTGCCCAAAAAGCAGGATGCTATGTTTCGGCCTATCCCAATGCGGGCCTACCCAATGAGTTTGGGGGCTATGACGAGCAGCCGCATGAAACGGCCCATTTCATAGAAGATTTCATAGACCATGGATTTGTGAATATCGTGGGCGGTTGTTGCGGTACCACACCCAAGCATATCAAATGCATTGCCGAAAAAGCGGCCAAGAGCAGACCGAGAAAAGTCCCCACACCGGAAAAGCTACTACGCCTCAGCGGACTGGAGCCCGTGACCTACGGCCCCGGAAGCGTGTTCATGAACATAGGCGAAAGAACAAATGTCACAGGCTCCCCCAAGTTTGCCAAGCTCATCCTCAACGGCAATTTTGAGGAAGCACTGTCCGTGGCCCTGCAACAGGTGGAGGGCGGTGCACAAGTCATTGACGTAAACATGGACGAGGGCATGTTGGATTCGGAAGCGGCAATGACCAAGTTCCTGCACCTCATTGCCTCCGAGCCGGACATCGCCAAGCTCCCCCTTATGATAGACTCCTCCAAATGGTCGGTTATATTATGCGGGCTAAAATGCCTACAGGGAAAAGGCATAGTCAATTCCATATCGCTCAAAGAGGGCGAAGAGGCATTCAAGGAGCATGCCCGCACCATCATGCGTTTTGGGGCTGCCGTCATCGTCATGGCCTTTGACGAACAGGGGCAGGCCGACAATTACGAACGTAGGATTGAGATTTGTAAGCGTTCTTACGACATACTGGTCCATGAAGTGGGCTTTCCTGCCGAGGATATCATATTTGACCCCAACATACTCACGGTGGCTACCGGTATGGACGAGCATAACAACTATGCGGTCGATTTCATCAAGGCCACACGCTGGATCAAGGAAAACCTGCCCTATGCCAAGGTAAGCGGTGGGGTGAGCAATATCTCCTTCTCCTTTAGGGGAAATAATGTGGTGCGCGAAGCCATGCACTCGGCCTTTCTCTACCACGCCATCAAGGCGGGCATGGACATGGGCATCGTCAATGCGGGCATGCTCGAAGTGTATGAGCAGATAGATCCCGAGCTACTGACCTATGTGGAAGACGTGCTGCTCAATCGAAAGCCAGATGCTACCGAACGCCTGGTAGACTATGCCGAAACCGTGAAGAGCAAAGGCAAGGCCGCTGTCAAGAATGAGGAATGGCGCAATGGTACCGTCGAAGAGCGTCTATCCCATGCCCTCGTCAAGGGAATCATCGAACACCTCGACCATGATGTGGAGGAAGCCCGTCAGAAATACGATCGTCCATTGCAGGTCATAGAAGGGCCCTTAATGGACGGTATGAATATCGTGGGCGATCTGTTTGGAGAGGGCAAGATGTTCTTACCTCAGGTAGTAAAGTCTGCCCGTGTGATGAAGAAGGCGGTGGCCTACCTGCTACCCTTTATTGAAGAAGAGAAACTAAACAATCCCAATGCGAGCACCAGAAGCAATGCCGGAAAAATATTGATGGCCACCGTGAAAGGGGATGTGCACGATATTGGCAAGAACATCGTAGGCGTTGTATTAGCTTGCAACAATTTCGAAATCATAGACCTCGGTGTAATGGTTCCCGCACAAAAAATCCTCGATACGGCCAAGGCCGAAAAGGTAGATATCATCGGCCTCAGTGGCCTCATCACGCCTTCGCTGGACGAAATGGTACATTTTGCCAAGGAAGCGGAACGGCAGGGCTTCAAGGTTCCCATTATGATTGGCGGTGCCACCACTTCGCGCATTCACGCTGCCGTAAAGATAGATCCCAATTATTCGGAGACGATCATCCATGTGCTCGATGCATCACGCAGCGTGACGGTAGCCAGCAACTTGCTCAATCCAGAGACAAAGCAGGCGTTTAAAGCACAGATCAAAGAAGACTACGCCAAGGCGCGGGAAAACCACCTCAACAAAAAGAGCGACAAGCAATATCTCCCCATAGCCGAAGCAAGGACCAATCATTATGCCATAGATTGGACGGGTTATACGCCACCGAAACCAGCCTTTTTGGGCATAAAATCCTTTAAGGATTTTCCTTTGGATGAACTGGTACCTTATATCGATTGGACCCCATTTTTCCATACTTGGGAGTTGCGGGGAAGTTACCCGCGTATTCTAAGTGACAAGACCGTAGGCACCGAAGCCACCAAACTGTATAACGATGCCCAGAAGATGCTCCAAGACGTGGTACAGAACAAAAAACTGAAAGCCAACGGCGTAATCGGCTTTTGGCCGGCCAATTCGGATGGTGACGACATCATCTTATACCAAGACGATACCAGAAAAGTGGAGCTGACAAGTATCCACACCCTCCGTCAACAGGCTGAAAAAGCCAAAGGACAGCCTTATTACGCCCTTTCCGATTTTGTAGCACCGGTGGAAACGGGACTTGCCGATTATTGGGGAGGCTTCGCCGTAACAACGGGCATCGGTGTAGATGAACTGGTCGCACAGTACGAAAAAGATCATGATGACTACAATAGCATCATGATAAAAGCCATTGCCGATAGGCTGGCCGAGGCTTTTGCCGAAAAACTGCACGAACTGGTGCGCAGGGAATACTGGGGATATGCCCAAGACGAGGCACTTAGCACAGCGGAGCTGATCAAAGAGCAATACGCGGGTATTCGTCCAGCCCCAGGCTATCCTGCCTGTCCGGACCATACGGAGAAAACAATCTTATTTGATATATTGGACGCCGAAAAAGAAACAGGAATTTATTTGACCGAAAGCCTGGCCATGTACCCCACTGCAGCCGTAAGCGGCTTCTATTTCTCCCATCCGGAGTCGCGGTACTTTGGTCTGGGAAAAATAGCCAAAGACCAAGTGGAGGACTACGCCAAGCGCAAGGGAATGAGCGTGGAGGAAACGGAAAGGTGGCTTTCGCCAAACTTGGGATATAATTAGTTGTGAGTTGCGAGTTATGGGTTGCGAGAATAGTGAGCTGTAAAAGAACATTATCATTAGACAATGGACGATAAGAAAATAACATCATATACGCAATTGGAGGTTTGGATTCAGGCTAAACAGCTTGTAAAGGACATCTATTTAGCTACATCAATTTTCCCAAAAGATGAATTATTTGGTCTTGTAAACCAAATGAGGCGTTGTGCCGTTTCTATTCCTTCCAATATTGCAGAAGGATGTGGCAGAAATCATACAAAAGACAGTATTCAATTTTTCTTTATTGCCAGAGGATCGTTATACGAACTCGAAACACAACTATATGTATCATACGATTTGAGTTTCATTGAAAAAGAAGTTTTTGATTCATTGCTAAATCAACTTATCAATTGCAGAAAACTACTGAATGGCTTTATCAGATATTATCAACAACTTAAAAACAACCATACAAATTAAACACCTAGTCGCTTGCAAGGAACTCACAACCCGCAACTGACAACTCACAACCCGCAACTGACAACTCGCAACACAATGAAAATCACTGAACATATAACAAATGCCAAAGGAAAGACCTTGTTCTCCTTTGAACTGTTACCACCTATCAAAGGCACCGGTATACAGGGCATCTATAACGCCATAGATCCACTAATGGAATTCAATCCGCCATTTATAGATGTTACCTCCCTTCGGGAAGACTATGTCTACAAGCAACATCCCAACGGACTACTGGAAAAATTGGCTTTAAGGAAACGTCCCGGAACGGTAGCCCTCTGTGCCGCCATTATGAACAAATATAAGGTGGATGCCGTACCACACCTCATATGCGGTGGTTTCACCAAGGAAGAGACGGAGTATGCGCTCATCGATTTGCAATTTTTGGGCATAGACAACGTGCTGGTCCTGCGTGGCGATGCCCGTAAGAGCGACAGCGCTTTTATCCCTACGGCTGGTGGGCATTGCTATGCCTCTGAACTATTGCAGCAAGTTACCAACCTAAACAACGGCATCTATCTGCATGAAGATACCGTATTGGGTGATAAAACGGACTTTTGCGTTGGCGTAGCAGGATACCCCGAAAAGCATTTCGAGTCGCCCAATCTGGATACGGATTTCAAATACCTCAAGATGAAGGTGGATATGGGAGCCGATTTCATCGTCACACAGATGTTCTTCGATGTCAGCAAATACAAGGCCTTTGTGGACAAGTGCAGGGAGCATGGTATTCATGTGCCCATCATACCGGGCCTGAAGCCATTGACCACCAAGAAGCAGCTTATCAACTTGCCGAAGATCTTCCACTTGGATATCCCATTGGAATTGAGCGAAGCCGTAGAAGCTTGTGCCGATGACAAACAAGTCAAGGAAGTAGGTATTGAATGGATGATCAATCAATGCAAAGAGCTCATAAAGATAGGCGCTCCGGTATTGCATTTTTACACCATGGGCAATCCAGAGCCAACCAAAAGAATAGCAGAGGCGGTGCTTTAGGCATTGCCCTCTTTTTATCTCAAGGCGCGGCCCATCAGTACCGCATTTCCTTTGGCGATTTAATTTCAGCTCCGCACGTGGATGGTCTTTATCGCAATATTTACGATTTTATCCAGTACAATGGTCAGTATTCCCATGTGCAATCCGCCTCCTCATGGCACATGATTACGCTAAAGTCTATCTTAGCCAGTTCCATTTGAAGACGACAATTCAATAGGCTGGATCCGACTAAGAAAAACAACTTGATCAACTTTCATCCGCAAGTAAAAAACTGATTGACATAAGAGTCTCAGAACAAAAAAAACGGGGCGATATCGCATCGGCCCGCTTCTCTAACTAAACAATCAGCCCAGAAGTTCAAAAATGGCTATTTTCACCATTCAAGCTTGTCTTTACATAGTTTACACCTACTAAAACACCTGATTTATAAAGGAATACGCTAGTATGGTTCGCCATAAGACAAATCAAGCTTCTAAAAACATCAAAAGCAACCAAATACAACAAAAAAGTTACGCTTGACACGGATATGAACTTGTCCACTTTTTCAAGGAATCAAGTGGCTACGTTATATAGATTGGCCTTTTAAGAAAAAAATGGACATCCTTATGTATATAAACCAAAAATCCGTAAATTGTAAGCGTATTTGGCAAATGGAAGAAAGAACAGAAATCGGGCTTGATTTTGAGGTTGACAAGTTGACCAACTCGATTGAAAATGCCATTTCAGGCGAGGTGTTCGATACGTTGATAAGCAAGCTTGGTTTGGGAGATAGCAGGCAAATTAGAAAGTCCGAATGGACTTTTGACTGGAAAAGGGAAATAAAAGACGGGACTAGGCATGTCTATAAGCTGACCACGGTCAACAACCCAACCATCGTTCACGGCCTGATTAGCTTGACGGACAAAGGCGACCATGTTTTTATGGATTTGATAGAAAATGCCAAGTTCAACAAAGGCAAGGGTAAACTGTACAAAGGTGTTGCAGGCAATCTAGTTGCGTTCGCATGCAAAACATCGTTTGAACAAAAGTATGGGGGAGTTGTTTCTTTCATGGCGAAGACACAGCTTGTCGATCATTACAAACAGACCCTAGGCGCAAAGGTATTCAGCGGAAACCGCATGTTTATCGACACCAAGGAGGCACTTGTTTTGACTACTAGGTATTTTAAAGATTTCAGGTTATGATAGACTTCAAGAAAATGGACGAAAAGGACTTTGTTTTTGTAAACAAGCCTTTGAGCGAAAAGGAAGAAAAAGAATTTAGCGAGTTTTTGAAAGCACGCAAGGCTAAACAAGCGATAGCCAAGACAAAGAAGAAGCAAAAGGCTCCCATAAATAGGTAAAAGTAATCCCTAAATTAATTTTTGGGATAGCGCGATATTTTAAAAGTTAAGCCTTATGGGATTGATAAAAGAGCCGAAGAATATTGATTTTTAGGCCAAGTCCGTACCTTGGACCAAAAAGGAACTTGCCGATTTTAGGGAGTTGATGAAGGAAATAAAGGCAAGGAACAGTAAAAGGATGATCGAGTGGAAGAAAAATCCAGAAATTAAAAAGGCTGCTAGGCCATGACAAACAAAGAAGAAGAAGATAAAAAGACCATCACCAAGGAAATCAGCCTCAATTTCATCAGAAATAGCCCACTCAATCAACTCAACAAGCGCTATTCCTTTAGTTTATCTTTTGACCAAATTAAGACAACGGAATATGATAAAGAAATTTCCGATTACAGAGATTGTAATAATAAAATGAACCAAGAATACAACGAATGTAAAAATCCCTTTGAAATCAGCCGTGTAAAAGACAAACTTGAAGAATACAATAAGCTAAACAAAAAAATAATACTGGCCGATTTTAAAAAGAAACAATGGGCATATTCACTTGACAAAGCATATCAAGAATGTGAAAGGAAAATCGGACAAGGGACATCAATCTCTTTTGCGGGTAGTAATTTGCCATCACTAGGTTATTACTCTCTTATAAGTGTAAGAGAAGAAAATGCAGAGGGGCGCACTGAAACAGATAAAATTGCCACGGTTCATTACAAAAAATTGATTGATGACAAATGGGGCAATGTTGAATTTGACATACGAATTAATCCCTTAGCAAATAACGATTCTGAAAGTATTAGTAAAAATAAAATCTTTACTGGACTTGGACCTAAAAAAAGAGATATTAACAATTATAAAAACTGGCGGGAAAAATTATAAATATTTCTGCGATACACCTCGTAGAGGAAAAAAACGTTTATAGCTTTACTTGGGAAATCATTCCTTTACCGACAAATTGAGAAGCCGCATCCCCAGAATTTACAAAAGCCAATCTAAACAGTCTTCAAATATTAGTTCACTTCATATGTGCCTTATCTAAAAGAACCACGAGGTTAATTCGGTGACCATCACAAAAAATTATATAGGTACAGCAGCATAAAACAAAAAAAGCGGGGCGATATCGCATCGGCCCGCTTCTCTAACTAAACTAAACAACTAAAAACTATATAAACAAACTATATAGGTTTCTTTTATGGCATTAAGCCAAAACTTCTTCTACAATTTCACGCCATGCAGCAAGCTCCGGAATGCCAGGCTTCCGCTTGCCAAAGAACTGCACAATGGTATCGCCCAGCGCATCGTAGCATTCTATGCTGGTGACCACACCATCTTTGGTAGGCTTTCTTACCATCCACGCATGTGCTATGGCGTCTTCCCGCAAGTGCATATTGAACGTCGGATCCAGCACATTGAACCAAGGTCCCGTTTGGAGCAAACGGTTCACCTGACCCGTATGGATCTGTATGCAGCCCCTATTGCCGATAAATACCATGATTTCCACTTCTTTTGCGGCCGCAAGCTCCATGATTTGCTTCACCTGGGCCACGCTGATCTCCGTGACGTAGCCCTTTGGCGCCAGCCGCATAGCCTGCGTGCGCTTGACATGGTGCGCCTTGAGCATGGCATGAAAATCGTGCGTATCCTGCAAGGCAACCCATGCATCCTGAAACGATTTGACATCGATTTCTGAATCCGGCAGTTCTTCTTCCCTTTCAGGATAATGTTCTTCTATCGGTGCCAATCCCTGTACGGGCGACTTATAACGGGCCACCAGTTCATCATATGCCGCTGTATTGCTTTCTTCCTGCAAGTACACCTTATGGATAGCGTCACCTTCCTTGCCGAAAAACTGGATACTCTGTCTTTCGTTTTCACTGACGGCAAAAACGTATTTCCAGACACCAAGGAACAATCTCAGGTCGATATCCGGGTTAACCACCAGGCCAATGCCGCCATTGATGGCCACCTTGCGGTATTCTCCCTTGCGCTCGTGTACGGCATAATCATTTCTGGTCAGCGCCATTACGTAACCCAACTGCGGTATATCCTTCAAAATAGCCTCAATATCGTCTTGCAGCCTAATGGCGGTCAATGCGACCAATTCGGCTTCGCTTACGCCCAGCTGCTTGGCAGCATCCCGTATACGCACCTTCGGGTTCTCCGCCTTAAAGTGTTCATATCGCTCTTTGAGCGATGTCATTACGTTATTTTCCATAATCCCAAATTCTTTATTAACTATTCAAACCATTATATCTCAGGCACCACCAAAGGGCAACCACAATGCTCATAAGGAACCAACCTCACCTTGATGCCGAATACCTGATGAATGGTATCGCAATTTACAACTTCTGCGGGACGCCCGAAAGCCATTTCGTGCCCATCCTTGAGCATCAATATCTTGTCCGAAAAACGAGCCGCATAATTGATGTCATGCAATATGCTCACCACGCAATACCCCCTGTCTGCCAAATTCCTTGCCAATTGCAGTACCTGCTGCTGATAGAGCATATCCAGTCCATTGGTCGGCTCATCCAACAACAGAATGCCTTCTGGCTGATCGTACACCTGTGCCAGCACGCGCGCCACCTGCACCCGTTGCTGCTCACCACCCGACAAGGTATGGTATGCCCTGTTGCGACAGAGCAACATGCCTACCTCTCCGAGGGCACTGTCTACGATCTCTATATCGCTAGGTGTGGGCTGACTGCCAAAATGGGGGTATCTTCCCATCAGTACCAATTCTTTCACCGTAAAAGAGAGGGATAGCGTATTGTGCTGGCTAAGAACGGCCCTGAACCTGGCCATCTCCCCCAGGTGATAGTCGTCGATGCGACGTTCCTTGATCCAAATCTCTCCAGATGAGGCTTTTTGGTCCCCGCACAACAGCTTCAGCAAGCTACTTTTGCCGGCACCATTGGCGCCTATAATAGACACCAATTGGCCAGAAAGGGCCTCAAAGCTCACTTGATGCAGCAACTCTTTCTTACCAACACGGTAGCCGACACCATCTACACGAATCATATGCGCTGCCTCCTTTCTCGGATAATAATCAACATAAATATAGGCGTTCCTACCAAGGCCGTGATAATCCCAATGGGCAACTCGGATGGAGCCACGATGGTCCTGGCCAACAGATCGGCCAATACCAGCACCGCCGCTCCCAACAGGCCCGAGGCAGGGATGACCAGCCTATAATCGGCCGTAAAGGCCATACGCAAAATATGGGGCACCACGAGCGCCACAAAACCAATGGTTCCCGATACGGCCACGCAGGCACCCACTCCCAAGGTAGCCAACAATACGGTCCACCTTTTGGTACGCTGTACGGATACGCCTAAGTGGCTGGCCTGTTCCTCGCCCAGCGAAAAGGCATTTAACGGCTTGGCCAGAAAAGGAATGCCCACCAGCGAAATAAATACGAATGGCGATATGGCCAATACGGTTTTCCAACTGGCCCCTCCTAAACTCCCCAAGCTCCAAAACGTAATATCGCGCAGCTGCGCATCCGATGCCACATAGGTGAGCAATCCCGTAAATGAGCCTGCCAAGGCGTTGATGGCTAAGCCAACCAATAAGAGAGTAAGCACGTCAGTCCTGCCCTTTTTCACCGCTATACCGTATACAAGAAAAGTAGTCAAACAGGCTCCAATAAAAGCGGCAATGGCCAAAGCATAATAACCGAACAATTGTCCCAACCAAGGAAAGTAGTCGGCCTGCAGTACGATGGTAAGAACAGCAAAAAGGGAAGCGCCCGAGGAAATGCCTATCAACCCGGGCTCAGCCAGAGGATTGCGGAACAAGCCCTGCATGGCGGCGCCCGACATGGAGAGCGTAGCCCCTACCAACAGACCCAAAACCACCCGGGGGAGCCGTATACCCACCAAGACAGATTGCTGCTGTGCACTGAAGCCCATATGATCCGAAAGGTGCAATTGGTAGGCCAATATGGAAACAAGCTCATCGAAACGAATGTGCAGGGCACCTACGCATGCAGCCAAGCTCACCGCCAGCAGAACCAGTAGCAACAAGGCCAACAATACCTTTACGATGAGCTTATTCGAATCCATCCGCGTTCTTTATCTCAATGGTTAATTTTTTGTTTCAGTTCCAGCAAGGCCAAGCCTAGCCTGGGCCCGAAGCCCGTGAGCAACTGTCCGTCCATGTCTACAATATTTTTGTTCCTGCCCGCATTGGTTTGCATTACGCCCTGCACCGCTTCCAGTCCATTTGCACCTCCCAAGCTTTCCAAACCACTGGAAAAGAGCAGCAGTACATCTGGATCGGCCGCTACCAAGGCTTCGGAAGTGAGCGGCTTGAAATCTGAAAAACCGCTCACTGCATTCTCTCCGCCTGCCAAACGGATCATTTCCTCCATCTGCGTTCCTTCTCCGCCCACCATCATCGTTCCCGTACCACGGGCATAGATAAAAAGTACCTTGGGCTTGGGTTCCTTGCCCGGGATGGCCTCCACCTTTTTCAGGTCAGCCTCCAATACCTGTATAATGGAATCGCCTTTTTGTACAAGTCCCAAACTATCTGCCACACCTTTTATCAATGACTTAGTGCCGTCTACGCTAAAAACATGCTCAAAAATAAGCAATCTGGCTCCTGCCGATCGCAACTGTTCTTCCAGTTCCGGTGTTACATCTTCCCGTACGCCCAGCACCAGATCGGGGTGCAAGGCCAGTACACCCTCTGCCGCAATTTTCTTGCCGTGTCCCACCTTTGGTTTGCCATACAAGCTCGCTGGATAGGTGCTCGCTACATCCGTGCCCACAATGTGATTTTCCAAGCCCAGTGCAGCCACTATCTCGCTTAGGGTGCCATTGAGCGAAACTATTTTGGTGGAATCGTTTATCAATTTCGATTCCCCGCCATTCCCAATTCCCCTGCACCCGACAACAAACCATAAAAAGGTTGCCGTTAAAATAAGATATACACCACTTTTTTTCATCGTCTCCGTTATCAGCAATATACTTGTTCTATTTATTAAAAGGAAAGCTACCCCGGTTAGCATGGGGTAGTTTCCTGAAAAATTGGAATCTAAGACCCCCTCTTGACTAAAGCATATTCGATTTCGGGATAACCCCGCACTCCGCCATCGCTTGCATGGAAACTATTAAATTTCAACTTGTAAACATTTCCAGCAGCATCTTTAACAACATAAAAGCGGTCTTGTTTCACCCCGATAGTTCCCGTTGTCGCCCTCCAGTTGGAACCAATAACGTTTCTCGAGTTATCAAATGTCAATGAAGTAATGTTGCTCTCTGAAAAATCCGCGTAAGAGACGGTTTCGGTCAAAACTTCGGTAGCGGTCGCCCCACCAAGATTGTTGATAAATACCATGTCGGAAAACGCGTAGGGGAAAGTAGCAGTATAATACATACTGTAAGACCAGACGATATCCCAATCTGTTTTCTTTGGCTCGCCGCTAACAAATCCTCCTGTCACGAAAGACACAAAACTAAAATTGTACTCCGTGTCTTTAGACACCTCAATACTTGCGATATTGGTTGCGTCCAACTTAGCGTACTGCAGGATATATCCACCAGAACTATTTCGCGTAATAAGCACTTTATATACATCGTCCAGAACAGGCGCGGTGCCACCTTTTGTGCTGATGACATATACCTTATTGCCTGTAGTGGCAGCAGAAATCTCATCGATAAAAGTACCGCTTATTTCGCCGCTTGGATTGTCAATCATCGACAAAGTTCCCTGTCCTTGTCCTATTGCCAACGTGCTTATATCAAAATTGGCAGAAGTGACCTCCGTCAAGTTGGTAAATTCAGTTTCGATAGCGGCCGATCCCGCAAAATTGTTCAAGCGCACACGGAACTCACTACCAGAATAAAAAGCCAAATCCCACGAATATCTCAGTACGGAATCCTGTGTATCCGTACTAAAGCCAACAAACACCGAGTTTTGTGCTCCTGCACCACCAGCGCCACCATTTAATGTCAAGACAGTTCCATCGGAAGGCGGAATGTCTGGCACTACTACTTCGTCCTTGTCGCTACAAGCTACAGAGAAAAGCGAAAACAGGGCAAGAAAAGCATATGTTGTTGTTTTTATTTTCATTTTTAAGATTATTTAATTGTTGTTAATTATTGATTGTTAATTGATATTGCAAGCCTAGAAAATAGGATCTTCCGTACCCCATGGGCACCGCACCTCCCGTACTATGCGCTCCACTGGTGTCGATAGAGGTATTACTGAGTCGCACCACATTGAACAGATTACGCACACCTCCTGAAAGGCTTATTCCCCGCCAAAAGACCTTATTTACACTAATGTCGGCCATATGGAATGCGGCAATCTCCGCTCTATGGATGTCTAACGTTCCCGAGGCATCTGTCGCCGTTTCATACGAAACCAACTTCCCTGTGAACTTATAATAGGCACTTAGGCTAAGTTGCGCTTTTGGCCAGCGGTAAGATATATTGGAATTAACTTCAGGCGTCCACCTCATACTTGGCACCTGCGCTTCATCGCTGGAAAGTCGGTTATACCGTCCGATATATAAGAAACCGATCGTGCCAGTGAAGTTCTTTATGGCGACAGCATTTTCAAAAGAAGCGCCGACGGTACGGTACCTATCAATATTTATATAAGTAGTTACGCTGTTATCGCCAGATAGGTAACCCGTCGTTATTTGGTCGCGGAAATCGTTGTAATATCCTCCCACCGTTGACGAAATATTCCATTCCTTTTGCTGAATGCCATACCAGCTCAGGTAGGCGTTAAAACTATTGGAATGCTCTGCCTTTAAGTTCTCATTCCCGCGTATGGAATGGCTGGCATCAAAGAAATCAAAATATAGTTCACGCAAAGCTGGCGCTCGAAATCCCCGTGCATAAGCCATCCGAAGGTCGAAAGACTTATTGATATTGAATTTGGTGTTTAACGATGGTATTACGGGTGGAGCATCATAAACGGAGTTTTTGGTAAAACGTAGCCCCGGTCTCAAATTTATCCACGCTATAGGCTTCCATTCCGAAGAGAGAAAGAACGCGTAATCATTGATTGATGGATTGCCCAGAATACGCTGGCCACTTGTAGAATTTAGGTTTATTTCAACGCCTGGTTGCATAAAAAACTGCTCAGAAAACCGCTGCTGCAATGTTGCCCTCACAATGCCCGATTTAAACTTGGAGGTGTCCTGGGTGCCGTCTTCAGTTGACGGCCAACTGGTACCCGCCCGAAAATCGTTCACCATAGTCCGCGTCCTGCGTGCGTAGTCCTGATAAGAGGCAGCTAAATTCAAACTTGTATTTGCAGTGAACGAATAGCTTCCCTGCAGCTGATGACTAAACCTATCCGTGATATAATCTTTATCTGTAGCGCGGTAATTATTGGTGTTCAAGGCACCCGGTGAGTAAATATCCTCATTCAAATAGTCCAATCGATACCAAGAATCCAATCGCCCCTTCCGATAGCCAACATTTCCCCTAGCCATCCATTGCTCTTTGGGCAGCCATTCCCACTCCCTGCCAGTTTTATTGCCTTTCCACCCTCCGAAGTCATTGCGGGTTCCAGACGCCCCAAACGACCATGCCTTTCCGTACCAATCCAAGGCTAGATTTCCGTTGTGGACTCCAGCACCATCTATTGTGCCATAACCGTCCCCTGCACTTTCCTCTTGAAAACGAGCCGCAACATTCATTTTACTGTTTACATTATTCCGGTTTTTGGTAATAATATTGATAACTCCCGCCAGTGCATCCGTACCGTATATCACGGACATTGGCCCTTCCACGATTTCAATGCGCGCTATATTATTTATATCTATTTGGCTCAAGCTCTGTTTGGTAGCACCTCTGTCTATTAATGGCAAGCCATCCAACAATATCTTCACATTTTGGCCACTCATACCCATAAGCTCAATATCGGCTTCGCCCAAAGTCAAATCATTTGAAAACCTTATTCCCAATTCCGTGTTCAAGACATTTTCTATACTGGTACTGCCGCGAAGGCTAATCTGCTCGCTACTGATGCTTCTCACACGATATACCGAATTTCGAACTGACTGTGGCATATATTGCCCTGTGACCACCACTTCACGAAGCGTGTCTTTTTTGGCAACTATGGTATCTAGCGGAGTTAAAGCTTCAGCTAACGATTGCGCCCTTACCTGTATAAACCATAACGCTATGCCCAAAATCAATACCCTTTTCACTTCTTTGTTTAGAAAGATTATAAATAACAGTGCAAGTATATGTTTTTATTTAGATTAGTTACAAATAAATATGGAAATAATTTTCAGAAGACTTCTCTTTATTTCTCAAGAATGTTTACATAAAACTGAGGGAAATGCCGATTTTTTGTCCCATTTTTGATTGGCTAATAGCTAATCAAAAGGAAAAACTTATGAAGGCAACATTTGGAGGAGGGTGCTTTTGGTGCACGGAAGCGATATTCAAAAATTTAAAGGGTGTTTCTAGCGTATTGCCTGGCTATATGGGAGGAACAAAGGAAAATCCGACTTATAAAGAAGTATGTACGGGACTAACCGGCCATGCCGAAGTGATCCAGATCGAATATGATCCGCAAGCAATAAGCTACCAAGAACTTTTAGGGGTGTTTTTTCGCACCCACAATCCCACTACGCTCAATAGGCAAGGCAACGATGTGGGCACGCAATATCGTTCGGCGATATTTTTCCATGATGAGGCACAAAGAGAAGAGGCAGAGGCTTTCATTAAACGTTTGACGGATGAACAGGTGTACGATGATCCCATCGTGACCGAAATAACGCCTGCCAGTACATTTTGGGAAGCCGAGGACTACCACCATGATTACTTTGCCAACCATCCAGAAAACCCCTATTGTGCGGCCGTCATACAGCCCAAGGTAACTAAGTTCCTAAAAAGCTTGGTGCACTAGACAATCCTATATACGAAATTCAATAACGGTCAGGGGTTAGAACAATTTCCCCTGACCATTTTCATCTGTATCCGCATCATCGTCTAGATCGATATCATCCGGATTGGTAATTTCAAAAGAAACGGGTGACGATTTTTTCATCTCACCATCGTCACTTTTCGTTAATTCCTCAACCGATCCACTCTGTATTGGTTCCTCTGGTCCTTGCTCTCCCACCTTATTGTTTACTGGCTTACTCAGATCCATTTCCTCGGTCATAAGAGAAACACTTTCTACCGTATGCAAGCTCAGGCGGTTGCCTTGCGCTTTCATTCCCTTGACATCGATTAATGTAGCCAAATCTTCTTCGGTTATTTCCTCTGTCTGGTTTTTACCTTTCAAAACCTTCAACTTCACTTTCGCCTGTGGATTATTGGTCAGCAGGATCAACCGCGACCCTAGCTCATCGTTGATAATAGAGCTTACCTTCCCTATTGGAGTGGCATCAAAAACAAAGCGCTTCACATAATAGTTCTTGCTCTTGCCATCCTGATGAACGGCACTATACACCCATTCGGGTCTGAACTTTTCTATGCGCAATAGCTTGGGGTCGTAATGGTTGGTAAGCTCAAAACTGGTGAGCGTGTAACTGCCGTCGGGCATCACCACTAGGATACGGTCATCACCGTCAAACTCACCCAAGTATTTACCCCGTTCGTCCACATTGAGGCGATGTAGCACCTCATCATACCAAATCTTTCTACCGGCCAAGGTGGACACACCTTTTGATTTTAGCAAAATTTTCTTGACAGGGTATTTACTCACGATATTGCCTTGCGAGCCCCTGCCCTTGATGGCTATTTCGGCAAAGTCAAGATCAAAGTTCAGCTTGCGCAATTTGGAATGTGGTTTCAACTGCACGTTGACCACCTCTGCCTCCCCATTGGGATTGGCCGTAAAATAAAGCACCTTAGACCCCTTGCTTCCTTTGGTCAGATCGTACTCCTTGTCCCGAGTAACGCCAAGTATCGAAAAGCGCTTGATGTAGGATACGCCTGTCTTACCATCTCGGTAAACCATGTTGTACACCGTACGCTCGTCGCCTTTCTTGAAAACGGCCACGTGGATGATGTCTTTTCCAACAAACACCTTATCCTGTACCTTCGTGACCAGACAGGTGCCATTGTCGCGAAAAGTGATGATATCGTCAATATCCGAGCAGTCACCTACGTACTCATCCTTCTTGAGTCCCGTACCGATAAAGCCATCGGCTTTGTTTACATAGAGCTTTACATTGGCCAATGCGACCTGGGCTGCTTCTACCTTCTCAAAGACGCGGAGTTCTGTCTTTCGCTCCCTGCCCTTGCCGTACTTGTCTTTCAACTTCTGAAACCAAGCAATGGCATAGTCGGTCAAATGCTTCAGGTGATGGCGCACTTTTTTGATTTCATCTTCCAGTGCTTTCATCTGCTCATCAGCCTTTTTCACATCAAAGCGGGTGATGCTACTCATCGGCTTGTCGATCAGTTTTTTGTAATCCTCTGGCAGAATGGTACGATAGAACTGGGAGAAAAATGGCGTAAATAAACGATCCAACACATCGACCACGACTTCAAATGCGCCGGAGTTTTCATAATCGGGATGCTTGTACATCCCCTCTTGGATAAAGATCTTCAGCAAAGAGCTGAAAAAAATCCTTTCTTGCAACTCATTTAACTTTATTTCCAGTTCTTGTTTCAATAGAGCCTTGGTGTGCACCGTATTCTCTATGAGTACGTCATTGACGCTCATGAAATAGGGTTTATCCCTCTTGATGACACAGGTGTTGGGCGATATGGACACTTCGCAATCCGTAAATGCGTAGAGTGCATCTATGGTCACATCGGGCGATATACCAGGAGCCAGGTGCACCATAATCTCTACATTGGCCGCCGTATTGTCCTCTATCTTCTTTATTTTAATCTTCCCTTTGTCGTTGGCCGCTATCACACTTTCGATAAGCCCCCCCGTGGTCGTCCCAAAGGGGATCTCCGTAATGGCTAGCGTCTTCTTATCTCGCTCCTCAATACGGGCCCGTACCTTGATACGCCCCCCTCTTTGCCCTTCATTGTATGCAGTCACATCGGCCAAACCGCCCGTTGGAAAATCGGGCACCAAGTTGGGCCTTCCGCCTTGCAGCACATCGATAGAAGCATCTATCAGTTCATGGAAATTGTGGGGCATAACCTTGGTGGCCAATCCCACGGCAATACCTTCCGCTCCCTGTGCAAGTAGCAAGGGAAATTTCAGGGGCAAAGTCACCGGTTCCCTGTTGCGCCCATCATAACTGAGTTGCCACTCAGTCGTATCGGGATTGAAGGCCACGTCCAACGCAAACTTGCTAAGCCTTGCCTCAATATAACGAGCTGCAGCCGCTGAATCGCCCGTTATCGGATCGCCCCAGTTTCCTTGGCAGTCGATCATCAGATCTTTTTGCCCAATCTGCACCATGGCGTCACCTATAGAAGCATCGCCATGAGGGTGGTATTTCATGGTATTCCCTATCACGTTGGCAGCCTTGTTAAAACGACCATCATCCATTTCCTTCAATGAATGCAGAATACGCCGTTGCACGGGCTTCAAGCCATCATAAATATGGGGCACAGCCCGATCCAAAATAACATAGGAGGCATAATCCAAAAACCAATTCTCATACAGCCCAGTCAACGGAATCGTCTGGCTGCTCAATTGATCGTCCGCTTGTTGTTCAGGTTCTTCGTTCGGGTTATTTATTTCTTCGCTCATTTATAGGTGTCTCTTTATCATTAGATCGTCAACGGTCAAAGATTTCAATGATGCTGTAAAAATACAAAGAAAAAAGTAATTTAGCCCATGATAGCATGAAGCGAATATCCGATCTACAACATACAAATTTTACACCCATGACAGTGAACAAGATAAAACATCTGTGCCTTGCCCTATCAATAATTGGCACGGCTTGCCAAAGCAGCCCCGATAAACAAATCTCCGAAGCGGCCAGTAGCATTACGGAAGAGGGATTTGACCACTACATGGCTGTTATTGCCAATGACTCCCTATTGGGGCGCAAACCTTTTACGGAAGGAGAAGTCCGTACCATAAACTATCTGGAACGTACATTCAAAGAATTGGGGCTTGCCCCTGGCAATGGCGATAGCTATAGGCAGGAAGTGCCTATGGTGGAAATCACCTCGTATCCCCAACAAGAGATTACGTTTAATGGAAAGAACGGGAAGTTGGCCAGCCACCTTTTGGATGATATCGTACTGGGCAGCAGAAGGGTACAGGAAAAGGTCGATGTAACCAATACGGACTTGGTGTTCGCCGGTTTTGGCATTGTTGCGCCAGAATATAATTGGAATGATTACGACGGACTAGATGTAAAGGGGAAGACGGTTGTGGTGATGATCAACGATCCCGGATTTTACGATCCCACCCTATTCAAGGGCAAGAACATGACCTATTATGGTCGCTGGACATACAAATTCGAGGAGGCGGCAAGACAAGGCGCCACGGGTGCCCTCATCATTCACCAGGAAGACGCTGCCAGCTATGGGTGGCATGTGGTGCGCAATGGCTGGAGCGGCCCGCAGCTCAACCTGCAAACAGAAAACAATGGAGCGGACAGGGCCGCCTTTGAAGGATGGATCAGTGGCGAGACGGCCGCAAAGCTGCTCCAGGTAGCAGGGCAAAGTATCGATTTACTGGAACAAGCAAAAAAACCGGGATTTAAGGCGGTCGATCTACAAACAAGCACATCCGTACATATACAGCAGGAACTAAAAAAATCAACATCGAACAATGTGCTCGGGCTACTCAAGGGCAGTGAAAGACCAGAGGAGGTGATCGTCTATTCGGCCCATTGGGATCACTTCGGCGTGGGAGAACCTGTTGAAGGCGATTCCATATACAACGGTGCCGTAGACAATGGTACGGGCATTGCAGGCTTGCTCGAACTGGCAAATGCTTTTAAGAAAGCGCCAACATCCCCAAAGCGTAGCATATTGTTTATAGCGCTCACAGGTGAAGAAGAAGGGTTATTAGGCTCCGCATATTATGCCGCTCATCCCATATTCCCATTGGAAAAAACCGTGGCAAACATCAATATGGATGCCATGCAGCCCATTGGCAAAACAAATGATATTGTTATCGTGGGTCTGGGACAATCGGAAATGGATGAATACGCAGAACGGGCGGCAAAAAAACAAGGACGGCACATCGTGCCTCAGGCAGACGCCTCCAATGGCTGGTTTTATAGATCTGACCATTTCAACTTTGCCAAGGTAGGTATACCCGCGCTATATCCGGCCACGGGCGACCAGGTTATTGGGCAAGAGAGTGTTTATGGCATTCAGTTAAAAAAAGAATACAATAAGCAACGCTATCATCAGCCGCAGGACGAATACGTAGCGAGCAAATGGAACATTGATGGGATTGTAGAGGATCTAAAGTTATTGTTCGATGTGGGCTATACGTTGAGTATGGAGAAGGACTATCCTAAGTGGAAAAAAGGCTCGGAGTTTAAGTCTATTGGAGAACAGTTAAGGAAATAAACAGAAATTTTCCTTGTTTGCTCTTGGGCAAAAGTACCTTTTGCCCAAGAAACGCACAAAGAAAGGGCAATATCTTAAACTCATCCCCATGTAGCCAATCATATTGCACATAACGTTCGGTTGATTGAAAACCAAATTTATGTCAATTTTTTGTTACATACAAGAGGTGAGTGGTTATTTCCAAAGAAAAAACGACAATTTCTTATCAATACCTATGGAGATTGGGGTGGATTGCGGAAAACCCTAAACATTTAAGTCAAAAAGACAACATGTTTACCTGAAATGCCCATGCAATTAAATGGTTTGAATTGCGTAAACCCAAACGTTTAATGACATTTCTTCTATGAGTTTGTACCGTTTGCTCACTAATGAACAACATTTTTCCTATCTGCCTGCTATTATAGCCTAAAGACATCATACGTACAATTTCAGTTTCCCGACGACTAATCAGCTGCTGATTTTCGTCTCGATTAATCTTCACTGTCATAGCTTTGAATAATTTCTTGAATTCAAACCTACATACTCCTTAACATTAATTAACACTTCAATTTACCCTTTTTGCCAGGGTATTTTTACGGTAGTCAAAAAGGGTGATTTACTCATTGCATCAACGATATAAAATGCTGATTTTTAACCCAATCAAAAACTTAAAATTAAACGGACATGAAAGATTCAAAAACATCCATTTCGCTGGAGAAAGCAAAAAAAATGAGGGCCGCATTTACTAAATCTGATGCAAGACATGCAAACGGCGGATCGAATACAAGGGGAATATGGTTCAGCCTAGAGCACTTAACAGCACTTGTTGAAAAACTAAACAAGCACAAAGATGAACTGGGCATAGATGGCGTGCGTTTTTACCTAGCAAAATACACCAAGGAAAACATGGATGAACTGGACAACCCAAAATATGAAGGATATACCACCTTAGTACATGTTGCAACCGTGAAAGATGGCAGCGGGCATAAAGATTATGTAAACGAGGCTAAGTCTTTCTCTTATGAGAATAGGAACTACCTTTGTCCACCCGAGACAGGCTGTGAAGAAAATCCGACTGAAAATTAAGCCTCTATAGATGTTTTTTTTTAACCCTGGATTATTCATAGAATTCACCTGTTTTTTTATAGCATTTTTTACGCTATTTAGAGACCGACAAGTTTTTTGGAAGATCACGATTGTGTATTTGTTATTCACTTGTATAATAGAATTGATCACCTTTATATTATTAAAAGTGTATCACCAAAGAACATTTTGGCTTTATAATTTATATATTCCAGTCGAAGCAACCTTTATAACATATGTTTTCCACACCTTTCTTAGGAGGTTAACACGCATAAATCACCTGTTTTGGCTGGGATATGGTATCATTATCACAGTATATATTATCGAATTATTCAAAAGGAATTTTGGTTATACATCCACCGCAGTATCGGTAATGTCTGTTATATTTGTATTATATGCTTTTTATTTCTATGCACTTTTGTTGAAAAATGATGAGTACGTAGTATTGAAATACTACCCTCCTTTTTGGATGATAGCGGGCATATTACTATTTTATTTCGGAGGAACGGCCTTTAATTTGATCTACGACTTAGTATTGGTAAAAATGGAAGTCAGAAACCCTTTACTAAGTTATATTAATCCGACATTAAGCTTTCTTTTGTATGGTTTTTGGAGTTATTCATTTATATGCAGAGCACGCCAACGGAAATTGTATCGATAATCTTGCTTGCCTCATTAGTGTTTTTGCTGGCTCCACTGTTCTTGCTATTATACATTGTCTCGTATAACAAGAAAAAGAAACTGCATCAACAGGAAAAAGAGCTAATTACGGAACGTTTTGAATCTGAGCTATTGAAAACCTCCATTGAGGTGCAGGAGCAAACTATGCAGACAATAGCTACCGACCTACATGACAATATAGGTCAGTTGTTAAGTCTCACCCATATTACCCTGAGTTCCATCAATTTGAATGATTACGAAAAAGCAAAGCATAAAATAGATCACTCTCTGGAGCTCATAGGAAATTCCATCCGCGATTTACGACAGTTGGCAAAAGTAATCCAGGGGGAGCAATTGTTAGAAAACGGCCTAAGTCAAGCTTTAGAAAAAGGAATAAACTGGCTTAAACATTCTAGGAACTACAATATTACCTTTGAAAATGGGCTAAAGGATACCGAGCTCAGTTCCGCCAGCAAAGATCTAGTCATACTGCGGATATTCCAGGAAGTGTTCAACAACATTGTAAAACATGCAGAAGCTGGTCATATTGACGTAATAATGGAGTTGGAAAAAGACAAACTTTCCATCGTGATCAAAGACGACGGAAAAGGATTTGACATCACTGAGTCCTCATCCAGAAATCAGGGACTCGGACTAAATAATTTGAAAAAGCGTAGCAAACTCATAGGAGGAGACATGGACATCTCTTCCAAATTGGGAAAAGGAACACGTATAAGTATTACAGTGCCGTATCCATGACACGATTGTCTATGGCTAAGAGATTTCTATAAGACAGCATGAAGGGAGATAAGAAAATCACGCTTGGATTGGTCGATGATCATACGCTATTTCGCAGAGGAATTGCTTCCCTCCTAAGGGAGTTTGATGAATTGGATGTACTTTTTGAGGCTGCAAATGGCATCGAACTTCAGGCACAGTTAAAGGCTCATGAAAAGCAGGTGGACATCATCCTCATGGATATCAGTATGCCCAAAATGAACGGGTATGAGAGCACAGCTTGGATAAAAGACAACTTCCCGCACACAAAGGTGTTGGCCTTAAGCATGTTTGAAGATGAAAAAGCAATTATCAATATGCTAAAGGCAGGCGCTGTGGGGTATATGTTGAAAGAATCGAGGCCATCAGATCTACTGATGGCCATGAACACTATTATGGAAAAAGGATTTTATATTAATGAATTAGTTACAGGGAGATTATTGAGTTCCCTGCAGCATGATAAGCAAACACAACAAACATCATTAAAAATAACTGAAAGAGAGCTAGAGTTCCTTCAATATTGCAGTACCGAGCTTACCTATAAAGAGATAGCAGCCGCCATGAACGTAAGTCCCCGTACAGTGGACAACTATAGGGAATCTCTCTTCGCAAAGCTAAACATCAAATCAAGAACAGGATTGGTGGTCTATGGCATCAAAAACGATTTGATAAAGCTCTAAGAAACCTTGGCTGCACAGAAATCCCCATTTGAACAAAAATGCGTCGAAGATCTACCTTTGCGGAAAAGACTCCGCCTTAGATCTTTTTACCAACGTACTTGCCATATTTCAAATACTTGTACAGTTCACCAAACAGAAAAACGCTAGAGGTCATAAGTATTACCACAAGATATTCCCAAGGATACACAAACTCAAAACCAAATAAGTTCTCAAAGAAAGGCATCTCTACAGCCGCAATCTGCACGATGATAGACCCCGTCAGCGAATATATGACGTATCGATTCGTAAATGGCCCTATCTGGAAAAGTGACTTCCTTAAGGAACGCATATTAAGCACATTCCATAATTGGCAAAACGCCATCGTTATAAACGCCATCGTTCTGGCCTTATTGAGCCCTTCATCCAGGTAAAGATAGAAGACGCCCAAGCTCAGCAAGGTCATGAGACCAGCATTAATTACCAGAAAGGGAAGCACCTCTTTGGTCACTATACCCGTGTTTTTCTTCACGGGCTTGGTGTCCAGTTCATCTCCATGGCCATGCTCTGTGGATAAGGCCATATCATTCGCACCATCAGTCACCAAATTGAGCCACAATATCTGTATGGCTGTCAACGGCGTAGGCAACGCAATAGCCATAGCGGTAAGTAAAGTGGTAATCTCAGCAAAGTTGGTGGTCAATAAGTAATAGGTGGTTTGTCGTGTGTTGTTAAAGACTATACGTCCCTCCTCAATGGCGTGCACAATAGTAGAAAAGCGGTCATCTGCCAATATCATTTTGGAGGCGTCACGGGCCACGTCCGTCCCCATAATGCCCATAGCTATTCCCACATCCGCCTTTTTCAGAGCGGGCGCATCATTCACCCCGTCGCCAGTCATGGCGATCAATTCGCCCCTGGCCTGTATCCTGCTGGCGATGCGCAATTTCATGGTTGGTGTCAACCTGGCAAACACCCGACAGGTAGACACGGCTTCGTCAAATTCTTCTTCGGTCATTTCAAGCAAGTCGCTCTCCGTCAGTACCGCTTCATCATGAGCATCCGGCGGCACAATGCCCGTAGCTCTTGCGATAGCCAAACCTGTTTTTGCGTGGTCACCCGTAGCCATAATGACCTTTATGCCAGCGCGGCGACAATCGTTAACGGCATCCTTTACATCTAGGCGCGGAGGGTCTATCATGCCGGTAATACCCGCAAACACTAAGCTAGGGTCTGCTGAAAAACTCAATGATTTTTTCAGCAGATTTTTGAGTATTGGGGTATGAGGTTGTAATCTTTGCGCAGATCTACCACATATTTGATTACTATATTGATAATGCAATAAAGTGCTAGCTCGGCCAATTTGACCAAGTTAAGCACCAATACGATGCAGCTAATCCAAGCTTCGCTGGTTCTTGCTAGACGAGCTAAAATGAGATTCATTCCGTAACCAGTCTTTGCTTGACCAAACTTTCCTTCGATCGGATTGCGTTCTCCTGGACTTACACGATTCTGCGAG
>NZ_ATZA01000045.1 GCF_000427965.1 Olivibacter sitiensis DSM 17696 | reverse complement strand
CTTGTAGACCCCTTTGGGATTACTGTTGCGCTTAACCTCCCGGCTGACTACCGATTTGTCCCTGCCGATGATAACGGCGATCTCCGAGATCTTCTTTCCGCTCGCTCTGTAAGCCTGGATTTCGTACCTTTGTTCCAGGGTTAAATGTGATTTTTCCATTCGCAATTCAAAAGTCGTTTTTTTCCCTTAAACATGCCAATTGGGGGTACCCCCAATTGGCATGTTTATTTCAACCTTTGTTGCATTTCTTAATTGAACTTACGGTAAATACCAAGTTTTATACGTAAAATATATGTCTCAAAAAACGATCGTTTTCTGCTCGTATCCGCTTTAAATCAATATTTTTTTACGTACCTTTGTACTCTTATTTTCATTGAAAAAAATTATGCCATTTAACAACAAAAGGAACAGTCGTGACGACAAATCCGGCAAATCAAGGCCCTCTTCCTACCCCAAAAGGAACAGTGGTGACCGTAATTTCGAAGACCGAAAAGGAAATTATTCCGAAAACAACAGCCCCCGCCCTTACAATAGAGATCGAGATGAACGTCCCTCGCGCGACGACAGATCGTCCAATGTAGACAGACGAGGCGACAGAAATAGAGAAGAAAGATCCGGAAATAGACCTGCCCCATATAACAATAGACCCTATCAAGAAGACAGGCGTCCATTCAATGGTGACAGAAAGAGATATTCGGACGATTCCACCAGAAGCGATAGAACGACAGATAATAGGAAAACATCCTACGGTGACCGTGACCGCTACAATAGAAACGATCGCCCCTTTAACAAAGGTGACAGGCCGTATAATAGCAGGGAGGAGCGCCCATACAAAAATGACCGGCCGTCCGACAGGGATAATTCCAGGCCTCCCTATAGGGAAAAGTCGGAAAATCGCTTTGACGACAGAAAGAGACGCCCTTCTTATAATGACAGAGAAGGCGGTTCCCGTCCGAGAAAGGGCAATGGGGCATCAAGGCGCTATGAAGTGGAGCCAAAAGACGATGGACTCATCCGCCTTAACCGATACATAGCCAATTCTGGTGTATGCTCTCGCCGAAAGGCCGATGAACTGATTGCGGCAGGAGTGATAATGGTCAACAATGAAGTAGTAACCGAACTGGGAGTAAAAGTTGACCCCTCAAAGGACGAAATCCGTTATAATGGCGAACGTCTTAAAAGGGAAAAGATGGTGTACGTATTGCTCAATAAGCCCAAGGATTTTATTACCACTACCGATGATCCCCAAGAGCGTCGTACGGTAATGCAACTTGTAGAAAAAGCTTCCGATGAGCGTATCTACCCTGTTGGACGGCTGGACAGAAATACCACCGGGCTGTTGCTGATGACCAATGACGGCAATCTGGCCGAAAAACTGTCACACCCTAGGAACAACATTACCAAAATCTATCAAGTAGAGCTCAATAAAGGCCTTACTCAAGGAGATTTCAACAAACTGGAATTCGGCATAGAACTAGAAGATGGATTTATCAAGCCAGACGATCTTAGCTACGTTCAAGGAGGTAGCAAAAGGGAGGTCGGTATCCAGATACACAGTGGGAAGAATCGTATCGTACGTCGCATGTTTGAATCCCTGGGCTATGATGTCATTAAACTAGATCGCGTAGTCTACGGTTCTCTTACCAAAAAAGACCTGCCACGTGGTCGTTGGAGATACCTAGAAGAAAGGGAGATAATTCAATTGAAGCATCTTATCAATTAAACAAAAAAAGGATGGGAAAACCCATCCTTTTTTTATTAATCGCATCCCTAGGATGCATTTTTTATGCAGAATAATATGCTCTGATATTCTTGCCTTCTACCCAGTTCATAAAGGCTCTGTTGACCACCTTATTTCCACCAGGAGTAGGATAATCACCGGAAAAATACCAATCGCCTTTGTTCTTTGGACATGCAATATGCAAATCTTCCAATTTTTGATAGACGACCTCTACCTTTGCATTGATGCCTAAGGGCGTCACAATGCGCGCTATTTCTTCTGAAATTTCGTCATCCGTAAAAGGAGCATATATGGCCTTCACGTGGTTTTCTACCAGCTCCTTATCCATATCTTGTGATTCCAAGCATTTTTGGTAAACTTCATCAATGATATACGTCATACCATTCCTCCTCAAGAGAGATACAGCAGCTTCAAAAGCAACAAATTCTCCCATACGGGACATGTCTATGCCATAGCAATCGGGATAGCGTATCTGCGGTGCTGAAGAAACAATGATGATCTTTACCGGATTTAGTCTATCCAATATCTTTAGGATGCTTTGCTTTAAGGTGGTTCCACGCACAATGGAGTCATCCAATGCGACTATCGTATCGCGAAAGGGCTTCACCACACCATATGTCGTATCATACACGTGTGCTACCATATCCTGGCGGTCGGCGTCCTGAGTGATAAAAGTACGAAGTTTAGCATCCTTAATGCTGAGTTTCTCAAACCTAGGAGATATGCTGAGCATCTCATCCAGCTCCTCGTCGGAAATTTTATCTGCACGCTTCAATAGGGTATCCTTTTGGAGTTTCCGCACATAGGCGTTCACGCCTTCTTCCATACCATAAAAGGCAACCTCTGCGGTATTGGGAATAAAGGAAAACACGGTATCCCTAATGTTGTAATTGACAGACTCTAGCACACGAGGCACAAGTAAGCGCCCCAAATGCTTCCGCTCCTGATAGATCTCGGCATCGCTACCCCTTGAAAAATAAATACGTTCGAAAGAACAGGCTTTTAACGGAGCGGGTTCCTTGAAACGCTCTTCCGTAATAGTTCCGTCCTTTTTTATGATAAGTGCATGCCCTGGCTGTATCTCCTTAATGCTTTCAAAGGGCACGTTAAATGCCGTCTGTATAGCCGGCCTTTCAGAGGTTGCTACCAATACTTCATCATCCGCATAATAATATGCAGGCCTTATCCCTGCGGGATCGCGCATCACGAAAGCGTCACCGTGACCAAATATACCGCTAATGGTGTAGCCGCCATCCCAAGTTTTGGCAGAGCGCCTTAAAATCTTAGCTACGTCTAGATTCTTAGCTATCAATGCACTGATTTCCACGTTGGAATAGCCTTGTTGCTTGAAATGATCAAAGAGCACTTGATTCTCGGTATCCAGAAAGTGTCCTATCTTTTCAAGCACTGTCACGGTATCCGCCTGTTCCTTGGGATGTTGCCCCAATTCGAACAGCTGCTCCAGTAATTCGTCAACATTCGTCATGTTGAAGTTCCCGGCAATCACCAAGTTACGGCTCATCCAATTGTTTTGCCTAAGAAACGGATGACAGTTTTCAATGCTATTCTTGCCGTGCGTACCGTAACGCAAATGGCCGAGCAACACTTCGCCGGTAAAACTGAGGTTTTCCTTAAGCCAGTGTGGGTCTTGGAATCGATCTGGGTATTCTTCTTGGGCAGCGGCAAACTTGCGCTGCACATATTCAAAAATCTCCGAGACCGCTTTCGCCCCCATGGCCCTATATCTGCTGATATAGCGGTTACCTGGCTTCACATCAAACTTTATGGTCGCAATACCGGCGCCATCTTGCCCTCTATTGTGCTGCTTTTCCATTAAGAGGTAGAGCTTGTTGATGCCGTAAAGGGATGTGCCATATTTTTCCTGGTAGTAGGATAATGGCTTCAGCAATCGAATGAATGCGATGCCGCACTCGTGTTTAATTGAATCGCTCATAGTAGGATTTGAGCAGGCAAAATTACACAATAAAATCAATAAGTATTATGCATTTATAAAATGAAAAAAATAAGTGCGTAAAAAATGAAGATGAGCTTACAAATGAGGTGTTTATCTATCCCTCAACACGAAAGCTATTTTTTCTTGTGGACAATCCATAAACCGTGTACATCTACCTTGAGCTTTGTTAACATCTGTCAAGATTTTTTTGATCTAAAAATGAGAAGAGGGAACAAATATCATCGCATGCGCAGCGGTAAATGAAACACCAAGGCAATAAAAAAAATGAAGGCCCCAGAACTGGGGCCTTCCATCAGAACAAAAACTAAGCTAACAACGCCTGATGTTTTATTATTCCCTTGAGATCGTCACGACCTTACCGGAATAGCTGTTTGGGTTGATTAAAGACTTTCTCCATGCTGGGACAAATCGAGCCCCATCTCTTCTTCTTCCGGACTTACTCTCAATTTACTGATCGTATCGGTCACCTTACAAATGATAAAGGCCATGACAAGGGTGAATATCACCGCTCCTATTAAGCCCAGTACCTGCGCAAAGAACAATGATGTCTCTCCAAAAATAAGCCCATTCGTATCTATGTCGGGGTTTATCTTGGTAGAGGCAAATACCCCTGTCAATATCATACCTATCATTCCCCCCACACCGTGGCTGGGGAATACGTCAAGCGTGTCATCCACATTGGAGCGAGTAGCTCTCCATTCTACCAACAGGTTACAGATAACCGAAGTGACTACACCTATAATGAGCGAGTGCGGTATGCTGACGAAACCTGCGGCTGGCGTAATGGCCACCAGTCCCACTACTACACCAATAGAAACGCCCATAGCAGTCGGTTTTTTCCCCCTGGCAGCGTCAAAGAATATCCATGCCAATGCCGCAGCAGCAGATGCGGTAGTCGTAGTGGCCAAGGCCGATGCAGCCAATTCATTGGCACCGAATGCCGAACCGGCATTAAAACCAAACCAACCAAACCACAGCAGCCCCATGCCGATCAATACATAGGTTACCCTGGCAGGATTATGATTGCGATCGTTTCCGTTCTTCAAGTAGATAGCAGAAACAAATGCCGTAACGCCCGCAGACATATGCACTACGGTGCCTCCCGCAAAATCAAGAACGCCCATATTTGCCAAAAGCCCGTCCGGATGCCAGGTAGCATGTGCCAAAGGAGCATATATCAAGATAAAGAACAAACAAACAAAAAGAATATAACTCGTAAAACGAATACGCTCTGCAAATGCGCCGGTGAATAGTGCCGGTGTTATAATGGCAAACTTCAATTGGTACATGGCAAAGAGCGCAAAGGGAATAGTAGGGGCTCCGGGCCAATTAGGCCCTCCCAATACGCCATCAAACATAAAGTAGGTAGCGGGATTTCCTATCACGCCTCCAATAGATTCTCCGAAAACCAAGCTAAAACCAAAAACCACCCATATAACGGCTACCAAGCACATGCAAATAAAACTTTGCAGCATGGTAGAGATGACATTTTTCCTCTTCACCATGCCCCCATAGAAAAATGCTAAGCCAGGGGTCATGATTAACACCAAAGCCGTAGAAGTGAGCATCCACGCAACATCAGCAGGATCGTACTCCACCGAGTTTACATCATTTAAAGGGATTGACGGAAAAATAAGCGCCAAAACCACCAATATTAACAGAAAAACAAAAGGAATAGTAGATTTTTTCGACTCCATGTTTAGATTTTACCTATATTTTCGCCAAATATATACAAGAATTGTCAATATTTTAAAAAAAATTGAAATTTACACCCAAAGGATTTAACACAAGTCTGTATTTTAAGCAAAAACACATCAAAAAAACCTGATTTGCAACCCTTAATGTTTACCATGATTTCGGATAGCGACACTGGAAGCACAGAAAGAAGAAACACACTCGAATTTGTAACGCTATTGACATATTCATGAATGGAAATGGAAAGGTTATTTTCCGGAAGCGATATAGCTCCGGAAAATAACTTTTGTCTTTTACTTTTAATAGCCTGGGTTTTGTTCCAAATTTGGATTAACAGCCAATTGCTGGCTCGGTATGGGATATACTAGAAGATGAGGATCTGAACGGGTGGTTCTTACCTGTCCCGGCTCCAAGAACTTACCAAAACGTATCAGGTCCTGCCTTCTCCATCCTTCCCAATATAACTCCCGACCACGCTCATCGATCAAATCGTCTAAAGTAAGCGTGGAGAATGCCGCAGCACCACGATTGGTTCTGATGGCATTTACTAGAGCCAAAGCTTCGGCTGGTGAGCCTGTACCACCACGTAATATGGCTTCGGCCTTCATCAGCAAAACATCGGCATACCGAAAGACCACCCAATCGTTGTTACGCTGTCCGGGAGGCACACCATAGTCGAAAGCATATTTCATTACCCTGATGCCAGCGGTTTCCAGGGTGATGCCCGATGTCCTGATGGAAATCTCGCGGGTAAACACCAAAGGTTGGGTGGGTGGATTTCTGGCCATCAGCGCTTGTCCGGTGTTCATATTGTACTGTTGTCCAGCGAAGAAGCCCACGTTCTTCCTTCTATCGGGATTGCGCATGGTGTCCGCGGGGTACTGGTAGTAAATGCCCAAGCGCTCGTCCCCTTCATCAAACAAATCGTAGTAGTTGGAGAGCGTTGCCCAACCATTCCAACCACCTGGCACCATATGATAATGAGCAACTGTATTCCATGTTCGGTCTATGTTACCTCCCCTCACGCCAGTTTCGTTGTATAAAGTAAAGATGTTTTCTTGGGACGCCGAATGATTGTGCGGTGCGAAATTATCGAAGTATCTGCCGGGAGACGAGATGGTATATCTGTTGCTAGCGGTAATCTGATTGGCCAACTCGATCACTTGGCTCATATCAGCCGCCTCAAAAGTGGGAACCTGCCTGTTGAGAAATACACCCTTGTTCAGATATAGCTTCATCAACAGTGTCCTGGCTGCATTTTGATTAGCCACATAGGCCGCACCACTGCTTGGCAGGTCATTCATGATGGCATTCAGTTCGCTGGCGATAAAATCTATGGCCTCTTGAGCTTGGAGCGTGATGGGGTCCAAGCGAAAATCATCCAAGTCTTCCCGGTAAGGCACTACGCCCCATAAGTTCAACACATCATACATGCTGAGTGCCCTGATAAACCGAGCTTCAGCGGCTTGTTGTGCCGAAGGATTGTTGCGCAATACGTTGGAGGCCTGGAATTGCACGGTAGACAGGTTGTTGAACGTTCCGTTCATGTACCCATTATCAGCATTCCAAGTATGAAGGTGTATGGCCCGGTGCAATCCATTGTCATCCCAGTCGCCTCCACGGGTGGGTGCTATGGCCGCATCGGTGGAAATTTCTTCCAATACCCATCGCTGTTCCTGTTGGTAGGGCGTATTTAGCGCCAGATAAGCGCCGATCAACAAATCTGAAGTATTCACCGTCGAGACTCCTTGTTCCAATTCGCTCCTAAGCTGTTCGTTCAAGTTGGTACAGGAGAATGACAATCCGGCGATAACCAATAATATGGTATTATATAATCTAAGATAGTTCATGATTCCAAATTTTTACTACAGTGAAAAATTAATGCCTAAAAGAAAGGTCCTAGCGGGCGGATAAGGGAGGTACTCAATACCCAGAGAAGGGATACCATTGTTCGCGCCATCTGTGTTGACTTCCGGATCAAAACCGTTGTAGCCCGTAAGGATAAACAAATTCTGGCCCGTAAGGGATACATTCATGTTTTTAATGCCACCACCGATGTTGCCTACGCTATACCTCAATGTCAGGTTTGACATTTTCAGGAAATCCCCCTTTTCAAGGTACCTATTGGAAGGTGCAGCCGAATTGGATGTTGACTCAGTTGCCTGCGGATCAAAGAACACGTGACCAATATTCCGGTTCGACAGGTTATTTACTCCCAATACCGTGGCCATGGTATTGTTGAAAATATAATGCCCAAATGCTCCGTGCATATTGGCTGTGGCACTCAGTCGCTTATAAGCAACATCGGTGGTGATACCCAACAAGTATTTAGGGTTTGGACTGCCTAAGTAAAACTTGTTTTGTGCGGGATCTACGTCCATACCCACCGTACCATCGAGTGCTCTGTACATGCTGGTTCCCGTTGTCGGGTCAATACCTTCAAATTGGGCCAAATACCATACATTAAGCGGTTGGTCGCTTACCATCCGTTGCCCCAAAACTCCCGAAAATCCTTGCCCCCGTAGTTCTGCGGTTTCATAAAACCCGGGCAGACCACTTACACTGTTCTTGAGATAGGTGGCATTTGCCCCTAGGTTCCAACTCCAATCTTCTTTCTGGATGATATTGCCCGAAAGTGCTAATTCCACCCCTTCATTAATGATTTCTCCATCTAGGTTCACCCATATCCGACCACTAGGCGCTGGTTGGGCAATGGTCCGCTCAAACAGGGCATCCGTCGTTGTTTTGCGGAAATAATCGATTGAACCAGACAACCTACTTTGAAACAAGCCGAAATCAATGCCCGCATTGATGGTGGAAGAGCTTTCCCACCTCAAATCTGGGTTGCCGTAGTTAGCCTGTGCGATACTCTGTGCACTGAATACGTAACGGTCTTTGGACGCGCCCGAAGGGAATTCCTGGTTGCCCGTTTGCCCCCACCCCAAGCGTAGCTTAAGATTGCTGATATGCTCACTGCCCTTTAGAAACGATTCATTGGAAACGTTCCATGCAAATGCAAGGGAGGGAAAATTGGCATATCGGTTGTTTTCCCCAAATTTTGTAGAACCGTCTCTTCTTACCGTACCGGTAAACAAATACTTGTCTTGATAGTTAAGGGTTGCCCTGGCGAAGTACGATTGAAGCTCATTGGTTGGTGTTCTAAAGGAATTGATACCTCTGTTGTTGGCAATGGAATACTGCAGATAATTAAAATAGTCTATGTCTCCCATATCGGAAAAGCCACTTCCACTTGCCGAATTCCACCTGGTATCAAAACTAAGGTATTCATAGCCCACAACGGCGTTCAAGTTTAGCGAGGAGGCGATCTCTTTGTCAAACGAGAGCGTATGCGTAAGCTGGTGGTTGGTTTCCGTATCGTTGCCGACAAAAGCGGAACCATTGTTCACGTCATTCGGATTGATCATACCGGCAATAAAGCGGCCCGTCCGTCGCCCTGCTTGATGCGTCAGGCTGTACATGAGCTTATACTCCAGAAAGTCGGTTATCTTGTAGGATGGAGCGATGCTAGCGATGAGCGTATTCACCACCGCATTGTCTCTATACGCTTCCAAGGATGTAAGCGGGTTTCTTAGGTCGGGTGTTTGAAACGTCAACCTGCCTTCGCTATCTCTCAATGGAAGCGTGGGGTTCCATTGCAGCGCCTGGGAAATCACATTGCCCGTAAAGCCCACTCCAACATCTATGGGTGCAATATTTTCATCTGTTTGTGTAGCCAATAGGTTGAAATCCAAGCCTAATTTCTTGCTCTCCAGAAACCTGAAATTGCTGTTGACATTGGCTGTATATTTTTTGAGACGGGAGGTCTCAATAATTCCATTCTGATCTAAGTACCCTGCCGAAATCCGATAGCGACCATCCTGATTGCCGCCAGTAACATCCACAGAGTAGTTCTGCGTAACGGCAGACCGGGTGATGGCATCAAACGCATATACGTCTCCACCGAAATCGGTGGCATCACCCTCCAGCCCATAGGCCTGTAAGGTCTGCCTAAACTCAGCTGCGCTCAACACCTCAGGTCTTTTCAGCAGGTTGGAAAATCCCGTCGAGGCCATCACGTTCAATGTCGGGCTGCCCGCCTGGCCACGCTTAGTGGTAATGAGCACCACACCATTGGCCCCCCGGGAACCGTATATGGCCGTAGCGGAGGCATCTTTCAAGATGTCCATACTAGCGATATCATTGGGGTTGAGGTAATTGAGCGGATTACCGCCATCTGACCCATATCCTCCGGCACCACCGGGGCGTGCGGAAGTCCCCGACAAGGGAACACCATCCACCACAAACAGGGGATTGTTCCCTGCACGGATGGAGGAATTTCCCCTGATCCTCACGGTAGTGGAACCACCAGGCTGACCGGTATTGTTGATGACCATCACGCCTGCTGTTCGGCCCTGGATGAGCTGATCAGGTGCTACAATGACCCCTTGATTGAAATCTTTTGCCTGCAAAGACGCTACAGACCCCGTAACATCCTGCCTTCGGGATACCCCATATCCGATGACTACCACCTCATTGAGGCTTTCGCTATCAGGTTGCAGGGTAAAATCCAACACCTCTTGACTACCCGAAATCGTGACGGTACTTTCGGCAGTCTGATGTCCCACAAAAGAAACCGATACGGTATACCTTCCATTGGGAATATTGGTGAAAGAATAAATTCCCTCTTGGTTGGTTCCCGCTTTCCTATTTAATTCTTTGATATGTACGGATGCACCTACCATTACTTCATTATTGTTGTCTACTATGCGTCCCCGAATTCCTCCGGATTGTGCATAGACATTAGCGGATAAGAGCAACAAAAACACAAATATTCCTCCCTTATCTGGCCGCAGATACTCTCCTAATAGCCTGGTTATTTTCATAATTTTACTGGTTAATCTTGGTTTTACTTAAGTTCTTTTTGGATACCTTATTTATCGTACAAGGTGCATCATGAGCCTCATATTTTTTCGATACTTTGCTAAACTTTGGCAAAGAAAATCTACGATAAGCGACACTTTGTAGGTGCCAGCTTATCACGATAGTGATCCATCATGTTGCCATAACCTATCTGCTGTAGCTTACGCCATTTTAGTAGGTATCGCATAAAGTTGATTTGTATTGCTCTATATCGTTACTAAGCCTCCTTTCTTCAAAAAATGTATTCTTAAATATTTCAAATCATCCATAATCTACCCTTTAAAAACGTACAAATCGGCAAAATCCAGATATACGCTGCCTTGCCACAACATAGAAGATCAATCATTATTAAAATCACTTAAACTATATGCTACAAGTAGCCTATCATTGCTCTGTTGAAGGTTTCACGCAATTGCTTAACACATCATTGACGATTGCGTTTTCAATTCCTCCATAATCTTGCTTCGCTCCCTTTGCTAAATGGGATTCTCTAAATTTTCACTAATTGCCCAGCTAACTTTTGTCAGTCGCGGGCTTACGGATGTTATTTATGGCTTATAATGGTATCAAAAGTACGTCAATGGATACATAATTCCAAATTCTTTTTAGCGTTTTAGTATCCAATCGTATTCTTTCTCTTCATTAGGTAATCATCTCAAACTCACGCAGTATCTTGCACCCTTTAATTGATGCCATCGCTTACAAAATGGTATATGTGTACTCAAAGAAGAATGGTTCCAAACAGTATAAACGAAACAGTTTTATAACCTGTTTATGGGGGGAGTCAATAAAAGAAAGAGGGAAATATCCCAATGAACAACAGCGTTAGCGCCAATATTATACTAAATAAAGACACCAATCGCCAATTGCCCCCTCTGTTAATGGCATTTCCTTCTTTGAGAAACAAATAAAGAGGAATTTTGAAATAGAAAAACAAAGCCACTACAGTGGCCAATGCTCCAGTTATCAATAGCAAGAGTATCGTTAAATCGCCACTGGACTGATAAGCCGTAAATGTCCCCGCAAAGATGAACAGTTTGGCTGCAAAGCCCGCCGTGGGAGGCAACCCAGTCAAGGACACCATCGCTACTGCAAAGCCTACTCCCCACAGCGCGTGCACCTTACCTAGACCTCTCAGTTGCTTGATGTTTATGATACCATGGTCTTCTTCTAAATGCCCTATCAAGGAGAAAACCCCCATATTGGTCAGTAGATAGACCAAGAGATAGAAGAATATGGCGCTATACCCCTGCAAAGGATCCGCAACGACCAGCATCATCACAAAACCCGTATGCCCGATGGACGAATAAGCCATCAGTCTTTTCAAGTTCTGTTGCCTTAACGCAGCAAAATTTCCCACGAGCATAGTTGCAATACTTATCACTATCAAGCCATAGCGCAAGTACTCCCACAACTCCCCCCCCACGGCTATATACACCTGTAATAAGCGCAACAAAAATGTAAAAGCCGCCAATTTGGGAGCCGTAGAAATAAAGCCCACTACGGCTGCGGGAGCACCTTGATAAATATCTGGACTCCAAAAGTGAAACGGAACGAAAGAAAGCTTGAATCCTAGCCCTACAAAAATCATGGATATGGACAAGGCCAACATAGGCCGCTGCATCAGACCTAAAGCAAACCCTTCCATGTTTTGCAAGGACAAACTGCCGGTAAGGCCATAAAGCAAGCTCATGCCATACAGCATGAAAGCCGAGCATACCGTGCCAAACACCACATACTTTACCGCTGCTTCGCTCTGCTTGCGATCCCTCGCCAAATAACCTACCAAGATATAGGACGCCACAGATATCATCTCTATAGCCACATATACCAATAGCCAATTATTGGCCATGATCCAGATATGAAGACCTAATAATAGGACGAGCAGGATACTAATCAAATCGTTTATACCTTTTTCGTGTGCGGTAAAGAACTTGCTAAGGTGGACAAGGACAATAAAAAAGAGAGCCGCAAAAATCAACAGGAGCTTCATCTTTGCCAAACCGCCTTCTAGGTACAACATATCGCCAAATAAATAAAACCCAGGCTCTAATGCCAACTGCTTCCAACTAAAATAGGCTGACACCAGCAAACCCAAAACAGCTATCAAGCTGGTTATCGCGTTTTTCCTGGCAAGGAAAAGGCCGCTAAAAATGCTTAGCAGGAAAGTAATCACCAAAGTCACCTCCGGTTGTAAAAAAGCCAAGCCAGAAACAATACCATCCAACAAATCACCCAACTGAAAAAGACCGTCTTGCACCATCGCTATTCCTCTTTTTTAATTGTAGTTATTTATCAGATTTACCAATGAAAGCACCGAAGCGTTCAACTTATCGAATACCAGTGAAGGACAGATTCCTAACCATAGCGACAGCAACAGCAAAGGCCAAAAGGCCAGCAGTTCGCGCTTACTTGGTTCGGTCAACGCCTGCTCCCAAGCCAGTCCACCACGCAGACGCGTACGGCCAAAAAACATGCGTTGCAATGTCCACAACAAATAGGCCGCTCCCAACAAGATTCCCAACGTGCCTGCTACGGCCATCCAATGTGGTATGAATCCATTAAGATTCTCCGAGTTGAAGGCCCCAATAATGCTGAAGGCCTCGGCGATAAAGGCAGAAAAGCCCGGAAGCCCCAAAGAGGCAAAAAAGGTAATTGCTACCATTACGGTAAATTGGGGCATGATAGAAGCTAGACCACGGAAGCTGTAAATCATGCGATCGTGCACCCGATCATATAGCATACCCACCAAAAAGAACAGCGCCACAGACAACAATCCGTGACTGATCATCTGAAACATGGCCCCGCTGATGCCCTCCGGACTAGCCGATGCAGCGCCTAGCAGTACAAAGCCCATGTGGGATACCGATGAATAGGCCACCAGCTTCTTCAGATCTTCTTGTGCCAAGGCATTCAATGCACCGTAAATAATGGAAACCACGCCTATAAAGCCGAGGTACCAAGCACACTGTGATACCATATCGGGGAAAATACTATAGCAAACGCGAAAGAATCCATAGCCTCCCACCTTGAGCAAAATACCCGCAAGCACGATAGAAATAGGCGTGGGTGCCTCCACGTGTGCGTCGGGCAACCATGTATGGAGCGGCACAATGGGTAGTTTAATGGCAAATGCGATGAACAGCACTACAAACGCGATCAAACGTGCAGATACTCCCCACAAGTCGGAGGACGATGCCATTGAGAACAGACTATCTCTTCCATAATTGTCGGGATTCATCATGTGCAGCATATTGAACGTGTGTGCCCCCGTATCTGGGTCCGTGACCGAGAAATAAAGTCCCACCATGACCAAGAGCATGAATACCGAACCAAATAAAGTATAAAGAAAGAACTTGATGGCGGCATATTCCCTTCGCACACCACCCCATATCCCTATCAAAAAATACAGAGGTAAGAGCATCAACTCATAGAAAACGTAAAACAAGAGGAAGTCAAGTGCTGTAAATACGCCCATGACGGAAGTATTTAGCAAAAGCAACAGGGCAAAAAAGCCTTTCAGCTGCTTTTCTAGTCGCCAAGACGACAACACTGCTACGGCCATTACTAGGGATGTCAATAATAGGAAAGGCATGGAAAAACCATCTATTCCAAGAAAGTAATCTGCCTCTAATTTCCCCAAACTTCCCAAATCCATTCTGATCCACGGCAGTTTTTCCACAAACTGATAGCTGGCTGGATCGGCTACGCCTGCCAGAGCTCCATCAAAGCTTACGTATACATAAATAGCCAGCACCAGTTGTACCAAACTGGCTACTAGCGCAATATATTTGTAAGCATTGCTTAAAGACTGTGGAATAAACAAAACCAAAGCCGCAGCAATCAAGGGAATAAAAACCAATAAGGTCAACATCGTCAAATACTATATAAAATTAGCGTATATTATCATTAACAAGAATACAATCAGCATACCGAGCAAGTAACGCTGTACTTTACCTTTACGTCCATTGCGCAGTAGCATGCCTATTCCTTGTGCCAGGTTACCTACCCCGTTTACCGCACCGTCAAGTACATAACGGTCCACCCACGCAGCCAAGCGACCAGATAGCTCAACTAGGTTGGCTACCAAGAGCACCAAACCGTCTATTATTTTCACATCGAAACGGTAAAGAGCGCCCGAGACAAAAAGCAAGGGCTTAACAACACCCTTTTCATACAACCGGTTTAAGCCATACTGATGGTAGGACCAATCATAGAGCATACCAGATCCTTTCAATGGGTATTTACCTTTGGCATACCATCTCCAAGCCAAAAAAATCAACACGATACTCACGCTATTGATAGCCGCTGGGATCACCGTATGGTATATATTTACTCTTTGCAGCAAGTCGGTACGCTCCAGCCCATTCAACAACCAAGTATCTTCAAAAACCAAGGGGTTATAGGAAAACACGAAAAACAAACAGCATCCAGCCAGAAGGACCATGGGCCACCTCATTAGTACGGGCGCTTCATGATAATGTATCGCCTTACCGATTGACAGCGATAGGCGATTTTGCCCGTAAAAGATCTTAAAGAGCCAACGAGCAATATAAAATGCCGTCATTCCGCTTGCTATCATGAGTAGCAAAGGGATAAAAACCCAAAAACCAGCCTGATAATTGGCCCATTCAAATGCAAATATTAAAAGGGCATCTTTGGATAGATACCCAGCCGTCAAGGGAAGTCCCGCCAATGCCGCTGCTCCAATCAAGCTGAGCACGAAAGTTGAAGGCATCGTCTTACGCAATCCACCCATCAACCCGATATCCTGTGGGTCTATCTGTAGCTTATGTTTCTCCTTCTGATGCTGTATTTCATGAATAACTGCTCCAGCACATAAAAACAGGAGGCACTTGAAGAAGGCATGCGTCACCAAATGAAAAATAGCTGTCCCTATCTGGCCAATGCCTATAGCCACCATCATAAATCCCAGTTGAGAAATAGTTGAAAAAGCCAATACCCTTTTAATATCACGCTGGGTCAGGGCTATACTTGCTGCCACAAAAGCCGTTATGGAACCTACCGTAGCAATCGTCATAAGCACCGTATCATTGAATAAAGGCGATACGCGCGCCAGCAGGAAGACCCCAGCTGCTACCATGGTAGCGGCATGTATCAAGGAAGAAACGGCCGTTGGCCCTTCCATGGCATCTGGCAGCCAGATATGCAAAGGAAATTGAGCAGATTTGGCCATTGCTGCCAGAAAGAAAGCCAATCCAGCCCAAGTGAGGTACGAGGCATCTGCACCACCTTCCTTCGCAATCAGGCCATCATGGCCAAACAACTGTGCCAAATCCCAAGTACCAAATTCGCTGAATAATATTGCCAAGCCTATCAGGAAGCCCAAATCGCCAAGTCTATTGATAAGAAAAGCCTTTTTATTGGCCTTGATGGCGGCATCTCGCTCATACCAAAAACCAATGAGCAAGTACGATGCAAACCCTACCAGTTCCCAGCACATGTAAAGCAAAAAAAGACTATCTGCCACTACCAGTCCCAACATGGCAAAACAGAAAAGACTAAGATACATCCAATAGCGCCTTAGCCCTGTATCGCCTTTCATGTAGGAAAAAGAATAGATATGGACAGGCAAGGCAACAAGGGGCACCAACACCAGCATGACAAGACTCAAGTTGTTGACCAAGATACCAACAGTTACGGTGTTCGTACCTATGGTAAACCAGTCATACCGCACGTGTAGCAATTCCCTATTCCAAGCCGATATGGCCAAAAACAGAGACAACAGCAATGATATAGCAATGGCGACGGTAGATACCACACCGCTCTTTTGCCTTTTGCCACCTAGAGCATAGGTCAAAAAAGCCAAAAATGGTGCAATGACGGCAATCAATGCAAGCACCAACATGACCTTATGTGTGATAAACTGCTCCATTAATCTTTCAAACTATCAAAATCAGTAGGATCTACACTCTTAAAGTGGCGGTATACCTGTAACACGATACCCAAAGCTACTGCAACCGAAGCTGCTGCCAACACGATGACAAAGAGGGCAAAAACTTGCCCTCCAAAGAGCACTTTGTCGTATCGTCCAAACGCTACCAGGTTTAGCACAGATGCATTGATCATCAACTCTACTCCCACCAGCACCATAATGGTATTTTTTTTTGTAAGTGTGGCATAAAGCCCTATAGCAAACAAAAGCGCGCTCACGATAAGAAAGTGGTCGAGAGGAATCATGATTTCCCTCCTTTCCTAGCCATATGGGCTGCCCCCATTAATGCCATCATCAAGAATACCGATACCAGCTCAAAAGGTAGCAGATACCGTGTCATGGTATTTACCCCCAAATAATGAACAGTATTGTCCGTTGTCGTGATTATTCTATTTTCCTGTTCGGCATCTCGTATCCATTGCGGTGGCGCGCTTGCAAACTGTAAAAAAGTATAACCCATGATGGTGCCTAGCAAAATGACAACTAACAATGCAGGCCAGCGAGGCAAACCAAACGTCCCTTCCTTCACATCATTGAGCAAGGTTTTATTAGACAACATAAAGGCAAAGAGCATCAGCACAAGCACACCTCCCACATAAATAATCACTTGAGCAAGAGCCACAAAATCGGCCAGGGCAAAAACATAAAGGCCCGCTAAGGCGAAAAGAGTTAAAAAGAAAAGAAAAAGAGAGCGAACGATGTTGCGCATGGCTACCAAAAGAGCAGCAGAACCTACGGCAATAAAAGCCAAGAAATAAAATACAAAGAGCTCTATAGCCATAGCTATTTCTTCTTAGCCGCCTCCTTTTCGGCCTGAAAACTCGTCCATTCTTTCCTACGCTGCTGTACCTCGGCATCGCTCATGTTCGAAAACTCATAAGTCAGCGCCGTCAAAGACTGAAAACTGCGATCGTAGTTGTCAGTCATGACGATGCATTCAGTAGGACAAACAACCGTACATAAACCACAGTACATGCATTTGCCCATGTCGATATCGAATTTGGCCGGGTAGAGCCGTTTCACGCTGCCATCTGAGGTTTTTCCTATTGGCTCCGGCGACTTGATTGCCTCAATGGTAATACAATCTACGGGACAGGCCTTAGCACACAGGTCGCAAACAATGCAATCGTCTATTTCCACATCCAATTGATAGCGCGCCACTTCTGGTATAGGCATCTTCTCCCTAGGGTATTGTACCGTAGTTATTCCCTCTTGCTTATCAAAATAGTCTTCATCTCTAATGTTCAAGGAGTTGCGCGATTTGCGCGCACCAAAAAGATGACCAAGGGTTATACCCAGTCCCTTCCATGCCGTTACAAACGCTTTTAAACTTTTTCTGAACATCTTTAATATCTTTTTATGTAAAGATCTTACGTCTTTACTATTTTACTTATATCATTACCCATAAGCGCCATATACCCGAGATAACCATACACGCAAAAGCTAATGGGGTCAACACTTTCCAGCATAAGGCCATCAGCTGATCTACCCGTAGACGCGGCAGCGTCCAGCGAATTACGATCTGTATGCTCACCAAGAACAAGGTTTTGCTCAATACCCAGAAAATACCCCATCCCATTCCCGTAGTCCAGTCTGCCAAGCGCAAGGTGCCTATATTGGGTAGTAGGCTGTTCCATCCGCCCAAAAACAGTACCACTGCTATCATGGCCACCAAAAACATCATACAGTATTCCGCCAAGAAGAAAAAGGCAAAACGCAAGCCCGTATATTCCGTATGATAGCCCGCCACCAATTCAGATTCTGCCTCCGGAATATCAAAGGGAGCCCTATTGCATTCTGCAAGTGACGACAGAAAATAAATGACAAAAGCAAGCAATAGATGAGGCGCCTGAAATACATTCCAAGCTAAAAAACCTCCCACATCCCCCACTTCCCAAAGCCCCAGAAATTTGGCAGAAGAAGTGGTCAGCACACCTTGTTGAGCCGTTATCTCCTGCAAGTTAAGCGACTGGGTAATCATGACAACCGAAATAAGCGAAATACCTGCAGGAATCTCGTAAGACACAATCTGCGCTACTGAGCGCATAGCCCCCAACAAGGCAAACTTATTATTGGAACCCCAGCCAGCCATCAGCACACCTACAGCTTCGACTGAAATAATAGAAATGACATAAAACAGGCCAATATTCAACGATGAAGGGCTCAATTCCGGAGCCCATGGCATGGCAACCATTCCGAGGTATACAGACACAAAAATCAATACTGGAGCTACCGAAAACAGCACTTTATCTGCCCTCGATGGCATGATAAATTCCTTTTGAACCAATTTGAGAATATCTGCCACCGTTTGCAAAAGTCCGAACTTTCCTGTTTCCATAGGCCCCAGCCTATCCTGCACAAAACCAGCAATCTTGCGCTCGGAATAGACGGCATAAAGCGTAAAGAAAGCCATAAAAATGAACAGACCAATGCCGACAGCGATATATGTAATGATAAATATCAAAATGCGCGCAAATTAAGCTATGAAATAGCTGCAAACTTAAGGATTAAGGATGACAAATCAGAAAGCTAATTTTAGTTATTTTGAATGATTCTATTGAACACTAAAACAATAGATTATCTAGGGCCGGAAATATATCGGCTGATCCTTGACAATCGTCAGGATTTTCTCTGTTCCATTGCTCCATAAGCTTAACTGGCCATCTTTTGCTGCCACTATCTTGGCTTCAAGCAGTTCCCCATCTTTCCATTTCAAATCTACGGTGTAGCCACCTCTAGCCCTCAATCCAATTACACTTCCCTCTTGCCACGCATCGGGCAAGGCAGGAAGAAGCCTCATGCTGTTGTCATGCGACTGCAGCAACATTTCCGCTACGCCGGCCGTAGCACCCATATTACCGTCCAACTGAAAAGGCGGATGTGCATCCAATAGATTGGAATAGGAGCCTGAACCGACAAGATCAGCAGGTCTCAAAATCATCTTGTATAATTGATAAGCCCTATTTCCATTCAACAAACGGGCCCAAAAATTGATTTTCCAGGCGAGGGACCAACCGGTTGCCTCATCTCCGCGCGCATCAAGGCTCACCCTAGCGGCATCGGCCCATTTTGGCGTATTGATCGGATCTATTTGCCTGCCCGGATACAAGCCAAATAAATGAGAAACATGCCGATGTTTGTTATTGGCGTCATCCACATCTTCCTTCCATTCCTGTAACTGCCCCCATCTGCCTATTTGAGGTTTCAATATCTTATCTCGTATTAGAAGGGCACTGTCGGCAAAATATTGATCTCCAAGTACAGCCGCTGCTTCAACGCAATTATTTAGAATGTCCCACGCGATCTGATGATCCATGGAAGCCCCGGCCGAAACACCCCCATGTTCGGGAGAATAGGAAGGGCTCGATATCAGATTGCCATGTTCGTCGGCCGTCAAATAATCCATCCAAAACAAAGCAGCTTCCTTCATAATGGGATAAGCTTCATTGCGCAAATAGGCCGTATCTAGGCTATAAGCATAATGCTCCCATAAATGTTGGCTCAACCACGCTGCCCCTCCAGGAAAAAATCCCCACGACAATCCCCAATTGACGCCAGTATACCCAAAAGCATTGTTCATCGTATTGACAATCCAGCCCCGGGCATTGAAATAATCCTGTGCAGACTGTTTCCCAGGCGGCAGCAAACTGCCAATATAGGCAAACAAAGGTTCGTGGCATTCGGCCAAATTCGTACTCTCCGCTGGCCAATAGAGCATCTGCTCATTGATATTGGTGTGATAATCCGCTGCCCAAGGCGGATTAACGCTATTGTTCCATTTTCCTTGCAAATGCATGGGCATGGTGTTTGGACGAGAGGCCGATATCATGAGATAACGCCCGTACTGGAAGTATAATTCTTCCAAGCCCACATCTTCCTGCCCAGAAAAATACAGGCGCTGCCTTTCATCCGTCGGGATATCGTCCCGATGCTGCCCAGCTAAATGAAATTGAACACGGTCAAATAACTGCCTATAGTCCGCCCGATGCTCGTTCCATAGTTGCTGTAACGCAAAAGACTTTGCTTCATCCAGACGTGAAGCTACTATCTGGGCATAATCATTGCCCTTATAAGATGGATATTGCATCACATAGGACGTAGCCGTCGTTTGTATCAACACCAGCTCTTTTGCGCCTCTTATGTTCACCTTGCCATCCGAATAGCTCACCATTCCATCGGTCTGCACCTCGTAGGCCATTTGAAAGGCCATCCCGTTATTGGGCACCTTTCCCTCAAAAACATAACGACCATCTGCAAAGCTTTCTTTCACTTTATGCTGTGGACTAGAAAAAGAAACTTCGTAATCCTCCGCTTTGGTACTTTGAAAACTGTAGACCATCACGCCTTTTGGATAACTGCCAAAAAACCGCCGTTCGTACTTATTTTTTCCAATACTGTAGGACACCTGAGCCGTGGCATTGCTGATATCGAGCACACGTTTATAGTCTTTAACTTCCTGCTTGCCATGTCCCAATTTAACCCATAGATCTCCCATAGGCTGCTGAGCACCATAATCGCCCCATTCGGTACTATCGCCGTTGATGTGTGCTGGAGCAGGTCCCAACATATGCTGTCCTACAACGGCGTGAGCCTCTTTGAGTCGACCTGTACGGATCAACTCCCGTACATGGGCCAAATGCTTCCAAGCGTTGGGCCTATTGCCGAAATTGTACAATGGATTGGCATCTGGCCCTCCAGACCACAGCGACCCTTCCGTAAACTGAATTTGCTCAACAGCGATGCCGCCGAAGACCATGGCTCCCATATAGCCGTTGCCTATAGGCAAGGCCTCCTTCATCCAGTCCTTCGCAGGCTGCGCATACCAGAGTTGCAATGGATTTTCCTGAGCATGAGCAGTGTGCACGGCCGCACATAAAGAAAAAACAATTATCGGGATAATAAGGCAATGCCATTTATTATTCTTCATCGGATTTCAGACCTTTCATGGTCTACTTTACAAATCTAATCAAATAGCTATAACTAAAGTCCTTAAAAGGTATACGGTATTTCTCCATCGGCTGCGCCCCCCAACTGTCTATCCCTTGCACGCCTAACTGCTGCAAGTCCAGATGCATGTATATTTTTTCACCTTCTTCCAGTTCACCAGAGTGATACTGTTTTTTATCCACTTCTGGATCCAAGGCATCCAGGCTATAGGGCAAAGCTGAAAACTGGAGCAGGCTGTCAAGCTGTACAAACTCTAAGCCCCTCCCCTTTGCATTTCGCAAACTCACCCACCGCACATCTGTTTTATTTCCACTTTCTTGGGGGCGTGCATAGGGGAAATATTGTTCCGCCAGTGTTTGGTTGTATAGCCCCACTTCTGATGCATATTTGCGATCCCAATAGTTTTCCCATGGTCCGCGGCCGTAATAAGTGATGCTTGACAGCTCTTTGTTCAACTGCATATCATTGCCTGCTCGCATCATAAGCGGATAGTCGCCCTTTATCGCTCGGAAAGCATTGTCCACTTGAATCTGCCCATCGGCATAGATCGTAAACATTTGTTTAGTGGCAGCATCACCATTTAGTATCGTCGACTCCATGGTGACGATAACTTTTCCGTTTTCTTCCTGTACATCCGTATTGGTCACCTTTGCTTGTTCATAGGCATTCCGCCACATACGCAACTTGCGGTTATAACCGGCACCGATATCGTTATCCGTAGGTGCGCGCCAAAAGGACGGATGCGGGCCGTTCTCTAACAACGTCATCCCATCCTGTTTCAAGGAAACTAAAAGACCTTTTTCCAGATCAAAATTGACCGTAAAGCCCCTCCCGGTCACGGACATATGGCGACCATCGTTTGTCACTCTTAAACTTCCCTTACTTGCCTTGGCCGCCGCTGGCAACCCTTCAGTCGAAGATAAGGCAAATTGCTCATAAGCCTGTATATAACCTATGGGCAGGAATGGTTCTTCTCGCTTTAAAAGGTAACGTACGTTAAGAAAATATTCCTTTCCTTCGGCCTCTCTAAGTTTTTTTATAACCAAGGAGTAATCCTTGCTGGTTCTTGGAGCCACGTCAAGTTGATCTACGGCTCCCCTCTCTACTACCTTGCCATTTTCCAGTAGCTCCCATTCCAACCTAAAATTATCCAAATCGCGGAAGAAATAGCTATTTTCAACGGTCAGCAAGCCATTGTGATAAGTAGACTTGATGTACTGGTGCACTTTCTTCAATTCTACTGCCATAGGTGTCAACTCCCTATGGGCAGTCACCACCCCTTTCACAGAAAAATTATTGTCACTGATATTCTGGTCTACTGGTCCTTCCAATGGAAAATCACCACCATAAGCCATAATGCGCTTGCCGTTCTTTATAGTATCCAATGCCTGATCGATCCATTCCCATACATAACCGCCTTGTAGCGAGGGGTTGTTCTCGATAACATCCCAATAATCCTTGAAATTGCCTAAACTATTGCCCATAATATGTGCATACTCACTCATGATCATGGCTTTCTTTTGCGGTCTTCCGGAAAAACGTAACAGGGATTCTGGACCAGGATATTGCGGCACGTACATATCGGTATTATAGCCCGATGCGCGCTCATATTGAACCGGACGGTCGTCGTGCTGCTTGAGCCAGTCATATGCTTCGTACATATTGACTCCATCACCTGCCTCGTTGCCCAACGACCAAATGAGTACCGATGTATGATTTTTGTCGCGTTCGTACATGCGTAAAATCCGAGAGAGGTGGGTCTCTCGCCAAAGTGGGTCGTTGGCCAGCGTAAATTCTAAGTCATAGTAGCGGCCGTGTGACTCAATATTCGCTTCGTCTATGACGTATAGGCCATATTCATCGCACAATTGCAGCCAGTAGGGATCTGGTGGATAGTGCGAGTGGCGCACGGCATTCACATTGAGCTTCTTCATCATCTCCATATCCTTGCGCATATCCTCTTTGGTAAGCGTATGTCCCGTATGGGCATTATGTTCATGCCTGTTCACCCCTTTGAAGAACACGCGCTTGCCATTAACCAATACATTGGCACCATCAATTTCTATGCTGCGGAAGCCAACCTTCGTGGGAACGACCTCTATTGTTTGGCCATATTTGTCCTTCAAGGTAAGGATGAGCGTATAGAGATATGGGATTTCCGCAGACCACTGCTTGACCTGGGGCACATCTAGCTGTCCAAAATCAATCTCTTTCTTATACCTTCCCAACACCGTTTGGATTCCTTCGGATGACTTGCTGAGCACGAGCTTGCCTGTGGCATCCAAGAGTTGAATATCTACCGAAAAGGTATCTGGCCTACTGGTCAATGTGTTTTTATCGATCTTGTAACTTTGCACCAAAGCCTTTAGGTTCAAGGTACCTGTTTGGTAATTATCCTTTAGGCCAGCGTTCACCTTAAAATCGCGTATATCCAACTGGGGAGTAGCATATAGGTACACATCACGCTCTATGCCCGATATCCGCCACATGTCCTGGCATTCGAGGTAGCTACCTGCACTCCAACGGTACACTTGCAGTGCCACTAGGTTTTCGCCGGGCTCCACGTACTTGGTAATATCAAACTCGGCCGCCAGCTTACTGTCCGTACTGTACCCCACCTTTTTGCCGTTTACCCATATATAAAAAGCCGATTTGACCGCCCCTAAATGAATGAATACCTGCTTTCCGTTCCAGTCTTCGGGCAAATTGAAAGTGCGTCTGTAAGAGCCGACAGGATTATTCTCTGCGGGAATATCGTACGGTGGGTTCAATTTGCTTCCCGTTATTTTCCTACCGGTAAATTCATAAGGATGATTAACATAGATAGGCAGACCATAGCCATTGGTTTCCCAATTGGCAGGAACCCGGAAGTTGTCCCACTTGCTATCATCAAAATCAGCAGCAAAAAAATCCATTGGTCTTTTGTTGGGATCCTGCACCCAATGGAACTTCCATGTACCGTTGAGGGATATAAAATTATCGGATATTTCTTTGTTGCCCTCCTTTGCTTTGTCCAAGCTCTCAAAGGCAAAACCCTGCGCCCGCATGGGCATGCGATTGAGCGATACTACCTCTGGGTCCAACAGTTCATCTGGGAGGCGATTGTCGAGCGTCTGTGCATGTACAATGCCCAAAATGGCCAGGCTAAAAACAAATACTTTCTTAAAACGAGTCAAATCTATCATGATTGGTACTTTCATTGCTATTCAAGGATAATGTTTCTGACGCTGATTTTCAAATCGCAGGCAAACGCAACCGTTTGCGTAATCTCACTTCCATTCAATAATGCGAAAATTTGTTATATCCAAAAAGAAATCCCTGCAATTTCCTATCTTTAAGCACACATTTTTCCATTCATGGAAATTGTCGGCCGCGACATCAACCTTGCGGCCAAACGATTGAATTAAGGGACAGCTTATGAAACGTACCTGTTTGGACTGTGGAAAGCCCCTGATTGGCAGGGCTGACAAAAAATTTTGCGATGATAGCTGCAGGAGCAACTATAACAACAGATTAAATAATGCGAACAATAATTATGTCAAGGAAGTAAATGCCATACTTAAAAAGAATAGGAAAATATTGGAACAGGCCAATATAGACGGAAAAACAAAAATAGAACGCGAAAAGCTGATAAAGGCGGGATTCAACTTTCAATATTTCACCAATATCCTAGAAACAGAGAAAGGCAACCGCTATTTTTTCTGCTACGAGCATGGATATATGGAGCTCTCACGGACGTATGTGTTATTAGTTATAAGAAAGTAAAGGCAAACCATCTTTCCTAACCACTGTTAGCAAGATTTAGCATACCTTAAACGATTACATTTATGCCCAAAGCTACTATTACGTTTATACTGTATTCATTTTTTCACTTGTATAGTTGTATCGCTCAGGACAAAACAGATAGTTTATACAAATTACCTGCTGCAGAGGTAAAAGCATATATCAACAAACAACCTTTCCTCCAATTGACCACTTCCGCCGGCACAATAGACCATCAGCTTCTAAGGCAACAAATGGGCACGACACTATTGCCTGCCTTCAACAATATTCCTGGAATACGTATGGAAGAACGCTCGCCTGGCAGCTATAGGTTGTCTATCCGGGGAAGTTTGTTACGCTCCCCATTTGGTGTGCGCAACGTAAAAATTTACTACGACGATATACCTCTTACAGATGCCGGGGGCAATACCTATCTAAATTTACTCGATGCAAACGCAATAGGTGAAGCGACTATATTAAAGGGGCCAGATGGCAGCATTTTTGGTGCAAATACAGGTGGAGTGGCCCTATTGCAATCTGGCACGGAAGCCGGAGAAAACATTCAATTTGATGCTAAAGCAGGCTCTTATGGTCTTTTTCAGCAATACCTGTCGCTGCGGTCCAATAAGCATAGAGGCTACCAAATGCACTTCAAGCAAGCTTATCAGCGTTCTGACGGCTATCGCGAAAACTCAAACATGCAAAGATTTTTTCTACAAAACGCCCATCAATGGGAATACAAGGAAAACCATCACCTGCGCCTTTCTGCATTTTACAGCGACATGGACTACCGCACGCCGGGAGGACTTACGCTGCAGCAATACGAAGAAAATCCGAGCATGGCCAGACCGGCAACTGCCGTCATGCCCGGCTCGTCCGAGCAAAAGGCAGGCATATATAATAAAACTATTTGGAGTGGCTTGGTACACGAGTTTCCGGTGACAAGCAACTTAACACACTTTGCCTCGATATTTGGTTCCTACACAGACTTCAAGAATCCATTCATTACCAATTTTGAAAAACGTTTTGAGACGAACTATGGCTTTAGAACCTACCTTGCCTATCGTCATCACAGATCGGATGACCTGAATTGGAACAGTTTCGGCGGAGTAGAATGGCAAAATGGGAGGCATACTATTTTAAACTATGACAACGAAGGCGGTATACAGGCAGCGGAACAAGCTGGCGATGCAATAAAAAACAACACTTATTTCTATTTCCTCAGCAGTCAGTTGACCTGGAGGCAACGCTTGAACGTAGAAGGCGCCGTGAGCCTCAACTATTACGGCTATGCCTATCGAGGATTGTTTCCCTTTGCCGAAGAGGATTATAGTACTGTACGATTCACCCCCAACTGGATGCCAAGATTGGCTGCTTCCCTCCTAGTTACGCCTTATTTTAGCTGGCGTGCATCCATCAGTAAAGGCTATTCACCAGCCACTACTGCCGAAGTTCGATCATCTGACAACATCATCAACACCGCTTTGAGACCGGAAATAGGCTGGAATTATGAAACTGGTTGGCGTTGGTTACATCCCCGCGGCACATTTCAATCCGATGTATCGGTCTATTACTACAAAATGACAGATGCCATAGTACGCCGATTAAGAGAAAGTGGGGCAGAATATTTTGTGAATGCAGGAGGCACTAAGCAATGGGGCATGGAAGCCGCCTTAAAGAGCGTTTTACTACGCCGCCCAAACGCGAAGTCCTTACAATTGCTACAAATAAACAACAATGTAACTGCCAGTTTCTTTCACTTCTCGGATTATATAAGCGGTGACAACGATTTTTCCGGCAATCGGCTCACTGGTGTGCCAGTCACCGCTCTTGTCAATAATATGAATGCCCAATTTGGCAAAGGCATCTCCCTTTTTGTACAACACGAATATGCCTCCAACATACCGCTCAACGATGCCAGCAATATATATGCCGCTCCGTACAACCTGCTGCAGGCCAAGCTTTCCTGGCAAAAGGCCTGGACAAAAAAAATGTCCATCACCCTATATACGGGCGTGGACAACATATTGGATCAGACCTATAGCTTGGGCAATGACATCAATGCCTTTGGACAACGCTACTTCAACGCGGCCATGCCTCGTAACTATTACATTGGCTTGAGGCTCAATTGACTTTTTCCGTACTCAAGACCACCGATGAGCCATCTTCTACCTGCGTAATATAAGGAGTCAGCTCCCACCCTATCGCTTCCTTATAGGCTTTTCCTATTTCGCTGATGATTCTTTCGGTGGCTTCTTTCCTGATCAAATTGATGGTGCAGCCTCCAAAACCGCCTCCCATCATGCGCGAACCCAAAATATCAGGATACTGTTTGGCCTGCTCCACCAAGAAGTCGAGCTCTTTACAACTCACCTCATATTCCTTGCTTAGCCCTTCATGTGTGGCATACATCTTCTGCCCCGGAGCCACTAAACTTCCTTTTGCCAGGTGCTCACATGCCTGCAACAACCTTTCCTTCTCTTCCACTACATAACGGCACCTTCGGTATACCAACCCATCTTTGGGCTTGACACATTCATCCAACATGGACAAATCATATATCGCGAAGCCATTCTCTTTACAAAATGGACTTTATTATTGAACCCCTTAAAGGCATTTTGATTGTAAAACCGAAAAAGCTATACTCGACAAATAACCCCTAGCGTAATAATCAAAATGATATTCTCATATTTGTAATTAGAGTAACAATAAAGATTTTTAATTCCACAGGGCACTCGTTGGGTTGTCGGTTTTTTGATTTAGTCAAAAATTGGTATCTTTGATAATAGAAAAAGAAAGGTTATGCACGAAGTGGTTATAAAATATAAAAACCGGAAAACGTTGAAAGCGTTGACCGCTTTGGGCGAATACTTGGGCTTTACCATTGCTGATCCCGAAAGAACAGAGAAAAAAGAGGTCTATCATATCAATGGTATCCCTATTGAAAGTGGGGATCCAAAAATTGATATGCAGGACTTAACTGCTATTTTCACAGATGAGGATATTAATGCGAAAACCTTACGAGAATCGGCATGGCAACGCAAAAGGTAATTTGTGATACCGATGTCATCATTGAGTTCTTCGATCAGAAAAAAGCCCGCCATTCGCAAACTGTTGCTTCATTAGAAGAAATTGGAATAGACAACATCTTGATTTCGGCGATCAGTAAAATGGAACTGATTAAAGGCACTCTTCATAAGGAGCATAACCAACAGGTTGCAAAGAAATTAAAAAGATTGGACACCATTCTTTTGAGTCCTGAAATAACCATCCTAACAATCGAACTATTAAACACATATCATCTTAGCCATGGATTGGCAATTCCCGATGCTTTGATAGCCGCTACCGCTCTTGAAACCAGGCTTAAATTATTCACCTATAATGTGCGGGATTTTAAGTTTATAAAAGGTCTGAACCTATACAGTTCCAAATAATCTTTATCATCTCAATTCATTTTTTCAGTTTCACCGTTTTATTGCCCCTGCACCTCGTACCATCTTCCCGTCCTGTGCTACTAGACGGGCCTTGATGGTCTGGTGGATACTGTTTCCCCAATCCATATGAAACTCCCCCCAAAGGATAAATTGATCAACCCTATTTTCTAAAAGAGAAATTTCTAGCCAATCTTCGCCATAATGTAAAAATCAAACAATAAACCTGTTAGAACAGGAATACATAGTGATTCGTTCTAGCACCTTGTACTACAATTAGATTTTACCTATCAATTGACCCGCTCGGTTTGCGTGACCACTGATGAGCCGTCTTCTACCTGCGTAATGTAAGGCGTTAGCTCCCACCCTATCACTTCCTTATAGGCTTTTCCTATTTCGCTGATAATTCTTTCGGTAGCTTCTTTCCTGATCAAATTGATGGTGCAGCCACCAAAACCGCCTCCCATCATGCGAGAACCCAAAATATCAGGATACTGTTTAGCCTGCTCCACCAAGAAGTCGAGCTCTTTACAACTCACCTCATATTCCTTGCTTAGCCCATCATGTGTGGCATACATCTTCTGCCCCAGAGCCACTAAATCGCCTTTTTCCAAGTGCTCACAAGCTTGCAATAACCTTTCCTTCTCTTCCACTACATAACGGCACCTTCGGTATACCAACCCATCTTTGGGCTTGACACATTCATCCAACATGGACAAATCAACGTCACGCAAACTCTGTACGGCTGGGTAGGCTTCTTTGACCCAAGCTACGCCTTGTTCGCATTGGGCTCTCCGCTCGTTATAAGCCGATGAGGATAGCGAATGCTTCACATTGCTATTTAGCAATACGATATCCACTCCCTCCAGTTGAAAAGGCACGTATTCATAGGACAAACTACGGCAATCCAAACGGATGGCATGATCCTTTTTGCCGAAGACCGAAGCAAATTGATCCATGATACCACACATTACCTTCGCGTAGCTATGCTCCGCCTTTTGGGCCATCTGCACTAGTTCCATCTTTTCGAACGAGGTATCAAACAAAGTTTGCAAGGCCAATGCCGTTGCACATTCCAAGGCTGCTGATGAGGACAAGCCCGAACCGATGGGCACATCGCCATCAAATGCGATATTGAAACCCGACAAAGGTGCCTGCCTTGCCTGAAACTGGGCTACGACACCCAATAGGTAGTTGGCCCAAGAGACTGTGGATGGAGCGACGTCGTCCAGAGAAACCTCATACGACTCATCAAACTCCTTGGAGTATAATCGGACTTTATATTCATCGTTCCGTCCTATTGCCACTAAGATACTCTTATCAATGGCCGCAGGCAATACAAAACCCTCGTTATAATCGATATGCTCCCCTATGATATTGATTCTACCTGGGGAACGTACTATATAGCTTGGCTCTACCCCATATCTATTTTCAAAAACAACACTAATATCCTTTTGATCCATCATTATCTTATTCTGAAAGCTAATTACGACATATTTTTTTAATTGTCAAAAAAACTCTTATTATATTAAGCCTACATTATATATTTTTACAACCTTTCACAAAAAGATAACATAAATGAGCATATATAGCGGTGCGCCACATTTCCTAGTAGCAGTAGACAATATCATTTTCGGTTTTGACGGAGAGAAGTTGAAGATATTGCTGGTGCATCGCCATATAGAACCGGAAAAAGGAAAATGGAGTTTAATGGGCGGCTTCATTGGACAGAATGAACGTCCAGATACTGCCGCATTACGTGTAGTAAGGGAGTTAACGGGAATAAGTGATATCTACATGGAACATTTCGAAGTTTTCGGCGAACCTCAAAGAGATCCCATAGAAAGAACCATTAGCATTGCCTATTTTACGCTTATTGACATCAACAAATACCAACACCAAATAAATCACGCCTATAGTGCCGCTTGGTTTCCATTGGCAGATGCTCCACAATTGATATTTGACCACGATGAGATGGTCAAAAGTGCCCTGCAAAAGCTCCGGTACAAAGCTGCTCTGCACCCTGTACTATTCGAATTATTGCCAGAGAAGTTTACCATTCCGCAAATTACTATTCTCTATGAAGAGGTATATGGCATTCAACTGGATAAGCGGAATTTTGCACGTAAGCTGCTCTCGCTAGAATTGCTTATAAAATTGAACGAAAAGGAAAAAGAAAGCTCCAAAAAAGGAGCTTTCTATTATCGTCTGAATGAGAAAAATTATAAGGAAAAATTTGGTGCAATGACCAAATTTATTCCTTTTCCTTATGTATAGAGCTGATTAATCAATTCGTTTCTACCATGCGCACTTTTAAGTGCGAAGGATGTTGTGCATCGTGGAAAATGCGATGACTTGCTTTTTGAAAATCCGATTCGTCAGCCTGATAAATATTGACAAAACGCTGCGGATTGATATCTACCAAAGGAAACCAAGTACTTTGTACCTGCACCATGATCTTGTGCCCCTTTTTAAAACAATGAGCAGCATCCTGCATATCAAAGCCCACTTCTTCTACTTTGTTCGGCACCATGGCTTCCGGCTCTGAAAAGCTTTTCCTAAACTTGGCCCGCATTACCTCACCGCGTATCAATAATTGGAATCCACCCATTTGAGTATTTCTGTTAATAGGCGAATTGTTGGGTGCATCATCGGGATAAACATCTATCAGCTTTACAACATAGTCTGCATCGGTGCCAGAAGTGGCGACAAATAAGTTGGCCCACACATCCCCCGATATCGTTACATCCTCCTCTAGCGGATCGGACTCATAGACGAGCACATCGGGCCTACGTGCCGCAAATCGCTGGTCTTCGTACATGTAATCGCTCCCTCTCAAAATACGGATCTCGCTGGTATACGGCACCGGATTTTTAGGATCGCTCTCATATTCGTCAAAAGAGTCCTTTTCTACGGGCACATCAAAAGAAAGCTTGCCATTGGCCTGCAGGTAAATGTTCTTCTCTACCGATTCCTGAGGCGGCCAAGCGCCGTATTTCTTCCATTGGTTGGAGCCCGTTTCAAAAATAGTAGCCTTAGCCAATTGAGCATCTTCACCTTCAAGCAAGTACTGATCGAAAAAGCGCTTTTCTATCTGCTCGCGGTAATAAGGTGCAGTTTCTTTCTCAAAAACGATATTGCCCAAGTAATTGCCCAATCCACGGGTCCAGCTACCGTGTATCCAAGGCCCCACCACCAAGTGGTTTGGGGACTTTGGGCTGTTATCTTCTATACCCGCAAACGTCTTGAACGGTCCATAAAGATCTTCCTGGTCAAACCATCCGCCCACCGTCAATACAGCCGGCTTGATGTCTTTCAAATGTGGGACAACCGCCCTCTCCTGCCAAAACTCATTATAGGATTCATTGTCCATCATCTGATTCCAGATCGCATTCTCCCCCTTGAAATAACGTTCGTTGGCATTTTTCAACGGCCCAAGTTTCTTATAAAAATCATAGCCATCGGGTGTACCGTATGGAATGGTATTCCTGGAGCTTTCGGTAGTTGGTTCTGGTCTTGGAGCACCGTAATATGAAAGAAAGGCAAAAGTTCCCATCAGGAAAAAAGCCCCGTTATGATGGCGATCATCTCCCATAAACCAGTCGGTGACCGGTGCCTGTGGCGATACGGCTTTCACTGCCGGGTGGGCATCAATGGCCGTCATCGTGGCGTAGAACCCAGGAGCAGAAATGCCCCATGTACCCACTTTGCCATTATTGCCATCTATATGTTTCACCAACCAATCTACCGTGTCATAAGTGTCCGTAGTTTCATCAATCTCCTTTTTCTTCTTATTGGGTTTATATGGCCTAACGGCTACAAAGTCACCTTCGGACATATAGCGTCCACGTACATCCTGATACACAACAATATAATCACCCGTACTGAACAAGGGAGATGGTCCTACAAAGGGCTTATATTTATCAGTTCCATAAGGGGCTACGCTATAAGGAGTTCGACTCAGCAAAATGGGTGCCTTCTTGTCCAGATTTTTGGGGACATAAATGGAGGTAAAGAGCTTAACGCCATCGCGCATGGTTATCTGCTGCTCAATCTTGTTAAACCGGCTACGCATATAAGCCGTATCAATTCCTCCTGACAGCGCCGGTTGAGCAATGCTCAGCGAGGAAAAGAATGAAAAATAGCACATAATGAAAGGTAATTTAAATAGCAATGTACGCATCTAGATAAAAATTAAATTTATAAATGTCAATGAGTGTACGACAAAAATCCGTTAAACCCCATTTGGTTTGTTTTGTCGCCCTAAGTTCTTCCTACAACTTGTCACATAGCCGGCATCAGTCCACCAAGAACAAAGCATTAGCCAACAGCAGTTTGCCTTGCTCCCAGAAATTCCTGAAAATGGGGTCGTCCACCATATAGACGACCTGCCCGCGGCCTACTTCTTCCACACCCAAGGCTAATGAGGAGTTTATGGTATTTTTCACATTAACACCCACAAAACCAGATCGGTGAGCGGACATGTTTTTTATCACACCGGCATTTACCCCGTCTTTGAGGTAGGCATAGTGACTGGCATTATTTTTCAGCACGTAGAACTTGTCGCCGATACCAAAGGATAATGGATAGCTCGCATCCAATTTCACCTCAAAGACGGCACCCGCGACTCCATTAGAAATACTTTTCCGCTCGCGAAGTTGATAATCGGTCAACAGATTTGCCTTTTGCAAGGAGTCGGCCAGTTTCTTAGCCTTCTTTTCTTCCTCCTCGTCGTAAAACTTTTTCAAGCCGAAGCCTTCTTTATTGGCAAAGAAATCCATGGCCGAGCCGATGGCAATCACTTTTTTGCCCGTTCTTACCCAATCCCTGATCTTTGCGCTGCCCGTACTGCCCCAAGCACCGTAATTGCCAGATGGCAAGATCAATATATCATACATAGCAAGATCTGCCTGCAAGAATTGATCGCGTTCCAAGACAGTGAGTGGGTAATCGAGCTCCGATTCCAAAAAGAACCACAGCTCGCCAAAATTGACCGATGCAACACCACTGCCGGTAAGTAAGGCTATGCGAGGAGCCTTGATGGAATGGACATCGGGCGAGCCAAAATCCTTGCCTTTGTCCACGAAGCCAGATTGCGTAGCCGTCAACTCCACGTGAAATTGATCGGCCGCACGTTGTACTTTTTGATGAAAATCGGGCAATCCCTCGTTTCCCGCCTGCATGATGATCAGCGTACCTGCCGGATATTCCTTTTCGCCAAAAGTAAATGCATAATGGGCAGAGCGCACCCTGATCTTATCGCGGAGCAAAGCCGTTAGAAATTGTACATGGTTGAAGGCATGCCAAGGCACAAGATAAGCCATAGGTTTTCCTTCTATTGCACTAGAAGCAGCCTTTTTACTACTAGCTTGAACATTTGTACCTTCTAATCTCCTGTCCAAGGCATAGGCCTCTAATCCATAAGCATATGGAAGTGCCCAGCTGGTGATGTCATAGGTGATACTATCGTTAAGTTTGGGCTCGGGCTCGAAGAGCACCTGTGCCAATACCGATTTAGGCTGATAGGCGCTCACTACGATATCACCGCCTTCCGTGGCAAAGCCTTTTTGCTGACCTGACTGGTAATGATAGCCCTGTAGCCCAGACTTGACACCCGACGACTCATAACGGATACCGTTTTTGTCCAATAACGCTTTCAAACGCTCCAGTCTTTCAGGCGTTTTACCCGCTTTCACCACAAAAGATTTATACTTTCCTTTGGGCTGACTGCTATTTTCCTTGTAGAATTTTTCAAATTCGTCCAACAATTCATCAGCATGCTGACTACTGATTTCCAATGTAGACATACCGGTAGTAAAATGGTGGGCTATCCGATCTTTCAGCGTGAGCGTGTCTTTCAGGGCATTCAGCACGCCTATCCCTGCCCTACCCGACCCACCTTGCTCATAGGTCATACCGATGGCGCCATTGTACATGGGCCAAGTATCGCCATAGCTAGGATAGAGCAAATCAAAGCGTTCCTTCGTAAAGTAAAGCCAATTGTTCTTATCGAAATATTTGGCATTATTGCGGCCTATCACTTCCTGAAACGAACGCTGGAATGCCGTGAGCTGCTCATGTAGCGGTTCTGCTCCCGGAGCGAAGTAATAAGGCTCGTTCACGCCCTGTTCATGAAAATCGACATGCACATGTGGCAGCCACTGTCCTATCAGCTTCATACGCGCTATGGACTCCTTTTGCGTTTGCCATGCCCAGTCTCTATTGAGGTCAAAAAGGTAATGATTGGGTCTACCTCCGGGCCATGGCTCGTTATGCTCCACGGACTGCGGATCCGGTTGCATATGTTTGTTCATCTTTTGGTTGTACCAGTTCACGTAGCGATCGTGACCATCTGGATTGAGGCAGGGATCCAATACGACCAATGATTTGGATAACCATTCCTTGGATTCCTTATTTTGCGGGTTTACAAGCTCCCAAAGTGTCTGCATGGTTGCCTCTGAAGATACTGCCTCGTTGCCATGCACATTATAGCTCAGCCACAAGATAGGGACACGTGTATTAGCGCCACCTGATAAAATACCGGCTCGTGCCAAATTATCCTTCCGAATGTCTTCCATTTGAGAAATGTGCTGGGCACTTGAAACAAAGGCCACCAGCAGTGGACGCAATTCATTGGTTTCTCCATAATACTGAAGTTTCACTGTTTGCGGATTTTGCGTGGCAACGTGTTCATAATAGGCTACTATGCGATGATGGGGAGTAAATCGAGTTCCCAATTCGTAGCCGAGAAACTCAGCAGGACTCTTGGTTTGGGCAAAAGAATAAATTGCCATTAGAAATGACAATAAAAGGAATAAGTATATTTTCTTCACTAGCAATAAATTTATGATAATCAAACATAGTAAAAACTTCCATCATTGAAAACTATTCACAATATTTTTACCTAAGTTTCATTTCTCGACGCAATAACTATCACAAGTAAAAATCGCTCTTCAAATCTCCGAATCATTTGGCATTCTTATTGTTAATCTGTAACTTGCACCAACTTTGTTTGACATGGACATTACCGCTATTGAAATCTTAAAATTGCTTCGCTCCTGGTCCAGCGCCTCGCTGTCCCGTATCAATGAGGAGATCAACGTCTCACTGTACGATCTGGACAATGCCATCAATGACCTGCAAGAACAAGGCTTCGTCGATTTGATTGGCATTAGTAAGGACGCGGACATATCCAATCCTTTATTGCATATTAATGGGATTGGTTTGGCCTATCTAGATACGGTAGAGGGTAATGTAGACGCGGTGATCTAGTCCATTCGGATTTTGATGCCGAAAATTATATAACACAAAACCCAAATTGTATAACATGTTTTTATCTTTACATCCATAGTTTTGTGATTGATGAAAAGACTGTTGGTTTCCATATTGACCACCATTTATCTATGTACGGCATCGGGCTTTAGCGTCTATGCCCATTTCTGCATGGATCGACTAGTGGAAGCCAGTTTCTCCTTAGCACATCCCAAACAACAGGACGATGCTTGCCCGTTCTGCGGCATGGAGAACACCACGGACAGCGTCAAGGCTAAAGATTGCTGCTCAAAGGAACTCACCCAAATCAAGACCAAAATTCACCAGAATGAAAGTGGCATCAGCATCAAATGGGATGGCCTAGAATACCCCGCTATTCTTCAGGCATTGAACTTCTTCTGGAATACATATACTGAACAACAAATTGAAGGGGATATTCCCCTTGTGCACGGCCCTCCAATGGCCGTCATTAGACCCATTATTATTTCCGTACAGTCCTTCCTGATATAGAAACCTTTCTCCTATCCTTAGTCTGAAGTATGGGCTAAAAGCGATGGGGACTAAGGATTTCCCAATGAAAACACAAGTTCAACACTTTGGTACATGACGAAATTTATGTGTATCAAAAAACGCGTCATTGCGAGACCTAAAGGGCGAAGCCTGCCTGACGGCAGTCAGGCAATCTGCGTTATTGTTTGCCAGATTGCTTCGTTTCTCGCAATGACGGCAAACAAGAAAAAAGTCATGTACTTAGGTTCAACACTTAAAACTTAACACATAAAAACAATGAAATCACCACTCTTAAAATCAGTTTTAATAGCTGCCCTGGTATTTGCAGGGAGCAATTTATTGGCACAGGAAAAGACAAGCACCTTTAAGGTGTATGGCAATTGCGGAATGTGCAAAAAACGCATCGAAAAGACGGCCAATGTAGAAGGCGTTAGCAAGGCCGAATGGAATAAAGACACCAAAATATTGACCTTGGTATACGACGAGAAAAAAACCGATGCCAAGACCGTTCAGCAAAAGATAGCCGCAGTAGGACACGACACGGAGCTCGCCGTAGCTCCAGACAGCACTTATAGCAAGCTTCCAGGATGTTGCTTGTACGAGCGGAAAAGCAAATAAGATTGGGAAGTATACCTCCTCACAACACACAACTGGCAACTCACAACTAAATATGGTACACCGCATTATAGATTGGTCCCTGCGCAATAGATTTATCGTATTGTTCCTCAGTTTGGGGCTATTCGCTATAGGCGTATATTCCGTCAGGAAAAACCCCATAGACGCCATACCAGACTTATCGGAAAATCAAGTTATTGTGTTCACCGAATGGATGGGGCGTTCGCCTCAGCTCATAGAAGACCAAGTCACCTATCCCCTGGTGACCAATCTGCAAGGGCTCCCCAATATCAAATATGTACGGGCAAATTCCATGTTCGGCATGAGCTTTATCTATGTCATCTTTGATGATGACATAGATATCTATTGGGCACGGGAAAGGGTGCTCGAAAGACTAAGTACGCTGACAGGTTCATTGCCAGATGGGGTACGCCCTACTTTGGGGCCAGACGGGACTGGTGTGGGACATGTGCTTTGGTATACCTTGGAAGCACCTCAAATGGACTTGGGCGAGCAACGCGCCCTGCAGGACTGGTACGTTAAGTTTGCCCTGCAGAACGTAAAAGGGGTAAGCGAAATTGCCTCATTCGGAGGCTTTCAGAAACAATATCAGGTAAACATCGATCCTAATAAGCTGATTTACTACAAGCTGAGAATCAACGATGTCATCAACGCTATCCGTGCCAACAACAACGAAACCGGAGGCAGAAAGTTCGAAGCCAGCGATATAGGCTATATCATCAAGACCAATGGCTACCTCCAGTCCAGAGAGGAATTGGAAAAAATGGCCATAGGCAATCAGGATGGTTATCCCATACGCGTTTCAGACATTGGCTTTGTACAGATGACGGGCGAATCCCGCTTGGGTATATTCGACCAGGATGGCGAGGGCGAACGTGTCGGCGGCATTGTGGTAATGCGTTATGGGGAGAATGCCGCCCAAGTGACCGAAGCCGTCAAGCAGAAAATGGTGGAAATCTCCAAGGGACTTCCCGAAGGTGTCCATTTTGATATTATATACGATCGCGGCGAACTGATTCAGGAATCGGTCGATTCCATTAAGCACACCCTCATAGAGGAAATGATCGTCGTATCGCTCATCGTCATTGTTTTTCTTTTCCATTGGCGTAGCGCATTGAGCATCATTATTCAAATTCCCATCACCATTGCCCTTAGCTTCATCTTGCTCAATGCCTTTGATATATCATCCAACATCATGTCATTGACGGGCATTGCATTGGCTATCGGGGTCATTGTAGACAACGGCATCATCATGAGCGAAAATGCCTATAAGCACCTAGCAGAACGCTATGCAGAAAAAACAGGCGCAACTAAAACGAACGAAAAGATATGAAGTGGCTAAAGAAACTATTCAAAAAAGAACCAGACTGGATCAGTGAAGAAGAACGACTGTCCATTATCTCAAAGAGCAGCAAGCAAGTGAGTCGGGGCGTATTCTTTGCCACCATTATCATTATCACTTCCTTCCTACCCGTATTCATGCTTGGCGGGCAAGAAGGCAAGCTCTTCCATCCTTTAGCTTATACCAAAACATTTATCATGATGATAGATGCCTTGCTGGTCATTACCTTGGCCCCCGTCCTCATTTCCTTTTTTATGAAAGGAAAATTCAGGCCAGATCACGCCAATCCAGTCAATCGCTTTCTGGAAAAAGTCTATACGCCCATCATCCACAAAGTACTAAAGTGGCGAAAAACTACCTTGGCCATCAACATCATAGCTCTGCTGATCGCCATTCCGCTCTTGAAGCGATTGGGCACCGAATTTATGCCCCCTTTGGACGAACAAAGTATCCTGTTCATGCCCGTCACCCTGCCAGACATCAGCAACAACGAGATCAAAAGGATACTGCAAGTACAGGATAAGATGATCAAGACCATGCCCGAGGTCGATAAGGTACTGGGCAAGGCGGGAAGGGCCAGCACGGCTACAGACAACGCCCCCATGAGCATGATAGAAACCATTATCATGCTCAAGCCCAAAAGCCAGTGGCGCACAGGGTATACCAAAGAAGATATCATCAACGAGCTGGACCGCAAGCTACAGATCCCGGGCGTGGTAAACGGATGGACACAACCCATCATCAATCGGATCAATATGCTCGCTACAGGAATCCGAACGGATGTAGGTGTCAAAGTCTACGGACAAGAGCTAGACAGTATCGCCAGCGTATCGGAGCGTGTGCGTAACCTGCTGGAAGGCACCCCTGGTATTGAGGATCTCTATGTCGATCCGGTAACGGGCGGGAAATACCTCGAAATAGACATCAACAGGGAAGCTTTGGCGCGATACGGATTGCAGGTAAACGACATCAACCAACTGGTGGAGTCGGCCATTGGCGGAGCTCCTATTGGCCAGACCATAGAAGGAAGGCGTCGTTTCAGCATCAATGTACGCCTTGCACAGAACTTCAGGCAAAGCATAAGCCAATTGGAACGCCTTCCCATTTTCAGCCCCAGTTTTGGCGAAATCCCGCTCAAGGAAGTGGCCCAGGTACGCTATGGCGCCGGACCGCCTATGATCACTTCCGAAAATGCCTTGCTACGCGGAGCAGTCATGTTCAATGTGCGCGATCGCGACCTGGGAAGTACCGTGCAGGAAGCCATGGAAAAACTCAATAGCCGAGAGGGCCTGCTGCCCGCTGGTTATTTTCTGGAATGGAGCGGTCAATACGAAAATCTCATCAGCGGGCAGAAAACCCTTATGTGGATAGCACCAATCGTACTGCTTGTCATTTTCTTTTCGCTCTATTTTGCCTTTCATTCCGTACGCGAGGCTTTCTTGAGCCTGATTACCATTCCTTTTGCACTGGTGGGGGGAGCATACATGATCTACCTATGGGGTATCCATCTTTCGGTAGCGGTAGCAGTAGGCTTCATTGCCCTCTTTGGCTTGGCGGTAGAGACAGGCATAGTGATGGTCATCTACCTCAATGATGCCATGCACCAGCTGGTGAAGGAGAAAGGAAACAGCGCCGAGACGCTCACCAAGGAGGATTTGCGGCGAGCCGTCATTCACGGCGCGGCAAAACGCCTGAGACCGAAGCTGATGACGGTATGCGTCTCGCTTTTTGGTTTGTTGCCCGTGCTATGGGCCACCGGAGTAGGTACCGATGTGATGCGCCCCATTGTACTCCCCATGATAGGTGGCGTACTCACCTCATCTACCCATATCCTACTGGTAACACCGCTCATTTTCCTCATGACCAAAGAATATGAATTGCGCAAATATGGAAAAATTGAAATCTACGACGCCCAACATCATTAACAAAACGCAAATGGACATAACCAAGGCACATCCGCTAATTCCTTGCGACTTGATAATATCGTCCTCCAGCTGGCGGACAAAGGTGCAAAGCCGACTCCTTTGCGCCCTTGCGCCTTTGCGAGGTCTTTCCACGTACATCATCTATCTTCTATTATTCCCGTTTCAGCTTTACGGTCAAGCTCCTGTAACAAGTCTAGACAGTATTCTCTCCGAGATAGAACAGCACCACGCCACACTGAAAGCCTATGAACTAAAGGCCAAATCATATGCTTACAGTGCCGAAAGTGCCAGCTCTTGGATGGCTCCTATGGTGGGCGGAGGCACTTTCATGACGCCCTATCCCGGCCAATCGGTCATGGATGGCAGGGACAAGGGATCCATTATGTTCCAACTAGAGCAGTCCATCCCGAATCCGGCCAAGCAAAAGGCCAAGCAGCGTTATATCCACTCGCAAGGCGACATCGAACTTGCCGAGCGCCTGGTCATTCTCAACGACCTAAAGGCCCAAGCAAAGACAATTTATTACAATTGGATTATCGCGGAGCAAAGGATAAACCTACTGCAAGAAAATGACATCTTGATGCGCAAGATGAAACAAGTGGAAGAGGTGCGGTATACCTATAGCAAAACCTTATTGGCCAATGTATTCAAGGCCGAGGCCCGCATAGCCGAAAACCAAAACATGCTGGATATGCAGAAAGCCGAGATAGCAAAGTCACGGGCATGGCTCAACGCCCTGATGAATAGGCCCGGCAACAGTCCGCTAAACATCGACAGCAGCCAAGTCCCCCGCTTTGTCCCGGCCACTTCACTGGACACCTTGGCACTGGCCGACAAGCGAAAAGACATCTCGCGGATGAATGCCGAGATCGAAAGCATGAAGATGGGCATAGATGCCATGAAAAGCGAGTCCAAACCAGAATTCAAAATCCGGTTTGACCATATGAGCCCCCTCGGTTCCATGATGCCACAGGCTTATAGTGCCATGGCCATGGTCTCCATTCCCATTGCCCCGTGGAGTAGCAAGATGTACAAAAGTGAAGCCAAGGCCATGGAGATGAACAGCCTGGCCATGCAAGAACAGCGCAAGGCCATGCTGGTGGAAAGCCAAGGCATGCTCTATGGGATGCAAGCCGAAATACGCAATATGGAAAAACGTATCCTTAATATGAAAGAAAAAATCATTCCCGCATTGCAAAGGGCTTTTGACGCCAATTTCCAAGCTTACAGCGAGAACAGGCAAGAATTGCCCGCCATCCTTTCCGATTGGGAAGCGCTCAATATGATGAAAGACAATGTGCTGGACGAGAAACAAAAATTGTATCAAATGATCGTAAGCTATGAAAAAGAACTCTATCGCTAGGTTGATGCTGATTTGCTTTATTGGCCTAATATTGTCTGCCTGCAAACCCGATGCCCATCACGGACAGTCGGCATCCCATGAGCATTTGGATGATACCTTATCTCATGAACTAGCCCATCTTCTGGGATCTGTAAATAGCTATGTAGTAAGCGATATGCCTATCGTTTCAGCACGATACGGTATAAAAACCGTACCTATCGAAATCGCAGGCCGCATTACCTACGATGACAGGGGGTTTACCTCCGTCAGCAGCCGTATAGCAGGCCGCATAGAGCGCATCCATGTGCAGTACAACTATCAACCTGTCAAGAAGGGCATGCCACTTTTGGAAATCTACGCTCCAGAACTGGTTACCGCCCAACGCGAGCTATTGCTGCTCTTGGGGCAAGCCCAGCAGGAACATCTCGTAGAAAGGGCCAAGCAGAAGCTCTTCCTTCTGGGTATGTCACAAAACCAAATAGCACAACTGATAAAAACCAAAAAGGTTTCTTATAACATTGTCCTATATAGCCCTACTACCGGCTATATCAAGGAAAAGACACAGGCCGCCACTCCCAACATGGCCTCAAGTGCTCTGCGTGGCACAGAAAACAGCGGAAGCACCATGGACGAGATGATCTCCAACTCTTCTATGAGCACGGCAGCGATATTACCGCAAACACAGCCAACATCACTCCTATTGCGCGAAGGGCAATACCTAGCAGCAGGGCAGAACATGTTCGAAATCTATACCAATACACGTTTGGTGGCAGCTTTTGTCATCTCAAGAGAACTCTCGCAACGTTTGAGCAAAGGACAGCCGCTACTGTTCCATACAGAAACAGAACCCTCTAAAACTTATATGGGAACCATAGGCCTGATTGCCCCGAAATACACCGAGGGAATCAATTTTGCGCTGTTTAAAGTCTATCTGGGAAAAGCCCCCTTGGAGATAGGACAATTGGTAAAAGGTACGCTGGCCCTATCGACTGATGAAGGATGGTGGCTACCAAGAGAAGCTTTATTGGACTTAGGTGCAGAACAAGCCGTGTTCAAAAAGGAAGGCAAGGGCTTTGCCGCAAAAAAAGTCAAGGTCCTGTTTACCACCGACGATTGGGTACAAATAAAGGATGATATCTCCGACTGGCAAATAGCTACCAATGCCCAATACTTAGTCGATAGCGAAAGCTTTGTTGATTTTAAAAACAAGTCTTGATACTAAAAAGAAATGAATAGGAAAAAGTTCATCATACAAAGTACTTACTTATTGCTGGGAACCGTACTCGCATCCTGCCAAAACGACAAAAAAGAAGATGCGACTACCAGCGCAAGGAAATATACCTGTCCCATGCACCCACAAATCGTTAGGGATGCACCAGGTACATGCCCCATATGTGGTATGGACCTCGTGCCGTTCGAAAAAGGGACACCAGATAAGACGCTTACTCTCAGTCGGAATCAACAAGCTTTGGCGAATATCAGCATCGTCACGGTGGGCAGCGGCCAGGTAATGGGTTACAAGCGCTTAAGTGGAAGGCTCAGGAGCAATCCAGAGCACATCAAGTATATCAGCAGTCGCAATACGGGTCGCATCGAAAAGCTTTATACCAAAGAAGTCGGCAGGCAAATAAGCAAAGGGTCGGTCTTGTATCAGATCTATTCGGAGGATCTACTGGTCTTGCAGAACGACTTGCTGATGACCTACAAGCAAGCTTCCGCATTACAGAACGATGAGCGTTTCAGGCAGGTCTATCTGGCTGCCAGACAAAAACTCCTACACTATGGCCAGTCTGAGAAGCAAATAGACCAAGTATTGCAGCAAGACACCGTACATCCATATACCACCTATTATTCGCCTATCTCGGGTACCATTTCGAAGATAGAAATAAGCGAAGGACAATATGTGGAAGAAGGAACGGCCTTGATGGAAATAGAAAACTATGCTTCCCTATGGGTGGAAGCAGATATTTATCCGCATGAGCTGTCTACTGTCAAGGGAAAAAAACAACTCACGGTAGAATTGCCAGATGGTCAGGTGCAACAGGTAATGGCCGAATTTGTAGATCCTGCACTGGCAGACAACGCACAAACCATTCGCATCAGAGGAAGGATAGACAATAGCCAGCAGCTATGGCAGGCTGGCATGATGGTCAACGTCCTACTTCCAACGTCGTCCGCTATTGAGGCGTTGACCATCCCCACAAATGCTGTGATACGAGACGGAGAGCGATCCATCATATGGACCGCCCTAGAAGACAGCAAATTCGAACCTCGGGAAGTGCAGTTGGGACTAGACAATGGAGATCAGGTGGAAGTGCGTTCGGGACTAACCGAAGGGGAGAAAATTGTAGCTACCGGAGCGTATCTCCTCTATAGCGAGTATATATTGAAAAAAGGAAGTGATATCTAAAATAGACAAACATGTATAATTTTAAGAACACCTATATTATCGTAATATGCTTCTTGGCATTTATCTCCTGCCAAGGAAAGACAGAGAATAACCATGAAAGCGAACAACAGATAACATCGCCAACGACAAGGACAGAAAAAGAGACCACCGTTCTTTTTGATGATGACCGACTAAATGACATATTGTCACAATATTTCATCTTGCGCGATGCCTTGACAGAAAATGATATACAACAAGCTCGAATCGCTGCACTACTATTGCAAGAAGCATCCAAGAATTATCCTCAAATGACAAATTTCCATCAAAAAAGCGTTTCGTTGATTGGCAAGGATAACATAGATGATCAAAGAATTATTTTTCATGACTTAAGTAAAGAGCTTGTTCGTCTCCTGCAAGAACAGAAATTGACTCCCATACAAGGCGCCTTGTATATCGCGCATTGTCCCATGGCATTTGATGATGCAGGCGCATATTGGATTTCTACGGGCAAGACTATCGTAAACCCCTATTTTGGCGAGGAAATGCTCAACTGTGGCAACATTACTAGAACTATTAAGTAAACTTCTTCAGACAGAAAAACAAAAACCGTTCGCCTGACAACACACAAAAAAAAACTGGCACGATATCTGTTTATAAAGTATCAGGTTTAGGTTGATTATAAAAACATACGTTTTTTCCCCGCTCCCCAAAGCGGGGATTTTTTTTGCTTGTTATTCCTCAAAAAGGGCGACACTCAGTACCATCGAATTCGAGGTTCATATCAAAAACACCTCCGCCGGGATACCAAGTTTCTGGTGCAACAACTTAGCAACACGCAACGTTATCGGCTTTTTATTGTTCAACAAAGCAGAGACATAGCCTTTACTGCCCAACCAAGGTATCAAATCCTTGTTTTGCAAACCTTGCTCCTGCATTTTTAGCTTGACAGCTTCAACCGGATCTGGCATGGGAATACGATGATGCTCATCCTCATACTGCTTGATGAGCAACAGTGCAACCTGCAGACGTTCGCCCATTTTTGAATCTGGCGATTCTCTAGCATCAAATTGTTCATCTACCCAGTCGAGCATGGCATCGTATTCCGCCTCGGTCTTTATGATTTTTAGCTCCATGACTATCCTTTAAAACTAATTGTCTTTACATCGATTTTATCGTATTCCTTATGCGTTCCAAACCATTTGATTTGAATAGCCTTGTAGGTAAACACCATACGTATAACCAAACGAAAATGATTGCCCATTATGTTCAACACGACCCTATCATCACCCACTAGACTTGCACTCGGATACCTGCTTTTCAGTTCCTGAAAGTTTTTGAAATCACTATTCAGAAATTCGTAATACCATTCCAATAGTGCATTCCTTGCATCAGGATAACGCACACAGTATTTCAATAACGTCCTTCTGGTAATGATATTAAACATTATGCACTCGTACCGAATTGCTTAGTACAAATATCTTGGTTTTCCAATGGAAAACCAAACGGATTGAATTATTGACCTGTTAGATACCAAAGATACAATTGAACAATAAGACGGAAGCTATAAATAAATGGAAACAAAAAAGGCTGTCTCCTACGTGTGCTTACAACAAACATAGGAGACTGCCTCTTTAAATATAGTCTTTTTCCAGCAAGATCTATTTCTCTGGATAATGGCGCAAGGTTTCACCTACGTAGATCTGTCTTGGTCTGCCTATAGGTTCTTTATTGCTACGCATCTCCTTCCATTGTGCTATCCAGCCAGGCAATCTGCCCAAGGCAAACAATACGGTAAACATATCGGTAGGGAAGCCCAGTGCACGATAGATGATGCCCGAGTAGAAATCCACATTGGGATATAACTTGCGATCTACAAAATAAGGGTCTTTCAAAGCCGTTTCTTCCAATTGCTTGGCTATATTCAAAACAGGATCGTCCACACCCAAGCTATTCAATATATCATCGCAAGCTTTTTTGATGATTTTGGCCCGAGGATCGAAGTTCTTGTACACCCGGTGCCCAAAGCCCATCAATCGGAAAGGATCGTTTTTGTCCTTCGCCTTATTGAGCCATTTCTCGGAGTCTCCCCCATCTTCCTTGATACGCTCCAACATCTCTATCACTGCCTGATTGGCTCCACCATGAAGAGGTCCCCACAAGGCACTGATACCGGCAGAAATAGAAGCAAAGAGATTGGCGTTGGAAGAACCTACGATACGTACGGTAGAAGTAGAGCAATTTTGCTCATGATCGGCATGCAGAATGAGCAATTTGTTCATGGCCGAAACCACTACCGGATCGATGGTTACCTCTTCGGTCAATTGACCAAAAGTCATATGCAGGTAGTTGGTAACGTAATCATATTTATTTTTCGGATATATGACAGGATGACCAAGGGATTTCTTGTAGATCCATGAAACGATGGTAGGAAACTTGGCCAACAATTTAATGATGGTCAAATTATCATCTTCCTCGGAAGCATTGGGATCCAACGATTCTGGATAAAATGCGGACAATGCACCTACCAATTGCGACAATTGCCCCATAGGGTGCGAGTTAGTTGGAAAGCCCTCGAAAAATTTCTTCATATCCTCGTGGATAAGGGTATGTCTGCTCAATTTATGTTGAAAAGCGTGCAGCTCATCGGCTGAAGGTAAATTGCCATATATAAGCAAGTAAGCTACTTCTATAAAAGACGACTTTTCAGCTAACTCCTCAATAGGATATCCCCTATAACGCAATATACCCTCTTCACCATCCAAAAACGTAATAGCACTTTTCGCGGCCCCGGTATTTTTAAAGCCTGGATCCAAGGTCACATATCCAGTTTCTGTTCTCAACTTAGAAATATCAATAGCCTTTTCATCTTCTGTCCCCGTGATTACCGGAAAATCAAAACTCTTGTCACCTATGGTCAACGATACTTTTTCTGACATAATATATATTTGGTTTATAACAAAACTATAAAAATTTGATTAAATACTAAATCTTTGCTCCTCAATTTGATCGACTTTATGATTTCTTAACTATTTAATTATCAAAACAAGCCTATTAATTATTCAATTTCCTTAATCACTTTACCACAAGTTAACATTTCATCTCCATAATAGGGATTTCTAATCTCACTACTCGTACTTAGCCAGTCTCCCCCTTTGTTTTCATCATACATAGGACAGTGTTGTAAATAGATGGTTCCACTGGCCTTGGGAGCATGTTCAAAAACACCTATAATATCGTGACTCACCGCTTTGAAAGCAGCACGTTGTGCTGCCAAATCATGATTGTTTGCTATTTCTTGCGCTAACATACTGGTATTTTCGCACCCCTCATAATTGGACAGCATAGAAGCCAGTTTATCCGCCTCATCAGAAGCCTTCACTGCATCCGATTCCACCAACGCATCTTTTACCCGCATGTAACTAGACAATATAAGTGCAGCACTATCATCGTCAAAGACTACCCCATCACTAGCGAGGTTGGTTGTGTCGGCAGCCTTATCCGCATTACCCCCTTGCCCACCACCACATGAAGCTATGGCTAGCAACATAATTATTCCAGAAAAGAATACGATTCCACTTCTCATAAGTTTACTTTTTTTTAGTCCATTCATTTCGCTTCAAAAACGAGCGTCTAATATACGTTTATTATTTTAAGCCAAAACCAATTGGGGCATATTCCAATATTTTTTGGAAAATATTTTACATATCTACGATTTTTACATATTTTTACGCAAAACACATAGTTATTTTTTTTATGAAGAAATTGACGGCACAAGAGGAACAAGCCATGCAGGCGATCTGGAAGAGTAAAGGTGGCTTTATCAGTGAGTTGAAAGCGGAAATGGACGCTGACGAAATCCCCTACACCACGTTAGCCTCTACCATCAAAAACCTACAGCGCAAAGGCTATATCAAGGGCGTCAAGTATGCCAATGCCTACCGTTACGAACCGCTTATTGAAGAAGAGGAATATAAAAAGACGTTCATGAGCGGGTTTGTAAATAATTATTTCAAAAATTCCTACAAGGAATTGGTCAGCTTTTTTGCCAAGGAGGAAAAATTGAGCACAGATGACCTGAAGGACATCATTCACATGATCGAAAACGAAAAAGACCATTAGCCATGCCCGAATTGTTCGTTTATCTGTTACAGGTCAATCTAGGTATTGCCTTATTCTACATGGCGTATCGGCTATTCTTACGTCGATTGACCTTTTATACCCTCAATAGGTATTTCTTGCTTTTGGGACTTGTTTTCTCCGTGGTCTATCCCTTGGTCAAACACATGATCTCCTGGCTAAGGCCTACCGCGGTGCAACAGGCAGATTGGGCAAAATATATCCCTGATTGGGAGCAGTTAAATGAAAAGACAAAACAACTATTCACTGGTTGGGACGTGGCATTGCTTGCTTTTTGGTGCGTAGTCCTATTTTTCTTTATGCGTTTTCTCATTAGACTGCACGGTCTGTGGCGCATACACAAAAGTTCCATGCCTGGCATATTCCAGCAATTCCATTTTAGACAGGTACTATTGAATATCAATCCCTTCTCTTTCTGGCGTTACATATACCTCAATTCCACCAAGCACGAACCGCTCGAACTCAAAAACATCTTGGTACATGAACAGGTGCATACCGAGCAACTGCATACCGCAGATGTACTGTTGGGAGAACTAATCAGCATCGTTTTTTGGTTCAATCCCTTCAGTTGGCTGTTCCGTATGGCCATCAAGGAAAACCTCGAATTTATCACGGACAGGGAAGTACTACTGCAAGGTGCGGATAAGCGCACTTATCAATATAGCCTACTCAAGGTATTGAATACGGCAGACCAACCACTTTTGGCCAATAATTTCAACCTGCGGAACCTCAAAAGGCGCATCATGATGATGAACAGGCAACGGTCCAATAAGGCAAAACTTACGAACTATATCATCATCACGCCAGTTATCGTCCTGTTCATACTGACCTTTACCATCAGCAAAGCCTATGAAAAGGGAATGGAAGGAGAAATTATTGGTTTAATAAAACAGTCGGTTCCTACAGCCGTTGCCCCGACCCTTGACAAGGAAATACCGGCCGAGGACACGATTATAATAAGACCCAAAAAAAAGTCGATGGAGGTGAAGAGGGATACCCTTCCCGTGCTAAATCTACACTTACATAGCGATAAGGATCCAGTGGTTTATTTGAACGGTGAATATATAGGCACTGGCTCCAAGCACCTCGAAGATATGGATCCTTCGGAAATACAATCCATCAATGTACTGAAAGGAAGCAGCGCCATAAAAGTATATGGGCCTAAGGCATATCAAGGCGCTATAGAGATCACTACCAAAAAGCAACGAATACTGGCAGATAGCTCAAGTACCACGAAGCCAGACACTGCCAAAATACGCTTAAGGCAATTGACATATACGCCGCAGAAGCCTATTGACGCTAGCCTCAAAATTGAACGCATTACATATTCGGAAGAAGGACCTTTATTCGTAATTGATGACGTAGTGCAAGAAAAAGAATATTTCAGGAACATCAACCCTAACGACATCCTCAGTATTGACGTATTAAAGGATAGTCCCGCCGTGGCTCGATATGGGGAAAAGGGCAAAAACGGAGTAGTGTCCATCAAGCTAAGGAAAGAGGATGACAAAGCAAATACGGCCATTTTCCAAGATACGCTAGGGAAAAGAAAACTGATCATACACGGTTCCGCCACTTATACGGAAACGGAAGACAAGCGCAACAAGGCGAAACCGAATCTAGACACGTTGAAAAGCATTGTTGTAATGGGCTATAAGCTTAATCGCGTCGATAGCCTTCCCTAGAGGCACCCTATACCCTATCGCGCAAAAACTTCGCTGAAAGCGGAGGGGAAATAAAGTGTCTTGTATACTTGGCTCCCTTGCGCGGAGCCGAAGGACCATGCCAAAGCAAACAAACCTAGTTTGACTTCCCTCTCGCTGTTGACCACTAACAACCCATAACTATTATACCCCGACGCCCTTATTTTCCATAACTGGCAAGCAACACTAATACTTGCTTTAAGCAAATACTTACTCATTTCTGCACCATCCTCACCTATTTTTTACGGTCATCCCATAAATGTAAAGACAACAAAATGAGCCAATATCCCTTCATCTAAACCAAAATAAAAGGAAATAGCATTCAAATTTGCCAAAAAAACCATCTGATTAATGAAAACACGACAAATCACAAAAGAAATAAGCCAACAAAGCACTAAATACTTTTAAAAAAAGTTCTGATTCTCCGTAAACACGCCTAATATTTTTAGTATATTAGCACATCAAGAAGAATAGACGATGAACATATTCAGTTTTACAGCGCATTTTGGTACGGAGGAGGATTGCCGTTTGCATTTCAAGGAGCAACGGGACAAGGAGGGTGTTGTCTGCAAGCGATGCGGGGGCACCTCTCATTATTGGTTACAGGGCAAATGGAGTTACGAATGCAAAAGTTGCCGTTTCCGTACCTCTTTGCGCAGCGGTACGATCATGGAGAGTTCCAAGCTGCCGTTTCTGGTG
>NZ_ATZA01000044.1 GCF_000427965.1 Olivibacter sitiensis DSM 17696 | reverse complement strand
TCACCGAGAAATCGGACGCCAAAACCACCAAGGAAACGCTCAAATGGGTACATATCGCTATCAGCAATGCAAAACGGACATTGCTGGGCAACTACCATAAAATCAAAAGGAAGTACCTCCAGCTCTACCTCAACGAGTTCATTTATAAGCTCAATAGACGGTATTTCGGAGACAAACTGTTTGACAGAATGGTCATTGCAAATATAACAGGTGCGTAAACGGAGAATCAGTAAATAGTTAAACAAATCTCAAAAACAAGAAAGCGCCATCCTGCAAATATGCAGAACGGCGCTTTGAGATTTATCAAAAACTAAGACTTAGATCTTACTTTTTCTGTTCTTTGTCACCATTGTCACTTTCTTCCTTTTCTGCCACATCCGTTGGCTTGGAAGCTTGAGCGTGCGAACCATGTATGGTAATTTCCGATTTTTCCTTGTCGAAATCGACAACTAAATCGTCTCCATCCACCAATTCGCCTTTCAGGATTTCTTCCGCAATGGGGTCTTCCAAGTATTTCTGAATGGCACGCTTGAGTGGCCTGGCTCCAAAATTGCTGTCGTACCCTTTCTCTGCGATAAACTCCTTGGCATCATTGGTGAGCTGGATGGTATAGCCCAATCCCTTGATACGTTGGAACAAAGACTTCAATTCGATATCGATAATTTTGAAGATGTCTTCTTTACCGAGCGAGTTGAACACGATGACATCGTCTACCCTATTAAGGAATTCGGGAGCAAAGGCTTTCTTCAAAGCGTTTTCTATCACGCTTCTGGAGTGTGAATCTACTTGATTGCTTCTTGCCGCGGTTGTAAAACCGACGCCTTGACCGAAATCTTTCAATTGTCTAGCACCGATGTTAGACGTCATGATAACGATGGTATTTCTAAAGTCCACCTTACGTCCTAAACTATCGGTCAACTGTCCTTCGTCCAATACCTGAAGCAACAGGTTAAACACGTCCGGATGTGCCTTCTCTATTTCATCAAGCAGAACCACGGAATAAGGCTTACGACGCACTTTTTCTGTCAACTGGCCTCCTTCTTCATATCCAATGTATCCCGGAGGCGCGCCGACCAAACGCGATATGGCAAATTTTTCCATGTACTCGCTCATATCTATTTGGATAAGGGCATCCTCACTATCGAACATGAAACGCGCCAGCTCCTTGGCCAATTCCGTCTTACCTACACCTGTCGGGCCAAGGAATATAAATGACCCAATAGGCTTTTTAGGATCTTTCAAGCCTGCACGTGTCCTTTGGATAGCCTTAACCAATTTTTTTACCGCTTCATCCTGGCCAATAATACGTCCTTTCATAGACTCGGCCATACCCAATAGCTTTTGGCTATCAGATTGCCCTACACGCTGAACAGGGATACCAGTCATCATAGAAACGACCTCTGCTACATCGTTTTCAGTCACGGTATAGCGTTTGGTTTTGGTTTCACTTTCCCAAGCTGCTTTTTCTTTTTCGAGCTCTTCCAGCAATTTTTTCTCCGTGTCACGCAGCCTGGCAGCCTCTTCGTATTTTTGGCTACGCACCACCTTATTTTTCTCTACCTTAATATCCTCTATCTTCTGTTCGATATCGATGATACTTTGAGGCACATGGATATTGGTAAGATGCACGCGAGAGCCTACTTCATCCAAAGCGTCTATAGCCTTATCAGGCAAGAAACGATCGGTGATATAGCGAGTCGTTAAATTCACACATGCCTCGATGGCTTCGTTCGTGTAGGTCACGGCGTGATGCTCTTCGTATTTATCCTTGATACGGTTGAGTATTTCTATTGCTTCATCATGCGTCGCTGGTTCTATCATCACCTTCTGAAACCGACGATCCAAGGCTCCGTCTTTCTCGATATACTGGCGATATTCGTCCAAGGTTGTGGCACCAATACACTGGATTTCTCCACGGGCCAACGCTGGCTTGAACATGTTAGATGCATCCAATGATCCTGAGGCACCGCCAGCTCCCACTATCGTATGTATCTCATCAATAAAAAGAATCACATCTGGAGATTTTTCCAGTTCGTTCATGACGGCTTTCATCCGCTCTTCAAACTGTCCTCGGTATTTAGTGCCTGCTACCAATGAAGCCAAGTCCAAGGTAACTACACGCTTGCCAAAAAGCACCCTAGACACTTTCCGTTGCACAATGCGCAAAGCCAATCCTTCGGCTATTGCCGACTTACCTACACCAGGTTCTCCAATTAGAATTGGATTATTCTTCTTTCTACGAGAGAGTATCTGCGATACCCTTTCTATTTCCTTTTCACGACCTACAATAGGGTCCAAACGACCTTCTTCTGCAGCCTTGGTTAAGTCTCGTCCAAAATTATCCAATACCGGAGTTTTGGATTTGATATCCGATACTTTCTTAGGTTGGCTAAAACTATCGTCTTCCCTATAATCGTCATCTCCTGCCGTGGAACCACTTGCCTGTCCAGTAATTTCCGACTTGCTCTGTTCCACTTCCGATTTGAACACATCATAGTTCACGGAAAACTGTTGTAATATCTGAGATGCTATATTGTCCTCATCTCGCAGAATAGACAATAGCAGATGCTCCGTACCAATGATTTCGCTCTTGAAAATCTTAGCTTCCAAGTAAGTGATCTTAAGCACCTTTTCAGCCTGTTTGGTCAACGGGATATTGCCAAGAGTGGCCGTTGTTGAAGTGGCACCTTTCACCGCATCTTCAATAGCGCGGCGCAAGCTGCCCGTATCCACACCAATCTGTCTCAACAGCTTTATTGCCAAGCCATCGCCTTCCCGGATTAAGCCCAATAAAAGGTGCTCAGTGCCGATATAATCGTGCCCGAGTCGTAACGCTTCTTCTCTACTATAAGAAATAACGTCTTTCACACGTGGCGAGAATTTTGCTTCCATTTAAATCTACCTTTCTTCTTTTAAAGGCTAATGTATAAAAATAAATCTTAAACATTAAACCAATACGTTATCTAAAAATATCAACAATTAAGCCATTTTGCCATTTAAGCGATTTTGACAGTTTCTACACCTTAAAATTAAAGCTTTATAATTAATATTCGCGATATTTGTGGATATTTTTACAAAATTTAACATATTTATGTCGGACGAAAAAGTTATTTTTTCCATGGCGGGAGTCAATAAGATCTACCCTCCACAGAAACAAGTACTCAAGAATATATATCTTTCTTTTTTTTACGGAGCCAAGATAGGCGTCATCGGACTTAACGGTTCTGGCAAATCTTCCTTGTTGAAAATCATTGCTGGAATAGACAAATCCTATCAAGGAGAGGTGGTATTTTCTCCGGGCTATAGTGTAGGTTATTTAGCTCAGGAGCCCGTTCTTGACAATAGCAAGACGGTGCGCGAGGTAGTCGAAGAAGGCCTAGCCAGCACCTTTGCACTACTGAAAGAGTATGAAGAAATCAACGAGAAATTTGCTCTTCCCGAAATATATGAGGATCCCGATGCCATGGACAAACTCATGGCTCGCCAAGGCATCCTCCAAGATGAGATAGACGCTAGCGAAGCTTGGGAAGTAGACAGTAAACTGCAACGCGCAATGGATGCACTCCGTTGTCCTGAGCCCGAAACACCTATTGTCAATTTGTCAGGAGGCGAGCGCAGACGAGTGGCATTATGTCGGCTTTTGCTGCAACAACCCGATGTGCTCCTACTTGACGAGCCAACGAATCACCTCGATGCCGAATCGATCGATTGGCTGGAACAGCACCTACAACATTATAAAGGTACAGTCATAGCGGTAACTCACGACCGCTATTTTCTGGACAACGTAGCTGGATGGATTTTGGAATTGGACCGGGGTGAAGGCATTCCATGGAAAGGCAATTATTCCTCGTGGCTCGACCAAAAGTCCAAACGCTTGGCACAGGAGGAGAAAACCGAGAGCAAAAGACAAAAGACCTTGGAACGCGAACTCGAATGGGCACGCATGGCACCCAAGGCGCGCCACGCCAAGTCCAAAGCCCGACTGGCAAACTACGAAAAGCTGGCTTCCGAAGAGACAAAGGAAAGAGAAGAGCGCCTGGAGCTGTTTATTCCTCCGGGGCCACGTCTGGGCAATACCGTTATCGAAGCGAGCAATGTATCCAAGAGCTACGGTGATAAGGTATTGTTCGATGACCTTAGCTTTTCCCTGCCTCCCGCGGGCATAGTAGGCATCATCGGTCCAAACGGGGCAGGCAAGACTACGCTTTTTAGGCTTATCACCGGACAAGAAAAACCTGACAATGGCAATTTTCGCGTCGGCGAAACCGTAGCGTTGGGATATGTAGACCAGCTGCACCACGACCTCGACCCAGAAAAAACCGTATGGGAAAACGTAACCGGCGGCCATGACAACGTTGTCTTGGGAAACAGAACCGTCAACTCGCGCGCTTATGTTTCCAAATTCAATTTCAATGGTGCGGACCAACAAAAGAAAGTTGGCATACTATCGGGTGGTGAACGCAACCGAGTACACTTGGCCATCACATTGAAGCAAAGTTCCAATGTGCTTTTGCTCGATGAGCCCACTAACGACATCGACGTCAACACCTTGAGGGCACTGGAAGAGGGCCTGGAAAATTTTGGCGGATGTGCTGTAGTCATCTCACACGATCGCTGGTTCCTGGACCGTATCTGTACGCATATCTTGGCGTTTGAAGGAAATTCGCAAGTCTATTTTTTCGAAGGCAACTATAGCGAATATGAGGAGAACAGAAAGAAACGTCTTGGCGATACGGAACCAACACGTATTAGATACAAGAAATTGGTATAAAAATCGCTTATGCTATCTTGTTTGACCAAAAGGATCAAGAAATGAAACTCCATGTCAAAAATATGGTATGCCCACGTTGCATCATGGCAGTGGAACAACTGCTGAGCGAGCAAAACATCGACTTCAGCAAAGTAGATTTGGGCCTAGTGGAGCTTCCCTATGCCGCTATCGAGGATGAAAAAATAAGCCGCTTTCGTGCTGGACTTGTTCAGCTTGGCTTCGATCTGATAGATGACCACAAAACTCAATTGATCAACCAAGTCAAACAATTGGTAATAAAACAATTAAGGGATGACAGTTGGAGAAGTCATAGGATGAATTTTTCCGATGCTATCACCTCTGCCATCCCTTACTCCTACAATTACGTCAGTCAGGTATTTTCCGAAAACGAAGGGCTCACCCTGGAGAAATTCATCATAGCCCAAAAGATAGAAATGGCAAAAGAGCTATTGAGCTATGGAGAGTTGTCTCTCAACCAGATTGCAGACAAGTTGGACTACAGCAGTAGTGCGCATTTGAGTGCGCAATTTAAAAAAGTGACAGGCATAAGCCCCAGCGAGTACAAAAAGCTTGAAAAACCGGACAGAAAGGCTCTGGACAGCCTTTAGAAAGAATCCTATTTCCCAGATAGGTCAAACTGCATCCAGCTATCTCCCGCATCTTCATACACAAAATACTGTGGAAAAATCATTTGCGCTAGCAACTCCACTTGTTCTGCCAAGAATATACTGGGTTGTATGAGACCACGTTCTTCCTCAACCAGGTAAACTTTATTGTTATGCACCGCATCGCTGTCCTTCCATTCGGGAAGTGTCAGAAAAGCGGGTAACTCCCCAAGATAAGAGAACATTGGCTTATCCAAGGCTATGATCAGTAACATGCCTGGCCGAAAACCCTCGCTCCCATCCCATACCAAACCACCAGCCAATTGGATGAGGTTATTAAGGTAATCATTTTCCACAAAACCGTGAGAAGAAAGGGAATTGAGCACAACCACTTGTGGTCGTTGTGACCTGTCAATGAACTTCAACTTGTGGGTGATGATGTCCAACCTTTCTTCCGTACTTTCCCGCCATTGCAGCACAGACTCCTGTCTGTCCAATTGCTCGCCGGCTTGATCCAGCATCGCAAATAGCGCTCCTACCGATCTTATCGGTTTATGGTGTATTGATTTGACAAATTCATCCCAGACAACGCTTTTCTCCTTTGACGCCAGCAATTGTTCCAACTCCCTGATCAGGTCACTTTCCATATTTCTTTTTCCCGTTTTCGACTAGGCGCAAAGGTAAAAAAAATGGGCCAAAGGTTTGGATTACCTTTGGCCCATAACTTCTGTTCGCAAGAACCTATGACTTACTACATATAACTTTAATACGGACGTTACTCTGTTAATGTCACCTTGCGCTCAATAGACACATTGTCGCCAGAAAGCGCATTGCCGTCAGCTCCAAGCAAGGTGAGCTTCACGGTAGTTTCCCCTTTTGGCAAGCCCTTTATTTCATAAGGGCCCCAATTGTCCAAAACAAATTCTTCACCATTGACATCTGCCTTCACTTTATTGCCATCGGCACTCAATGTAGTATTTACTAAGTAGAAGTCCAGCAACAAGTTTTCCGTGTCTTTTCCTTTATATTCCCCTTTTGGCCTGCTATAGAACAAACTTGGTTCTGTAGGCAAAGGCAATTCCTCATATTTACCATCGTCCGTTATCTTAAAATGCTTCAACACGTAGGCTTTTGGTTCTTTGATGGACTCATGATACGAGCGAGAGAGAAAAGACAAGAGGTAGTGTTCTGTGCCTTTCTTTACCGTCGCGCTATTGGTAGGTTTGTACAAAGCTACATAGGGCGTGTTATCCAATATGAAATGGATATGCTGGCCTTCCGCAGAGTTTGCCATATGATCTGCATTGTGGTCATCGGTATGTTCGGTGAGCGTAAAATTCTTCACATCATAGTTTACCGTGAACTTTACCGAATCGTCTCCTACGTTTTCGGTAGTAATACCACTAACGGCCAATTCTGCACCCGGGAAAGCCTTGGAGTCGGCCACGGGAGTGACCGTAATGGCGCTGGCACTATCTACATCTAGGCTATCTGTCGTGTCGCTGGTTTTTTCACCAGATCCGCCACAAGCGGCAAACGAAGCAGCCACTAAAATACCTGCGGCTAACATCCAATTTTTCGATTTCATTATCATTTCTTCTTAATTTTTTTTAAAGCTATAAACATTTACAATACATCGCAATGCCCCATTTGTTCTGTCACATCTTTAAAACAAGATACAAAATGTTGATAACAAACAATTTGTGCATAATTTTTTAACATAAAAACTATTGCTTGTTATCTTCATTAGACCTTATCTTTATGCCAATTGATTTTAATATGACAAACAGAACTATTTACACAACAATAAATTCATCCAAAAATCAAACCTTATGTCTTGGAAAAAGTTCAGTGGCGAACCGATTCGCCAGCCCCTTATCGAGGAGGTGGGAAATGCAATAGCCCGTGAATATAACCTTGGGAACAAGCTGAAAGTATGTATCGGCACCGACTCCCAAGTAAAAGGAGCTATTACCGATTTTGCCACGGTTATCGCCTTTGTGCGAGAAAAAAAAGGAGGGTTTATGTACATCCATCAGGACAAGACTCCCATCAAAATGTCCATCAAAGAAAGGATGCTGGCAGAAGTTCAACGCTCCATAGAAACAGCCTATGCCCTCTGCGACCTATTAGACCGCTACCAAGTAGAACTCGAAGTACACGCCGATATCAACACTAATCCCATGTTTAAATCCAATCAGGCCCTGCACGAAGCAATGGGTTATATCCTTAGCATGGGATTCGTTTTCAAGGCTAAGCCCGAGGCCTTTGCCAGCTCGGCCTGTGCCAATAAGGTGGTTCAGTAGAGGACTAGAGCGGAGAGACTAAAGCTTAACCGCAGTAGCCAGGATGTGAGGAATTGCCTCTTGTCGATTATAAGTTTTAACAGTGCCTTTGGATAGTCATTATGGAATCTCTCACGTCTCTCATCTAGTCCAGTTCCACAAAACGCTCGGCCGTCACCTTTACGGTTTGCCCTAAGGCATATTGCTTAAGGTGTGTGTTGAGTACCCGAAGGGTTAATGGTCCGTGACGCAGAAACAGTTCTTCATAGAATCCCTTAAACGCGATATGTTCTATGACGAATATGGGATCACTCTTATTTGGCTCATGGAGGCTCAACCATTCCGGGTGCACTGCCACCACCTCTTTCTGCCATTGGGCAGACAATAACGAGCCATCTGCTTTATGGAGTATATTGCTTTTGCAAAGGAGGCGTGCAACATAGGTGTTTGGAGGCGACATGTAAATCTCCTCTGGCTTGCCAAAGGCCATCAGCTTGCCCGCTTTGATAACTACTAGGTGCTGCGCCAAGGAGAGGACTTCGCTGGGGTCGTGCGAAACCAAGATGACTGTCAGTCCCGTATTGTCCACAATATGTTTAATATCCTGCTGCAATTGATCCCTGAAGCCGGCATCTACTTGATTGAAAGGCTCATCCATAAGCAAGATAGCAGGTTCGGTGACCAAAGCGCGCGCTATGGCTACCCGTTGCCTTTCGCCCCCACTCAAATCTACTACACGCTGGTCTTTCAGATGACCAATGCTTAATTTTTCTAATGCCCTTTCAGTTTTACTTTTCTTGGCTGCCAGATCCGTATTGGACAGCCTGCTCGCAACATTATCCCACACTTTAGCATAGGTATTCAAATCATCAAAACCCTGCGAGACCATACGCATGGACTCATGTCCAGGAATCAGCCTCTCCTCGGGTCTCGGCACAGGAATGCCATCAACGTAAACCTCGCCATTGTCAGGCCCTAAAAGTCCATAGATTAGGCGCAACAAGGTGCTCTTGCCGCTACCGCTCTCGCCAATAATAGCCGTGATCTCGCCTTTATTGACCCCAAAAGAAAGCTCCGAGATGCCACGATCTGAATTGTCAGAATCGCCAAAACCCTTATAGAGTCTGTCTACAAAAATATAGGGAACACCTTCTTTATGCTCCTTTATAGAAGGAACTACACAACTATTTTCAGCCATATGCTATTCAAATACGGTACACCAAAGTGCAAACGAGAGGGCCAAATTACGTATTTTTTACCGCACCCATACCATCAAGAGCGGTCAATGATTCGCGCGACAGCTTTTTCTATTTCTATGACCACAAAGACGATAATGCCCAAGTAATAGGGGTAGCGCCATTCTGCTACCCTAAGGCCTACCGTTCCAAACACCTCATTCATGAATGGTATATAAGTGATACTGAACTGCAACAGGAAGAGCAGGGCAGCAACCACATAGATAGCCTTATTGGAGAAGAAGTCGTTATTGAATGCATTGCCCCTTATGGTCCTGCAATTGAACAGGTGAAAAAGTTGCGTGATGACAATGGTTTGCAAGGTAATGGTTCTCACCTTGTCATCCGAAAGCCCAATATCTTGCAAGTACAAGCTCAAATAGAGCGTACCTCCTCCTATGAGGACAGAAACAAACAATATACGCCAGATAAAATATCCGCTCAGCAAGGCTTCATTTGGAATACGGGGAGGGCGTTTCATGGCATCTTTTTCAATCGGCTCGAATGCAAGCGCCAGCGACACCGTAACCGAGGTCACCATGTTCACCCAAAGGATCTGTATCGGGGTAAGGGGCATCATGGTGCCAAACAGAATACTCGCTATAATCAAAAAACTTTCCGCCCCATTGGTGGGTAAAATAAATAGAATAGTTTTCTTGAGATTATCGTATATCCTACGCCCCTCTTCCACTGCATCTACTATCGTCCTAAAATTATCATCTGCCAGCACCATTTCGGAGGCATCTTTTGTCACCTCTGTTCCCTTTATCCCCATTGCAACACCCACATCGGCCTTTTTCAGGGCTGGTGCATCGTTTACGCCATCGCCCGTCATGGCGCAAATGGTACCATTGGCCTGTAGGGCGTTTACCAGTCTGAGCTTATGCTCGGGGCTGGTACGGGCAAAAACATGGTATTCTGCCACGGCACCCCGAAGGTCTTCATCGCTCATAAGCTCTAGGTCTTTGCCCTGCAAGGCCCTGCTACCATCTCCGATCCCCATTTGCTTTCCGATGGCTTTTGCAGTATCAGCATGGTCGCCCGTAATCATTTTGACGACGATGCCCGCCTCTTTACAATATCCAATAGCCTGTATTGCTTCTTCCCTCGGTGGGTCGATAATGCCAGCCAACCCCAAGAAGACGACGCCACTTTGGATGTCGCTATGGTCTATGCTCGTCGTCAATTTGTCTACTATCTTAAAACCTCCGCCGATAATCCGCTGGCCCTTGTTGGCCAGCTCCGTAATCTTTGCTTCCCAAAAAGGTCGCTCAAAACCCACTATTCCTTGCCTGCTATATTCTTTGTCGGCCATATCCAACAGGCGATCTGGCGCTCCTTTTATATAAATGATATTGTGATCTTCGGCTTCCACCAATACAGCCATATATTTGTACGCAGAGTCGAAGGGGAGTGTAGCCTTTCGCGGTGCTTTTGTGTGAGGCAAGTTCGATTTATGAAATAAGGTTATCAAGGCGCCCTCCGTAGGCGCCCCCTTTACGGACCATTCCCCTACTTCATTTTGACCTAACGAAGCCTCATTACACTCGTAGAAACAACGTATCAAGCGCTCTAGTACAGGCTCGGAAATTAGGCTTTCCACAAGCATACCCTCTCTAAAAACCTCCCCCGTTGGCGCATAGCCGATGCCAGTAACCATATAGTCGATATCATTCACCACAAGGTGTTGCACGGTCATTTCATTTTTGGTGAGTGTGCCGGTCTTGTCGGAACAAATAACCGATACGGATCCCAATGTCTCCACCGAAGGCAAGTTGCGGATAATAGCGTTACGCCTTGCCATATTTTGTACGCCAACGGCCAATATAATGGACAAGATCGCGGGCAAACCTTCCGGTATGGCCGCCACGGAAAGCCCAATGACGGACATGAGCAGTTCATCGCTATCATAACTTCGGAAAAAAAAGCCGAAAGCATAAGTAGCTACCGCCAAAAAGATGGTGAACACGGCTACCGTTTTGCCAAACTTGGCCGTTTGTCTCAGCAAGGGTGTAGTAAGTACTTCCACCCCAATCATCATTTCGTTGATTTTACCGATTTCGGTGTTCCTTCCTACCTCAACAACAACTCCTCTGCCCGTACCACTACTTACGGTAGTACTGGTAAAGGCCATGTTTGTACGGTCTCCCAATGAGGCATCTTCGGGCAAAACCCCCACCTCTTTACTGCTAGATATCGATTCGCCCGTGAGAGGCGACTCCTCTATCTTTAAGTTATCTGCCCTGATCAAACGTAAATCTGCAGGGATCTTATCACCTGGGTACAATAGTATGATATCGCCTACCGTGATTTTATCTGCATCAGCTTCCTCAACCTGGCCATTTCGCAATACTCTGGCCTTCAGAGAAAGCATCCCCTTGATGCTTTCCAAGGCTTCTTCAGCCTTGTTTTCCTGAAAATACCCTATACATGCATTCACTATAGCGACCACCACGATGACAATAGTATCTGTATAATGGCCCAAAAAAGCGGTTATTACTGCGGCAAAAAGTAAAATGTAAATCAGAATATCGTGAAAATGCTTCAAGAACCGGATAAGTTTACTTTCCTTTTTTTTATCAGGAAGCCGGTTTGGGCCAAATTTCTCCAGTCGCCGGGCAACATCTTCCATGCTGAGACCAAGCGAAGTGTTTACCTCCAATTGGTCCAGCAGGACATCCTGTTCCAATGCATACCATTTTTTTAAAGTTTGTGTTTGGCTTTTGCTCATAGGTCCTGACTTTTTGGTACAAAAGGTCGAATATATGTTTTTTCGCTAATTTGGCCGCATAATACGCAAAAAAGCACTTCTAGAAGTGCTTTTTTGCGTATTATAATGCTATTTTAAGATTGCCATATGCGAAAGTATCGATATGCAATGGGAACGCCCATGCCTAGAAAAAGAACATGACCCCCATGGACAGGTTTTTCAGCCCTTCTTGTTGTGGACTATTTTCAAACACGTCGTTGAAATAATACTTGGCATAGAGGCCGAAGGAATTATATCCTACCCGGGCAAAGGCGCCATACCTAAATTTCGTGAAATTGAAATCTTCCCTCACCTTCACTTTTCCTTCTGGCCCTTTGTACAGCTGCGAACCGTGCATCAACAGACCACCAATGGGGCCATAAGCGACCTTGAAGCCTCTGCTCGGACCAAAACGATGCTCCAAGGTAAGCGGCAAACGGATATAGGCCGATGTGAGCCTATTCATGTCGAAATGTTCATCCGCCCGCTCCGTATAGGTCAGCTCGCTGGCCCTAGGATCGAACACCACGTTTCTCCGCAAACGGTAATAGGTCCAGTCAAAGCCTGCTGAAAGGAAAATCTTGAACTTCTCATCAAAGCGATAACCCAATTGCAAGAGGTCGAAACCAAAATTCCACGTTTTCCAGGTGCGATAGCGGAGAAAATCGTTTTCCGGACTCAAGGTGAAGCTACCATTGTCCAGCAAGGTGGCAAAGCCAAAGTCCATGCGAGCGAAGGTAATCCCCGCTATGGCCTTAGATCTTTTTCGATTGTTGTAGGAATAGTTTTCCGACTCGGTATACTCAAAGTCATCGTCGTCCCTGCGCGATCTTTCCCTTGTTATTCTAACTCCATCACCTGTTTCGAAACGAACAACCAATTTCTTCTTTCCACTACCATCTGTCTTTTCCACAAGCAGTGTATCTGTTCCAATTACCTGCCCCCTTTTTTCCATGGGCAGCTCCTCCCCTACTTTCAATGGCTTTCGTGTAGTGTCCTGTCTATTATCTTGGCCCCATACGCCTTCACCGTGCAGCACGCAAGCCATCGCGGCAATTAATAATGGTAGTCGTTTCATATTGCTTTTATTGTTTATCTGTTAGTTTATGTATTCTTGTTTCTTCTTGCGGAGCGATCTGAAATTGAGAGCTATGGAAATAGAGCCTTCATCGTCACGCTTAAAAGCCAGCACCTTATCCTCACCTTTGTCGACCACACCTACCACATAGTTGAGCACATGGCTCACATCAAAATTCTTTTTCCCCAAAGCATTGGCCTCTTCTATCACTATGGGCTCTTCAGGAGTGGCATCCAACATGGCATAGGTATTTTCCTCAACGACAATAGTTTCTATTCTATTTACCTGAGCGTCCACCTCTTCCTCGCGCTGCATGTTGGTATTATGGGCGAGCATCGGCCCTTCCTCAACTAGCTCCATCTCATCGGTTTTCTCCACCTTTCTTTCAATTGACTGCTTTATAATGTCAGACATGCCTTCCGATTTTCTTTCTTGACGCGCCATGACAGGAATTTCGCTTTTTCCTTCCTCGCTGCTATTCGCTTGCGCATATTGCCCGGCAGACAGTTCCCCAATCTCACCTTTATTTTCTGTGGTTTCTACCCGATCAACAGCCCGTTCCCGAAACTGACTGCCGGCATTAAGGTAGATAACTTCTTTGGGCCTGTTCATCCATACCGCACTTATTCCAAGCAAAAGGGCTATTGCTGCCGCATAGCGCCACCACCTATTTCGAAGTAATTTCTTTTCCGGCACGAGAGCCATGATATGCCCTCCACCAGAGACCTTCTCCTGGCCGTCCTCCAATTCTTTGCTTATGCGTTCCCACATGTCACCAGGAACACCAGCCGTCAAGTCTTCCAATTTATCGCGAAAGAACTGATCAAATTCCTTATCTCGTATATCTTTCATACAATCCTCCTTCCATCATTTTTATTTTTTCCTTAAGCCAGGTGCGCGCCCTAGAGAGCTGCGATTTCGAGGCTCCTTCCGATATGTCCAACTGCTTGGCGATCTCGGCATGCGAATAGCCTTCTATCGCATAGAGGTTGAATACCATCTGATAACCAGCGGGCAGCTGTTGCACCAGTTTCATCAAATCTTTTGCTTCCAACTGCGCCATATCTATCGTGAAATCGCCCTGGTCGTACACCGTATCAATGTCTACAGTCTGCACCGACCGCTGATTTTTTCGATAGATCTCTATGGCCGTATTCACCATGATCCTCCGCATCCATCCCTCAAAGGAACCAGCTCCTTCAAAGGTGGCCATCTTGCTGAAGATACGCACAAATCCGTTCTGCAACATGTCCTCCGCCTCAAAGGTGGAATGGGCATAGCGCATACATACCGCCATCATCTTTGTTGCGTAGGATTCGTATAGCGCCTTTTGCGCTTGCCGATCGCCTTTTTTGCATCCTGCCAACAAATGTTCTATCGTGTATGCGTGCTTCAAAATATTGCGCTTTTATATGCTCTTTGAATGTTAGATGTTCAAAGGAACGAATTGGTTGCAGCAGTTTCAAATTATTTTTTTTACTTTCAGGCACTGAAAAAGACCATTTGCCTAAGATGTTCTAGGTGAACAGTTTCTTGAACATAGTCCGATTAACAACATGGAAAACGAAAAAACATTGCCTTTACTCAATAACGAAGAGCTCAGGGTGCTGGGATCCTTAATAGAAAAAAGCCGCACCACTCCCGAATATTATCCGCTGACACTGAACAGCCTCAACGCCGCCTGCAACCAAAAGTCATCGCGCAAACCCATTGTCAATTACGACGAGGGCATAGTGGTACAGGCACTAGACAGCCTGAAGAAAAAAGGGTTGATAGCCACCGTAGTGGGTGGTGGTAGCCGCGTTATCAAGTACAAGCACAACCTAGCAATCCACTATCCTCTCATCCCAGCGGAGCTGACTATTATAGGCTTGTTGATATTGCGTGGGCCACTGACGGTGGGGGAAATAAACAGTAATTCGGGCAGGATGTACAATTTTGACTCCTTGGCAGAAATACAGCAATACGTGGATGCCTTGATGGAAAGCAATGACGAAAGGCCAGCCATGCTCACATTGCTGCCCCGCAAGTCGGGACAAAAGGAGGTGCGCTATATGCATTTGCTGGGAGGCATTCCCGAACCGGAAGTGGAAGAGTATTTCTCCGAAAACCGCAGCGATGTATCCTATCAGGAACTGGCCGATCGGGTACACAAATTGGAGGAAGAATTGGCTGAGACCAAAGAGAAGCTGGATATGTTGATGAAAGAGCTGATGGGATGACTATGAAGACAAAGCAGCCTCGCCGTATCCAATCCATCGACATTATGCGGGGATTGACTCTTTTTCTTATGCTTTTTGTAAATGACATCTACGTACCGGGGGTACCTGGCTGGATAGGGCATACAAAAGCTGATGTAGATGGCATGGGATTAGCCGACTGGGTTTTCCCCGGTTTTCTTTTTATGGTCGGAATGTCTATTCCGTATGCCCTACACTCGCGCATTAAGCAAGGACAGTCTAATTTGAAGATACTCGCGCATATCTTTTCAAGAACCATCAGCCTCCTTCTAATTGGCGTATTGATGGTCAATATTGATAGGCTCGATGAACAGCTCACCGGCATGAACCGCAACCTCTGGGCGATACTAATGTATATAGCCATTTTCTTAATATGGAATCAATATCCAAAATCCATGCGATGGAATTGGCTCTTCAAAGTTTTAAAAGCCTTAGGCCTTGTCGGTTTATGTGCCTTAGCGCTTCTATTTAGGTCTGGCGAACCTGAAAACACGTGGATGACAACCAGTTGGTGGGGTATATTGGGGCTAATCGGTTGGGGCTATTTCGTGGCTGCCATTGCGGGCTTATGCGTAGGCGAAAAGCCGTTAGCTGCTTTAGGGCTGTGGCTGATTTTTGTTGTCGTCAACATCCTTTCCCAGTTGGGCATGCTAAACGAATTGCAATTTTTAAACCCCGTTTTTGGGGTCATTATCGATGGGCACGTACCTTCCGTAGTCCTTGCTGGCCTCACTGTCAGCCTTATCCTCCGTAAGGCACCGGAGCCCACGATACGCACGGCACTAAGGGTTGCTATATCGGGACTGATATGTCTGGTTATGGGTTTGGTACTCCGCCATTGGTTCATCATTTCCAAAATATACGGCACACCAAGCTGGACGATGATTTGCAACGGCATTAGCCTTCTATTGTATGCTTCCTTATATATCATAGTCGATTACTTAGGCAAAAGCAAATGGGCCAATCTGTTCCAAGCCGCCGGAAAAAACTCCTTAACGACTTATCTGGCACCAGACATCATCTATTTTACCTGTTGGGGTTTGGGAATTCCACTATTCTTTTATAAGCAAGCCGCCAGTCCACTATTGGCCATTGGTGGATCACTTGGCTGGGCCTTTGCCATGATTTGGCTTGCCATATGGCTATCAAAGATTAATATTCGTCTGAAACTATAACAAAACACAAACCATTTGATCCATTGAAAATTATGTATGCAAAACGTATCTTAACCTATTTTCTTATACTTTGTACGTGCCAAATAGCCGCTGCACAACGTCCACTGTCAATAAGGGGATTTTGTATTGCCGTGCCAAGTCCCGAACGGCTGGATGACTTTGTAAAATTCATTGACGAAGAACTAGCCCCCAGGGGGGTAAACACCTTGATACTTCGTGTAGATCATAATTATCAGTTTGAAAGCAGGCCGGAGTTGCGCGATGAAAACGCATTATCAAGGGACGAGGTGAAGAAACTGGTAACAATCTGTCGCAAACATGCCATACGGATCATTCCTCAGATCAACTTATTGGGCCATCAATCTTGGGCCGAGAAAACTGGAAAACTCTTGAGCGTATACCCACAATTTGACGAAACACCCTAGGTACAGATGCCAGAAAAATATACGTGGCCCAATCCAGATGGTCTTTATTGCAAAAGTTATTGCCCCTTACATCCGGAAGTTCACAATGTAGTCTTCGATCTAGTGGACGAAATCTGTAGCGTCTTTGAAGCCGATGCTTTCCATGCGGGAATGGATGAGGTTTTTTACATCGGCCATGACAGCTGTGCTCGCTGCGCAGGGTTGGATAAGGCGGAGCTTTATGCCAATGAAGTGAACAAAATCGCTAACCATCTCGCTCGAAATAATCGTAAGCTATGGATCTGGGGAGATCGTCTCATCGATGGAAAAACTACTGGAATAGGTATGTGGGAGGCTAGCATGAACAATACGCACAGGGCCATCGACCTCATCAACAAGGATGTGACGATTTGCGACTGGCACTACGACCGTCCCGATCAAACTGCCGTATATTTTGCTATAAAGGGATTTTCCGTAGTGACCTGTACCTGGAAAAACGGAAAAAATGCCGTCGTCCAATTGCAAGACATGGTACGTTTCGGACAACAGGCCACTGATGAGTTGGCACCGCGCTACCAAGGCATGATGCAGACGGTTTGGTCTGGTGCCAACTCTTTTCTAGACAAGTTTTATGATACAAAGCCAGCGATAGCGGAAAGCGAAACCGAATGCTTCAAGACATTGTTTGATGAAATTGGAAATTTGTAAGCGAGTAGTATAACTACTTGCTTACAGCAATGTATTTATGGTTTTATTAGCCTGACAGTCGCCACCGGACTGAACAAATAGATACGGCCTGTAGCTGCCTCTACGCACTGGTACCTTTTACGGAGCTTATTCCCTTTTCGGAATACGCGGCCATTTTCCATAGCAAAAAGAGCCTCTTGCGGAATATGTTCGACATTTGTCCAGTGTTCATCACGTTTATCGTAAGATTGCAGCGCTCGGAAAAGGTGCAGATCGGAACAGCTGGTAGCCGCAGGATTGTTCATATAATTGGTGATGGCCCTATGAATGTCTTGCGGAAAAACATTCAATCTAAAAAAATATTGCATCAGTCCCTTGAAGTTGCTTTTCCATTCCTCCCCGTGTGGTTTTACCTTGCTCTTGTATTCATTCCAAGTCTTGAGGTGGGCAAATTCGTGCACAGTAGTCACCAAAAAAGCATATGGATTGAGGTCATGATTGACCGATATGCGATGCCCCTCCCCTCTGTAAGGGGCTCGATAATCGCCAAACTTGGAAGAACGCTTGCGCGAAATACGAAATTGGCAGGGGGCATTATGTATCCATTTGGCAATAATGGGTGCTGCCTCGTGCGGCATATATTTTTTAAGGGCTGCAGTTGTTTTCTCTATTCCTTCCATTCAGCTGATTTTTTGCTTAGCGGAGCAACTGATAGACCAACAAACTGGCGAGATAGGCCATTGTGGTCATGTAAGCGATCTGAATGAGCGGCCATTTCCAGCCTTTGGTCTCGCGGTACACGACAGCCACGGTGCTCATGCACTGCATGGCAAAGGCATAAAATACCATCAGGGAAAATGCCGTGGCCGTGGTGTAAACTTTCTCTCCAGTATCGGCAAAGCGGGCGGCCTCCATTTTCTGCCGGATGGTGCTGGTGTCGTCCTCCGGTTCTTCCACGCTATAGATGGTGGCCATGGTACCCACGAAGACTTCCCTGGCGGCAAAGGAAGTGAGGAGCGCAATGCCGATCTTCCAGTCGAAGCCCAAAGGGCGAATGACAGGTTCTATGGCTTTGCCGACGATGCCTATATAAGAGTTTTCCAACAGCTCGGCGGACTTCATGTGCTCCAGCTCTTCTTCTGGATACTCGGCAAGCATGGTCTCCGATGCGTATTTCTCCTCAACGGCCTCAAACTTGGCCGGTGGCCCATAGCTTGCTAGCACCCACAGTACGATAGAGATGGCGATGATCACCTTACCCACTTCAAATACAAAGGTCTTCACTTTTTCGTACATGGTGAGGAACACGTTCTTCCAGCGTGGCGCACGATAGATGGGCAGTTCCTGTATGAAATAGGATCGTTCCTTGGTCTTAATGATGAGCTTCATGACCCAGGCAACCACGATGGCTGCTACCACGCCCAGCAGGTACATGGCCATCAGGGCCAGTCCCTGAAGGTTGAAAAAGCCCCATACCTTTTCGTTCGGTACCACAAGGGAAATGAGCAGGGTATAGACGGGCAACCTGGCAGCACAGCTCATGAGCGGGGTCACCATAATGGTAATGATGCGGTCTTTCCAGTTCTCAATATTCCTGGAGGCCATGATGGAGGGCACGGCACAGGCCAATCCACCGATGAGAGGAACAACCGACTTGCCATTCAGCCCCACCTTTCGCATCACCTTGTCCATCAAAAAGGCAATACGAGCCATATAGCCCGTGTCTTCCAATATGGCAATGAAGCCAAATAGGATGGCTATCTGTGGAACGAATACCAATATCCCGCCGAGACCAGCTATTATCCCATCAAGTAACAAGCTGGTAAGCGCTCCCCCTGGCAGGTAGCTTTTACCCGTTTCCTCTACCCATGCAAAAAAATCTTCGATAAGCCCCATGGGATAATCGGCCCAGGCAAAGATGGCCTGAAAGATAAATAACAATATCAGGAAGAAGCTGACAAAACCCCACACACGATGCGTGAGGATAAAGTCCAGCTGATTGGTGACCTTGTCCTTTTGATCTGACAGCGGCGTGCGCACTACCGCTTTTTCCAGCACCTTGTCGATACTCTGATAGCGTTGCAGTGTTTCCTTGCGTTGCAAGCTATCCCTATCTATCGTCTCTTCTTCAATAAGTTCATCAAACTTCACTTGTCTTTCATGGGGTAGGAAACTGACTAGATCGTGCCCTTTGAGCAAAAGAAGACCGGCATAGCTGCTTTTCTGGGCAGCAAGGGTAGAAAGCTTTTCGCGAACCTTGGGAGCCAGAAAAGCGTCCAGGTCTACCAGCTCTTTCTGAATGGCAACGGCAGGCGCATTGGCTATCGCCTGCTTCATGAGGTCTATGTTCTCACCTTTTCGGGCACATATAGGGACAACCTGAACACCCAATTCCTTTGCTAGCTGATCCACGTCAATGGTGATCTGCTTTTTGCGGGCTATATCGATCATGTTAAGGGCCAATATGACGGGAATATGCAAATCGGCCACTTGGCTATATAGCAATAGATTGCGCTTGAGGTTGCTCGCATCGGCTATGACCACAATGAGGTCAGGATGGCTGCTATTATTCTCATCTACCAGCACGTCCAGTACCACTGCCTCGTCCTTGCTTTTGGGATAAAGGCTGTAGCAACCAGGCAGGTCAATGATCTCTATGCTGGAGCCATCGGGCAATTTGCAGTGGCCTGTTTTCTTGTCGACAGTGACGCCGGGAAAATTACCGACTTTCTGGTTTAGGCCCGTCAAGGCATTAAATAAGGTAGATTTTCCGGTATTAGGGTTGCCTACTAATGCTACTTTCACGCTTGTTGTCTTTTCTTTTTTAGGTGCTTGTATATGATATAATGAAGTTGATGCCGCAGACTTTTAAGGTTGCCTTTCTATCAGGATAACGGCAGCCTCTTCTTTGCGCAAGCATAGTTGATAGCCGGAGATGGAAATGGCTATGGGGTCGCCCAGCGGAGCCACGCGGTCAAAACTGACAATTTCGCCTGGCAAACAGCCCATTTCCATCAGTTTGATGGACAATTCGTGGTCTGCAAAATCCCTTATTTTTCCTTTTTGCCCGATTTTCAGATCTGTGAGATTCATTTTTGATAAAAATTTTTACTTTTCGTAGGCAAGACTAATGTTGTCCACAAAATAATCTCCCAAAAGTACAATTATTTAGATTGTTTCCAAAGTCTGTCATTTTACATTTGCCCCGTGTTGGGTATATTTTGCCAGCTAGGATCAGGGCAGTGTATATGCTACATTTGGGCTGACGGTTTTCACGGCTCAAGAAGTTAGCGGACAGGAAACCTATTGGACTTCATTAGCGTAATTAACTTGACAACAGATAGACAAAAAAGGCTGATTTTCGCATACATATTAGGTATGATAACATTTACATTTTCAGCAGTATATTTGGGATCTTTAATTGATTGGTTAATAAAGCATTAAAAAAATGAAACATAAAATAGGCTTCAACTTATTTCCTGCACTTCTTGCTTTTTCAATAGGGTTAGCATTGCTTCGAGAATTTGACTTCCAAAGTTTCACATTTAGAAAAACAGCATTAGGAATTCTTTACCTTATTGTATTTATATTTTTAATTTACCTAACATTCAAAAAGAATAAAAAGCAACCTGAAAAATAAAAAACTGCCACTAACACAAGGGTTTGGCGTCAAGCGGAGTTGAACGGCTTCGATGCTTTCTGCAATACGCGGCCCGTTGTGCGACATCCATAACGTACGTCCGTAAAGAACTTTACCGTAACAAATGAGCAAAGAATTAAGACAACATGTCGAAAAATCGTACCGCTGACAGATAGCAAGTTTGACTTTGTCCTTTCTCATTCACCTTTCACCGCCAAAAAATTCAAAAAACATCAACTTTTAGTTTAGGAAAACAATTACGTAATCGACGATTTTTGGGTGGTAAAAGGAATGGTAAAAGCATATCATAGCAACATTGCATAACAAGGATTTTGCAAGAGCGGTGCGAGACTGTTTCTGTTGAAACATTTTCGTTAAATTTGGACTTTCGGCCAAACCCCGAAACATTATAGGGCATTTTATGATGACGGTTTTCACGGGCCAAAAGCACTTTGGAAATCGGTAAGTAGGCACGAAACTTATTGGACCTCGTTAGCGGAATTTTTGAAAAAGATAACGTAACATTTTTAACATCGCATTTGACGAATTATTAGCAGTTAAAGTTAGGGAAGCCTTGATACATCAGGAAAATATATCCGAGAAAAAAATGTTTCAGGGACTTTGTTTTATGGTCAATGATAAAATGTGCATTTGTGTCAGAGACAAAGAACTAATGTGCCGTATTGACCCTGAAAAAGTTGAACTCGAATTGGAAAAAGGAAATAGCAGGGAAATGATACACAACGGTAAAATGATGAAAGGATATATTTTTGTAGATGAAGGCGGCTACAGAAACCCGAAAGACTTTAAACGACTAATTGACCTGTGTCTGGAATTCAATAAGATGGCCAAAGCGACAAAAAAGAAGAAAAACGCCCAATAGTGGCGATCGTAACGAACAACGTTAAACCAAGAAGTACCGAATAAAAAACATTACGATGAAATATACAGTCTCGGACGGATTTCCATATTATATTGAATTGTTGGGAAATACAGATTACTTGATAACTTTTATCCGCTTATTTGTTTTTGCCGTTTCTTTTCCCCAATCGGCAATGGCATTTAGCACAGGAATAAGCGTTTTCCCAAACGCTGTCAGTTCATATTCCACTTTTAAGGGCGGCTTGCTTGTGTAAACGGTTCGTTTAATCAAACCGTCTTCTTCCAACTCTTTCAGTTGGAGGCTTATTGTCCGTTCCGTAACCATCGGAAGTTCCTTTCTCAATTCGTTGTAACGTTTTTTTTCAATTAAATGAATGAGAATTACCGCTTTCCATTTACCACCTATGTAATTCATTGTCAGGCTTGTGCTGCAAGGAAATTGTTTATCGTCTATACAATACATCGGATACTATCTGTTTTGACCGTTATTGCAAAGATAGTACACTATACATAGTTTTGTAACAATAAAAAGTATAGTATAATAAAATTTTTAGAGAAATGAGTTTTTTAGACCTTGCAAAAAGCAGATACACCACGAAAAGGTACAATGCAAACGAGAAAATCGCTGATGAAAAAATTCAGCAGTTAAAAGAGATTTTACGGTTAAGTCCGTCATCTATCAACAGCCAGCCTTGGCAGTTTATTTTCGTATCGGACGAAAAAACAAAAAGTGAATTGGCAAGTGTTTCTTTCTTCAACGAACAAAAAATCAATGAAGCAAGTCATTTGGTTGTGTTTAGTGTCATTGACAGTGTTGAAAAATTTGAAGAACAAATTCGCCAAAACTTGCCCGAAGGTTCGGTTAATTACTACAACAATTTTCTGAAACCATTGCCCGAAACCGAAATCAAATCCTGGTTGCAACGTCAGGTTTATCTTTCGCTTGGATTTTTCCTTTCGGCTTGTGCGAGTTTGGAAATTGACAGTACGCCAATGGAAGGGATTAAAACCGAAGAATACAACAAAATCCTGCAACTGAACGGCTACAAAACTTTGTTTGCCGTTGCTATCGGTTACAGAAATCCCGAAGACACCAATCAGCCGTCCGTTAAACCAAAATTTCGGTTGGAGTTAGAAAACATCATCAAATCAATATAAGACAATGAAAAATACATTCATCATAATAGGCGTTTTGCTAAACATAAATGCATTTTCTCAAACCGTGAACTACGAGGTTTTTGCCACAGTCGAGCAATCCGTAGGAAATATTGCATTTACACATAAAGGCGATTTGGTGTATAGCCACCACCCTTTTTTCAATCCGAAATTTCGGGTTGTGAAATTTGCGGTAAAAAACCAAAACATTCACCGCAAATTTGCGGTAAATAATTCGTACATTTGCCGCATAATTGATTTGGGGCAATGTCAAAATACATCTACGAGCATAAAAATTGGACAAACTTTTCGTGGCAAGACAAAGCCATCAATGCTGTATTTGGCGAAGTAAAACTAATGCAGGGCAAAATAATCGGGCAAATGAACGCTTTGGGGTTTTCAGCCAAAGAAGAAGCCACACTTACCGCTCTTACCTTAGATGTAGTGAAATCGAGCGAAATTGAAGGAGAATTGCTCAACTACGACCAAGTGCGTTCGTCCATAGCAAGGCGTTTGGGTATCAACACCGCAGGGCTTGTTCCAAGCAGTCGCCACATAGAAGGCGTGGTAGAAATGATGCTCGATGCTACCCAACGCTATACTTTACCCCTAACTGAAAAGCGTCTGTTTGGGTGGCACGCTGCACTTTTCCCCACAGGTTACAGCGGACCTTATGCCATAGAAACAGGCAAATACCGCACGGGCGAAATGCAGGTCGTTTCGGGTGCAATGGGCAAAGAAAAAATACACTACGAAGCCGTGAAACCGAAATCGGTAAAAGCCGAAATGGACAAGTTTTTGGATTGGTTCAATAATGATAATCAACTCGACCCCGTAATAAAAGCCGCCATTGCTCACTTTTGGTTTATCATCATTCACCCTTTTGATGACGGTAACGGACGCATCGGGCGAGCCATAACCGATATGTTGCTTGCCCGTGCCGAAAGTAGTGGCGAACGTTTTTACAGTATGTCGAGCCAAATTTTAGTAGAACGCAAACGCTACTACGAAGTATTGCAAAAAGTGCAACACAGTACGGGCGACATTACCGAATGGCTTGAATGGTTTTTGCATTGCCTTAAAAACGCAATGCTTGCTACCGAGCATACCACGCAACGCATTTTACGCAAAGCCGAATTTTGGAAACTGCACGAAAACACAGCAATCAACGAACGTCAACGCACCGTTTTGAATAAGTTGTTTGACGGATTTGATGGAAAACTACAAACCTCAAAATGGGCAAAGATTACCAAAGTTTCGACAGACACGGCATTACGTGACATAAAAGACCTGATAGAAAAAGGCATTTTACACGAAACCAACGAAGGCGGACGAAACGCCAATTACGAACTCGCAGACTTTACACTCGAATAGCCACAGCCCATAACAAGGATTTTCGCTATAGCCACTTCATAAAGGTTTGCCAACGGTTCAGTTTGTAGCCAATGAAGTTAATCTTTAGCCCAGTTATTTAAGCGACCTGCTGCGAAACACGACTGATAAGAACGCCCAACAATACATTCAAATCATTTGATAGAAAAAGCAAAAGAATTATTAACAACCACCAATTGTAGCATCAGCGAAATAGCATACCAATTAGGTTTTGAACATTCGCAGTCGTTCAGTAAACTTTTCAAGACAAAGACAAACCTTTCACCTTTGGCATTTCGGGCTTCGTTTAACTGATATACAAAACCGACGCTACATGGTCTTATTTGATTTTCTTAACTTTGTACAATGGAAAAGTTGAAAGAAGATTGGATTGCCAAGTCAGAACCTATTCTAAAAAACGTTGGCTTTAATGTGTATCGGGTGGAAGCTGCTTCCAAAAAAGCTGTAATCTATAGTAGGAAGGACTTTTACAAAATATGTCTTGTGACAGGAAAGAGCATTATTGAATACGCAGATAAGGGGATTAAAATACAAGGGACAACTTTATTTTTTGGCACTCCGCATATCCCTTATTCCTGGGAAACGGTCTCAAGGGAAAAAGAGAGTTATGCTTGTTTGTTTACGGAAGAGTTTTTGAAAACGAACAACAACTCTGAAAGTTTGCAGCAATCGCCTTTATTCAAATTTGGCGGAACTCCAATTTTCCCCCTTAGTGATGAGCAAGAAGCATATATTAGCGACATTTTTAAAAGAATGCTTTCTGTTTACGATACAGAATATCTATTCAAGAACGACCTTATCCGCAATTATGTCAACCTGATTATCCACGAAGCATTGAGATTGCAACCGTCCGAAAATCTTGTAAGACACAAAAATGCTTCAGAGAGAGTGGCATCGTTGTTTCTTGAATTACTGGAACGCCAGTTTCCGGTGGAAGATTACAATCATCCGCTAAGCTTGAAAAGCCCGAATGATTTTGCACGAAGTCTTGCTGTGCACGTAAACCACCTGAACCGTTCTGTAAAAAGTATTACGGGAAAATCGACACGTTCTCATATTTCCGAAAGGGTCATCACAGAGGCAAAAGCATTGCTTAGGCATTCTGATTGGAATGTTGCCCAGATTGCATATGCCCTGGGCTTTGAATATCCCACCTATTTTAACAACTATTTTAAGCGGCTTACAGGTACTACGCCCACCGCTTTTCGTAAATGAAATACATTTCATTCCTTATTGTCCGTCCAAGGCCCATCTTTTTCCTATTCTCCTGAAATTGTTTGAATTTCTTAATCTTTAGCTTGATTATCATTAACGGGCTATCTATTGGTAAAGCTATTTTTGCATAGAGTTACTTAATTAAAAATTCAAAAATATGATTCGGACAAAAGGTTATGCGGCTCAAAACCCAACGACAGATTTAGCTCCTTGGGATTTTGAACGCAGAGAAGTGGGACCGCACGATGTGCAATTTGATATTCTTTATTGCGGCGTCTGCCATAGTGATTTGCATCAAATCAAAAATGAATGGTTTGATGGGGTTTTCCCGATGGTTCCGGGACATGAAATTGTCGGCCGGGTGGTAAAAGTGGGAGATGATGTTACCAAATTTAAGGTCGGTGACCTGGCCGGGACAGGCTGTATGGTTGATTCCTGCAGGGAATGTGAAAACTGCCAGGACGGCTTGGAACAATATTGCAAGAATGGCAATATACAGACCTATAACAATGTCAATAAATATACGGATGGAATGCCCACTTATGGCGGTTATTCAAAAACCATCGTGGTAAATGAAGATTTTGTATTACACATTTCAGAAAAACTGGATCTAGCTGCAACAGCTCCATTGTTGTGTGCCGGGATTACGACTTATTCACCGTTGCGGCACTGGAAAGTCGGCAAGGGGCACAAACTGGCGGTGCTTGGTTTGGGCGGTTTAGGACATATGGCAGTAAAATTCGGAGTTGCTTTTGGTGCGGATGTCACCGTATTGAGTACCTCTCCCAAAAAGGAAGAAGATGCAAAAAAATTAGGGGCACATCATTTTGTGGTTACTTCAGATCCCGAGCAATTAAAAGCGGTGAAGGGCACTTTTGATTTTATTTTGGATACGGTCAGCGCACCACACGATTTCCCGCTTTATCTTTCTTTGCTCAATACAAACGGTGTGCATATCTGCGTTGGTGTACCAACGGTGCCAACCTCATTTCCTCCTTTTTCTCTTCTTGATGGAAGAAAAAGTCTCGCAGGTTCCGGCATCGGTGGTATTCGGGAAACGCAGGAAATGCTTGATTTCTGTGCAGCACACAACATTGTCTCTGATATTGAATTAATTGACGTCAAGAATATTACCGAAGCGTATGAACGTATGTTAAAGGGGGATGTCCGCTATCGTTTCGTAATTGATATTGCAACGCTGTAAATATTCCGCCTTGGTTCACTACAGTTCGACCAAAAGGATTGGAAAGTAACTTGTAATGCAATTAATTAGTGGCAATATGATATAGTACAAAGCAAATGGCTGTTCCGTCGGGACAGCCATTTGCTTATCTCCAAGTGTACGCAAGTAACCGTATAAAGCCGGGAAAATTTATTCAAGTTCATTAACTTCTGGGAAAAGTATAAGTAATCCCAAGAAACGTATAAATCCAATCCTTCCATTCATCTGACCTTTGCATTATAAATAAAATTGAAAAAATAATGGCAAAGACAGTATTGATCACAGGCAGTTCTTCTGGCTTCGGAAAAGAGGCCGCAAAATTATTTCAAAAAAATGGTTGGAACGTAATCGCAACAATGCGTTCGCCTGAAAAAGAAACGGAACTAAACACACTGGAAAATGTGTTGGTTACAAAGTTAGATGTTCAAAATATTGACAGTATTCATTCAGGTATCAAAGCCGGTATTGAAAAGTTCGATAAAATAGACGTGGTGGTAAATAATGCAGGCTACGGCACGTTTGGCGTTTTTGAAAACGCAACGGACGAACAGATCAGGCGACAATTTGAAGTCAATGTTTTTGGCTTGATGAACGTAACGAAAGCAATATTGCCCAATTTCCGGGAAAATAAAAACGGGCTTTTTATCAATCTTTCGTCAATGGGTGGGAAAATTACATTGCCGATGATGAGTTTGTATCACGCTACAAAATTTGCAGTGGAAGGTTTTACGGAATCGTTGTTTCACGAGTTATATTCGCTCAACATTCACGTTAAATTGATTGAGCCGGGCGGTGTTGATACAAACTTCGGAAAAACTTCTATGGATTATATTTCTAATACCATCAAAGATTACGAGCCTTTCCTCGAAAATGCCAACAGTTATATCCAGAAATTCCTGGCTGAAAGAAAAGTCGCAACTGTTGAAGATGTTGCCCAAACGATATTCAATGCGGCAACTGACAATAAAGAGCAATTGCGTTATGTAATAGGCGATGACGCACAAAAACTCATCGACCATTTGCAACCGCAAAATGACCAGGAATATGTGTCGTATATGAAAAATCTTTGGGGAACAAAAAATCAATTATGATGAATAAGGTTAAACTAACAGTTTCCATTTTCGCATTCTTACTACTTTCGTTTTCTTGTTTCGCACAAGTTTCAGAAAACGTTACTGCTACCAATAGAGCAATCATCAAACAAGGATTTGAAGATTGGGAAAATGGCGTCGGGAATTTGTTTCCAATAGTAGCTGACGATGTAAAATGGACGATAGAAAATTATACGGAAAGTACCGAAGGTTTTGAAAGCAATCCTATTGTTTACAACAGTAAGGAGGCATTGCTTAACAGCGACCTGAAAACTCTTTATGCAAAACTGGAGGGCATTATCAAACCTAAGCTTATCGGTATTTACGCAGACGGAAATACGGTAATTGCTCATTGGCAGGGAACGGCAATGACAAAAGATGGCTTACCGTATATCAACACCTATGTTTGGCTGATGACGATGAAAGACGAAAAAATCGTAGAACTCACAGCCTTTTTGAATATGAACGTAATGAATAAGTTATTAAACAAGTAACAGCTGCAACAGAAAGAAAATGTTGCTGCGTTACTATGTGGGCGACGAACGAAAAACAGCGAAGCTGATTTACTGAAAACATTACGCCATTTATTTGTAAATTTATTCATTATGCCACAAAAAATAATAGACATAAAATCCATCAGTGAACTGAATGAAATTTACGAGCACGAAAAGCCCAAGCATCCGTTGATTTCAATAATAGATCTTGCGAAAGTCGGCAGACAAAGGATTCAAACCAATGCCATGTACCGTCTGCATTTTTATTCCGTTTATTTAAAGACAACGAAAGGTGCGATCAAGTATGGAAAGGCGCATTACGATTTTGATGAAGCCACGCTGATCTTTGTTGCGCCCGATCAGACAATTGCAGCGAACCCCAACATTGAGCTCGAACAAGGTTGGGGCTTGTTTTTTCACCCTGATTTATTGAACCGAACAGGGCTGGGAAAAAGCATTGGCAAATATTCGTTTTTCAATTATGATGCTAACGAAGCCCTGCACGTATCAGAAGAAGAAAAAAACACATTGGAAAATTGCATTGAAAACATCAAAAAAGAGTACTCGAAAAACATTGATAAACACACGCAAAGTTTGATTGTAAGCAACATCGAACTGTTCCTGAATTATTGTGATCGTTTTTACGACCGGCAGTTCATAACCAGAGCTAAAGTAAATAATGATATCGTGCAACGCTTTGAGCATCTTCTCAAAGATTATTTTGTACAGGAAACATTGATCGAGACGGGCTTGCCCGATGTAAAACATTTTGCATCGAAACTGAATTTATCGCCTAACTATTTATCGGATTTATTGCAAAAATATACGGGGAAATCAACGCAAGAGCATATTCATTTACAATTGGTAGAAAAGGCCAAAATATTATTGTGGAGTACCAACAAATCCATCAGTGAAATTGCATTTGATTTAGGGTTTGAATACCCCTCCCATTTCACAAAGATTTTCAAAAACAAAACGGGTAGATCACCAAAAGAGTTTAGAAACCTAAACTAAAACAGCCAATGCGCGTAGGCACTTGCCCTTAGTATCCGTTTGGCATTATGGCGGCCTGCCACCAAAAGTATAGCCCTGCATCAGACCAGACCTTTCTGTTGACAGTTTTTCGTAGATTTGAATCCCGATGACTGGAGATGCCGAAGGCCAAGCGCCAAACTGCTGCCCGATAGGTACCGCATCACAAAACGGCAACGATAAACAACAATAATGATGAGAGCAATAATTCTAGTGGGAATTGGGGGTGGACTTGGAAGCATTCTTCGCTACCTGACTTCTATGTTTGTAAGCAAACATTTTCCTGCAGCTTTTCCATTTGGGACACTAGCGGTCAATATGATAGGCTGCCTGATTATCGGTATATTACTCGGGTGCTTTGAACGACAGCAACTGACAAATCCTGACTTGAAATTTTTGTTCGTTACGGGTTTTTGTGGTGGCTATACCACATTTTCAGCTTTTGCGTCGGAAAACATCAACCTGTTTCAATCGGGCAACTCGCTGATTGCGTTCCTTTATATCGCAACTAGTGTTCTCATTGGTTTATTTTCCGTTTGGCTTGGATTATCGCTGGCCAAATTGTAATGAAAAGCTATTTGACAAATGAAACATCAGCTATCTTTAAGGAGTTTGGATCAAATGTGGCGGAAGTGCTCTGTATAAAACTTTGAGGAACAGAAAAACAAAAAAATGAGATGACTGTAAGAAAAGCAGTTCCAAAAGACGCGGAGTGGATTGCAACATATATTTTGCTGGCAATGAAAGACATTGTCTACAAGTTTATCGGTGAAAAAGATGAAAACAAGGCAAAAGAATTTATGCTTTACTTTACGAAAAGAAAAAACAATCAATACTCTTATGAAAACTGTTGGGTTGCCGAAGACGAAAACAAAGTGGTAGCTGCTGCTATTTTGTATGACGGGGCAGAACTAAGTGAATTGAGAGAACCAGTATTACACTATATAAAACATCAATTCAACAGGGATTTGGACCTGGAAGACGAGACACAACCGGGAGAATATTATATCGATTCCTTGGGGGTAAATCCAGATCAGCAAGGCAAAGGAATAGGCTCGAAAATTTTACGGTTCTTAATAGAAGAGTATGTAAACAAAGACCGGCAAACCTTGGGCCTGCTGGTGGATGACGACAATCCAAATGCGAAAAAACTATATCAAAATTTGGGTTTCCAGCTTGTTGAAAAGAAAGCCTTTGCCGGTAAAACCATGGAACATCTTCAGATAAGATAATTTATTGGCAAGAGACGGGCAAAATTTCACAGAATGTGACAAGGGTAAACCTGACATTCAGGACAATAATAGGTTAATAAAGCAGAAAAAGAAGCATAAGGAAAAACAAGGACATGGAATATCCACATGCATGCATCTTAAATCTTTCGTATATTTGCCAAATCAAGCATAAAAAGACCAGTTAATGTAGGATATAATTTCTTTCGGATAAGATAAATAATATAGCAAAACCGCTATTGGTTTGCTATGGTTTTTCACTCCTTAAGAAAGGAATTATGCTTACTTTACAAAACATCTCATACAGACATCCCAATAACAATTTGTTGTTTGACAATGTTCATCTAACTATCAAGAGACATGATAAAATAGCCCTGATCGGCAATAACGGCGTGGGAAAATCTATCCTATTGAAAATCATTGCCGGTGAATTGCATCCGTCTGAGGGGCAACGGATAGTTGGTACAGAACCTTATTATGTGCCTCAAATTTTTGGGCAGTACAATCAGCTTACTATCGCACAGGCTTTGCAAATTGAAGACAAACTCAACGCTTTGAATGAAATCCTAAGTGGCAACGTAACGGAAAATAATCTGACCGTACTTAATGACGACTGGACCATTGAAGAACGGTGCAGCGAAGCGCTCAATTGTTGGCAGTTGAAGGACGTTACTTTGATGCAAAAGTTGGGGACACTAAGCGGTGGACAAAAAACTAAGGTTTTCCTTGCGGGTATTTTCATCCATCGGCCAGAACTTGTTTTATTAGACGAACCCAGTAATCATTTGGATACAGCGAGCAGGCAATTGCTGTACGACTTCATTGAGTCCACGTCAAGCGCCTTAATTGTGGTAAGCCACGACAGAAAACTATTAAATCTCTTGGATACGGTTTGCGAATTGAGCCAACGAGAGATAACGGTTTACAGCGGTAATTATGATTTTTATGCAGCGCAAAAACAAATAGAAAACCATGCGCTAAATCAGGACTTACAAAGCAAGGAAAAGGCACTGCGAAAGGCCAAAGAAAGAGAGCGTGAAACGGCAGAACGGCAGCAAAAACGGGACACCCGCGGAAAAAAGAAACAGGAAAAAGCAGGTGTCGCCCGAATAATGATGAACACATTGAGGAACAATGCCGAAAACAGCACTTCAAAAATAAAAAATGTTCACGCTGAAAAAATTGACGGTATTTCACAGGAGTTGCAGGAACTACGCTTGACTTTGCCCGATATTGATAAAATGAAATTCGGTTTTGACAACTCGGCATTGCACAAGGGCAAAATACTATTTACCGCAAATGACATCAATTTCAGTTACAACACACAAGCACTTTGGATAGAAAACCTGAATTTTCAAATCACAAGTGGCGAACGCATAGCTTTAAAAGGCAAAAACGGTTCAGGAAAAACAACGCTGATAAAATTGATTTTAGGCAACATAGAAGCACGAACAGGAACAGTTTACAGGGCTGAGAACAACTCGGTTTATATTGACCAAGACTATTCGTTGATTGACAACAAACTAAAAGTCTACGAACAGGCCCAACAGTTCAATACTTCGGCATTGCAAGAGCATGAAATCAAAATCAGGCTCAGTCGATTTTTATTTACCAAAGAACATTGGGACAAATCTTGCAACGCTTTGAGTGGCGGAGAAAAAATGCGTTTAATGTTGTGTTGTTTAACAATCAATAAGCAGTCGCCTGACATGATCATTTTGGACGAACCAACCAACAATTTGGACATACAGAACATTGAAATCCTGACGGCCGCCATTAACGAATATCAGGGAACATTGATTGTGGTCTCGCACGACGAACATTTTCTGAAACAGATAACTATTGAAAGGACAATATCCATGGCATTCCCGCACACCTAGTTTTGAGGCAATTAAAATAAATCATGATGCTTCAACAATTTTGGGTGTCGTTCCTCAACACTTGTTTCTAATCAGCCCTGGTTGACCATCGACCACATGGGACGCTGTTTCAATATTTCTTTATGTACCAGGCAGTCCAAAGAGTGAGCTCCTGCCAAATAACCGATGCTCATCAAAAACTCATTCACGATTTCACCACCCGTAAACTTGAATGTTTTCTTGAATAGCTTCACCCATTCTTCCTTGGCCTTAGGATGGTGGTGTTCGAGCCATTTTTCAAATGAGCCATATTCATCTTGAATCCGTAAAATGACCTTAGCATTTTCAATAGCCGCATTGATTTTCAAACGATTGCGAATTATTCCCGCATCCTGTAAAAGCCGTTCTCTGTCTTTTTCTGTATAGGCCGCTACTTTTTTTATGCTGAAATTATCGTAAGCCTTTCGGAAAGAAACTTCCTTCTTCAGAATGGTTTCCCAACTAAGTCCAGCCTGGTTTATTTCCATGATCAGGCGCCCGAACAGTTCATTGTCGTCATGTATCGGGAAGCCATAATGATTATCGTGGTAATTTTTATGCAGGGCCCTTCTTTCTTCGGGCCGCATAGTTTCTATAGCATTACAATAAGACATAAGGTTCTAAGTGTTAGAATTTTTATTTAGACGCTAGGGGCATCGGATATGCTCTCTTCCTTAGCATTTTAATTTAGCATAGCAATCCCGCATTAACCCTGCTTTCTATACTGCTAATTTAAGAATAATCCTTGATAGCTGCATTAGTATTCTTCCTTATTGTAAAACGGTCCGCACATGGCCGTCAATAAAGAAATTCATTACCAAAGCATAACAAACCTGCAAAATTTTCGAGCTACCTTTGGTGAGATGATTTTTAAAGCAGCTAAGCGAATGATAATTATTTTATTAGGTCTCATAATATTTTTAGTTATTGCCACTTTCTTGTACATGCGCCAAGAAAAATTCGGACAGGCTCCAAGCGGAAAACGATTAGAATTGATTAGGCAGTCGCCCAACTACAGAGACGGAAATTTCCAGAACGTGCACTTTACCCCTACCCTTACGGAGGGCTACAGAATGACAGGCGTTATGTTCGATTTTTTATTTACGAAATTCCCGAGGCAAAAGCCCGTAGACACCATTCCTTCCGTCAAAACAGATTTACTGCATCTTCCTGCCGATAGCAATATCTTGGTATGGTTTGGCCATTCATCTTATTTTATGCAGATAGATGGTAAGCGATTTCTGGTCGATCCTGTTTTCAGCGGAAATGCCTCTCCTATTCCCGGCACTAACAAATCGTTCAAAGGTACCGACATTTATACGCCAGCCGATATGCCGCCCATTGATTATCTGTTGATGACACACGATCATTACGACCATTTGGATTATGAAACCATCATAGCCCTAAAAGACAAGGTAAAAACCGTCATATGCGGACTGGGTGTGGGTGAACACTTTGAATACTGGGGCTATCCATCGGAAAAAATCATAGAAAAAGACTGGAACGAAAGCATAGCGCTGGATGATGGCTTCACGATCTATACGGCTCCCGCAAGGCATTTCTCGGGAAGGGGATTTACACGAAACAATACCCTTTGGCTTTCCTTTATCTTACAGACCCCCACGCTCAAAATATACATGGGAGGAGATAGTGGCTATGACACCCATTTTGCCGAAATAGGCAAGAAGTATGGGCCATTTGACTTAGCCATTCTCGACAACGGCCAATACAATGTGGCTTGGCAAGCCATACATGCTTTGCCCGAAGAAGTATTAAAAGCTGCGGCCGACTTGAAGGCAAAACGGCTATTTCCCGTACACTCCTCCAAGTTCAAACTGGCACAACATCCTTGGGATGAACCCTTGAAAAAAATCACGGAACTGAATAAAGGCAACATCCCATTGGTGACGCCTATCATTGGCCAGAGCGTTTACCTGGATGACAACGCACAGGTCTTTACCGAATGGTGGAAAGGAATAGATTAATGCCAGGCAATACTACCTCTCTTCATGTGAATGTAAGACGGACTTATTGCTGAAATCGCGATGTAGCAACAGATAGGCAAAAAGTCCCATACCCGTACCCACGGTATCGGCAAAGAGATCCCACCAATCGCCGCTACGATAGGTAAAAACAGCGTATTGAAGTAATTCTACCAAGCCGCCTAAAACCGTGGAAATGAGAAAAACGGCTATTAACGGAATCCAATGTACAGTAGTGGTATTGTCCTTACGAGACCAGCCGTACAAAAGCAATACCGTAAAAACAAAAAAGGAACCTGTGTGCACCAGCTTATCCATTCCTTCAAATGTAGGCACTTTCTTCTCTGCACCATCCATAGGCATACAGGTGGTCACCAACACAAAAATTCCCCAAAGGATGGCCCAAATAAAATGTCTCATAATAGCGATTACATAAAAAAAGCATATATCCATATTTTTATGAACATATGCTATCCCCGAAAAAAAACGGAACTAGGCTCCTACCAATTCACTATAGGCATCGGCGCTCAACAACTCTTCGACAGTGCTCACATCCGAAATTTTTGCCTTTATAATCCATCCTTTTCCATATGGATCATTGTTTACGAGTTCTGGTTCTGCTTCCAAAGCATCATTGACGTTCAATACCGTCGCCGTTACCGGCATAAAAAGGTCAGATACGGTCTTGACGGCTTCTACGGTACCGAAAACCTCATTTGCTTCTATCGTATCTCCCACGGTGTTTACTTCAATGAATACGATGTCACCAAGTTCCCTTTGAGCAAATTCGGTAATACCAATGGTAGCCTCATCGCCTTCTACCTTAATCCACTCGTGATCCTTGGTATACTTTAATTCTGATGGAAAGTTCATTTTACGCTATTAATTTATATCTATGCCCGCTTTCTGGACGTTTCAAAACTTTCACCAAAAATATCACAATAACCCGAATAAGCAAAATTCCTGCAGACAACAATTCAAATTGATAAATAGAAGGAGACACTGGCATCGGATTAAGAACAATTTCAACCCTCTTTTGAGAAGCGACCCTTACTGCAAAAGAATCTTAAAGTTGAAGCCGAAATTGACATAAGAGGTTGCAAAAGTTTGTGATGTATAAGGCCTCATCATGGTACTATCATAGAACAACCTAATATTGAACCTTTTATTGATTAAATAATCGATAGACGGTCTTAATGTAATGTTTTTGCTACCAGCGGAAATTTCCACGAAGCTCACGTCCGAACGAAACACCTGTGTCTTCATATCGTTGAGCGCAAAATCAACCTTGAAATTGACGTCATTGCTTGTTTTCATGTGTCCAAACAGTCCAAATGGCATTTGCATATTGGTCATTCTATAGCCAAAACCAAACACAAAACCTTCATCCAGCAGCTGTGCTAGTTGCCCGTTTTGCATACTCAGGCTAAGCGTTCTGGATCTTCTGTATTCTCCATTAGCTGTCATGCTGTTTTTGAATCGGGTATTGATTCCTATCAATGGCAAAAACTGCTCCTGCAAGGTCACCTGTGTAATCTGATACTTCGGCAAGAAATTGTCGTTAAAATCCCTGATCGAGCTTGCACCATTGTTTTCGGCATAGCGCAACAAGGTGCTGTAACCGTTCACATTGTACGAGCTTCGGTATCCATGTTTGATTTCCATGGACTGCACCAATTCCGACAGCAAGGGGAGCTTACTCAATCCAGTATATGAAATATTCCAATTAGGTATAGGAAAGCTGGGAAATGGGTTTAAGCTTTGTTTTTCGACGCTTTTCCCTGTATAGGCGGATAAGAACGAAGCCAATAATACCTCTTGCGAATTCTCGCCATACCCGTCTGCGTATCCATCTATTTGGCCAATGGAATTGGGATTGGCACTTCCCAACCTGGTAGATGCTTGAGGCCTATTTGCCTGAAATTGCTCGAACAATTCGGCATTGCTTTTGAACGCCGTTTTGAGCGCAAAGGACGACACGCTATAATCGCCAGATTCAAACGAAGATACACTTTCCAACCCATCTATAGCTTCATTGAACAGAAACTGCGAACTTTGGCTTCTATTCTTTATTCGACTGGCCAACAAATCAATACGCAAACTTTTTATAGGTTCCAAACTTGTTCTTGCACTTAGATCCTCCCTCAAAGAATGGATATACAATTGCGTTTGTAGACTATCGTAGGTTATCCAATTGTTTGCGATGGCTTTGGCCCTAATATCGCGCTGACTTCCCAATATGAAGCCCCAGCCAGGTGCATTTCTATCAAAATCATAGCCAAGGATATCCGAATTGCCTACATAACCCGGCAAAAATGTTCCTTCCACTCGGGTAAACGCTGCAGTCACCTGCCTTATACTGGTAATAAACTGTTTGAGGATATCCAGGGCAGGCTGTGCCGTTGGGCCTTTCTGCGGCCTAAAGAAAGACCATTTATTGTATAAGGACGACAAGTTCAAAGTGGGATTCAGCTGAATATTTCTGGAATTTTGTATGGTATTGCCGAGATTGATATTCGGATCATTCAAGGTTAGCAGCGGTTCCGTTTGCCATACAAACTGCGACCCATAGCGTGTAGTAAGACTAACCCAATCCAAACCAGGCAACTTGTTGATGGGAACATCATAGGTAAAATTGATCATGTGGTTGTAGTTGGTATTCCTACCCAATCGCAGAAAATTACGCCACATCGTGTCTCTTTGCGCAGAAGTAAGCTGCCCTTCGGCCTCGTCCACGACAGACAAATTGGTTGCATTGAAATCTAACCTCAGCGATCGGGTCAAATTCCAGCTAAACCCATATAACCTGGAAATAGTGAAATTCTTATTGTAAAGAGTCCCGATATTATTATCCGATACATAGTCGGTAGTTACCCTATCTCTGTAGGTATTTTCGGCATACATACGCTGCGCATCTACCCTGAAATTAATCAACGAAGGTTTCAAATTGAAGTTGAACTCAGAAAGCAATTTGGTGTATTTACCCTTAAACAGCTTTTTTAACGGCTCGAAGTAATGTTCTTCGTTCTGAATATAATCGTAAGATAAAGATGCCCTATAGTTCTTTTGCACCGCGTTTTGCGTCAAATAATCCCTGTGATAATACTGATTGAAGGCATAGGAAGCACTAAAATTTTCTACGTCCCACAGCCGTACAGGTTTTTCGCTATCCATTCTCAACTTTCTCACATTCATGAAGCTGATTCCTCTCCGAACGGTATAGTCCTGAACCATTCTCAACAGGGAGTCCTGCTGGGTGCTGTTCAAGCGCTGCAGTGCGGTTTTCAATTCTATATCGGGCATCAACGGATTGTATTCCGGCGTACTTATTTGATTCGAATAGTTGAAATACATGGGTATCTGAATACCGGAAGTAGCAGGAAAGAACTTGCCCAATTGCATGGCCGTACTGATATCCAGCATTTGGATGTCACTGCGTTGTCGCTCCCATATACGCTTATCGATATCTCCAAAACCAATGGTACTCTTAGATCCGGCAATGGTCACATCGGCAAAATCGGCCAACTTTGCGTTTAACCTAGCCGCTGCCGCCCATCCCCCTTTTTGATCAAAGTCGGTCAATCTTAATTCATTGAACCATATGATACCCGATTTATCCAATCCATCGTCCGAAGAATTTGGCAATGCCAAGGGATTTTTAACGCCCAGCATATAAAATCTAATTTTGCTTAGATCTGGCTGCCCCTTGATGGTCACTTTATTGCTGCCATCCATAAAAGTGTACGGAACATCTATTGCCCAAGGGCTTCCGTCGGGATTTATAGCCCTATCCCTTGCCTCTTTTGCCTGTTGAAATAAATTAAGTTCTACATCAAAACGGTTTTCTTCCGGCCAGATCAACTCGGCATCTGACGTTCCGGACAAGGTGGTTGTTAAGGCTAATTCGTACTCATAGTAATTTTCTACCCCATCAGTTCCCACTCGTATAAAAGCATTCAAATCACCTGAGCGCAGGTACTCGCCCTCGGCATGGACAAACATGCGCAGGTTTTTATAAGCACGGAAGTCCGCTGTAGTTGTTTTATATGCCGCGCGACCGTAGCCGTCCCTCAGGTTCTTTACTTCTAAGGAGAGCGCCTGCTCGTTCAGCTGTACGTTCGTATTAAAATTGGCATTGTCATACTGCCTTTGTATACCCGGTGGTGTCACATAAGGTATAGGTAGGCGCGCCCCATTTTCTTCAATACTGACCGTGGCAATTTCCATTTCGGAATTGTCAACAGCTGGATTGCTAATGGAAGGATCGGCGATTACTTTATAGGGTGTTTTCTCAATGTTAAAATCGCGCCAATCACCCCGTACCAATTGGAATCTGGCCAAGCGAAGGATCGTGGTATCGGCAAAGTTGGTCATGAACGTGCGCATGAACCTAATAGACTTAAAATCCTGGATGTCGCCCACCCTGTTCACATAGTCATAGATCGGTATACGAATCTGATACCATTTCACACTGGTTTCCACTCCATTAGGAAGCTCTACGGGGGCTTCTATCATGTCAACCACATAATTTTTTCCTACTTGGAGATCTCCAGGCCTTATCGAAAGCTTATATTCATAATACTCGTCCGTCTGGTTCATCGTATTGTCGCGGTTCACATCTTCGCCATCGGGAGTCAAAGTGGATGCCGCTGTCTGTATGCCATCCTCACTCAAAGATTGCTCGGCAGTCTTGCTGTTCCCTTCCGTTCCGTTGAAATATTCGTACCGTTTCAATATCCCTGCATTTTCGTTGTCCCATTGCTGACCGCGGAAGTATTTAAAGTTATCTCCAGACGGATCTTCCAACAACTGCTGATAGGCCGGCGGTGCTAATAGTCCTTGTACATTGTTCAAAAAGTTGCTATGATGAATACGTTCATCGTCATCATTCAATGCATCCAAACCAACGTCTTGTATGGCTCTTGCAGCACTACTATTGTCAAAAGCCTGTGTAGACGGTTGCAATCTGGGTACTCGGCCCCAGCTAGTTAGGTCCATATTGGAATAGTCTCCATTACTGGGGATGCCATTCTCCACAGAACGCCTTCCATCTTTCAATATATCTTCGGAAATATTCCCCAAGTTGAAATAGAGGTCACCCCCTTCGGCATTGGGTTTATACGCAAATGGATCCATCATCCACAGCTCGATATATGCCACATTTTGGGCTTCAAAATCGGGTGTAGTTATCTGGCGAAATATCCCCCCCCATCGCGCTTTGGGATTTGCCAATGTCCCATCCATGTTGACAGCATTCGTTGAGAAGTTATACATGCCTCTCGACATCGGATAGTAGGCCAAGTCCAAGGTTGTCATAAACAGTGGTTGCCCTGTAGTTGTACTCTTATTGGGGAATACCTCCTGTTCCAAGACTTCACGAACATAATGGTTAGACAACTCAATAGGATTATTTCGAATATTGCTCGGAGTTGTAGCATCATTTGTCCTATAAAAAACGGGGTCTATGTTATAGAACGCCAATTTCGCCCGGTTATAACCATAAGCCAAATCGTCCGTAAGGGCATGCTCTGGAAACATTTGCGGGGTACCGGATATTTGCCAGGACAATGCTCCTTTCAGGTCAATTACTGATTTGGTATATTCAAAATCATCTATATAACTCACGCCTCTTTCGCCCCCAATCATGTCCAATGCGCTGGCATAGCCAGGCTTAAGCGCCGCAAATTCACCGTAAAATGAAACGGAAGACTCTTCTTTGGTATCCAGAAATGGGATTTTATCCACCATTCGGGTCAACCACCTGGAAGGCGAATTATAATTGACGTCGAAGCCGTACATGGAATTGTTTATGGGCTCCTGAGTGATGTTGACCTTTTGCGTAAGGGGCATTTCGGACAACTTGAGGTAGGTGCCGCCTAGCTGAAGCTTCTCATTGACCCTATAGTCTAGCCTTGAACCAAGGAAATTTCGTTGCTGCAGACCGAACAGTTCATTGTTTTCCAGCCTAATCTGTATAGGTTGTCCAGCACTCAATACCGACTGGTTTATTATACTGACGCTGCCTATATCGTAGTCAACGATATAGTCTGTTCCTTCCACAAGCGGAATATTGCCGGCCACTACACGCACTGATCCCCTAGGAACGTTGATGGCATTCAGCGAATAGCTGGATCCAGATTGCGACTCATATTTTCCTCGTATCAGATAGCGATTCTTATTGGCAAACAGCTGCTGCGCTATGACCTTAGTGGAATCATATAATGGATAATAAGTGTATTTTTCTATCAGTTGCGCTTCGGTATTGGGGTCAAACTGCTCGGCCAAGTCTCTACCAAAGGGTTCTAGTACAGGAAACATAATCCTGCCATGCTCCGCATCTATTGTAATGCCGGGCAAAAAGTCAAAAACACCATCGGGCTGCCTGTCTTGCTGCGCATTCAAGCGGTCAAGGCCCACTAGCTGTATCCAGGACTTATCTTTTAGCTGCTGCCCTTCAAACATAACCGATCTTTCGGCACCTGTTTCATCCTCCGTCCTCGTAATATTCATTACGAAATTGGTGGGACTCACTTGATATGCGCCCAATGAATAGATATTCTTCATCATCAAGTCCCAAACGGGCAGATTTGGTTTCAGAACATCACTTTTCAGCAATTTGGTAAAAAGCACTTGCGGATTAGTTGGCGTAACTGCGATGTCCGTAGAAAACTCCCCCACTTGATACTCCCTGCCATTGGCAATATACCTATATGCCACGGATACGACCTGATCTGCATTGAGAGGCATGTTCAATGAGATATAACCTAATCGAGCATTTAAGGTAAACTCCTGTTCGGTCAGCTTCCGCGCATTTGACAGTGTAGAATAATTATTGCTGCCACCACTATTTTGGAAAAAGGTAGATACCGCATTGGAAGACGAATAGCGTGCGTCGGTCTGTGCCAAAAGATTAAGCAGCTGATTGGAAGGAGCAGGGAAATTACCGTCTCCAGTTGGCCCCGCCGAAGGATATACACTGCCTCCACCACCTATTCCCTGATTATACGGCGTGTTTTCTCCCAAATCCATCAAGGCAACGATATCCCTATTGCCGTCAATCGTGTTGCTTCTATTAGTAATCCAAACCTCAATCTGTGTAATATTGATGTTAGAAACCACGACTGGAGCATTAGCTAAGGCCTTATTGTAATTGTCCCGAAAATACTGCGCCAGAAAAAAGTGTTTGTTTTGCTCATAATTATCGGCTGTGAGTATAAATTCATTGAGCTTTGATCCATTGCTAATATTGATGACCTTAGTTTGTGATCTTTGCTGTGACAAAACTCCCGTAAATTGCAATTTTCCGAATTTCAGTTGTGTCTTTACTCCAAAAAGGGATTGGCTGCCCGAGATAAGATTGGACGTAAGTGGCATACTGACATTCCCCACCTCAATTCGTTGTATAATATCGTCATCCTTACCTACATAGTCAAACTTAATTTGATTCTCGAAATCAAACTGTGCTTCGGTGTTATAATTGGCCATGACACGCATCCGCTCACCCACCTGCCCAGTTAGGTTCATTTGGATACGCTGGTCAAAATCAAAATTGAACTGTTTGCGCTGACGTTCTGTGAACATGGGATTCGTATTGTTGCTCTTTTGTCCCATGAGCGTCATATCTACGCTGCCTCGCGGCACGATATTTATCGTGTTCCCCCCGAAAATGCGTTCAAAACTCTCACTATTTATTCTTATCGGCGAAATCAGCCCTGAATTCAGGCCTTGTGCAGAATACTTTTTGGAAAGATTTGTCCAATTCTCCCTCTTTAGCAACTCGGCCTCATAACGTTGATATTCCTCCAATGAGAATATACGTGGCACACGGAACTGGCCATTCCCTATCCTTTCCCTTACTATGTATTGATTCGTTTTGGGATCATATTCTACTTCACGATAAATATTCGAAGGAGCAAAGCGATCAAAAGCCCTTCTAGAAGGGTAGAGATCTATGAAAGGTCGATCGGGAGAATAATAAGTGGTCTTGGCTGTATCCGATTTGGAAACTGCCGATTCTTCTACCTGCTGCCCATATAAAGGTGATAAATTTGATATGCAACACAAATACAGAATCCCAAGAACGCAAAAGTACAATTTCACTTCATGTGGTATATAAGTATCTAAGAATAGAACGAAATCCTTACGTGAAAAAACTAACCTAAAGTTTCCAGTGCGAAAGCACCCCTTACCATCCTATTAAAGGATGGGATATCAATAGGCTTATGTACTATGCCATATATATCAAGGTTATCCAATTCCAATTCTTGATAATAGGACGTCAGTGCTATTATTGGGACACCTACTCCCATCTTATCCTCTCTCAAACGTTCAATAAAATGAACCCCATCCATCACGGGCATAACTATATCGGTAATGATCAAGCCTGGAGTATGTCCTTCTTTCATCCATTTCAAAGCTTGTTCACCATTGGATTTGATTATTAATTGATAGTCTCTGTCCAATACTTTTTTCAGTAAAATCTGTGTAATCAAAGAATCATCTATGAGTAGAATTTCGTTTTTCATTCGAGGGATAATTGTTATTCTTATCTAAGTGATATTCATAAATTGTTGATGTAGCCGGTTATTCGTTGAAAACAATCCTATTTAGATTGATCTTGGACAAATATAAGTAGTATTTAACTTATTTCTAATCAATCGCCACATGAATTATCTCACTAATAAGCACAAAAAGAGCCAATTATCACATATATATCACATACAACAAAAGGCATTGTTGGCATCTTTACCATTCGCGCCCGGCACATGGCGCGAAAAGGCGGCAGACCTCCCGGTCGTGCCGCCTTTTAGTTATGTCCTTGGCCCGGCGCCCTTGGGCCGCCGCCTCATTTCTTCAGTATCTTCACCTCCACCCTACGGTTGAGCTGGTGCTCTGCCGAGCTGCACTTGGAACCATCCGTGCAGCCGTTCACCGGCTGTGTCTCGCCGTAGCCCCGCGGGGTCAGGCGGCCGGCGGCTATGCCCCTCCTGACAAGGTAGGCCACCGCCGAGGCGGCCCGGCGCTCCGAGAGCGACTGGTTGTAGGCATCGCTGCCGCGGCTGTCGGTATGCGCCGACAGCTCTATCTCCAGCCCCGGGTTTTCCTCCAGCACGCGCGCCAGCCTGTCCAGCACGGGGGCCGCGTCCCCGCGTATGTTCGACTTGTCGAAATCGAAGTAGATGCCCTCCAGGCGGAAGCTGCTGCCTACCTCCAGGTCCGCCACCTTAGGCAGCTCGCCCCCCGTAGGGCTCACCAGCGGCCCGTTCAGGTCCGATACCGGCACGCCCCCGTCGTCGCCGTAGTCATGGCGCGACTCGGAAAGCACGCGGAACTCGGTACGTCGGTTCAGCTGGTGCTGTTCCTCCGTGCACTGCACCCCGTCGGCGCACTCGTTCACCAGCCTGGTCTCGCCGTAGCCGCGGGCCAGCAGGCGGTCCCTGGCTATGCCCCTCTTGACAAGGTAGTCGACCGCCGACTGCGCCCTGCGCTGCGACAGGGCGAGGTTGTAGGCGTGGCTCGCGCGGCTGTCCGTATGCGAGGACAGCTCGATCAGCAGCTCGGGATTGTCACGCAGGGTGGCAACGAGCGTATCGAGCACTTTGGCCGCATCGGGACGGATGTCGGACTTGTCCAGGTCGTAGTATATGTTCTCCAATTTGAATATCCGTCCCTCGCTGAGCCTGTCCAGGTAGATGGCCACGTCCAGGGTATCTCCCCCCTTCAGGCCGGAGGTGCTGGCCGAAGCCCGCCCGTCCAAGTAGCCTGTCTTGGTGCCGAGCAGCCCATAGCCGGTTTCCGGATCCACCTCGAAGAGGAAAGTCCCATCCGCCCCGCTGGTGGTGCGACCCAGCAGCTCACCGCCCGTGCCCTCAAGGCTCGCCCTGGCATCGGCCAGCGGCCTGCCGCTCACCTTGTCGTACGTGGTACCCCTGAGTATCAGCTTGGGAATGGCCCTTGCAAGGCTGAAGGAATAGATATCGTCGTCACCGGCGCCGTCCTTGCGGTTGGACGACAGGAAGCCCACGTCCGTATAATCGGTCGTGGAGACCAGCGTATAGGAGAAGTCGTCACCGGCAGAGTTCACCGGGTAGCCCATGTTCCGCGGAACCGTCCAGCCGCTCCCGCTCCCCTCGGAGCTGAATATGTCAAGGTTGCCCATCCCCGGGTGCCCATCACTGGAAAAGTAAAGCCTCCCGTCGGTCCCGAAAGTGGGGAACAGCTCGTCGCCGCCGCTGTTTATGGCCGTTCCCGCGTTCTGGGGTTTCCCCCAGGATCCCTCGGCACTGCGCTCGCAGTACCAGATATCGGTGCCACCCTGCCCACCGGGCATGTCCGACACGAAATACAGGAACTTCCCGTCCGGACTCGGTGCGGCATGGCCCACCGAGTATTCCTTCACCGAATTGTAGGCAAAGGGGCGCTCGCGCCAGCTCTCGCCCTCCCTGACGTACAGGTACAGTTCGAGGTTCCTCGTACGGTAGCGCTCCTTGCCCTGTTTTTCCTTCTTGGCGTCCTTGCCGCCATAGGTCCTGGTCACGTACAGCGTGCGCCCGTCGGCCGAGACGGCCACAGGCCCCACGTGGTAGCTGCCGGAGGCAAAGGCCTCGCCCGTCCTGCCCTGCGGCAGGAGCCTGCCACCATTGTCCTTACCAGCGATGTTGATGCCCAGGAAGCCCTTTCCCGTCCAGCCGTAAACGGCCTTGCCCGTACCCGGGGCCTCCTCGGCCACGTAGTACACGCTGTCGCCCATCACTACGGGCGAGAACTCCGCAAGTACCGTGTTCAGCGCACGCTCGTTGGCCACCCTGTGCCCCGTGGGGCGCGCCATCCACGCTATCGCCGAGTCGCAGCCGGCGATGGCATCCACCACCTCCTCGCCGCGGCCCGTCGCATCGGCATACCTCTGCAGCACCCGCTTGGCCTCCACGTACTTCCCGTTGCCCTTCAGCACATCGGCATAGGCCAGCAGCTGGACCGGCTTGCTATCCTCCGATCCCACCACGCGGGCGTACCAGTTCTCGGCCACCTCGTAGCGGTTCATCCGGCGGTAGCACTCGGCAAGGTACTCCAGGTGCTCGGTCTTTGGACGGTCCCTGTCCACCAGTACCTCGTATATCTCGGCCGCCCTGGCATATTCGTATTGCCCGTACAGCTTCCTGGCCCTGTCGGCAAGGGAGGCCTGTTCCTGCCCCTTTGCCATGGGAGCGAAAAAAAACAGCAGGAGGCATGCCAGCGGCATAAACCTGCCCGCGGCAGACCCCGGATGCTCCTCTGTGCGCTTGCGTATCGTCATGTTCATCTCTTTATCGTTGAATGGGATAGAATTGCTAAAAAAACCTCGGACTGATAAGGCGCTCGCCGCGCCGTGGAAACGTCAGTCCCAGCGTGATCTCGTGCGTGCCGTTCTGCACCGAGCTAAGCTTGCTCAGTATGTGGTCGTAGGAATAGCCCACGCGCAGGCGGTCCGTCACGTATACCTGTGCTATGCCCGAGAAGGAGTTGCTGCGCTGCAGGTCTTGCCCCGCGGCATAGGCCCTGTCCCAGACGTTCAGGCTCATGCGGTAGCCCCCGCCAAGCCACAGCTTGCCCGCGAAGATGAACATCGCGTTCAGGTCTATGTTCGTCGGCCCCCGGAAATCCTCCATCACCATCACGCTGGGCCGAAGCTTCAGCCCCCCCTCAAAGTCCACCAACGCACCCCCTATCAGGTACATGTGCCGCTTGCGCATCAGGTTGGTAATGGAGTTGGCATCCCAGCGGAAGATGTTGTTCGAGCCGTCGCCAGACAGCAGGTCCATCACCGATGCCCCCAGGTACCACTTGGGCGCATAGTAGTACACGCCCACCCGTATATCGGGGATGAGGTTGCTGATCTTGCCCACGGGTACCGTAGGGTCCACGGGGTTCACGCCCAGCAGCTTCTCCCCGTCCAGCCCGTACTGCGTCACCCCCGCACCGATGCCGAAGCTCAGGCGCTTGGTGTCGTATGCATCCAGGCGCAGCCGGTAGGCATAGTTGGCGTATGCCGAGGTGGCGCTCTGCGCCCCCAGCCGGTCGGACGTTACCTGCAGGCCCACGCCCGTGTTCTTGCCCGCGCCCAGTACCCCGTCTACCGAGAACTGCCCCGTTCGCGGAGCACCGTCTATCCCCGACCACTGGTCGCGGAAGGCCATCTGGGCAAACCACTCTTCCTTGTAGCCGGCATAGCCCGGGTTGACGCTCAGCGAATTGAATATGTACTGCGTGAACTGGATGTTCTGCTGCGCCCCGGCCTTACCGATGGCCAGCCATAGCATCGCCGCTATCGCGACGGCCCTCATTCCTTGCTTGTCCATGTATATCTCTTTCTGTCTCCTGTTTTCCTGTTTTCCTTAAAAGGGCCCGGGGGGCCATTGCAATCCCCCGGGCCCGTGGGCCTAGCGCCGCTTGAGCAGCACCCAGCCCTTATGTACTTCCGTCCTGCCTTCCCTGTGGGTCTTGATCAGGTAGTAGTACGTACCCTCGTTCAGGTTGTTGCCATCCCATTCGTCGCGGTAGTTCTCATTGCTGTATACCTCGCCGCCCCAGCGGTTGAACACGTTCAGCTCTATGCGGTCGAACTGTTCCCTGCCGACTATCTGGAAGCGGTCGTTTATGCCGTCGCCGTTCGGCGTGAACACGTTCGGGATAAAGAAGCCCGTCACCTCCACCCTTACCGTGGCCTCGTTGCTCACGTTGCCGTTGGCATCGCGTACCGTATAGCCGAAGCTGTCACTTCCGGTATAGCCTGGTTCGGGCGTATAGGTTACCGTGCCGTCCGCATTGACCACCACCGTACCGTGCGATGGGCCGAAAGTGATCGTAACGCTGCCCGGATCCAGCGGCGAGACGTCCGCCTCGTCGTTGGCCAGTACGTTGACGGTCACCGGCGTGTTGAACTCGGTCGTGGCGCTGTCGTCATTGGCGACAGGAACCGTTGGTCTTACGGTAATGCCCACCGTGGCCTCATTGGATACCTTGCCATCCTCGCCCGCTACCGTGTAGGTGAAGCTGTCGTCTCCTGTGTAGCCCTCGTTCGGCGTATAGGTCACCGTGCCGTCGGCGTTCACCGTTACCGTACCGTGCTCCGGCTCTACCACGATGGTCACGCTGCCCGGATCGAGCCCGGTGCTGCCCGCCTCGTCGTTGCCCAGTACGTCTATCGCAACCGTGCCGTTCTCCGTTACCGTACCGGTATCGTTATTGGCGACAGGCGGCAGCGTTGCCTCTACCGTGATGTTCACCGTCGCCTCGTTCGAGGTCAGGCCGTTCTCGTCGCTCACCGTGTAGGTGAAGCTGTCGTTTCCGGAATAGCCCTCGTTCGGGGTGTAGGTTACCGTGCCGTCGGCGTTCACCGTTACCGTACCGTGCTCCGGCCCGGTCACGATGGTCACGCTGCCCGGTACGATCGGGCTGCTGCCCTCCTCGTCGTTGCCCAGTACGTCTATCGCGATAGTGCCGTTCTCCGTTACCGTACCGGCATCGTTATTGGCGACAGGTGGCACCTCTGGTACGGAGGCCTCTACCGTGATGTTCACCGTCGCCTCGTTCGAGGTCAGGCCGTTCTCGTCGCTCACCGTGTAGGTGAAGCTGTCATCACCGGTATAGCCTTCGTTCGGCGTATAGGTTACCGTACCATCGGCGTTCACCGTTGCCGTGCCGTGCTCCGGCCCGGTCACGATGGTCACGCTGCCCGGTACGATCGGGCTGCTGCCCTCCTCGTCGTTGCCCAGCACGTCTATCGACGTCGTCCCATCGTTTGGCACCGTTACGGCATCGTCATTGGCAACAGGTCCGTCCCAGACGGTTACCCGAACCGTTGCCTCGCTCGTCTTGCTAGGATCCAGCAAGTCGGTAATCCGGTACACCAGTTCGTACTCGCCGGCCGGTGTGCCCGGTGCTACCACCACGTCGGTGCCATTCAGCGTGATGCCGCTGTGCGAGCTGCTCACCTGTTCTATGCTCACGTTATCGGTAGTGGCGCTGCCCGGCGCCCCGCCGTTGTATATGTCATTTGCCAGTACGTTGGTCACCGCAGTGCCTCCCGCCTGTCCGCCTACGCTACCTTGGTCATCAACAGCCTCCAGCTCATCCGTGGTAACGATGACCGTTACCGTGGCCTGTTGCCTGTTCGATGGGTTTGCAAGGTCGGCTATCTCGTATACCAGTTCGTAGGTGCCCGCCGGGGTGCCCAGGGCAACAACCACCGAGGTTCCCTCGAGCGTGATGCCACTATGCGTACTGCTCACGAAGCTGACATCTACGTTATCCGTTGTTGCCGGAGCTCCGCTCAGGCGGTCGTTATCCAATATATTGCTTACCGCGGTACCGCCCGTATGGCCGTTGGCGCTACCTTCGTCGTCCACGGCCAGCACACCGGTAGCTACGATCGTTGGATCACCTACCTCAGGCGTGGTCGGGTCGTCCGAGTCAACAGGGCCGACCGAGCCGCCATCAGGATCCTCGCCCGTAACGGTGGCCTGGTTAACAACCTGGCCCGCCACAAGCTCGTCCTCCGTAGGCGTGTAGACAGCCGTGCCGGTCGTGCTAGCGCCAGGAGCAAGCTCCGTGGCACCCAGTTCGATCGCAGCCGCTATCTTGTCATCGCTGACGGCGATGCCGCTGATCGTGACGTTGCCCGTGTTGGTAACCGTGAACGTGTATGCTATCGTGCCGTCGGACTCCAGCGTGCCGACCTTCTCCAGCAACAGGGACGGAGATGCGATTGGTTCTGGCGTCACCGTAGATTCGTTGTTGTCGGGGTCAGGGTCGCTCGTCGGAGAGCTCGCAACCGCCGTGTTGGCGTAGCTGCCCTCCTCGTCAACGGTGGCTGTGAAGCTTACAGTCGCCGTGCTGCCGGCCGACAGCGTGCCGACCGACCAGGTGATCGTGCCGCCCGTTTCCGTGCCGCCATCGTTGATCGTGCCCAGCGTATAGCCCGTAGGAAGGGCGTCGCTCACCGTCACGGAGGCCGCTGGCGATGGGCCCGCGTTGCTAACCGCGATCGTGAAGGTAACCTCCTCGCCCACGTTCGGGCTCGCGTTGCTAACCGCTTTCACAACGGACACGTCCGCGCACGCCGGCACGGTCACCGTTACGGTAAAGGTGGCACCGGCACACCCGCCGGTCACCGACGTAGGGGTGACCGTATAAGTTACAACCTGCGCGGTAGTGCTCGTGTTGATCAATGTCTGGCTTATGGTCGATCCCGATCCAGCGGACGCACCGCTAACGTTCGGGTTGCTGGATACCGTCCATGTAAAGGTGGAGAGAACCGTATTGGCCTCCATGGCATTATCTACGTTTGCCTGTAGGTTGTAGTTCAGCTCTCCCGTGCAATCTACGCTCGTATTATCGTCAGAGCCGACAGGATTTGGATCTATGACTAGATCGATCGCATTGGAGATAACCGAACAAGTTCCGTTGGATATCACCACCCTGCCCCTGGCGTCAAATGACTCATGCAACAGGCCCGCGGGGATATTGCTCAAGGTGGCCGTGGCCGTGTTTGCTCCCACAACCGTTACTCCCTCAGCAGCCAGCGACTCCGCAGGGAACCATTCCCCTGCGTTTACCGTAGGATGGCTGATCTGCCACTGGTAAGTCAGCGTGCCGGCGTCTCCTCCGGGAAGGGAGGCCGTCACCGATGCACTTACCACGTTTATGTCGGCACAGATACGCACATTTTGAGGTTGCGTATCGATCACAGGGAAGGCGTTAACCGTCACCGTCGCTACGTCCGAAGCTACTGGCTCACAATCGCTGCTTACCACCACGTAGTAGTAGTAGGTGCCCGAGGTGGCCGTCGATGGCGTATAGGTAGCGCTGGTGGCTCCGGCTATCGCCGTGCCCCCTGTGGTGCTGGCCGTCGTGTTGCTGTACCACTGGTAGCCCAAGGTGCCCGTGCCGCTGGCCGTTACGACAAGCGCCGTGGCGCTCTCGTCAACGCAGTAGACCGCGCTCGCCTGTGGCTGGCCGGTGATGGTCGTCTCCTCGTTTACGGTAACCGTCGATACCGTTGAGCTTGCCGTGCCA
>NZ_ATZA01000043.1 GCF_000427965.1 Olivibacter sitiensis DSM 17696 | reverse complement strand
CAAAAAGGCGTTTTCCACCATTGCTGCACTGATAAGAATCCATTTAATCAGTAATCTTGAGATATATTGGATGGTGCAGAACAGCAGGAGAACTTACAGCAAACAGAAAAAACGAAATAAACCACCTTGTATACAGGTAGAACTGTTCTAAAAAACAGGGGGGGTGGCTTTTTTATCTAATGAAAATATTTACTGATAATCAGTAAGTTAAGTGAGTTTATTGCCTGTTTTTAAGTTTATCCGTTTGGTAGTGTTTTTAAATATATTAATGTTAAGTATTTGTTATGAGAGAAAGGTTGATAAGGTATTTCAAATCGGTTCATAATGAGTTATGAATTGGTTGTAAAATTGGTTTTTGCACCTTTTTGACTTATTTATGCTTTTTATTCCACCTTTATTCTCAAAAAAATCCACATATTTAGCACGGTTTTCCACCACTTTCGTGGTTAGTTTTACATAATTTATTTTTCAATATGCATCATGTGGATTTCTTGGTGGTAGGTTCGGGTATTGCGGGACTTAGTTTTGCGCTAAAAGCTGCTAAACACGGTAAAGTTCTGATAGTTACCAAAGCCAATGAAGATGAGTCCAATACCAAATATGCGCAGGGAGGCGTTGCTGCAGTTGTGGATAAGTCAGACAGCTTTGAACAGCATATAGCTGATACTCTGATAGCTGGCGACGGGCTATGCGATGAAAACATTGTGGAAATCGTAGTGAAGGAAGGTCCCGATCGGATAAGGGAAATCATCGGATATGGAACCCACTTTGACGTGGATAAAAGTGGGGGCTATGATCTGGCCAAGGAAGGTGGGCATTCTGCGCATCGTATCTTGCACTATAAAGATGTGACGGGGTATGAGATAGAACGCTCGCTTTTGGAGCGTATCCACCATGAACCTAATATTACTATATTGACGCATTATTTTGCGGTAGATCTCATTACCCAACATCATTTGGGTGTGTATGTGGATAAGCATAGTAGTAATATAGAATGTTATGGTATTTATGCCTTTAATACCAATACAAATAAAATTGAGAAATTTTTGAGTAAGGTAACGGTAATGGCCTCTGGTGGCGCAGGACATATTTATTCTTCTACGACCAATCCCACTATCGCTACTGGTGATGGCATAGCCATGGTGTATCGCGCTAAGGGTAAGGTGAGGAATATGGAATTTATACAATTTCATCCTACCTCTTTGCACAATCCAGGTGAGTATCCTTCCTTCCTCATATCAGAGGCTTTGCGTGGTTTCGGTGCCGTGTTGCGTAGGCGCAATGGAGAAGAGTTTATGTATGAGTATGACGAGCGGGGATCGCTTGCTCCACGAGATATTGTGGCCAGGGCCATTGATAATGAAATGAAGAAATCGGGTGATGACTTTGTTTATTTAGATATTACTCACAGGAAAAAAGATGAATTGCTTTCACATTTTCCGAATATATATGCAAAGTGTCTATCTATAGGCATAGATCTTACGCATGATTATATACCAGTAACTCCTGCCGCGCATTACCTTTGTGGCGGTATACTTGTAGACGATATGGGTCGAAGTAGCATCAATAGGCTATATGCCTGTGGCGAATGTTCTTCTACTGGATTGCACGGTGCCAATCGTTTGGCTTCCAATTCTTTATTGGAAGCACTGGTATTTGCGCATCGTATTTATGAAGATGCAGTAAGGGTTTTTGACTCGCTGATGGTTCCTGATGACATTCCAGATTGGGACGATACGAACACGGCTTTGCTCAACGAGGATATTTTGGTAACGCACAACTTAAGGGAGACGCAGAAAATCATGTCCGATTATGTGGGCATAGTACGTTCAGACTTCCGGTTGGATAGGGCTTTTAGACGCTTGGGTCTCTTGCATGAAGAGACAGAGGCATTCTATAAGAACACCAAATTGTCTGTTCCCTTATGCGAGTTACGTAATGTGATACAGGTGGCTTATATAGTCATCAAATCTGCAATGCATAGACAAGAGAGTAGAGGCTTGCATTATACAACGGATTATCCCTATCATTACGATAATAAGGTGGACACTATTTTCTAAAGAGTTATGAGCTGTCTATTTTAATTTATAAAATGGGAACTGACTATGTCATAGGATGATTTGAAACTTACTACTTAGAACCAAGAACTTGGAGAATATTAATGGATAGTAATATAATATGGCGCTGATTAAAAAAGTAAGAGGCTTTTATCCCCAATGGGGAGACGGGGTTTTCATAGCCGAAAATGCTACACTTGTGGGGGATGTGGAGATAGGAAATAATTGTTCCATTTGGTTCAATGCAGTGGTACGTGGAGATGTCAATTCCATCAGGATAGGCGATTTCAGTAATATACAGGACAATGTGTGCATACATGCCACTTATGAAAAAACTTCTACTCATATAGGTAGTTATGTGAATGTGGGACACAACGCTATCGTACATGGATGTATGGTGCACGATCATGTACTGATCGGTATGGGAGCCATTGTGATGGATAGAGCGGCCGTACAGCCTTATGTTATTGTAGGTGCTGGTTCCGTGGTGCTGGAAGGAACAATCTGCGAATCGGGCTATCTATATGCGGGTATACCGGCTCGCAAGATCAAACCTATTACGGATGAACAACGCAAAATGCTAGACCAGCTGCCGCATAATTATGTCATGTATGCTAGCTGGTTTGAAGATAAGTAAATAGCTAATTATCTAGCGACAATGTCTTTGGAATGGCTACGGCTTCTTCTTGTTCCCAGTTTGGCCTGATGGTGATGGTTTTGTCCATGAACCATACTTTTTCCGGCTGCACCTTATCATATACGTCTCCGGGATCCCATTGGCCATTACGGTTCCTGTCCTGTACTATTCGCACGATATATTTTCCACCTGGGTATTGCCGGTAATTTATTTTTCTATTTGCGGTAAGGGTATCGCTTGCTATGATGCGTTCTTTCTTGTCGTTCATGAGTTGCACCAGGTATTGGGTACTGCTACTGTCGGGAACGGTGATATTGAGAATGATGTCGCCAAAGTTTTCCGTTTCATCCAGTGTAAAATCGGCTTTTGTTTCTTTGTTCTTTTCATCGAAGAAACCTTGGATGGCTCCTTCCTTTATTTCCAGCACATAGTTTCTCTTAGCTCTCCAGCGGTAAGTGAGTTTTATTTTTCGGTTGTTCGTACCGTCTTTCGTTATCTGAAAATTGGGTCTGGCAATGGAATCTTCTGTGAGGACGATGGCATTGTTGTCTACGGTATTTATTGGAGCGGAAGCTTCTATGGTAATTTGGTTTATACGATCTACCTTTCTTGAATTGAGGTTATTGGTAAGGATCAGGTCCCTTTCATATTTATCGTTTTTGCTTCTCCTGATAATATTGGTATCCAGTGCTTTACCATTTTCTTCGATGACTACTTTGAGGCTGTCGAAATCCATGCGGGACAACCACATACTGGCAGTGTCGCGCTGTCTGTTGAAATTGACTATTTTGTCTTCGTTCAGCTCTTCTGGTACGAGGATGCGAATAGTTGGATTCTGAAGGCTTTTGTTCAGGGCATATAGTATTTTTCCATTTTTCTCTATTTTTCTATCCATCACCCTGAGTTTTTTGGGGATGCCCTTTGATATAAAGAGTGCTATACCCGAAGTGTCTTTGTTGAGATAAATGGTGGTATCTAAAAAACCTATTTCTTCATTAGGACCATTATATATCCTGTCGCTGTTCTCTTCTTTGAGCGCGTAGATGTTGTATTCCTGTTCTTTTAGGTTCTTGAGCTGAAATCTACCTACTGTATCTGTTAAGGTAAATATGTTTGCTTTCTTTTTGCCAAATATGGAGTCTTGCGATTTTGGGATGAGCATCACGGTGACTTCTTTCAATTTTTCCAAGGTATTGGCGTCGGTTACCGTGCCCGATATGTTGAGCGAATCTATTTCGTTTCCAGTGGCAAATACATAACTATAGTTAAGTATGGGATTGCTTTCGTTATAATCCACGAGTCCTTTTCCAAAATTGATGGTATAGGTCGTATTTTCCTCGATGCTATCGGGCAGGGTGATGTGAAGATTTCTTTTCCTCACCTTGAAGATGGGACGTTTGTCCATATCGGGGCTGATACTGATTTCCTTGTAATCATTTTGCAATTTCACAAATTCATCGAAGGTAATCACTATTTCCTTTTCCTTGAAATTGCGAGTGAGATTTTTTGGTCTTTCGTTTACCACGCTTGGTGGAATACTATCTTTTGGCCCGCCGGTAGGCTGTTGTATGCTGGCACAGCGGGTATCTAGGAAAATAGAGAATATAACAGCACCTAAAAACAGCCATTTTAGATTTAAGGCTGTTTTTAGGCTATTTGAGCTATTTTTTTGTTTTTTGGAACTGGGCATCAAAAAATATTTTTTATGCGTTTGTAGCTTATGAAAATAGGTGTCTTTTTTAATTAATTAAAATACTGATTATCAATATTTTAACCTAAATGTACCATTAATACGCTTATGTCTGCAGGAGAAACGCCCGAAATGCGTGACGCTTGTCCCAAAGTGCGCGGTTTCACCTTATTTAGTTTTTCCCTGGCCTCTTTGGACAGAGACACGAGCGTATTATAGTCAAAGGTGGTATTGATTTCCTTATTTTCCATTTTCTGCATTTTGTCCACTATCTCCAGTTCCTTTTCAAAGTAGCTTTCGTACTTCACCTTGATTTCTGCTTGCACTACTGTTTCCTCATCATAATGGGCGAGCAAGTCGTTCAGCGACCTACTCGCTTTTGCCATGTCGTTTATACTGATTTGCGGTCTGCTAAGAACGCTTACCATTTTCACGCTTTGTGACAAAGGGCTGGAGTCTAGTGATTGCAGTATGGGATTCATTTCTTCGCTCTTGATAGAAACGGTTTTCAGGAACTGGATAATGGTATCGGTATCTGCTATCTTTTGTTTTACTTTGGTCAATCGTTCCTCCCCTACCAAACCAAGTTCATAGGCCATGGGCGTAAGCCGTTCGTCTGCATTATCTTGGCGCAGTAGCAAGCGGTGCTCTGCCCGCGAGGTGAACATGCGGTAAGGCTCTTCCGTTCCCTTGGTTACCAGATCGTCTACCAATACGCCTATGTAGGACTCGGATCGTTTCAGTACCAGTTCATGCAGGTCGTTTATGCGCTGATGCGCATTTATTCCAGCAAGGAAACCTTGGCTGGCGGCCTCTTCATAACCGGTGGTACCGTTGATCTGCCCGGCAAAGAATAGGTGTTTTACGAGCTTGGTTTCCAGCGTAAGATCGAGTTGCATCGGTGGAAAATAATCATATTCTATGGCATATCCCGGTCTGAACATCTTGGCTTTTTCAAAGCCCGGTATGCGATGCAGTGCCTTGAGCTGCACATCTTCTGGTAGTGAGGTGGAAAAGCCATTCACATATATCTCGCAAGTGTGAAAACCTTCCGGTTCTACGAATATCTGGTGCCTATCTCTTTCAGCGAAACGGTTTATCTTATCTTCTATGGAAGGGCAGTAACGTGGGCCCAGGCCTTTGATACGTCCGGTGAACATGGGTGATTTTTCAAAGCCTTCGCGCAAGGCATCGTGTACTTCGGTGTTGGTATAGGTAATCCAACAGCATCGTTGCTCTGTAGGTTGTTGTACGTCTGTGTAGGAAAATTTTCCTCTTTTTTGATCTCCCCACTGCTCTTCCATGACAGAATAATCAAGACTTCTTCCATCTACACGTGGGGGGGTACCCGTCTTCATGCGGCCCGATTCAAAGCCCAATGACACCAATTGCTCGGTGAGGCCAGTGGCTGCTTTTTCGCCAGTGCGGCCGCCACCGAAGCGTTTCTCTCCCACATGGATGGTACCATTGAGAAAAGTGCCATTGGTGAGTACCACCGCATCTGCTTTGATGTTCAATCCCAAGGAAGTGACTACTCCCGCTGCTTTTCCGTTTTCCACTATAATTTCTTTCACCGTATCTTGCCAGAAATCGATGTTCGGCATACTTTCCAGTTGCAGCCGCCATTCTTCTGCAAAGCGCATGCGGTCGTTTTGAGTGCGGGGGCTCCACATGGCAGGGCCTTTTGAAAGATTGAGCATTCTAAACTGTATAGTGGTCTTATCGGCAATGATTCCCGTGTAACCGCCCATGGCATCTATTTCGCGCACGATTTGCCCCTTTGCTACACCACCCACTGCCGGATTGCAACTCATTTGGGCAATGGTACCCATGTTCATGGTAATCAATAACACCTTTGAACCTAGATTGGCTGCTGCTGCTGCTGCCTCACATCCGGCATGACCGGCCCCTACTACTATAACGTTATATTTTTCAAACATATCTTGTATGTTCCACGTGAAACGTGTTGTTTTATATTATTTATTTTGATTTGTTAGTACACTATTGATCATTAAGAATTATTACGTTTAGGATCATTTTATGAATGATGTTCCACGTGAAACTTTATCTCGATATCTTCTTTCCACACATCTCTTGATATGGAATATAGCGTTAGATCGATGAATTTATTGTTACTAGTTCGGCTCTTCTTAATATTCCTTCTAGCTTGAAATTTAATCTCCTAGGTATAGCCTCGCTCTTTAGATTGTTTACTGCTACTTTGACCTCTATTCTCTCTAGGTCTAACTGCTGAAAACCAAAAGCGATAATTAATTTACAAGATTTAGTAACGATTCCCTTTCCCTCCGCATCCTTTGCAAGCCAATATCCTATGGAGGCGCTTTTATTCTTGGAATTTAAATGGTGGAGTCCTATTCTGCCAACTGTAATTTCGTTTAAAATGATGACAAAGCTTATTTCCTTTTCTTGTTGATAAAGTAATTTACTTATTCGAACATAATCCCGAAAATCGTCAATAGACTGCATATCCTCTACCTAAGGCAGAAATTCGGCAAGATGAGCTCTATTGTTATTAACTGCCTTATATAAGGCCTTGGTATGTACCGATGATGTTAATTCCAATCTTATATTTTCGTCTACTTTTATGATCATTTACTTGTCGAAAATTCTAATACGGATGGCGAACAACAATAGATGTTTCACGTGGAACAAAATTAGCTATTTGAAAGTTCTTCTAGTTCCAACCACCTTTCGGTTTTTATATCCAACTTTGATTTCAATTCTTCTATTTTTAGTGCCAGTTCAATTATCTTATCCGGATCCGTATGTTCTATGATGTTGCCTTCGGTTTCCTTGATGTTATTTTCCAAATCGGCTATTTCTATAGGTAAATTATCTAATTCCTGTTTTTCCTTAAAACTGATTTTCTTTTTATTCTCTATCGGCGTTTGTTTTACCTCAACCTTTCCTTTTGCACCGATTTTTGCTTCCTTTGCCCTTTCTTGTTCTTCATTCTTGTAATCGGCGTAATTGCCATTGTATATACGGATACTTCCATTACCTTCCATGATAAAAAGTTGTTCCGTTAGCTTGTCCAATAGGTACCTATCGTGCGATACCAATAACAAAACACCATTAAACTTGTCCAAAAATGTTTCCAATACATTCAAAGTATCGATGTCCAAATCGTTCGTTGGCTCATCCAGAATGAGGAAATTGGGGTTTTTCATCAATATGCGCATGAGCTGCAATCTTTTTCGCTCTCCTCCGCTCAACTTGTGTACTAAACCATACTGTTTTTCAGGTGGGAAGAGAAAATGCGTGAGCAATTGTGAAGCGGTAATGGTCTCCCCTCCCGCCATCTGTATGTATTCTGCCACGTTTTTTACGATGTCTATCACCCTATCGTTTGGATTTATCTCCAACCCACCTTGCTTGTAATAACCATATACAGTAGTCTCGCCTACGGTTATGGTGCCTTCATCTGGCGGTATCTCTTGGGTAATCAGATTGAGAAAGGTAGATTTTCCCGTTCCGTTCCTACCTGCTAGGCCAATCCTATCCCCTTTTTTGAATACATAGCTAAAATCTTCGATGATGGGCTTATTTCCGAAAGATTTGGATACATGATCTATTTCAAGGATTTTATTGCCTTGCCTCGACACTTTCATGCTCAACTCCACCTGCTCTTTGCTTCCCGTATTTTTGGTTTTGTCCTCTAGGTCATAGAATGCATCTATTCTCGCTTTTGATTTGGTTCCCCTTGCTTGTGGTTGCCTTCTCATCCATTCCAGTTCCTTGCGCAACAGGTTTTTGTTCTTTTCCAATGCCAGCGCGTCGGCCCCTTCCCTTTCGGCCTTCTTTTCCAAGTAGTAGCTGTAATTGCCGCTGTAATTGAAAAGCTTTCCCTTGTCGAGTTCTTTAATGCCATTGCACACATTGTCAAGAAAATAGCGGTCGTGTGTCACCAGCAATACAGTTTTCTGGCCTGTGGTAAGCAGTTTCTCCAACCATTCTATGGTTTCTATGTCCAAGTGGTTGGTGGGTTCGTCCAGAATATAGATATCTGGATCGTCTATCAGTAGTTTTGCCAGAGACAGCCGTTTCTTTTGGCCGCCGGAAAGGCTTCCTATCTTCTGATTGAGATCGAATATGCCCAGTCTGGAAAGAATGGTCTTTATTTGATCTTCATACTCCCAGGCATCGTTATTGCTGATCTTCTCTATCAGGTCCTGTAAAAGATCCTCATCGGGATGTTCCTCCGTGAGCAGCTTCTCATAAGACCGGATAAGTTGCTGCTGCTCATTGTCTATGGAGTATATAAAATCTTCTATGTTGCTATCGGCATCAAAAACGGGATCTTGTTCCAGATAACCTACCTTTAGGTCCCTTTCCTGCACCACTATGCCTTCCGTAGGCAAAAACTTTCCTGCAAGTATTTTCAGGAGGGTAGATTTTCCAGTACCGTTTATACCTACCAAGGCTATTCGCTCTCCCCTTTGTATGCCAAAGAAGAGGTTTTTGAAAAGCCAACGGTCGTTGAACGAATGGCCAAGATTCTCTGTCGATAATATGCTCACGCTAATTCTTTTATTTGATCTGATAAATAGATATGGTTTCCGTCTATCTTTTGGACGGATTTGTTATACATGGCTTTGGCAATGATTTCGGCCTCGATGCTCTGGTATTTTTTCAGCGGTCCCACGAGTACGGGATTGATAAAATCCATTACCGTAGAGGATACATCTTCTAGCGATCGTTTTTCGTTTCTGTCTCCCGTAATGAGCGATGGTCGGTAGATGTGGATTCCGTTGAAAGGAAGGCCCAATATATCGCGTTCCAGTTCGCCTTTCATCCTGCTGTAGAAAATTCGCGAATGGGCATCTGCTCCCATGGCAGATACCAAGTGAAAATATTGTGCCCCGTTTTCCAAGGCGATGGCAGCCAGCTGCAGGGGATAGTCATGGTCTATCCTATAGTATTCCTCCAGATCGGGTGTCTTACTCTTGGTAGTGCCTATACAGGAAAAAACCACATCGCCTACGAGCGCGTCCGCTACTTCCTTCAGTGTATCGACCGTGGCATGCACCTGTTGCAACTTTTCGTGCTTTGTATCGAGGTCTTTTCTCACTATGGCTATGACTTTATCGTAACTGTCGCTGGCTAGCAGCAAAGGTAAAAGATGACTGCCTACCAATCCGCTTGCTCCTAAAATGATTGCTTTCATGTTCAAGTAGTTATAGAATTTTGGATAAATAAAGGTATTGCAGCATTCTTTGTGCCAAAGGCCACCCAGTAAAAATTAAAAAGTCCAAAACAAAAATAATTGGCTATTGGCAAAGCACTAATAGTTCAATTATTTAATTTGCAAAGGTACACAATTATCTAGTATCGAAGTATAGGTATGGAGGATCGAGAGTGTCAGTAGTCTGTCTTAAGTTTTCAGTTATAAATATACCGAATATGAAATTTATAAAGAATTTTAAACTTATAACCTGATACTTATAACTTACTGATTTAGTTAAGTTTATGGTCTGCCATTAGGCTGAATTTTGGTATCTCTACGGTAATGATGACACCGTCTATTTCGCGCAGCATTTCATAGTAACCCTGCATGCTGCCCATATCGGTCTTGAGGTTGCAGCCCGATACGTAGGAATACGTATCCCCTGGTGCAATGATGGGCTGCACACCTACCACTCCATCGCCTTCCACCTCGCGATGGGTACTGTTCGAATCAAAAATGAACCAATGCCTCCTCAACAACTGCACGCTATAATCATTATTGTTTTCTATGGTAATCTTGTAGGCAAACATGAAATGATCGTTGTCCGGTTGCGAATATTCGGGTTGGTATATCGCTTCTACGGCTATCTTAACGCCTTCTGTTATCTTGGAGACCATGGTAGAATGTGTTTATTACTGTGCAAGATAAGGATGATTGGCAAAAAAAAGAAATTTTTTGGATTCTGTCAGGATACAATACCGCTCGATAAGACAAACGAATTCTTGTCCGGACTGAAAAAGCAAGTAGGCAACATTACCCAGGAGGAGTTTGTGGCCTTCCAACAGGGGACGTACGCTTCGTACAAAACGACGTTTGAAAGGGCGGTACTTATCCTAAACCTTTCGCTCGATGACCAAAATCAAATCAACGGACTTTTTCTCAAACCATTTGAAGAAAAGCGTAATGCAGCGGGAAATACCGTAAACGCATTGGGAAATATACCACAAGAGCAGGCGCAACTTATTTTTGACCGCACAGGCACCTTTTCCGACAAAACGCAGCTTTCCATAGCGGTCATTGAAAATGGAGCCGTAAAGTACTATGGCATCATCAAGGAAAACGATAGCCTCAAGACCATCGACAATAAGGACAGCGTTTTTGAGATCGGCTCCATTACCAAGGTGTTTACCGCTACGCTGCTGGCCGATGCCGTGCTCGAGCAAAAAATAAAACTGGATGACAACATCAATACCTTTTATGATTTCCCTTTTAAAGATGATATAGCTATCTCCTTCGTAGGCTTGGCCAACCACGCCTCTGGCCTTCCCAGATTGCCCTCGAACCTGGGCCTAGGTTGGCATATCCTTAAGGCAGAATGGGGAAAGGACATTTATTGGCACAACGGAGGCACGGGCGGATACTCCTCTTCCATGGCGATGGATACTATAAACAGCACCGGAATCGTCATTCTTTCCAATGTATAGGCATTCCACCCTGATATGGCCAATATCGACAAGCTTTGTTTTGACCTGATGAAAAGCATTGACTAAAAAGCAATAAGCAGATAAAGGAGAAATTCTTGTGCTATCCAATCCTGCTGCAGAGGCATACTCTGGGCTTTGTTTCTGCCATCAGCGAAGGTGGGAAACTTGTCCGTTAAGGCGCTATATCAATGTCGAACCGCTCATTGATGATCAGTTTGCCTGCGGTGATATGCTCCTTGCCAGGCACCTGTAGTCCCTTTAGCTTAGTGGTCTTGCCCTTGGTCAGTAGATCCGCCACTTGTTTTTCCGTCAGCTTTTTGCCAAACAGTTCAAACGGCACTTTGAAGCCGCATACCTTGAAGTTGGCACATCCATATGCGGCATTCCCTTTTTTCATGAGCTGCTTCTTGCATTTGGGACAAGGTAGTTCTTCTATGCTGATGGATTGCTTGGGTGTCGTTGGGGTGTTAGTCTTCTCTGCTTTTGGAGAAGACGATTCCTCCACAACGGCAATCACCTTGTAATTGGCGGTTTTCACTTCGTGGGTAAGGTCAACCACCATTTGTATCAGTTCCTGTTTGAAGGTATCCAAGGCATATTCGCCCTTTTCGATGAGCCGCAGTTTGCGTTCCCATATGCCCGTCAGCTCGGGGCTTTTCAATAGTTGCGTTTGTATGGTATCTATCAGGTCGATACCGGTTTGGGTGGCGTGGATGTTCTTCTTACGCTTTTCAATGTACTTTCGGCGAAACAGCGTCTCAATGATATTTGCCCTGGTGGAAGGCCTGCCTATGCCATTATCTTTCAACAACTCCCGCATCTCTTCATCATCTACCTGCTTTCCGGCTGTTTCCATGGCCCTTAGCAAGCTTGCTTCGGTATAAGGCTTGGGCGGGGTCGTTTTGCCGTGGTGTATTCGGGGCGTATGGGGGCCATTTTCCCCTACCGTGAAATGGGGCAAGATCTTTTCCTCTTCCTCTCCCTCCTTCCTGGCCACCGCGTCCTGGGCATATACTTCTTTCCACCCGGGCTCTAGGATCTGCTTGCCCGTGGCTTTGAAGCCTACTTGTCCCACCTTACCCAGCACGGTGGTGTTGGCTATTTTACACTCGGGGTAGAAAACGGCAATGAACCGCCTTGCTACAAGGTCATAGATGCGTTTCTCCTGCAGGGAAATGCCTCCGGGATACATGCCTGTGGGGATGATGGCGTGGTGGTCTGTCACTTTTTTGTCGTCAAAGACCGCCTTCAGCTTGGGAATGGGCTTTGCCAATACTGGAGCGATGAGCTCTTTATAAGGCTCCATATCCCGAAGGATATCGGCCACCTTGGGATGGAGGTCTTCCGAGAGGTAGGTGGTGTCTACCCTTGGGTAGGTTACCAATTTTTTCTCATAGAGATTTTGGATATATTTTAGGGTATCATCGGCAGAGAAAGCATATTTTTTATTGGCCTCTACCTGCAGGGCCGTAAGATCGAATAGGCGGGGATTACCTTCTTTGCCTTCCTTGCGCTCGAAAGCGGTAATCTCAAAGGGGTGCTCCTGCAAATAGGCCAGGCCCTTCTCTGCCCTTTCCAGTACCTTGATTCGATCTATAGTGGAAGTAAATTCCGTTTCGCGGTAAAGGGTTTTCAGCTCCCAGTATTCCTCGACCACAAAGGCGTTGATTTCTTTCTGCCTTTGTACGATCATGGCCAGGGTGGGCGTCTGTACCCTTCCGATGGACAGGACGGTCTTTCCCTGGGCAAATTTTTTGGTAAACAAGCGTGTCGCGTTCATCCCCAGCAGCCAGTCGCCGATGGCTCGGGCACTGCCAGCGGCATAGAGATTGTCATATTGATGGGCCTCTTTCAGTTTCTGGAACCCTTCCCTGATGGCCTGTTCGGTGAGGGAGGAGATCCAAAGCCTTTTTACGGGCACCGTGCATTTTGCCTTCAGCAATACCCAGCGTTGTATCAACTCCCCTTCCTGGCCGGCGTCCCCACAGTTGATGACCTCTTCGGACTGCTGCACCAGCTCTTCGATGACTTTGAACTGCCTCAGCACACCAGCATTGTCTATCAGTTTGATTCCGAAGCTAGGCGGGATCATGGGCAGGTTTTCCAACCGCCAGTATTTCCATTGCTCGGAATAGTCATGCGGTTCTTTCAAGGTGCAGAAATGCCCGAAGGTCCAGGTAACCTGATAGCCGTTGCCCTCGTAATAGCCGTTTTTGCGTTGTTTTGCTCCGATAATATCGGCGATGTCTTTGGCAACACTTGGCTTTTCGGCAATGCAAACTTTCATGAACAATCAATAGATAGTAGGACGGCAAAGGTCGGATAAATTGAGCGTTTTGGGTATAGAACCCGTTTATTTTATTGAGAAAAATGGGTCTGCTTTGATGAGAATTCTATAGTTTTGGCTGATGACAGCTTTGGATGTGTTCTTATCTCAAGGATAAAAAAGCCTCATAGACAGAGAAAACCCGCCATTGAGAACAAATTCTTTTCTGATGAAATACGTATTGATAATACTGGCCTCTATCCCTTTTTGCAACTGCGTGGTACAAGCCCAGGTGAAGGTGTCGGTGAGTAATATAGACCAGCGGAAAGGGAATATATACCTGGCGTTGTACGATAGTGAGCAGGACTATATGAAGCCCGAAAAAGCCTTTCGGAAAAAAATAGTGGCGGTATCTGGGCTTTCGGAAACGACGATAGCCGTAGAAAGTATACCTAGTGGTCGATATGCCATACTTTTATTCCTAGACGAAAATGGCAATGGTGTGCTGGATAAGAACATGTGGGGTATACCGAAGGAAAAATATGGCTTTTCGGGCGATAAGCGACCTTTGATGCGGGCTCCCAGCTTTGAGGAGGCATCGGTATACGTAGAGGAAGTGGCCTCACCGATCCACATTTCGCTTAGATAGCTTGCAAGGGCTTTTTAGGAGTTCCTGGATGGCCTGTTTAGAAAACAACCCGATGGGCAGGCTCTTGAAAATGGATAACTCGGTGCCTATGGTCGACTGGTTGTCGAGGAAACGCAGTACATCTTGCACTTTGTTGTTTTGGAACAAACGGAAGAGCAGCCCCGCACCTTTCTCGGGGTACTTTTCCATGATGGCTAGCATGATGCGATCGTAAAAGTCGAATCTTGTGGGTACCTCCTCCTTGTAGGCTCTGGGCATTTTGCCTGCATTGATATCTTGGATTATTTTTTCCGTATGTCGGCAAACAAATGAAAAGGTATAGCCCGTGGAGGGCTTGCTACAGCCACCTGCGGTACCAATGGGGACAATGCCCCGATGTGGCTGGGTAAATTGATAGTCCGTCATAGGGATGATGCCTTTTTCCCTTGCAATTGCGGTCATTTCCGCCTCGGGAAACTTTTCCTGGATATAGCGCTCCAGCGCCTGTTCCAATTGGTGCTCGGGAAGGATGCTTGGCGTAAAGAGCGTATATTCCACCAAGGCGGTGTGGGCAGAAGTAGGCAATAAATAGCAGAAGGCTACCGCTTGCGACTGCGGCACGGTAAAATCCATCAAAAGGGCGGTACTCGGGTCAAAAATGGCTTGTTTCGCTTGCACGAAATGACCTACGAATTGTTGATATAGCGTATGCCCCGCACGGTGCTGTAGTGCTTGTGGCTCGAAGCGGCTATCGAAAACGCTATGGGCACGGAAGGTGCTGTCTGCCGTTTTGATCACTTGCTCATTGCCAATGGTGGTGATGCTGCATACGCTTGCCTCTTCGGCATGCACATGGCCATGCTTCCGAATGATGGACCAGGCGTATTCGCGAAACCTATTGGACGAGATCAGGTTATAGCTGTAGGGCAGCAAGTTCTTTTTCAGTGTTTTGTCTCCAAGGGCAAAAGCCACGTTGGTCCAGCTTTTCTCCGCCAAATGATCCCATTTTGAAGTGCCGGCTTGCCAGAAACACCAAGTGCGCGGGGCATATCCATCAAAGGAACTATCTAGCAAGAGGATCTTTTTTTGGGCAGTAGGCTTGTTCTCCAGTAGGGCGACAGCCAGCATCAATCCGGCAAGGCCGGTACCGATTATGGCAAAATCAAAAGGCTCATTTGCCTGTATTTTTTTGTTGCAGCTGTTCATCTCTTTCAATTTTGTCGCGGTATTTCTTTTCGACAAATAAGAAGCCAAAAGATTCACCGTTTTCCTTTCCCAAATGCTTGTGATGCATCTTGTGCGCCCAGCGCAGCTGCTTTACATACCTGCTTCGCGTACGCGTAAACCACCTGACGCGTTGGTGCACGATGATGTCGTGTACGAAGAAGTAGGCAATGCCGTACAATAGGATGCCTAGCCCGATGCAATAGAGCCAAGGATTGGACCAGAGCTTGCCGAGTAGGAAGCTGCCTATACTGGGAATGGAGAATATGATGGCAAACCAATCGTTCTTTTCCAGTTTGCCCTCGTGTGGCTGGTGGTGGTCGCGGTGCAAAAACCATAGCAATCCGTGCATGATGTAGCGATGTGTAGCCCAGGCCACCCATTCCATGGCAAAGAACACAGCTATTACAACCAAGACATAAGCGATATATGTCATAATGTAAACCAATTTAGGTAAAATGAAGTTTGCGCATGATGGTGAGTCGCAACACCAGCAGCAGCTTTTGCATATTGGGTACGCGCACCCTCCTTTTCATCACCACCTCGGGCGGCAAGCTTCTTATCTTTTGAAAGAGGCAGAGGTAATAGCGGTAGGCCACATAGACGCCAAAGCGCGCCTTGGGTGGCAGGCCCTCGATACCCCTTAAGGCCGCCTTGAAATCCCGTAAGATATCGTCTTCGATGGATTTTTTGTCCGCAGCACTAAAGCGGTTAAAATCTACGTTTGGGAAATACTGCCTGTCTAGGCTTTCCATATCGTCCCGAATGTCGCGCAAAAAGTTCACTTTCTGAAAAGCCGACCCCAAGGCCGTAGCCGCAGGTGCCAGCTGTTTGACCAAAGCCTCGTTGCCCTCGCAAAATACCTGTAGGCACATCAGGCCTACTACCTCTGCCGAGCCATAGATGTAGTCTTTCAGCTCCTGTTCATTTTTCCATTCCTTTTTTTCCAGATCGGTAAACATGCTTCTGAAAAAAGCACTGATCAAGGCTTTTTGGATGCGGTATTGACATACCACCAGTTGGAAGCTTTGGAGAATGGGATTCAGGCTGATGCCCTGTGCGATGGCCGTGAACGTATCCTCTTCAAATTTTTCCAGCAGCGCTCGCTTGTCGAAGTCGTGAAAAGTGTCCACAATCTCGTCTGCCAGTCGCACAAAACCATAGATGCCCATTATGGGATCGCGCAGATCGGGATGCAGCAATTGGATGGCAGACGAAAAGGAAGTGCTGTATTTTCTCGTGACGCTATGGCTGCAGCTAAAGCTCGCTTGGCTGAACAGAAAAAGGGTATTCATGTTTTTCTTTGGTTGAATGAGTGGAAAAATCGAGTTTCTGTTGTGCATATTTGAGCACTTGTTCGGCTACCATCTTGCCAGACAGGAATGCAGGCGGTAGCCCAGGCCCCGGAACGGTCAGCTGCCCACAGAAAAATAGGTTTTCCACCTTGCGGCTATGCATCCTAGGTTTGCCAAAGGCTGTTTGCATGAGCGTATTGGCCAGCCCGTAGGCATTGCCTTTGAAAGCATGATAATCTTGCTGAAAATCACTGATGGCATAATCTTTTTGGAAAACGATGTGGTTTTTGATGTCTGTTTTCGTTCGCTCTTCCAGCCTCTTCAATACCATGTCTAGGTACTCTCGCCTCATGGCAGCAGTGTCTCCGTCCAATCCCGCGGCAACTGGTATCAGCACAAAGAGATTCTCACAGCCTTCGGGAGCCACGCTGGGATCGGTAACCGATGGGGCACAGACATAAAAGAGCGGATTTTTCGGCCACTCAGGATCTTGATATAGGGCCTTGCCGTGCCCTTCAAAGGAAGTGTCGAAAAAGAGCGAATGGTGCTGCAAGGGCAAGCGTTTATCAATACCTAAGAAATACAGTAAGCAAGATGGAGCCATCTCCCTGCTTTCCCAATAGCGATTGTCGTATTGGCGGTAATCTTCTGGCAATAGCGATTCGATGCCATGGTAGTCGCCCGCACCGATAACGATATCCGTTGCCAGCCTTTCGTTGTTGAATCGTACTGCCCTGGCCTTTTTGTCTTCCATATCAATGCCCGCTACGTCTGCACCGAAACGGAACTTGACTCCCAGGGCCTTCGCCAGCTTATAGACCGCCTTTACGATTTCGTGCATGCCCCCCAGTGGATACCAGGTTCCTAGCCTCGTATCGGCATAGTTCATCAGGCTGTACATGGCTGGTATACGGTGGGGCATTGCGCCCAGGAAAATGACGGGAAACTGCATGATCTTTCTTATGAGGGGATGGCTGAAATACCGGTTCACATGTTGCTCCATGTTGCGGAAGGGCTGCAGCTTGTGCAATAGCGAAAGGATGTCGCCAGACATAAACTCCGACAGATGCAAGGCGGGCTTACTGGCAAATCGATGCATGCCTACGGCGTATTTTGCAGCGGCATCGTGCATATAGGCCTGCAACCTTTCACGGCTTCCGGTCTCCAATGTTTCAAATAAACGCCCCAGTTCTTCCATACTGGACGGAATGTCCCATTCTTCGTTTTCGAAAAACACCGTGTAAGACGGGCTTAGCCTGACTAGCTTGTAATAGTCGGAAGTCTTTTTGCCAAAATCGGCAAAGAAGCTTTCGAAAACATCGGGCATCCAGTACCAACTCGGACCCATATCGAACACAAAGCCTTTTTCGCTAAATTGCCTTGCTCTGCCCCCAGGAGTCGCATTTTTTTCCACTACACTTACCTCAAACCCACATTTTCGTAAATAGCAGGAGGCAACCAATCCAGCTAATCCAGCGCCAATTATGGTAACATGTGAATGCATATTAATATGTTTTTGTACAAATATAGATTATTTTAGTATGTTTCAATAACAATATTGGTATTTTTTAATACTAATTATTTGGTAACTTTGCATATTCCCATTTTAAATACGTGTATATGTACGGCTATGCATTTTTGAAAAGCTTGATTTTGGAGTTGGAATCTTTTGAGTCCGAGTACGGCGGGGGGGCAGTTGACATGCCTTCTTTCTCGCGTTGGCTTATGGAGCGTCATGCACAAAACGCCAGTACCACAGCGCAATTGGCAGACAGGCTGCAATGGAATGGCAAGAACCGTGGGGGGCAGCCCCACTATACCGCATCCTCTTTACTGACCCATCTGGGACGCTATAAGATGAACTATGTGCGCATGGCGCTTGAAGGAACGCCCTTCGATACCTATGATGAATTTGCCTTTGTACTCAGCCTGGTTTTTGCGGGCTCCTATACCCAATCCCAATTGATAGAAAAACATGTGCAACTGAAACCGACGGGCATGGAGATCATCCGCCGTTTGTTGCGCAAGAACCTGATCGTTCAGGAGGTTTCGCAAGATGACAAGCGCAGCAAGAAGCTTTCCGTGACCGATATGGGCAGGGCAGCTTTTTACAAGACCCTCTCTCGCATCAATGCGGTAAACGATATGGTGATGTCGCCCTTGAACCGACAAGAGCAGCTCCAGCTTTTGGAGCTGCTGCAAAAGCTGGACAAGCCCCATCGCGAGGTCTTTGAGCACGAGAAGAAGTTGGGCTTGCCGGAGTTGATGGCAAAATTCAATATCCGTGTACATGAGCGCGACGAAGATCACTAACATGACCATGCCGCTGACTATCTTTTGGTTTCGCCGGGATCTCCGGTTCAGCGACAATGCTGGACTGTACCATGCCCTGCGTGCTGGACTGCCCGTACTGCCTGTTTTTGTTTTCGATACTTACATCCTAGATGAGCTGCACGACAAAAGCGATGCCCGTGTGTCCTTTATCTACAAGGCATTGGCTAGGCTGCAGGCGGAGCTTCGGTCTTTCGGCAGCAGCCTTCTGGTAAAGAGGGGAAAGCCCGAAGAGGTCTTTGAAACCTTGATGCAGGCATACGAGGTCAAGCATATCTTCACCAATCGCGACTATGAGCCCTATGCCTTGAAAAGGGACGAGAAAATTGCCCATATGGCCCGTCGGCAAGGCATCGGCTTTCATGCTTTCAAGGATCAAGTGATCTTTGATGGGGAGGAGGTGCATAAGGATGATGGCAGTTGCTACACCGTGTTCACCCCCTATTACCGTAAATGGATGGCCAGTTTAAGTCCTTTTTACCTGCAGGCCTATCCAAACGAGCGCTATGCCAAGCAGTTGTTGCAATGGGAAGCGACCCTACCCGCTCTGAACGATATTGGCTTCCGAGAGACCACCCTTGCCCTGCCTCCCTATGCCATTCCCGCAAAAACCGTTCGGGAATATGAAAAAAACCGTGATTTCCCTTTTTTGGAACAGGGTACCTCGCGACTGGGCGTCCACTTGCGCTTTGGCACCATTAGCATCCGACGCCTGGCAAGCTATGCACAGCAGCACAGTGCGGTGTACCTCAAAGAGCTGGTATGGCGCGAATTTTATCAGATGATCTTGCAATGCTTCGCTCAGGTAGGGGAAAACAGGTCATTCAAGGAGGAGTACGATGCCATAGCTTGGCGCAACAAGGAATCGGAGTTTGCATGTTGGAAGGCGGGTAAAACGGGCTTCCCCCTGGTAGATGCCGGCATGCGCGAATTGGCCGAGACGGGCTTTATGCACAATCGTGTGCGGATGATCACGGCTTCCTTCTTGACCAAGAACCTTTTGATAGACTGGCGATGGGGCGAGGGCTGGTTTGCCGAGAAGCTGCTGGACTATGATTTTGCCTCCAATAATGGAGGTTGGCAATGGGCCGCGGGTTGCGGTTGTGATGCCGCGCCCTATTTCCGTATTTTCAATCCGCTGGCACAGGCAAAGAAGTTCGATCCCGACGAAATATATATCCGCAAGTGGGTTGCCCGAGTACGGCACTTCGGCATATCTAGGACCCATAGTGGACCTCAAGGAATCGCGCGAGCGTTGCCTTGCGGTTTATAGAAGGGCTTTGGTAAGGTAACTGTTTGCACCCAATGGGAAGGGGTGTACAACATATTCCCATTTTTTTTATTTCTCGCAAAGCCGCGGAGGCGCAGAGAAAGGTACTTTGCGTCTCTGCGTCTTTGCGTGCCATTTTTTAAGATGCAAAGGCTTACCATTCGCGAGCAAGAGTGAATTATTGCCCACCCAACGGGAAAGAACCATTAGGTTAATAGGCAAATTGTTGTTACATTTGCCGCACATCGCAATAGGGGTGCCTTGTTTGTCCAGCAATGGATCGACACAAATCAAGGCTGAGATTATACCCATCGAGAGCGGATGATTTCGCTTTCGAACACCTGATCCGGGTAATGCCGGCGTAGGGAGGGAGTGCCGCACTAGCGGACAAAAAAATACAGTAAACAGTAAGTTAATTTGGCTTTTGCTACCCCTGCAATCGTCTTTGTTTAACGTGTAAAAACAAAGGTATTGTGAACAGGAAAATCGTTTTGAGCATTTGGGTATTGTTTTGCCCATTTGTCCTATGGGCGCAACATGCGCTCACCGTGAAAGTGGTGGATGAAGAAACCAAGGTAGCCCTCTCCGGGGCCTCCGTATACCTGGGCGCTGCCGCGTCGGGCGTGCAGGCAGATAGGCAAGGGCAAGCCACCTTTCGGCAATTGAAGGGAGGAAGCTATTTGCTCAGGGTAAGCTATGTGGGCTATCAGGCCGTGCAGCAAGAGTTGACCATCGACGCCAACAAGGAGGTATTGATTGCGCTGAAGCGCAGGCCCTTTCTGGCCGATGAGGTGGTCGTAAGCGCCACCCGGGCCAATCAAAACTCGGCCACTACGTTTAAGAACCTCAATAAAGAGGACCTGGCCAAGAACAACCTGGGGCAAGACCTGCCCTACCTCCTAGACCAGACCCCCGCCGTGGTGACCTACTCGGATGCAGGGGCAGGAGTAGGCTATACGGGCATCCGCATACGTGGTAGCGATCCCACGCGGGTCAACGTTACCATCAACGGCATTCCCTACAATGACTCGGAGAGCATGGGAACCTTTTGGGTGAATATGCCCGACTTTGCTTCCTCGGTAGACAATATACAGATACAGCGCGGTGTGGGCACCTCTACCAATGGAGCAGGAGCCTTTGGCGCCAGTATCAATGTGCAGACCAATAGCCGCATCGATACGGCTTATGCCGAGCTGGACAATACCTTTGGCTCTTTCAACACCTGGAAGAATACCGTGCGCATCGGTACGGGGCTCATCAACGATAAATTTACCTTCGATGGTCGTCTCTCCCGCATCAGCTCGGATGGCTTTATAGATCGGGGAGCATCCGACCTCAAGTCCTTTTACCTCAGTGGTGCATGGTATGGCAAGAACAGCTTGCTGCGTGCCAACGTCTTCTCGGGCAAGGAAAAAACCTACCAGGCATGGAACGGCATTCCAGAGGAAAAGCTCTTTGGCACGGCCCAAGATGTGGAAGGTTATATCGCGGACAACTGGCTCGAAGGGCGCGATGCCGACAATATACGTAACGCCAATCCGCGTACCTACAACTCTTTCCTGTACAAGGACCAGAACGACAACTACCAACAAGACCATTATCAATTGCTATTCTCCAATAACAGCGTAGACAGGTTGGTGCTGAATGCGGCCTTGCACTATACGCGCGGGCGTGGCTATTATGAGGAGTACAGACCAGGGGAATCCTATGGATCTTATGATTTAGACAATGTGGTACTGCCCGACACCACCTTTACGAGGACGGACCTGGTGCGGCAGCGCTGGCTGGACAATCATTTCTATGGCCTCACCTATTCGGCCGAGTACCGCGCTACCGATGCGCTGAACCTCACCTTGGGCGGGGCCTACAACGAATACCTGGGCGATCACTACGGCGATATCGTTTGGTCGCGCAATCCGCTTTTTGCCCAAGGCGAACACTACGATTTTGATGCCGACGGCTCCTTCGACACCAAGCACCGCTATTATTTCAACGATGCCAAGAAAACGGATTTCAATGTCTTTGGAAAAGGGGAATGGCGGATGGGCGCGGCATCTTTCTTTGCCGACCTGCAGTATCGCCGGGTGGGCTATTCCTTTTTGGGCTATGATCGCAACCTGAACAATGTGCAGCAGGATGCCAACATGAGCTTCTTCAATCCCAAATTTGGCGTGAGCTATCAATTGGAAAATGCCGGGCAACTCTATGCTTCCTATGCCATAGGCAATAAGGAGCCCGTGCGCAATGACTTCGAGAACTCTACACCCGATAGCAGGCCCAAGGCAGAGCACCTGCAAAATATAGAGCTGGGCTACCGCCTGGGCAGAAGGCAATTCAATGCCGGCATCAATGCTTATGGCATGTTCTACCGCGACCAGCTCATACTCACCGGGCAGGTAAACGATGTGGGCGCACAAACGCGCATGAACGTGCCCGATAGCTACCGCGTGGGACTGGAGGCCGATGCCAAATGGCAGCCGATAGCCCAATTCTCCTGGGCGGTGACGGGTGCCTGGAGCCGCAACAAGGTGAAAGACTTCTATGAGTACATTACCGTCTATGACGAGAATTGGGATCCAGTGGGGCAGGTGGAGAACCACTTTGAAAACACCAACATTGCGCTCTCGCCTAGTTTTGTCGGGAGCAGTGAGCTGGCCTATAGGCCTTTTGGAAAGGCCGAGGTGGCCTTTATCTCCAAATACGTATCGCGCCAGTACCTGGACAATACATCCGACAAGGACAGGAGCTTGGACGCTTTCTTCGTGAACAACCTGCGCTTGGGCTATGCCTTTTCGGTCAGAGGAGTGAAAAACATTGGCATCAATTTGCTGATCAACAACCTCTTCAACGAGAAGTATGAGCCCAATGGCTATACTTACAGTTCCGTATTTGAGGGCGACCCCACGGTGTACACGTCCAACTTCTACTATCCGCAGGCCGGGACCAACTTCTTGCTGGGGCTGAACCTCAAGTTTTAGTAGTACGCTTACTGTCCCCCTCTGGAGAGCCTGTCCCGTCAAAACGGGAGGGGCGCGGTGGATCGAGCGTTGGCAGGGGGAGGCAGTAATCATAAATATCAAGTAAGAATTGCCAGTAGATAGGTAGCACGCCATGCTGTCCCCCTCTTCAAGGGGGGTGCGATGGAATAAGAGCATTGGGAGGGGGAGGCAGTAAACGCAACAAGGATTATTTATTAGTTTTTTTATGCTTCAATTCCTCCCCCTACCCCCTCCAGAGGGGATAGAGACCTGCAAAGGTAGTGCGCCATACTGTCCCCCTCTTCGAGGGGGGCGCGGTGGAATAAGAGCAAAGGCAGGGGGAGGCAGTAAACGCAACAAGGATTATTGATTATTTTTTTTATGCTTCAATTCCTCCCCCTACCCCCTCCAGAGGGGGATAGCGACCTGCAAAGGTAGCACGCCATGCTGTCCCCCTCTTCAAGGGGGGTGCGATGGAATAAGAGCATTGGGAGGGGGAGGCAGTAAACGCAACAAGGATTATTGATTATTTTTTTTATGCTTCAATTCCTCCCCCTACCCCCTCCAGAGGGGGATAGCGACCTGCAAAGGTAGTACGCCATACCTATCCCCCTCTTCGAGGGGGGCGTGTTGGGACTGAGCGCTGGGAGGGGAGGTCGTAACAAGTCTCCATCCGATTCCGCAGACTAGGGATAGTCTATATAGCACGCCATACCGTCTCAATACTGGCTCAAGTTTGAGCGAGGGGAACTGCGAAGGCCTAACTTGGGCCTAAAGATAAGAAGAAGCTTGAAGCTTCCCAGATAAGGCAAGCAGCAAGCTTGCCAATATTTAGTGGCACAAGCTAGCCTATCTGCACGTGGCCTTCCCCTAAGCTTGCGCCAGTTCCAGGTGAGGGGGAGGTCCTATATACAAAAACTATTGCCCTTCACTCATCTAAACTTGCCTTTCACTCATTCTTTCAAAAGCGGTAGCAATACAAGCGTATCTTTAGTCCATTAACGTTCTAATGGTAGTAATCTCAAATTATAACAGCATGAAAAATTCATTGATTAGCAAAAGCCTGGTCGTATTGGTATGGATGACGGTAAGCTTTGCCGCATGTAAAAAATCATCCGAGGAAGAAACGGGCACGATCTCCTTGGTTGGCACCAGTTGGACGCGTACCATCAACACTACAGACTATGAAAGGTACCGCTTTGTGGACAATAACAATGTAGTAATAGAGATGGTGTTGAGTAACATTCCGATAGATTTTGAGGCAACTTATCGGGTAGAGGGTGCTACCGTGTACATATCCGGTACGATAGCGGGCATACCCAGCAATTTGACAGGTACCATCTCTGGAAACCGGTTGACTCTTTCTGACGGTGGACAGGCCACGGGCGTTTTTATTAAGGATTAAAAGGCGTGAGCGCACCGAGTTGTTCTGGATACTGGCTCAAGTTTGAGCGAGGGGAACTGCGAAGGCCTAACTTGGGCCTAAAGATAAGAAGAAGCTTGAAGCTTCCCAGATAGGCAAGCTGCAAGCTTGCCAATATTTAGTGGTACAAGCTAGCCTATCCGCGCGTGGCGTTCCTCTAAGCTTGCGCCAGTTCCGTGGATACATGACATCGAAAACTTACCATGCCCGGAAATACGCTAACTATCTCGCTTTAGAAGAGAGGCCTTAAGCTCCTGTTGTAATATCTTGCCCCATTTTGTAGCCGGTCTTTCCAATACTATCTTTTTGTTCAGTAAACGAAGAAGGGGATTGACGGCATCTTGAATTGACTCTAGAACCAACACAAAATCAAACTGATCAATGATGGAGAAAAGAGTTTTTTTACTATACTCAAAGTTATATGCAATACTAAAGCTATCTACGGCATGTCCCTGCTCCTTTATGCGTTGGGTTACACGTTTTTGAGATTCTTCTATACTGCCAAGAGCAATAAAGATGAGGGAAGTGACGTACTCATGTTCCTTGAATTTGTTTACCGTTTCAAGAATTTTATTGTCTCTTAAATTGCTTTCGATAGTAAAATCTAAGCGCTCTCCCAAAGCTTTGTTTATGAAATTATCTAAGGTATAATCCAAAGCATGATACAGATTTTCATCAGGAAGATCGGGCATTTGCTCTTCCAATTTCTTGAATTCTTTATCTGGATCAAAGATAATGGCGTTAGGACGGGAAAGATAATTAGATAAGCTGCTTTTCCCTGCCCCATTTGGACCTGCGACAAGCGTAAAGTTCTTCGGTTTCAAAATTAGTCAGCAGTGTTAGACCTTCTGGTCTTTATTTCTTCAAAAGCGGGTCGCAACCTTATGTCTAGCTCTTGCTTCGATAGGGTAGCCAAAGGGCCATTATGTTCACTTTGTCCGGACGGTGTTAGCTGATGAGAGACGGGCACAGAATCTTCAATAATATAATCGATGCCAAAGCGATCCAAGATTTCCTCAAGTATCTTTACGTCCTTTTGATTCGATATAGTGGCTGTTATTGTAGTCATATTTTCAGTTTGTTAACCAGCACATTACAAACTTAGGTAAATTGCTTTTTATATGCAAATTACTGGATACTGGCCCAAGTTTGAGCGAGGGGAACGGCAATGGCCTAACTTGGGCCTAAAGATAAGAAGAAGCTTGAAGCTTCCCAGACAAGGCAAGCTTCAAGCTTGCCAATATTTAGTGGCACAAGCTAGCCTATCCGCAGGTGGCCTTCCCCTAAGCTTGCGCCAGTCTACCTCATGGCAATTATATCCATTTAAATTGCTATTTTTGGGTTTCAGTTTTTTAGCATGAACAAAACAGCCCCAATCATGATCATACTCCCTTTGCTGGCAGGCTGCGGCCAGGATTCCAAAAAAGAGACCAAGCCCTATGTTTGGCCCCAGGTGGAAGCGCCAAAGGCAGAACAGCTATCCCATGAGCGTACCATACACGGCGATACGGTGGCAGACCCCTACTATTGGATGATAGACTATTTCAAGAAAGGACCCAATAGCGACCGGGTAGTGGCCTACCTGAATGCCGAAAATGCCTACCTGGATACCATGATGGCCGCTACAAAGCCTTTTCAGGAAAGCTTGTTTTCCGAGCTCAAGGCGAGGATCAAGGAGCAGGACGAGTCCGTGCCCTATTTCAAGAATGGCTATTACTATTATTCGCGTACGGAAGATGGCAAGCAGTACTACAAGTTCTGCAGGAAGAAAGGCAGCCTCGAAGCGGCTGAGGAAATCCTGCTGGACGTAGATCAGTTGGCGGAAGGCCACCCCTACTATGCGGCTACGGGCTTCAGCATCAGTCCGGACAACAAATGGATGAGCTACGGCGTAGATACCGTGTCGCGCAGGCAATACACCATCCATATAAAAAACCTGGAGACGGGCGAGCTGCTTAGCGAAACCATTCCCGGCACCACGGGCGGCGTAGCCTGGGCCAATGACAACAAGACCTTTTTCTATACCAAGAACAACGCAGAGACCCTGCTTACCGAAAAGATCATGAAGCACCAACTGGGCGATGGCAGTGGCAGCGACAGGGAGGTCTATGTAGAAAAGGACAACACCAATTACATTGGCGTGGGACGTTCCAAGTCGGGCAGGTTTATCTTCATCTATTCGGGAGCTACGACCTCTTCCGAGGCCCGATTCCTGGACGCCGATCGTCCCGATGGCGAATTTGTGGTGTTTCAACCACGGATGAAGGATGTGCTGTACGATGTAACGGCCCTGGACGATAAGTTTTTGATCGTCACCAACAAGGATGCACTCAATTTCAAATTGATGGAGTGCCCTCTGGACAAAACGGAGCTGGCACACTGGAAGGAAGTGATCCCCCATAGGCAAGACGTGCTTCTGGAGGGCGTGGAGGAATTTAGGGATTTCTTAGTGGTGTCCGAACGTAAGAATGGCCTCACCCAGCTCAACGTGCGAAACCTCCAATCGGGCGAGGCGCATTACCTCGAGTTTGGCGAGCCTGCCTACGATGCCTATGCCAGCGCCAATCCGGAGTATGATACCAAAACCCTGCGTTACAACTACACTTCGCTTACCACGCCGTCTTCTACCTACGACTATGATATGTCTACCCATAAAAAGGAGCTGAAGAAGCAACAGGAGGTATTGGGCGGTTACGAGCCTACGGACTATGTGACCGAACGGCTGTATGCTACGGCCACGGACGGCACCAAGGTGCCCATATCTTTGGTCTATAAGAAGAAGGGGTTCAAGAAGGACGGCTCAGCGCCGCTGTTGCTATACGGCTATGGTTCTTATGGCGCGTCTATGGATGCCGCTTTCAGCAGCACGCGCCTCAGCTTGCTCAACAGGGGCTTTGTGTATGCTATAGCCCACATACGTGGCGGGCAGGAGATGGGCAGGCAATGGTACGAGGATGGCAAGCTGATGAAGAAAAAGAACACCTTTCAGGACTTTATCGACTGCGGCAAGTACCTTATAGCGGAAAAATATGCGGCCCAAGGGCACCTATACGCCCAGGGCGGCAGTGCGGGCGGCCTCTTGATGGGCGCCGTGGTCAATATGGAGCCGAGCCTCTGGCATGGTGTGATCGCGCAGGTACCCTTTGTGGACGTGGTCAATACCATGCTGGACGAAAGCATCCCACTCACTACCAATGAATACGATGAATGGGGCAATCCCAACGACAAGGCTGCCTATGAGTACATGAAGAGCTATTCGCCTTATGAGAACGTGGAGGCCAAGGACTATCCGAATATCTTGGTCACCACGGGCCTGCACGATAGCCAGGTGCAGTATTTCGAGCCGGCCAAATGGGTGGCCAAGCTTCGCGCCATGAAAACGGACAATAATGTGCTGCTCCTGAAAACGGATATGGACTATGGGCACGGAGGCGCTTCGGGCAGGTTCGATTACCTGAAGGATATCGCCCTCAACTATGCTTTCCTCTTTGCCTTGGAAGGAATAGATGAGTGATAAAGGAGTGCCCTACGGGGGCTGAAGGAGCGTGGCCTAAAGGCTAAGCATATGCTCTGGCGTAGAAAAAGATAAAGTACTATCGTTATGACTATCAATAGGTTTTGAGGGGTTGCAGGTTTCATTGGCTTTTGCTATATTTGTTTATAATATTTTGCATATGGCGCAGGTAGGAAAGTTGACAAATGCCCAGATGGAGCTATTAAAGCTGTTTAAATACGAGCTTCCCGAGAAACAGTTGGTGGAGATAAAAAACATATTGGCCAAATATTTTGCCGATACAGCCAGTGACGAGATGGATAGGCTGTGGGAAGAGAATGGGTGGAGCAATGAGACGATGGAAGAGTGGGCAGGAGAGCATATGCGAAAAAAAAGCTAAGGTATGCGGGTTGTACTTGACACCAACGTGTTGCTCGTGTCTATAGCCCGAAAGTCAATCTACCGTCCTATTTTTGATGCCTTGTTGGAAGGTAGGTTCGAGCTTGTTATCAGTAATGAAATCCTGTCAGAATATGTGGAAATTATTGGGCAAAGAGCAAATCCTATTGTAGCCTCCAATATAGCCGAAATGCTACTGAGCCTAAAGAACCTGCACAAAGTAGATGTATATTTTGAATGGCGTCTCATTGAAGGTGATGAGGATGACAATAAATACGTAGACGCAGCTGTCACTGGAGGCGTGGACTGCATAGTATCTAATGACGCCCACTTTAAAGTGCTCTGAGCCGTAAGCTTTCCTAAGGTGCGGGTCTATAACATTGATAAGTTTTTGGACATGTTGACCTGACGTTATCCCCCCAGCAATTAGGTCTCAATTACGCCTTTCTCTTTGCCATGGAAGGCATAGATGAGTGATAAAGGAGATTCGTGTGCCCGTCCGGCAACACGAACCTCCTAGATATCTTCCCTCCTTAGGGGAGGAAATCTTCTTCCTTGTCCTGCTTGGCCACAGTGCTAACGGCCTCAGAACCTCCTCCCACGAAAATGCCGTCGCTTATGCGTACCAGCGCATAGTCGAGCGTAAAATCAGGGTAGGTGCCTATGAGCGCGCGGGCCATGTTGTCCTTGAAAGCCATGTTCATGGCGGTGGCGCTCTCGGTGCGCTTCTGCCCGAAACCGATGCGGACAAAGGCGGTGATAGGCAGCAAAAAGCGCATCATCATGCGTGACGATACAAACATAGCGGGCAAAAAAGGGCATTCCTAGGCTCGTGAGCGGGTTGACGGGAAGGTGACGGGGCACTATCGGCATATTGACGGGAGGCTGACGGGGCATGGACAAAGGCCCAGCAAGTTTGCCAGAAGGAGCAGCGTGTATCGGGGCTTTATCGGCGCACCATCGGCAACATATCGGGAAGGAGTAAGACAGCGGCCGTTATAGCGACGCAGAAAAACGGCTAGCGAGAGCCACTCGTCCCCTTGTTGCTAGGTCATTGGCCGTCGAGGTTGCGGTATACCTTTCTCAGATTTTCCACGTCCTCATTGCGAAAGAGTTTTTTCCCGTTCTCCATCTTGGCCACCCGTATGAGGCCCTTGCGCTGGCAGCGCAGGAGTGTACTTTCGCTAATGCCTACCCTATCCATGGTATATAGTTCGTTCTTCTTCTTTTTGCTTGATAAAATGGCATATGTGGTGCATGTCGGCCTTCAGCCCCTTCACCTCGTGGTACAGCACGCGAAACCAGTGTGTACACTGGGGGCACGCAGCCTGAGGGCTTGTACGTAGATTGGGTATCATGGTATGTCAGGTTGGGTGGGTCCGTGTAAAAGAAGGTGTGCGGCTACAGCATAGGCCTGGCAATAGGCGTTGGTGGGCTCGCCTACGGCTCGTTGGTAAATTCCTTTAGGGCCTGGTTGAGCTCTTCCGTAAAAAAATCCTTAAAGTCGATGTTCAGGCTTACCAGGACGTGCAGCAGCGTACTGAGGAGCATATCGTCTCCCGATTCGTAGCGTCCCCATTGCGGCCGGGCTATATCGGCTATATTGGCAATGGTCTCGAAATTGGTATATCCTCTCTCCTTCCGTACCTGCCTGATCCGCTTGCCAATTAAGTCTAATAACTTCGCATAAACAACATCCCGGTTTTTTCTTTTAGACATATAGCAAAATAAAGGGATAATAAGAATAAGTAACACCCCTTTTGAATAGACAGTTTTAGAATAGACTTCTTTAATAATGTCTACTTTAAAGTATATTTTGCTATCTTTAGGTCATCATACCGACTATTGTACACACAGAAATGGCCACATCATCCATCTATGCGCAATTGCATGCCCCTATAGAGACACTGGGCTTTAGCCAAGGCTTCGTAAAGCAGTGCCGAAAGCGCCATTACCGGCACTTGCAGGATATCGTTGACAAAGGGCGTGAAAGGCTGCTGGCCGATCCTGATATCGACCTGCCCTGGTTCAGTGAACTAACCGAGTATTTAAGCGAACATTTCCTCCTTCATTTATTGGACAGTAAAACAAAATAGTGATTTATCCTTTGGTTCATTTTGATGAGCAACTGCTTTACCTGCCTTAAGGTCTCGGCATCCAGCTGGCTATATTTCTTGCGCAAGCTCTCATAGGAGAGGGGCTCTTGCCTATGCGTGCGCAGGTGCAGGCTCACAAACTGCAGCAGGGGCTTCAACGGTCTGTCGCCCAGCAGCTGCAGGTCCTTTGCCAGTCGCAGCACGAGGAGTATTTCGCGGGCAGATAGCTGCAAGGCACAATGCGCTCCCTGCGCGCTGAACTCGCTGTCAAACCGGGCTAGCCACCGGCCGTAGAAGGATACCTGATCTTTGCAGAAGAGGGCAAATACCTCCTCGTCCAGAGGCAATCCGTCCATGGCCCGTTGCAGGCGCGCACGCCCCTGCAGCTCGTGCAGTTGCTGTTGGCGCAGCGCATCCAGGCGCTCCAGGAGGCGGTAGGCATCGGTGTTCAGGCTATCTAGCAGCTGCGCGCAGCTTGCGGGGGTGGTTCCGCTGCTTTCGGCTTTCTGCCATATCTGCCACAGCTGGTGCAGGCATTGGTTAATGGTTTGCCTTTTCATGTTTCAGTCGTTCTAGTTCCCGTTGCGCCATTAGCTCCTGCACCTGGTGGTGATAGGTCCTGCCCACGGGCACCACCGGGGGCTTGTCCGCGGTGCCGCGCAGGGTGATGCCGCTGTCCACGTTGTACTTTTTGATGCGGTTTTTGGATACGATAAAGCTTTTGTGCACGCGCACGAAGTGTGCGGCCGGCAGCAGGCGCTCCAGCTGGCCTATGGGGTAGTCTACCAGCTCCTTGCCGTCCGTATAGCATACCTGTGCTATTTTCTCCTTTGCCTCCACGTATTCGATATCCACCAGCTTCAGGCTTATCCATTTCTTTTTGCCGGGCAGGCGGAGGCTGCACTCCTCGTTTACGTCTAGCGGGGAGAAATGGCCCTCTCGCCAGTGCCTATAGCCGCGCAGGGTGAGTGCCCGGTCTACCGCCCGGTCAAATGCCTGCTGCGCTATGGGCTTTTGCAGGTAGTAGGCTACCTCCAGTTCATAGAGCTGTGGGCCATAGTGGTCGTAGGCCGTGCAGCATATCACCTGTACCTTGCTGTCCAGCAACCTGATGAGGTCTATGCCGTGCAAGCCCGCCATCTGCAGGTCGGCAAAGAGCAGCGTGACGCCATATTCTTCCACCATGGCGGGTACCTTGCGCGGGTCTGTGGTGGTGTTTACCAGCGACAGCTCTGCCCGTTGGCTTATGTAGTGGCACAACAGGTCTATGGGGCGCTGCTCGTCGTCTACCACGAGGCATTTGAGCGGCGGGATGGGTGTGTGTCTTGTTTCCATAATATTGTTCGGTCTTAAAAGAATAAATCGATTGTATAACTCATTGATAAATGGTCACCGAGACGCGATATATATCTGGGTGACCGTCGTGCACTTGCAGCTCATACCTGTCCGGAAAAACCATTTCGAGGCGGTAGGCCGTGTTTTTGAGCCCCAGTCCGGTGGATGAGGTGCTTTGCCTGCCGTGGTCTATCCAGTTGCTGCACCGAAACACTATTTTCTCATCGTACAGGTACAGGCAAATGTCTATGGGCTTTTCTGGATTTCGGCTGATGCCGTACTTGAAGGCGTTCTCTACCAAGGTGATAAACAGGCCCGGAGGGAGCTTCTGCCCGCAGGCCTCGCCCTTTATCGCAAGGTTGGCGTAGCAGGCCTCAAAACGGGCACTCTCCAGCTCCAGGTACCTTTTCAGGGCGTCTATCTCTTTTTCTACCACTACCTTGCGTACGCGGTTGCTTGCGTGGTATACGTTATAGCGCAGCAGCCCGGCCAGGCGTTCCAGCATGTAGGCTACGGACGGCATTTTCGTGCGGCATTGCTGTTGTATGCTGGTGAGCACGTTGTACAGGAAGTGCGGATTTATCTGTGCCGCCAGAAAGGCCAGCTCGCTCTCGCGGGCCAGCAATGTCTGTTCGTGTTTCAGCTTTTCTTCCTTCGCCTTCAGCAGGGCGTTCATCTTGGATTTGACGCGCAGTACCAGTGCCGCGGCAGCTAGCAGTACCATCAGGTAGGGGTTTGCCATGCGCCAGTAGAAATCGGCGTCGGGCACGTCCAGCGGGCTTCTTGCCAAGGATAGGCCCATGCGGGGCATCCACCTATAGATCCAGGCAAAGACCAGCTGTGCCAGTGGCCAGAAGAGCATGCCCACGAGCGGTGGTGCCAGCCAGGGACGCGCGCTCAGGAAAAACAGGTACATGGGTACCGTGCACAGGTTGAAGGCCCCTATGAGCAGCAGCAAGACCAGCAACTGGGCCGATAGCCTTGTCTGTGGGTAGTGATGGTAGTTCATCCAGGTCATGAGTAAGAGAAAACATAGCCATAAGGCAGCCTGTATCTTCAGGGTTTCCCTGATAAAAAATCGTTTAGGCATAAGCTTGGGGTTCTTAATGAACCCCAAGTTACGAAAATATGCCCAATGATGCCCTCACGAGGTGTACCAGGCCTGGTAAAGAGCGTCAAAATCGGCCCTGCTAAGGCGGAAAGAGCGATAGTCTGCCTTGCGCAGCAAAAAGCAGGCATCCCGTACGCGGTATATGCCGTGCGTGGCGGCATCGGTGAGGCCCTCTGCAGTGGCGCTGTACCAGCGCTCGCCCCCGATGAGGGGGCCGTCCCGCATCAGCCGGTGCAGCTGGGGCCAGTTTGTCCACTGCTCGGGCCAGTGCAGCAGGTAGGGTACCAGCAGGTCGTACAGCTTGCCCATGGCAGCGCCGGTGTAGGCTCTCCTGTCCATGCCGGGGGGCGGACAGATGGCGGGTGCGGCGAGGAGCTCCACGGCCCAGCCCCGGCGCAGGGCCACGAAGGGGTAAAGCGGCCGCTGCAGCCAGTGCGACAGATGAGCGGCGCCGCGTGGCACGGCTATGTGCTGGCCCAGAAAAGGCAGCTGCTCCAGGGAGCCTTGCCCTTCCAGCCCCTCCATGCCGTCTACGTAGAGCAGCAGGTGATAGCCCTCTTCCGTCAGCTGCTTCACCCGGCGCAGGGACCTGTTTTCGCTGGCGTTCAGCAGCAGGAAGCGACCGGCCCGCTCGGCCTCCCGCAGCTGCTCCTGCAGGGTGGGGTACAGGTGTTGCCACTGGGCCGTCACCTCGCCGCCCACCAGCAGCACGTAGGGTATGCGCGCCTTCACCAGCAGGTAGTTTATGAGCTGGTAGGCACCGAAGTGGTAGGTACATATGATGCCGGGCTCCTGCCTTATGCGCCGCTCATAGGGTTCCCATCCTTTTATCTCCAATGGGTAGGTATCTGCAAAGAACTGGGCATCCAGCCCGTTGAGCCACTGGTGAAAACGGAGGCGACCGTACATGGGCAAGTGCTGCGCATAGGGAAGCAGCGGCAGAAAATGGTGTATATTGGCACTGAAGAAGGTGAAGCTGTTGAGCCATTGTTCCTCCTGTAGCGGCCGGCCCGCCTCCATGTGCCGGGCCAGCTGTTCGTACTGCTTTTTGTAGCTATCCAGTCCTGTCATGCTGTTGCGTTTTAGGTCCTTGCAAAAAAGCGCTATCCAATACCGGGCAGTATGATGTCGCAGTTGCCAATGAGCGCCAGCTTGGTGCCCAGGGTCCATGCTACCTGTACGAATGAATAGGCCGTGCCACGAGAGGCCTTTTTGATGATTTGGCTGATTTCTTTTTTGCCCTTTTGGGCTTTTGTCAACTTTTCCATTTTTTTAAGAGATTTAAGTAAAACAAAAATTGGGTACCCAAAAAATGAAGATCTTGTCCCAAATCTAGCAGCTGCCCGCCATTTGCAAGAAAAAAAAAGAACAAACGGCAGCCTCCGTGATATGAATGGCGGTCTCCGGGATTTTTGTATTTCCGTATGCCGCATGTCACCCCCCCATAGCCTGGCCCGTACCCCTGCCAGCGCGTTTTTCCGCAAGGGCTTTGCGGTGGGTGCTTCGGGTATGTCACCCCTGTCACTTGACAGCCTTGATGCTATCGCATTCTTTTGGCCAGGATCGGTTTCACTTACTACTATCGGCCATGCCCCGAAAAACAAGCCCCATACAGCAAGTCCTCTCCTACTGGCGGCAGTACTGCCCCGGGCTGGGCGCACGGCATGTGCAGTGGCTAGGGCAACAGGCACGGGTGCTGGAGGTGAGACGGGGCAAGGTACTCTTTGAGCCCGGCGACAAGCGGGACCTGCTCTACTTTGTGTGCCGGGGCCTGCTGGCCGTGCAGTGGTGGGACGAGCAGGCACGGCGCCGCATCGAGCTGTTGCTGCCGCCCCGGCACAATGTGGCCACGCGGCCCAACCTCTATGCCCGCGGGCAGTTGCATGGCGAGGTAGTGGCCCTGCGGCGCAGCACCGTGGTGGCGCTGCCCGTCCCCGCCCTGCGGGCGCTGAAGGAGCACAGCCTGGAGGCCAGCACGCTGGTGCACGTGCTGGAAAACAAAAGGCTGAAGCAGTACCGCCACAAGGAGGCCTTGTTCCTATTGGCCGATGGGGAGGAGCGCTACAAAGCCTTTCTGCGGAACGAATACATGAAAGAGCTGCGGCAGCTCACCTCCCAGCAGGAGCATGCCGACTACCTCAACCTCTCGCGCCGTACTATCGCTAGGGCCATCAAGAGGTTTTAAAGTACATAAAAAAAGAAAATCCCTATATTGCGGCATCAATCTGATGCGATTAGCCCCGATGGCCACACGAAGTAAAAAAGAGATGGATTTAAAAAACCTGGCGCTGTGGGTTTTGGCCGTGGCCGCTGTCCCTGCGCTTCTTGTGCTATGGTATCTAACGGTACAATTTCATGGCAAGGTATTCCCCTATTACATGTTTGCGGTACTGCTGGGCATGCTGGTGCAGAAAGGCATTGTCATCAGGCAGTGGAAAGAGATAGCCCTCAATGCGCTACTGGCCCTCCTGTTCAGCATGCTGGTCTTTGCACCAGGCAAGCGCGAGTATCAGTACAACCTGGAGCCCCATCTCAAGCTTTGGCCCTTTTTTTTCTGCTTGATGCTGGTGATCGTTACCTTGGCGCGCTACAGCAAGCTGTATACCGTGCGGCTGGGCGAGGGCATCACCCTATTGCAGTCCATGGCCATCCTCTACTGGCTTACGGCGCACGGGGCCACTTGGAGGGGAAACGCATTTGTAGGCGGCTTGGCCATATTGGCCCTTTGTTTTGCCTGCTATGCGCTGTACCATGGCTTCAGCTATCGTGCGCATACACCATCATCCCGCTTTCTGCTTAGCCTGGGCAGTTCGCTCATCATGTTGTGCTTTGCCATCGATTATGTGCTGCGCGTCCGTGCTTATGGCGATATCGATCTGCAGGGCGGCTGGGGGGATGTCCTGTTCGTGGGCCTGCAGTATTTCCTGCTGGGGGTATCTGCCCTGCAGCTGGCACAGAACGCCTATATGGTCCTTGGCTTTTTGCCTGCCAAAAACGAAGGGCGCAACTATAAAAGACGTATCCACCAGCTGCGCCAGGATCACATTGCGCGGTATGACAGGGCGCAGATAGAGGTGCGACAGGCCCTGATAGCGGTGCTGTTCTGTGCACTCATTTTTGGCGCGAACGCTTATTTTCAGTTTTTCCCGCCCACCGTGGCCATCTGGCTGGTATTTTTTTGCACGCCCTACCTGGTCAGATTTTTCTAGGCACTCAATTACCCCCCTACTTTTCTTTTATTGAATCAGTCGTTTAAAGTAATTGAAACTTGCGCCATATGGCACAGGTACGGGTGCTTTTTCTTTCCCTCCTTTGTGGTATGGAAGTCCGCACCATATATCGTCCGTTTGTCCCTACTGCCGGAGGCCTGAAGGGCTTGCGCTGGTTTGCTCCTTTGCTGGACAGGGCAAGGATTTTGGGCAGGCGCAAGTTTGCACCCTTTTCGCCCAAGCGGTGCGCGGGTGCTATTCCTGTGTGCCGCTAAAGGAGCCTGCTCTGCCAATGGCAGGTCGGCCAAAAGACTAACTATAAAATATTCTTTAACATACAAAAATTGAAAAGATGAAGACAATCAAATCAAAATTACTGGTACTCGTCCTCTTATTGATAGGGGGAATAGTAATGTCGTTTACATTAGTGAACAAAGAAAAACAGGAAGTGAAAACAGAAGCTAAGGTGGCCACACTATGGCATTATGTAGGTGATGCCAATCCTGGAGTATTTTCCGATGCGACTAATTGGGCACTCGGAGGCGGTTCAGCAACGTGCGGGCCAACGGGGGACTTGCCCTGCGAAATTACTGTTAATGCCACCGATGAAAGCCAACTTACTACTTACTTATCGGGAATGAGTAACTCTCAAATTTTAAATATTAATCCCAATTCAAGGAGGGATTAATAGGAATAAAAATAAAGGCGAGCAAAGGCTAACAGCTCTGGTTAGCCTTTGTTTTTTTAATTTGACCCTTATCTTGAATTTTGCTGTATTCTACCTATTTCGATTACGTTTTCCGAAATGGCAATGGCATATCGCAAATCATTTGGGGGTAATGTAATGGTTTGGCCATTTACCATTCTTGAAAGAGGAATATCATGGCCATCCCTGTTCAAGCGTTTAATATCAGGCCAACGCAATCCTCGCATGACCAATTCTTTCCTACGCTCTCCTAATATTATTTGCAATGCCTCCTGGTTATCAGTAAAAGAATAGGGAGTATAGTCATTTATTTTCAGTCGTTTTATCATAAGCTGATTTAACGCCTTGGAAGCATTAGAAAGATTTCCTAAGCGGGCATCACATTCCGCAATTGTCAAAAGCATTTCTGCAGGGGTTAAGCTGTTCATCAGGGCAAAATATCCGACATGGGTGCCTTTAAAAGAATAACTATCGTCCGCATTTTGCCTAAAATAAATTACTTTTCTCAAATCCCCTTCTGCATACAGGTTGTAGAGCGTTGGTTCAATTCTCGCGATAGCCTGCCGTAAAGGATGTGCAGTCAATAAGGTTGACCATAAAATTATTTCCTCACTAGCATAATTGGTTGCAGGTATTGGAAAATCAGTATTTGGCTCTAATTCATTAAAGTCTATTACCTGTGCATTGGTAAATCGAAGTGCATCCTGCGCATTCTGCGATGCTTTCCCATACTCCCCCATGTATAAATAAGTTCTTGCCAATAATCCATGGGCTGCTGCTATTGTGGGAAGCGCTTTGTTCGATGGTTCATTGGGTAAAAGTGGGATAGCTTGTGTTAAGTCATTGATAATCAAATCATAGGTCTGCTGTACAGACGACCTTATAGACGGAATGTTCATATCGGGGTCTAAACGCAATACCATACCTAAGTCGGCATCGGCAGTTTGTCTATTATAAGCAGGTGCCCATACCTGTACGCCATCCATAAAGCGGGCGGCTCTAAAGACCAATGCCTGTCCTTTTATATTATCCGCTTTGGCTCCGGTCAGGTTGTTGTCTTCAAGCCCTTTTAGAATGGAGTTACAAGTGTTTATAGCTCGATAGCAATTATACCATTCATCACCAGCAGAAGAATATGGGCGCGTTACATAGTCCGGTTGCCATGTGTACAGTCTCCTGTCACTTTCATAGGTTAAGGAGTTAAAATCAGCATCCATAAGATAATAATCGTCAGAACTTACCTCTCCGGCTGAAACAAAATCATTACTAAGGTATGCGTAATTATAGAGCATGGACTGGAAATCTTCAACTGTAGTGGGAACAGAAAGACTTTTGTCGGATTTTTCTTCGAGAAATTTTTCACATCCTGAAAACAGGACTAAGAGTAATACCAACAGGGTTGTTATTTGAATATTTCTTTTCATTGTTGTTATGTCTTTTAAAATGTTGTTCTAAAACCTATTGCATAATTCGTTGGGGTGACGATATTGTAAGTGCCTAAATTGAAATCGGGGTCAATATCTTGCTTATTAGCTCTCCACAATAAACCAAGGTTACTTGCATTGAAATATATCTGTAATCCTTTGATGCCTCCCTTAAAACTTTTAGGCATATTCAGGTCATAGGCGAGATTGACATATTGAAGCCGGATATGGTTGCCTTTTTCCACCAAAACGCTTGAACCATTGTAAAAGGCATCCCGCTGTGAGTTGGTCGTATATGGATTTACCGGAACATCGGTATGTGTTTCGTCTCCAGGTTGTTGCCAACGAAGTGCGTAATCCGAGTGGTCGACCCAACCGTTAAACAGGTTGGTATAGTTAATGGAACTGCGCCTGAACCAATAGCCGAACTTAAATGAAATACCAACCTGAAGACTGATGTTTTTGTAAGATATTGCATTGATAAGCGAACCAAATTGAGTCGGGATAGCAGAGCCAAAATACTCCAAGTCTTCTACTTGAGTGCCGACACCCGTTATCGTGGTATAGGCCTTGCTTACTTCTCTATCCAGATAACCCTGTGCTTCTCCAGTATTAGGGTCTAATCCGGCCCATTTGTAAGCGTAGATAGCATAGACGGGTCTGCCCTTGATACCCGATATAGGTACGTCATTTATGGCAATGTATTGGCTTGCAAGTGTTCGTCCAATTAGGTATTCCAATACCTGGTCTTTGTAAAAGCTAAAATTTAATATCGTTTGCCATTTGATGGTACGTTCTATGTTCAGGCTTTTCAATTCTATATCCATACCATTGCCTTTCATGCTCGCTACATTTCTTAATATTTCGGGATCTACTCCGGTTGTGTAGTCAATTGGAGCCACGCCAAACAGGTTTTCACCCTTTTTTTGATAATATTCTATCGAGCCGGAAATGCGGCCGTTTTGTGTGCGAAAATCAATTGCTAGGTTCAACATCTTTGAGGTTTCCCATTTTAGGCTTGGATTATAATAATTGTTAATTCCCGCCACCATATTCCCTGTTAAAAAAGAAGGGCTTGAATAATAAGAGATGGTGTTAACGGCTACCATAGCAGGGTCTATATTGCCACTGAAACCATAAGTTGCCCGAAGATTGAGATATGGTAGAAAATTAACATCGTAGAATTGTTCGTTTGATACTTTCCAAGCAAAGCCTGCTGACCAAAATGGGTTCCATTGGTCGTTGGTATTCAAGCCGAAAAGATTACTGGCATCACGGCGGGCGCTTGCCGAAAGTACATACCTGTTATCAAAGGTATAGGCAGCGTTGGCGAATTGGGAAAGAAACCGTGTCGCGGTTTCGCTTAAAGATTGATTGCGTTGTATAAAGGCACTCCCACTAATGAAATTTAGGTAAGTCCTTGTATAATCTACGCTTCCGGTAGTCAGGTTGTTCGGGTTGTAACCGTAGAAGCGTTCCTGATGCCCGCTTGAATTAGTGGAACGCATTTCTGCTCCAGCTATGGCCGTTATGTTATGCTTATCATAAGTATGGTCAAAATTCAATTGTCCCCTCAGGTTATTGGCATTCAGTGTATTGTTGGACTTATCCAATATGCCACCTCTTGGAACAATGAACTCTACATTCCCGTCTACGATTTGAGAGAAACGATTGATATAGTCCCTTGCCACGTAACTATTCTCGTCTGCCAAACCTGTATTTGTTCCCAATTGTCTTTCGTATTGATAATTTACGGTTGCACTTAAGCCTTTTATGATTTGATAATCGAGGACTGCGGTTGCCAATATATCGGAAACATTACTATTTGATATTTGGTGCTGCCAATCCGTAAGGGGGTAATAATTCCAATCGAGTAACATTCCATCACCTGCCGTTTCAATATAACTTTGGTTATAATCCCTTGCTACGGGCAGGGCATTCCCGTTGGCATCCGCCATCTGCATATAAGGCACAAAAATGCCTGACCCTTTCATGAATACGTTGTTATACCCATAGCGTCCTGACTGATTTTGGCTTTGGGTATAATACAGGCTCGTAGTAAGGGAAAGCTGTTTATTGGGATGGTATGCGTTCTGAAAACGAAGATTAATCCGTTGGTAAGTGGCGCCCAAATTATCTTTGTTGTGGTCATATCCCAACGCAGATGTCCATGAGAACTTTTCTACCCCGCCTTGCGCATTTATAAAATACTGTTGATTGACCGATGGCGTGTACATATATTGGTTGAATTGGTCTCTCGCATCCACCGTTCTCCATTGGTTAATCTGTTGCTGTGCCTGCTCTTGGGTTAATTCACCATTGCGAACCTTATTTAAAAGGTCAACCACCGGACTAAGTACCGGACGGTTTGCAGAATTGATTTGACTGTTGTAAAAATTGCGGTTAAACAATTCCTGTTCAACATCAATAAAATCACTTGACGGCATTTGACGAATATAGCCGAGGTCGGGTTTGGCTCCAATGGAAACATTGGAGTTAAAATCCAACGTAATCGGCTGATTAAAACGTCCCGTTTTGGTCGTAATTACGATAACCCCATTTGCCGCTCTTGCTCCCCAAATGCTGGAGGCGGATGCGTCTTTGAGGATGGTAATGTTCTCTACAATGTTGGGGTTTATATTGGTAATATCACCGTCATACGGAAAATTATCTACCACAATCAATGGGTCTTTTGGGCCGCTTATTGTACTTAATCCACGTACCATCATTTGTGGAGCGCCCGCCCGACCATTGTCCATGACCATACTATTTGCAATAGCTGGCAATCTGGAAAGGATGTCCGTACCCACCTGTTGGTTAAACAGTTCATTGCTTACCGTAGAAAATGAACCTGTTGCCCGCTCTGCGGGTATTGTTTGATACCCTGTGGATACGACTTGTACTTCTTCGAGCAATCGGGATGATGCGTTGAGAACAATATTTAAGGCGTCAGTTTGCGGAAGCTGAACCGTTATCGAAGTTGATTCATAACCTACATGGTTAACAATCAACACAGTCGTATTTGCCGTGGTTTGGATGGTAAACTCTCCCTTGCCATTGGTAATTACGGTTGTGTTTATTCCTTGCAGGGAGACACTGGCTCCCTCAATGGGCAAGTTGTCACCAAAGGATAGTATCTTGCCTACGATATGCTGCTGCGCATATAAACAACTGGAAATGGTAAAGGAAGCAATTAGAAGTATAATAGTTTTCATGCATTCATTAGTTGGATAGTAAAAAATGGAAGGAATTATTTGTCGGTTAAGACGAACATGAAGAGGTTTCTTTTGACGGGTATTAGGTCAAGGTCGTACCTGTTCAGTTCTTTTTTCAGGCTTGCCAAATCTGTAAACCCCGATATTTCAATATCAACATTGCCGGAGTAACCTGTTTCGTCAATAATCGGTAACTCAATAGGTGTATCGTCATTAAGCCTAATAAGCATATAACCTATCGGACAATTGCTAAGAATAGAGGGTGTTTGCGGGAAAGTATTTTTTATTTTTCCACCCTTGCTCTTGATTTTGTCTTTGGTAGAAGTTCTTATGAGGACAAGGCAATCTACCATACGTTTTTCAATAGTACCTATGTAGTCCGAATAGCGGTTAAGGTCTTCCAACATATAATAGTATAGGCTGTCTACTTTGTCTTCGGGTACAATCAATTCGTAGTTGTACAGGTTATATTTTTCAAATGTGCCGTCAGGCTTGTGTATCAAGTTGAGCAAAGTGGGCTCCTTTACTTCTATGATAGTATGTTTTAAGTTGAACTTTTCCCCGTTCCTGCCAAACAAATCATACAGTACGGGGTAATAAATGTCCATCATAGGTAGATTGGTCACTTGCCTGCCTTGTATTTTTCCATCTTGAGTCTTTTTAAAGCCACCTCCTGATGGAAGTCCCGGATAATATCCCTTAGCGAAAATGGAATAGGATTTCAATACCAAGCCCTCACCAAAATGGTCAGAGATAAACAAGGGCCTATCGCGGTCAATATCCACTTTTGCAACGAAGCGGGGCATTTGGCCATCCAAAATAGCCTGAACATTTGCTTGGCTAACATCTTCTCCTTGCGTGGTATTAAGCACTTTGCCTCTTGGATCTATCCATACAATATGCGGTAGGGTTTTGTGCGGGAAATATGCAGTGAGAACACGGTCGTTAATCACCGAGTTCACGTAGGTATGTTCTTTCCCCACGCCTGTTTTAAAGAACTTGGTTATTTTGTCGGTGTCCTCTGGTGTTACGGCAAGTACTTTTACCTTGTCGCCAAACTCGTTTTGCAAAGCATGGAGTTTTGCGAAATTCCTGATACAAGGCACACACCACGTAGCCCAAAAATCCAAGATGACCAGCTTGCCCCTGTAGTCGTTGAGCGTGATGGTATCCTTGCCATCGGGATGGTTTACCACCTGTAATGGTAGGTGCCATAGAGCCTCGGGTATGGCATCGCCTATTTTTAGTTGTTGGATGTTGGTTGGTAGTTGGGCAGATTGGGCGAAAACCGTCCCATTGGCTAGGCACAGCATGGTAAAAAACCACACCAACAATGTTGGTATTTTGGCCTTGTAAAACGTATATTTGGGGCATAGGAATGCCAATAGGTATAAAACCTTCATTTTTTTGGGTTAATGGATTGATGATTAAATGATGAATAGGCCACCTGTGTAGAGACGCAATACATTGCGTCTCGTACCGCGTAGCGGTGGAATTACGTGCATTCGATGCCGTTTACGGCATCCGAAAGACGCATATCAATGCGTCTACGCACATGTACTGGTATGGCGTTATTCCGGGGCGGTGATGATTCGGATAATCGGGTCTTGACAGGATAGTCTATTGCCTCTCGCAGGCAATAGACTATCCTGACGTCCCTTTTGGGCGTGTGGTGTCGTTTTGGGCTTGGGGTTGAATAATCTCGTTTTCATTGCAATTCAGTTTGAAAACGAGTCCTTGAATGGGGTTCAGGTATACGGTACTCTATATTTTAGGGTAGCCCCCTACCTTCCACTGTCAACGAGGCACGGCTAAGAGCCCAGACGCAGCTTCCAGTAGGGGGCTACCCCGTATTCTTGCAAAGATACAAAAATTCCGGGGAAGCAATTTCCCTACGGTTCCGCGTCATTTGAAAATTAGCCGTTTTCGTTGACGGAACTCGTTAGTTACAAATCGAGAATAATTATCTCATAATTAACATAAAGCAAATATATAAACACTTTTCAAATTAACAAAACAAAAATATAAAAAGTGTATCGTTAGATGAACTGGCAAAAGAACTTAGCACAAACTTTAACTGATAGCGGCTACTCGGATATCGAAATTTATGCCTGGACTAATATCTCGGTAACAGCGTTAAGCAACATGAGGAACGAAAAGCACAAACATCTAACCTGCGAACAGTTCTTGTTGCTTAAGCTATTATTAAACAAGAACCATAAAGAACTTTTAGAAAAAATATTCGGAAAAAGATACTTCGACAACATCAAAAAAATTGAATACAAGCCTCATCTTACTCAGTTAGGAGAGATTCTAAAAAAAAGATACAAATTTGAAGTAATGCCTAAAAAAGAGCTAGTTCAAGCAAGTAAAATAAAATCAAGCAGAATAGATTATGTAGTAGAAACGCAAGACAGTGCAATACATATAGATGAAATGACAACTTTGGAATTGGCTTTCGGAGAGGAAGTAGGTACTTTATGTGATATTCGCTTTAAGAATCTTGAATTGAATAGTAAAAACACTTACGAAAGATTACTAACGGAGAAACGGGTTGAAAATGCGAAGAGTAACGAAAGACGTAAACCAAAATAAATCCTTACAAATTTGATATCACAATTTGTGATATCAAAAAGTAAAGCAAATTAGAAATCCGAAAATGGCATAGGGATGAGTTAATTCTAGCGCTTGACTTGTATTTCAGCTCCTCCCCAACTGGCGTGCGCATGTCGCTTGTACCTTTCGTCACTATATCAAAATCCAAAATGATCAGCTTGCCCCGGTAGTCTTCAAGGTAATGGTATCCTTTCCGCCAGTTGGCGGATGGTTCACCACCTGTAATGGCAGGTTCCACAGAATTTCGGGTATGGCATCGCCTATTTTTAGTTGTTGGTTGTTTGTTCTTTGCTTGACAATTCTTGGCCGCGGCGCAGACTCCCGAGTTCTCGGGAGTCTGCGCCGCGGCCGGACACACAAACAAGGTTGTTAGTATCAAGACATAAGATGCTAGTATCAAGACAGACCCTCCAGTAGACCTATGAGCGAAGGCCGTGAGGAACGGGGTGAGTTTTACGTTGTGCGTAGAGACGTAAGATCTTACGTCTGTACATTGCAAGGCACGGTTTAAATGGAGCAAAAGGCCAATAGCCAATTGTTGTTGGGCCGTCCGCCTTTGGCAGATTGCCCATATATATAGCGTCTGAAATAAGGCAAATAGTTGTCCCCTGACGCTTGTAAAAAGCTTCATTTCTGTAACGATTTAGATTATTCATTTAAAAATTGAATTACTAGGAAAAATCGTTCAGCTGTCGGGGCCCCATTTGCTGAAGGATGGATAAGGCCAAAAGCTAATAGCTCGTCATTTCGAGCGAAACAAAGTGCAGTCGAGAAATCTCAAATAGCACCATATATACCAGCTTTTGGCTTTCCTCCTACTCGGGGGCGGAAATAAGGTTGCGTAAGAATTGTTTTTTGGTTTGGTTGTTCATTTGCTCGCTTATTGGCGAGCCTCAGGAAAGGAAATGTGCTCTGCTATAGACAAGGGCTCCACTCCCCATCCCCAAGTGTCTGACGTTTGAACGATGGATCACGGCAGAGCCCAATACCTATAGCAAAGCACAAAGATAGCACTTTACCCTAGATATGGGCATATATTACCACCGTCTCGAGTTCAAAATAATTGTCAGACTTGGGTCGAGACTCTTTAATTTCTAACTTATTACTTACTGAAATTTACTGTTTCATATGCATTTCGTTTAGCATTGAAGCAAATATAGAGATTATTTTATTTATTGTCAATATTGACAATAAATATTTTAATAAAAGCTGCGACATTTCTTCTCATGAAAGAAGAATTTGCCAAACAATACATCACGATAGGTAAAAACATCAGGAAATTTCGCGAAGAAAGGGAGTGGAGTCAAGAAGATGTGGCCAACAGGTGTTCCGTTAATGCCGCCAAAATAAGCAAGATGGAAAACGCCCGTGTAGACTACATGCTATCTTCCCTGTTGGAAGTGTGCAAGGCGCTAGGGAAAGACCTAGAGGAGGTGGTGTAGTGGTGTGAAACAAACAAAGATGAAACGCAAACTGAACAGGCGCAGCATCCGGTTGAAAGGATATGATTATTCCCAGGCGGGATTGTATTTTGTCACTATATGCGTACAGAATAGGCGGTGTCTGTTTGGCGATGTGGTGGATGGGGAAATGGTATTGAACGATGCGGGAAATGTGGCACACGGATGTTGGGCGGAAATCCCCGAACATTTCCCAAACGTGGTGTTGCACGAATACGTCATCATGCCGAATCACCTGCATGGAATCATCGAATTGACCGGACCCGTAGGGGCGAAATATTTTTCGCCCAAATATTTTTCGCCCGAAAATATGAAATCAATTGATTCCATACGTCCAACGGATACGTCCAATGGTGATTATGTGGCGGACGATGATTTTGGGGCAAATGTTGATTCGCCCCTACGGTCGCCGGCCAACACCATCGGGTCGGTGATACGGGGATTCAAAATCGGGGTAACCAAATGGGTGCGCCAAAACACGGACATATACCACCTGTGGCAACGCAATTATTTCGAACACATCATACGCAGCCAATCATCCTACCACCGCATCGCCCAATACATCGTGGACAACCCATTGAAATGGCAGGAAGACAATTTTTTTGTGCCGTAATGTGTAATAGATGTGCCGCAAAACAGCAGCAAGCAGATGTACCGTTTGACAGAAAAGGGGCGGGAATTGTTGAAGAAGGTTGGGGATGTGAGTTATTATTGGAATAGGTAAAACAGGGATGGGCTCTATCGCTTGACAAAATTGGGCATTGACAAAATCGAAACCTATGAGCTTGCGCTCATTGAAATGGCAGCGGATAAAGAATCTGGGGAGTTGTTTAAGGTGTTTTTAAGGGTAGTGGGGTTGAAAAAGGGAAAGTGATGGAGATTATTAACAGGAGCAATCCAAGCTACCCTTGACGTTAGTACAAATAGGAACGCCTTTTCGCTATCCACGAAAAGGCGTTCCTATAAAAATATGTTGTGGTGGGCTATTTGAGTTTTTCCACTTCCTCAATGGTCAAACCCGTGGCCTTGGCAATATCGGCAATAGCCACTCCAAGGTTCTTGAACTCCAAGGCTATCTTGCGTTTCTCGGTCAAAATTTCAGCTTCTGCCCTGGCACGTTCTTCCTTAACAGCCTCGCTAACTGCATAGTCCAACACGGCCTTGTTATCCCATTTCTGTTTTAAACTGGTATCGTACATGTCTTTTTCCTCCTTTGTCAGTTTGCTGTATTCAGCTATGTCAAACAATTTCTCGAATATGGGCTTCCGTAGATAGAGCGGTATCCTGTCCAGCTTGCCCATGTTCTTCAATACGAAGAGCCAGCCGTCCAGATAAGACTCCAACTCGGATTCCTCCTTTACAAAGTTAACCAATTCCAGATAAATAAAACCAAGGTCATAGTAAAAAACTTTTCCGGTATCCCTGTTGCATAGGCAGATATCGTGCAGGTACCGTCCCTCGCTATCGTCATCTGGCATGGGGAAGCCGTCCATCAGCACGATGACGTATACCTCGCTGATACCGTAGCCCCATTCCCTGCGCCTGCCCTTGGGTGCTTGGTCTGTTATGAGCTTGCTACCGTAGTAGAGCGTCCGCTTGATGAAGTTGACCTGTGCGCTGCGCTGCACTTCTATAATGAACTTTTCGCCATTGCTCGCCGTGCAGGTAAGGTCGAATATGACGCCGCCGATTTCCTCGGTATCGCCCACGTGCTCGTTTTTGTTGTAGGTCAACTTGACTATCTCTTTACGGCCACGGAAAATCGCGTTAAGGAAAGCTATAAGTAATTTCCGATTGGGCTCCGTGCCGAACACCCTTTTAAATCCGAAGTCGGTGGTCAAGTCGATATATCTGCTCTTGGTAGCTTGCTTTGCCATACGGTCAATGATTAGATTGTCAGCCAAATATACATGTTTCGAGACGATAATACTAATATTTTTAGATAAAATTCAGGAATTGTCGATAAGTAATATCAAGACAAAAAAAGGTTTTGGCCATGGTGGCAAAAACCGTGGTGGATTTCATAGAGCAGCACCCCCAAGCAATAGTGACGGAAAGGGCAGTACGCCTGCGCGTACACGCCTATATCAAATGGGCATCACTACGCACTTGGATGAGGTAGCTGAAATCGTGAACGTTTATGGCTTCCATAAAGGTGAATGGAAAAGATTTGAGAAGAACATAAACTTTGAAGCGTTTATTGTGATGCGTAAATAATTGATTACTTTTATTTTGAAGGAGGTTTTATGAGCCACAAAAAAGAAAAACAGGAAAAAGACATCATCGTGGCCGACATGAGGGACCATGGCAACGACCCCTATTTCATAAACAAGGCTCGCCAGTCCAAGGCTTTTTTGGACAAACATGGCTTTCCAAAAGAACTGTTGAAAGAACGCAAAAGCCGTTTGGGCATTTAACCTGTTGCGTATTATGTTGGAAACATAATAGGGATTTACTACAGATATCGTAGTGAATCAGAAACAAAAATCACTTCATGCATACACCGAAAAATCGCTTTCGAAAAACATCAGGGAAGACACTTCCGAAACTGGAAAGCTCGTATCCTCGCTAGAGGGTTTCAATCTTGACATTCTTTCATACCGAACCGGAATAAAAAGGGATAGGCTCTATCGCTTGACAAAATTGGGCATTGACAAAATCGAAACCTATGAGCTTGCGCTCATTGAAATGGCAGCGGATAAAGAATCTGGGGAATTGTTTAAGGTGCTTTTTAAGGGTAGTGGGGTTGAAAAAGGGAAAGTGATGGAGATTATTAACAGGAGCAATCCAAGCTACCCTTAACGTTAATACAAATAGGAACGCCTTTTCGCTATCCACGAAAAGGCGTTCCTATAAAAATATGTTGTGGTGGGCTATTTCTTTTTGTCCAAGTCGGAGCGGACTTTTTGGACGAAGTCAATGGAGACTTCGGCAATGCCGGCGGCTGCCTCGTCATCCAAGCCCAATTGCTGGATTAGATTGGCTACTATATTGCGTTTCTCGGCCTCGGCCTTGGCACGTTCTTTTTCCGAGCCCTCTTTCTTGGCCCTGTCCAATAAATATTCCGTGATTCCCATTGGATCCTCCTTTCCTAGTTTTTCCTTAATTTCAGTTTCAAAGATAGCGAACATTTCCTTTTTTTCAAAACGCACGAAATAAGTTAGAAAGGCGTATAGGGCATGTCTCTTCTCCCTGTCCATCTTCCTGCGCATCATCTGGTCGTACAGGTCGTGCTTCATGGCCTTTAGCTCGTTGTCGTCCGCGCCCCTGCGCTTCAATGCCAGCAGGGCCGTAAGCACGCATACGGCAAAGGGGTTGGGGTTGGCACGTAGGGCGGCCTCGTCCTGCCCGATAATCTTGTAGGTATCGAACCTGTATATTAGCTGCGTATTGAGAAAGCCCTCCACGTGCTCCGTGGGATGGTAGCTGCGGTTGCCATCGGCCAGTATGGCTATGGCGGTGATGGGCACCTTGTACTTGTCCCTCACCAGGTAGTAATACCGGAACATGCGTTCCTCCAGGTCATTCTTTCCCTTTTGCGACTGTACCTCGATGTGCGCCAATATGAACTGCTCCGTGCCGTCCCTTAGGTATACCTTTACAAGCTTGTCCACGAAGCGCACGCCCTTGTTGTTGCCCTCCTCGGGCGGGAACAGGGTATCAAACTCCTTGTCCAGATATACAAATCCCTTGGAAAAGTCGAAGATTTCCCCTGCATTGGGGTAAAAGAACAGGAGGAACTCCCTGAAGACGGTTTCCAATATGGATTTCCAAAGTGCGTCGTCCCGTTTTGGCGCGGCCATTATAATTATCGGTTTGGTATAGCACAAAGATAACCATTCCAGCCGATTATGCCTATACTGCCTATGTTATATAACCGATTCAACCCTACCGGCAGCAGAGGTATGGAGGCTGTACCACGGAAGCATCGTTGCACTTCATAATGATCGCCCATAACATACTTAGCCTCTTCAAGAAAGTGATTATCAATGAGAAAATCAAACGGCGGCTTTCCACATTAAGGCATAAAATGCTGGCTATACCAACGTACTTTAAAGAAGATGGAAATAAACTTATCTTCAATATGGCACTGCAAATGAACCGAAGAGGCTGGATTGCCTCTTTGTGGACAAGATTGGATCAATATCGGTTAAGGCCAGGATGATTCTAATGAATAATTTGGGTTTAATTCATTTCTCTATTTAGTGATGCTAAAGTAAATATTTTAATCCATATATCCAAATCAAGGTAGTTAGTTAACACCCTTATTAAATATAGGAATTGTGTTTGTTTGACGATGCAAGAAGAATCATCCGAAAATAAACCAAAGAAAAAGAGGCATAGAATTCCTGGTGCAACGGAAGAGTTAGGAAAGCGTTTGCAAGAGCGTCGGGAAGAATTACAGCTGTCGACTAACGACGTGGAGTCAATGACAGGTTTTTCAAAATCAACAATTATTGATATGGAGCAAGTTAAGAGCACCGATATCAACTATTACCTAGAATACGCAAAAACACTCGATTATCCCCTTCCTGATTTATTTAACATATCCATTGGAATTGGACCTCTTTTCCCTTTGCCTCCTGAAAGACAGGATCGATTGCAATTGACAAAAAGCATTAGGGAACTGCATTTAGAAGAAGATTTTTTTCGCACGGAAAAAGGAACTAGTAAGGTTATAGAAAGACTCGAAGAGAAAGGCCTAATATCAAAGAAAGACGATGATTTGAGTTCCAAAGTATCCTCTGTTCTATTGGGTATGGTCGGGAATTCTTTAGAGGTGTCGACTAAAAAAGGAAGAAATAACATGTACATCAAATCAAAAAGATAAAAAAATTGAAGAGACTGATGGTGGTCGTCTCCTTTATCCTGGGGAGTGTAAAACAAACTGTGTCAATGGCTCAATTACCGCCCCGCGGGGCGGTAATTGAGCCATTTTTCTTATTGCAAATCTAAGACCATTCTTCCCGGAAACCAAATCGCTAATTTCTGTGCCGTTGTTCCCCAATTGGCCAGTGGCATCGTCCATTTCTTCTTAATGTTTTTATGTGCTAAATAGATCAGTTTCAATAACGCCATATCTGAGGTGAAGGCACCTTTAGTTTTTGTGACCTTACGGACTTGGCGATGGAACCCCTCGATCGTATTGGTGGTGTAGAT
>NZ_ATZA01000042.1 GCF_000427965.1 Olivibacter sitiensis DSM 17696 | reverse complement strand
CTGGGATTAGCGATGGCCTAACTTGGATCAAGTAAATAGAAGGAAGCTTATAGCTTCCTAAACACGCCAAGCTGCAAGCTACCCGCCCGCACTTGGGCTTTTACCCCAAAGCTTGCGCCAGTTTCCTTGGCAAAATAGGACGTACCAACAACCATTCAAAACAATGCCCCTCCCCACATAAAATCCTCGAAACCACCGGCCGATGGATGCAGCCCGACTAGCCAATCCGCTTGCAGGTCGATGGATGCGGCCCGTTGCTGCAGGGTTTTCTTGTCCTGCAAAACAGGTGTTTCTTTTACTTCGATGGCTATTTGGCCATCGAGTATGAAATCGATCTCCTGACCGCTCTTGCGCTGGTAGTAGTTCAGTTCGCCCAAGGTATATAGCTGTACCGCTACAGCATTTTCAAACAACTGCCCGCTAGACAAGGTATTGCCAGCCAGTGCCTGCAACAGGCCTGTATCTGCAAAATATAGTTTTTTCTGGTGAGATATCTCTTTGTCCACGTTACGTGTAAAGGGGGCAATTTGGTAGATCAGGTAGGTCTGCTCGAGCAATTGGATATAAGATGCTATCTTTTGCCTATTGATGCCCGATACACTGCTCAACTTAGAATTGTCCACCTTATTTCCTGCCCTAGCGGCCAATAGCTTGATCAACTTGTACAAATCTTCGCTCAACGAATAGTCGGCGAGTAACTTCACGTCCAGCTCGATGTACGAATTGATGATATCGCTCAGCATTTCCTTTTTATCTTCCACTTTCACCTCCAACACCACTTCAGGAAAGCCGCCATATGCAAGGTACTCTTCGTACCAATGCTTCATCTGGTTATACCAAGACTTCTTAAAGGTTTTCTGTGCATACCGGCCGAAGGTGTTTTTCCATATCTCCTTAAATACCAAAAACTCCTTGAAGCTCAAAGGATACATTTCAAAAATACGTTTCCTGCCTGCTAGACTTTCCGAGAACCTGTTCTTCATATAATAAGAACTGGAACCCGTAACGACAAACTTGGTAGAGTATGTATCATAGAAGTATTTGATGATGCTGGGCAGATTTTCCGAAAGCTGTATTTCGTCTATGGCAATGACTCCTGCCACCGCAAAATCGAAGCCCATTAGTTCCAGTTCGCTCCTGATCTCCTCGTAATGCGAACGGGCAAACAGCATTCTCACCTCTACGCGCTCACAATCCAGATACAGCACATTATCATGGCCTATATTGCGCAAAAGATGCTTAACGGCCGTACTCTTGCCTACACGGCGCATCCCCGTAATTACCGTCACCTGCTTTTTCTGCATATGTGCCTCCAATGCCGGATATATATCCCTCAAAAACATGACACAAAGGTAATATACAATCCCTAAATATGAAACAAAAAAATCATAAAGTATAACTTTATGATAAAAAACAAATCAAATAGTTATACTTTATGATTTTAAAATAGCGTAAAATACAATATATATTCTTCCTCGTATTTCATCAGGTAAGCCACATCATAGGAAGATATGTTAATGGTTAATTAGTATTAACCTGAGCTCGATTAATGGAGTTTGTACCGAAAAAAACCATCGATCGTCATCGTGAGCGAAGTCAAATCCATCATTCAACGCAAACTGACCCCTCCACTGTAGTCGGGGTGACGAGTTGTTTTTGCTTTTTTCAAGGAGTAACCTTAACAATCGAACTCAGGTTATTAAGTATCAAGACAAAAGTATCAAGATTAACTTGGCAGCCTGCTAGGGTGTCTCAAGCACTTGGGGTCTTTAGTCTTTTAAAAGACCAAAATACACCTTGACATTTATGAGATAGAGGGACTCTATCAAGCGGTTCCAATTTTCTATATATTCTATATCTTCAAAGCTCTTTATCAAGCCTATAGCGCTTTTTAGATGTCTGCGTAAAGAATAACTGTGATATTCGAATTCCCCAAAATCAAACACCTTGCTCAAGACCGAAAATGGATTAATACATTCCTCTAGGGATAGGTATGGATCATTTATTTCATATCCTTCGTTTTCCATTATAGGGACATAGGCATAAGGCCGTTTTTCCCTATCAAACCAATCTATAGGCCAATAGACACATCTGGAAATCAGATAGGCAACCTCAATTAAAGCCTGGAAGTGGTCGTGAAACTCCACCAGACCAGCAATTTCATCAGCGGATAACTGATTGTCTTCGTTTTTGGTCAACCCATATAAATTCGCGAGTTTATTTTTCAACGTCGAAGCATTTTCCTCACGCATCAGCTCATTAAGGTAATTAAAAGGCGCAAAAATAGCATCACCATCCGAATAAGCAGGGTTAAAGCCATCCTCGCCATATCCCATAAGCGGCGTATTGACAAAACTCTCGAAACACCATTTATGAAAAATACAGCACGCTTCAATTAACTTGAAAAGATGTTCACATATAGAAGCAATGCGTTCATCATCCATATATTCTACCGCACTGACGCCTGTAATCGCAGATTCTTCCCAATGTGACATCTTCCTTTTCCATTCAGGTAATGATGCATAATAAAAGAAATTTTCGAAGGCTAGATAACAATCCAAGCTTTCCTCTAGGCTCAGCCACCAAACCTTGCCGCCATGTAATTGGATTTTTTCATTAAAGAACCCTTTACTATGTTTTTGAGAGGAATAGAATGGGCTTTTTACATAACGCTCGAAATCCATATGATAACGATTATGCACATCGCGTTCGTAGAGCAATTCATGTGCAGCATCCATCAGCTTGCAAATTATCGCATGAGTTTTGCGTATTTCCAGCTTTTCTTCATTGGTTACAGCCGTTTCTTGTAGTATTATTGAAAACCAATGCCATACACGTTCTCGTAACTGATATGGGGCAATCTCAGTAAAAACTTCATCAATGCAGTTAGGGAAATATTCTTGACTGAAATCCCGTCTCAAAAAATCGCGTTTTTTTTCTTTTAGGTATTCCATAGGTTGTAGGTTTAGGTGAGACATTCAATCTATATCAACAAATATAAAAAGAAATAAATATGAAATAAAACAATATTTCAATAAAATATCTTTAAAAATTCTAGTCCAGAGACTAAAGACTAAAGCGTATACGGGCGTCCGCCAGCTGACGGATGCCCCAAGGGAATAAACCAACGACAAATCAACCAATAAGCTGCCCTACTGTCCACAAGCGTACAAAAAGTGTCCGAATACGAACATAATCGCTAAGGGCAAAAAATAACAAACTATTGATTTTCAATATATTGTATTTTTGGAACAAAAAAGGTGAATCAAAATAGAAAAAGAGCTAAGGCCTAATCGCTAATCGCTAACAGCTATTAAAGAATATGATTAAAATAACCAACTTACAGAAATTCTACCGTACAGAGGAAGTGGAAACGGTAGCGCTCAATGACTTGACCATCCATGTCAATAAAGGCGAATTTGTTGCCGTGATGGGCCCATCTGGTTGTGGCAAGTCTACCTTGCTTAACATCATAGGCCTGCTGGACGATTTGGACGAAGGTAGTTACCTCTTCAACGACATCGAGGTAGCCAAATTCAACGAGCGCAAGCGCTCCGACCTGCGTAAGCACAATATCGGCTTCGTGTTCCAGAGCTTCAATCTGATCGATGAACTCACGGTGTTCGAAAACGTGGAGTTGCCGCTCATCTACACCAATGTACCCGCTGCCGAGCGCAAGAGGCGCGTGGAAGAAGTACTGGAAAAAGTGCAGATCATGCACCGTAGGAACCACTTTCCGCAGCAGCTCTCCGGTGGTCAGCAGCAGCGTGTGGCCGTGGCCCGTGCCGTGGTGAACAATCCCAAACTGATCCTGGCGGATGAGCCCACTGGTAACCTCGACTCCAACAACGGTAATGAAGTGATGCAATTGCTCACCGAATTGAACGAAGCTGGCACGACCATCGTCATGGTAACACACAGTGAGCACGATGCCCGTTTCAGCGACCGTGTCATCCGTATGCTGGATGGACATGTGGTGATGGAAACGGTGGGGTAAATTTAGTTGTGAGTTGCAAGTTGTGAGATATGAGTAGTCTCAAATCTAAATACTAGATACAATGATAAAAAACCACATAAATACCGCTTGGCGCGTGCTGTGGAACAATAAATTGTTCACCGCACTGAACGTATTGGGATTGACAATAGGTATCAGTGCCTGTTGGCTGGTATTCAGTATTGTCCATTATGAGTTTAGTTTTGATAAGGATATTCCTGAAGTGGAAGATGTTTATCAGATTGTATCCGAAAATGAATTTGAGGGTGAAAAAAGCGGTTTCGCAGGTGCTCCTTTGGGTATGGCACCGTTATTGACCGATGAATCCCTGGACGACGCATTGGTTGTGCCTATTTATAGTCAATATTTCGAACGTTTGTCCATAAACCAAGACGGAGAAGACGAACCTTTGATGTTCGACGATCAAGAAGGAATGGTGGGTACACGGGCGACTTATTTCGACCTTCTACCTTACGAATGGATTGCGGGCAACGCCAAAACTGCCTTTGCCGCTCCCAACAATGTGGTATTGACAGAAGAAAGGGCCAAGGTCTATTTCCCGAAGACTAGGACCGCCGACCTTATCGGAAAGGCAATTATGGGTGATACGACACAATTGGTCGTATCGGGTGTCGTCAAAAACCTGCCATTCCCAAGCAGTTTTAACGCCCAAGTATTCATGCCGATCCCGGAAAAAGAATGGAGCAACCACAATTGGCTCGGCATGAATTCCAATCATATACTCTATGTGAAAGCCAAAAATCAAGCTTCCCTCAAACACTTGTTGGATTTAGCGCATAAACGCTACCAGGAGACAGCGTACGAACAACATGCGGCAATGGGATTCAAGGTACAATTTGCATCATTTCCTTTAATAAATAAACATTTTGAACGCCAATACGATACAGAGGGGACCAGCACCGACAAAAAAGTAATGTATGGGCTTATTGCCATTGGTGGATTTTTGCTCATCTTGGCCTGTATCAACTATATCAATCTAAGCACCGCACAGGTACCGCAGCGTGCCAAGGAAATCGGCATCCGCAAGACTTTAGGCGCCAGACCTATTTACCTGACGGCCAATTTTCTGGCGGAAACCCTGTGTATTACGCTTTTTGCCTTATTACTGTCTTGGCCATCGGTATCCTTTTTTCAAAAGATATATCCCGAGTTTATACCAAAAGGAATACACCACTTCGACAACGGACTTATCGTAGGCATATTCCTTATCGGATTGGTTATACTCGTATCGCTTTTTGCTGGTCTCTACCCTGCTTATCTGATAAACAAAGTGCGCTCTATAGAAACCCTAAAAGGCAAGGTAGAGACTAAAATCAAGGGTACCCGCCTTACATTGCGCAAGTCCCTTATCATATTCCAGTTTATCATTGCCCAGTTTTTTATCGTGAGTGCAATGATCATCGGGCAGCAACTGGATTACACGCTAAAAGCAGACTTAGGTTTTTCACACGATGCTTTGGTAAATATCCGTATGCCTTATAAATCATATCAAAACAGTGATGTTGACCCTTTTCTTTACAAACGGGCGTTGGAAAAACGTCCCGAAATAGCGGGTGTTGCGATGGGGCATGAACCGCAAAGCAACAACCATTGGGGAAACATATATTATTTTACCGCGGATACAGGACGTATACAACTGTCTACACCACGCAAATACATCGACAAGGATTACATCGACGTCTATCAGATCGAACTGTTGGCAGGACGCAATATACAGCAGACCGATACCATGCGCGATATCCTGATCAACGAGGCGGCCCTAGAGGCACTTGGATTGCAGTCTCCGGAACAAGCCATTGGACAGTTTCTCGTCCAAAGCGACAATATAAACCTACCTATTGTGGGGGTATTCAAGAATTTTCATCAAAAATCGTTGCGGACCGAGATAGGATCTTTGATATTGGGCTCGTCCAACAAATCAGGACAACTACAAACATTCCATATCAAACTGCCAAATGACCGGAAGCAATGGAAAAAGGCCATAGCCACCATGGAAAAAGAATGGAAAAACTTCTACCCAAATGCACCATTCGAATACAAATTTGTTGATGAAAAGATAAAAACACTTTATGAAACCGAATACCGCACGGCGAAATTGATCGATCTGGCGACAGGAGTCACGATATTTATCAGTTGCTTAGGCCTCTTTGGTTTGGCTACCCTCACCGCTTTCCAGCGCACCAAGGAAATCGGTATCCGCAAGGTGCTTGGCGCTTCGGTATCAGGGATAGTGGGGTTATTATCTAAAGATTTTGTAAAACTGGTACTCTTAGCCATTGTCATCGCCTCTCCCATTGCCTGGTGGGCTATGAACAAATGGCTGGAAGATTTTGCCTATAAGATAGAGATACAATGGTGGATGTTTGCCCTGGCAGGACTGGCGGCCGTGGTGATAGCCTTGCTCACGGTAAGCGCGCAGGCCATCAAAGCGGCGGTAGCCAATCCGGTGGATAGTCTAAGGGATGAATGATCATTTCGTATTGCGAGGTGCGACATGCGAATCGCGATAAAATTGAAAAATGAAAGAATAAGGGATAAAGATGAAAGAGCAAAAGACACCTAATATCTCAATACGCAATACGCATATCTCAATACTAAGTGCATGATAAGGAACTATTTCAAAACTGCTTGGAGGAACCTGAAGGAGCACAAATTCCACACCGCTGTCAACCTCAGCGGATTGGCCTTTGGTCTGGTTACCGCCATCCTGCTGCTGCTTTGGGTGCAGCACGAAAAGAGTTATGACCGCTTTCATAGGGACTATAATCGCATCCATTGCTTCGCAGCCCAACTAGACGTCAATACGGTTTGGGAGGGCGTTCCCGGACCTTTGGCCGTATATAGCCAATCCATCCCCGAAGTGGAATCCATCGTCCGCATTTCCGAAAACAATGGCCAGTTACTCACCAGTGAAGATCGGAGAACGGTGATTGACGGTCTCACCACAGCGTATGTCGACAGTACATTCCTGGATATCTTCAACTTTGACTTGCTCAAGGGAAATCGCTCACAGCTATTCCCCAACCCAAATAGCGTAGCCCTGACTGAATCGGCCGCGAGAAAGTTCTTTGGAGAGGCAAACCCCATGGGTAAAGTAATCCAGTACAGGGGAGATAACTTTACTATAACCGGCCTTTTTCAGGATTTTCCGGACAACTCCACCATGGCATTTGACGCCATCTTCCCGATGGCCTACTATGCACAACGATTTACGGAGCATGGTGGAAATGGCGATTGGAAGTCCATCGATGTGGACATGGGGAGCTATGCCTTTAAAACCTTTGTCAAATTACGTGATGGAGCCAATCCAGTAGCTGTCGAGCAGAAATTTACGAAATTTTACGTTGACGCCCGAAACGGTGAAAGCACGGTGCAGTTCAAACTACAAGCCCTTGCCGACCTCCATCTAATCGGCGTAGACGGAAACAATGCCTCGGCAAGGATGGTACAAATTTTTGTACTTATTGCCATCTTGGTATTGGCGATAGCGGCCGTCAACTACATCAACCTCACTACCGCCCGTGCGCTGGAACGCGCACGAGAAGTCGGCATCCGGAAGGTCATCGGCGCCAGCAAATGGCAATTGTTTTCGCAGTTTATGGTGGAGACCGCCATGCTCTTTTGCGTCGCGCTCTTGATTGCCATCGGTCTTATCGTCTTACTCTTGCCCTTCTACAACACCCTGGCAGGCAAGGAACTGCAGTTCTCCTGGTACAATCCCAATATCTGGAAAGTCATCGGATACTCGGCCTTGGGCACTTTGTTGGCCGCCTCAATCTATCCAGCTTTACTGCTTTCTGGATTCCAACCGCTCCAGGTGATGAAAGGAAAAATGTCTTCAGGCATAGGCGCCACGCTGCTTCGTAAAGTACTCGTCGTTTTCCAATTCTCTATCTCCATGGTGCTGATTGTGGCTACTTTAGTTATCGGCAGACAAATGGCCTATATGCGTTTGCTGGACCTCGGTTACGATAAAAACTACGTTTTCAGCGTGCCACTTCCGGATAATGCCGTGGAGCACATCGACGCCGTAAAAAATGAATTGAGAAACCATCCGGGCATCATCAATGTGGCGCTGGCGGACATGTACGACTTTACCAATATCGGCAACGCCACAGGCGACCTGGAATGGCCAGGAAAACCAGCCAATCTTGCCATCTTCGTCAGTCAATCTTCCATCGACAAAGACTTTATCCCTACCATGGGTATTCAATTGCTGGAAGGGCGAAACCTCACGGGTACAGCTGCCGACAGCAACTTATACGTCGTCAACGAAGCCGCGGTGAGGGAAATGGGCCTTACCCCGCCTTATGTGGGTACCCCCATTAGTTTCCACAACCGGCCGGGCACCATAGCGGGTGTTGTCAAGGACTTCAACTTCAAGTCACTCAAGGAAAAAATCTCGCCCTTGCTCTTTTTCCATTGGTATGACGGTAATATGTTGTATGTACGTACCACTGCTGCAGAGGCTTCGAATGCTATTAAGGCTGTAGAAAAGCAATACCAAAAATATGCGGGAGACTCCCCCGCTCCCTTCAAGTACAATTTTGTCGATAAGCAGTTTGAATCCAAATACCAATCGGATCAACGCACTGGCCTTCTTTTCAATCTGTTCGCCGCCATTGCGATTTTCATTTCCTGTCTTGGGCTCTTGGGACTCTCTACCTACACTGTTCGGCAGCGCGTAAAGGAAATCGGCATCCGCAAAGTACTGGGTGCCAGTGTCGGAAGCATCGTACAGCTCCTCTCTTTAGGTTCCATCATATTGGTATTCCTGGCCGTCCTCATTGCAACACCATTAGCCTGGTGGGCCATGAACAAATGGCTGGAAGATTTTGCTTATAAGGTAGAGATACAATGGTGGATGTTTGCCCTCGCAGGACTGGCGGCCGTAGCGATTGCCTTGCTCACGGTGAGCGCGCAGGCCATCAAGGCGGCCATGGCAAATCCGGTGGAGTCTTTACGCGATGAGTAAATAGCGAAATCCCTATGCATATCCTGTTGCTTGGATATACATAGTGAGTAAAGTTTGGGCGCTAGAAAGGTAGCACGCTGGTGTATCCCCCTCTTCGAGGGGGGTGTGTAGTAAAGAGCGTTGGGAGGGGGACAGTGACCTGCAAAGATAGTGCGGTAGGTAAGACTGTGCAGGTAACGAGCGGAGTTGCATTTAACTTCATTGAGCTCGCTGCGCTCGGTTTGCTAAACGGATGTACTACCTTGTAAATAAACATGATGGATAAAATGAAAAATTAAGCATAAAAATAGGATGAAATCTTTAATTATTACCGTAGTACTGGCCTCGCTGCTGTCTTTTGCGGCAAGCGCCCAAGTTTCAGTTCAAGAGAAAGGAACAACGTACACCAATGTCACCATTAACGACGACAGACAGTCGGCAAAGATAAAGGTTAAAGGTAAAATTGCCTTTAACGACGATGAAACGGATGTGCAGACATTACCGCCCGGCGGACGCATAAGCTATGAAAAAGATAACACCAGCCTGCTCGTCACCTCAGACAAGCAGGGTACGCTATCGTACGAAATCGACGGCAAAACCAAGTCATCGTTTACGCCCGATGAACGGCGCTTAATAGCCGATTGCATACAATTTTTGATAGACAGTGGCGTTGCCTCGCAAGAACGGGCGGCCAAACTATACGCCAGGGGCGGTTTTGAAGCCGTCTTTACGGAGATTCCCCGGTTCAAGAACGACTATGTCAAGACGACCTACATGAATTACCTGTCGCAGCAACCCACGATCTCTACCACTGATTTAATCAGGTTGCTGCATCAGGCTGACGACATGCTTTCGTCAGATTACTACAAGAGCAGCTTCCTCCAAACGATAAAGGCCGCACAGTTGGAAAACAAAGACGTAACAACAGCCTATATCGAGGTCATCGGTGATGTGCAGTCCGATTATTACCGTGCGGCTGTCACAAAAAGGCTGCTGGCTTCGCCGCTTTCGGATAGCCAATACAGTAAAATTCTGGACTTTATAGCACTAATAGGTAGCGACTACTACAAGGCGGATTTACTTTTCGCCAGCTTGAAATCCGTTGAGATGACCGACCGGAAATTTGCCGAACTGCTGCGTGTTTCGACATCTATTAACAGCGATTACCATAAAGCGCAAGTGCTCCAAAACCTGTTGAAACATAAAGCTGGTGCGAAAAATCGTTATTCACTCACCATAACGGCGATGGACGGCATAAAAAGTGATTACCACAAAGGACAGCTTTTAAGCCAACTGATTGACAAAAATATAACGGATAGCAGCGAATGGGTTAGCCTGCTGGAGTACACGCAAAAAATAAGTTCGGACTACGAAAAAAGTAAAATCTTACAGCAAATTGCAAGGGATATGCCAAATGAAGCAATCGTGAAGGAAAGCTTTTTGAAAGCAGCAAAAGGCGTTTCTTCCGACTATGAATACGGAAAAGTAATGCGGGCAGTCGAAACAAAAATATAATTCTTAATTCGTATTGCGACATGCGATATGCGAATTGCGATAGACATATAATGCCTCAATCCCGATGCTCGGGACTTCGTTTCACGCCGTACGTAATACGCTTTTCTCAATACGCAATACGCATGACTTGTCCCGTTTTCGGAATCTCAATACTAAGAATATGATAAAAAACTACCTCAAAACCGCCTGGCGCACGATGGCCAAGAACAAGGTCTATTCGACCATAAACATCGTGGGGCTCACCATAGGCCTATGTGCTTGTATGTTGGTTGGAACTGTCGTTTTGGACGATCTGTCCTATGACAAGTTTTGGTCGCGCAAAGACGACCTCTATCGCATCCTTAGCGTGTCGTCCACTGCTGGACTGGAAGGAAAAGAAGCCCAAGCATTTGCCAACCTAAACACCGAGCTCAAAAAGAATTTTCCTGAAGTAGAGGAAGCTGCCGCTATTGAAACAAGAAACATCCAACTAAGCAAGGAGAAGACGGCCGAAAACGTTTTTGATGTCCATATGATACGAACGGATACCAATGTCTGGAAAATGCTCGACATACGCATCCTCGAGGGAAATCCTCAGAACTTCGTGGCCGGACAGGGCAACCTCGTCATTTCCAAAAGCCTTAAGGAGAAATATTTCCCGAAAGAGGATCCTGTGGGCAAAATCATCTATAGCGTCTCGTCTTACAATGACGAACCGAGGCCCTATCTCATAACGGGAATCATGGCCGACCTGCCCAGCAACACGTATCTCCGTTCGGAAGCAATGGAAATTGCCAAACCCTACGACATGCCGTTGAGTACCGAGGGCGGTGGGTATTTTGTGGAGCAGATGCTCCTGATGAAGTCCAATACGGACATGGCCGCCTTTTCCAAAAAGGCCAACCAATGGTACCGCAATTTCCTTACCGACGTCAAAGAAGGAGGTAAAGCTTATATTCCTACTTTCGAGTTCCAACGCATTGACGATATCTATCTGCATTCGGATTTTACATCTCAGCCCGTCAAGGGAAGTACAACCAATATCTATATATTTTCCATTGTCACCACCCTGCTTTTGTTCATTGCCTGTATCAATTTCGTCAATCTAAGTACCGCAAGAGCACTGAAAAGACTGAAAGAAACCGGCGTACGAAAAGTGTTGGGAGCGCAGCGGAGGCAATTGATCTTGCAGTTCATTACCGAGTGTCTTTTGTTCTTCGCAATATCCACTGTAATGGCAAGTATATGGTATCTACTCTCCATAGGTCCATTGGAACGCTTCATCGGTCATTCACTTACAGTTACCTATTTTTCCAAGTGGGCAACGTTTCTATCCTTGTTCTTGACCATACTTGTCATCGGCATCATCACGGGAAGCTATCCGGCCTGGGTCACCTCGCGCTTTGACACGGCCGGTGCCCTACGCAATCAGGTAGGCAACACGCCCACAGGAGGCTTGTGGATGCGAAAAACGCTGATCGTATTCCAATTTGGCATAGCCATCCTCGTGCTGATTGGCATGGTGGTCGTCAGAAGTCAGGTACACTTCATGGTCAACAAGGATTTGGGCTTTAGCAGCAAAGGGCTGTTGGCCATTTCACAATTCGCTTCTGGAACCAGTGCGCAAAGCCTCAAACAGGAGTTACAGCAAATACCAGGAATAGAAAAAGTAAGCCTATCTGGTTGGACGCCTACCATAGGAGAAGCAAGTATGGGCAGGTACGTAGCTCATCCCGATAATCCAGACTCCAAGGTTTTGGTCAATTACATCTTTGGAGACGCTGACCTCCCCGATGTATTGGGCCTTCATGCCAATAAGGGTAGGCTCTTCGACCAGCGGGAAGCACGAGATACCTTACCCCAAAACATCGCATCATCCGATAAGCAACAAATGGCTCAAAACGCCCTTACGACCAAGGCCTTGATGACGGCAAGTACGGCATCTTTGTTTCACATAGACCATACGGACCAGCCTTGGAATGAATTCGGCATTACACCCATCGGCATCGTGAAAGATTTCCATAATATTTCCTTGCGAGAGCCTATAAAGCCAACCATCATATTCGTCGACAATAATCCCAGTTATACCAGTGTGCTCATATTGGTCAAAGCGGGTACGGAAGCTAAGGTATTGCCAGCCATCAACAAGCTGTGGCAGCAATTTCACCCCAATATGCCCTTGAAACTGGAATGGGTGGATGATATGCTCCAAAAACAGTATGACGCCGAAGCCAAGCAACAACAGCTCTTTGGCTTCTTCAGCGCCTTGACGCTTTTACTTGCCTCATTGGGCATATTTGGTCTGGTGGTCTATACAGCCGAGCAACGTACCAAAGAAATTGGCATACGAAAGGTGCTTGGTGCAACAGTAAGCAGCATTGTGCGTCTTCTATCAAAGGACTTTGTCAAACTGGTTCTTTTGGCCATTGTCATCGCTTCCCCCGTTGCCTGGTGGGCCATGAACAAATGGCTGGAGGACTTTGCCTACAAAATAGAGATACAGTGGTGGATGTTTGCCTTGGCGGGACTGGTGGCCGTTGTGGTGGCTGTCTTCACAGTGGCAACACAGGCCATCAAGGCTGCCATGGCCAATCCGGTGGAGTCGCTACGCGACGAGTAAGGGGCGTGTTGCAATACGCCCTAACCCATAACGCAATACGCATGACTTGTCCCGTTTTCGGGATCTCAATACTATAGAATATGATAAAAAACTATTTCAAAACCACCTTCCGCCATCTTTGGCGCAATAGGATGTTCTCCGCCCTGAACGTGTTGGGACTGGCCATAGGCATCAGCGCTTGCTGGATCATCTACCGCATGGTAGATTACGAATACAGTTTCGATAAGAAATTGCCCGATGTGGAACGCATTTACCAACTGGTGAACAAAAGTAAGAATCAAGACGGAGAAGAAGGTGGATTTGCCGGTGTCGAGAAGCCCGTAGTCAACGTACTGCTCGGCGACGTGTCGGGCGCCGAGCTGGTGGTACCCATGTTTTATCAGTATTACAATTCGGTATCGATACCGACTGGCAAGCAGCAATCCCCTACCCTTTTTGACCGCCAGACCGTACAGGTGGCCACCCTACCAGACTATTTTGATATGATGGAGTACCAATGGCTAGCCGGCGACAGGAAAACCGCACTGGATGGGCCGGATCGCGTGGTGCTTACCGATAAAAGGGCTCGGGAATATTTCCCCGACCTTAGTCCAGACCAAATACTGGGGAAAACACTCATTTATGACGATACGCTGCACAAGCAGGTTTCCGGAGTGGTGGCAGCGCTTGACTATCCAAACAGCTTCAACCGAGACAATACGGAATTTATACGGATAGCTGAAGCCGATCTGAACGACGATTTTTGGGGAGGTATGAGCTCCAACGATTTGGTATTCGTTAAAGCCCAAGCAAACACCAACCCACAGCATATCGTAGACCAAGTGAATGTGGTAGGCAGAAAATTCAATGCGGAACAATTTGCGAAATACCACTACGAAAGCTGGTATGAACTGCTGCCCATGACGGAAAGACACTTCTCTACGCAATTTGGTGCGCAGACGCGCACGGCCAATAAGAACGTACTCTATGGCCTAATGGCGGTAGGCGCTTTCCTATTGGCATTGGCCTGCATCAACTACATCAACCTCACCACGGCCCTCCTGCCCCAGCGGGCACGGGAAATCGGCATCCGCAAGACCCTCGGCAGCACGACTGCAAGCCTTATAGGGCAATTTATTGGCGAAACATTTGTCGTGACACTCCTCGCACTCGGTCTTTCTTTTCTGCTTACCTTCTTTGCCAGCAAGGTGTTTTCCGTATTCCTCCCCGAAGGTATGTTCGACTATGTAAATTATGGGGGCATGCTACTCTTCACGGTGCTATTGATTACGGGCATCGCGCTACTCTCCGGCCTGTACCCCGCATTCCTGTCGACCAAGGTCAGCACGGTCAACGTGCTGAAAGGCCAAATGGAGAACGTGGTGGGCCGTAATAGGTTGTCGCTCAGAAAAGCGCTGATTGTCTTCCAGTTTCTGGTGGCACAGGTATTTATCGTTTCGGCCGTTATCATGGGGCAACAGCTTCACTATACACTGAAAAAAGATTTGGGTTTCAACAAAGATGCCCTTATCACCATCGATGTACCATATAAGGTCTATAACCGCACGGAAAACAAAGATAAAGAATCTGTACTGGCCAATGAACTCAGGCGACTTCCTGCCCTTTCGGGCGTGGCCCTGGGAGACCGCCCAATGGACAACCGGATGATGAGCAACATGCACAGCTATTTCAGGGATACGGTAGAAATCCAGAAAGCCCTGCACATGAAGATGGCCGACACAGCTTATGCGGGCGTTTACGGGCTCAAGTTCCTCGCGGGGCGCAACATCCGTCCTTCGGACACCATCAATGAGCTGGTCATCAATGAAAAAGCCTCGAAAGCCTTTGGATTTTCCGCGCCAGAGGAAGCTGTCGGCGAGATGCTCGTGATTCCATCCAGCGGCAAAACCTACCCCATTGTTGGCGTGGTGGGCGATTTCCATCAAATGGGGCTTCGGTCAGAAATCCAGCCTACGGCCATCGTGTCCCAGAAAAGTAGATTGCATACCTTCAACATCAAATTGCCCAAGGAAACTGCACAGTGGCAGGGAACAATACAGGCCATCGAAAAAGAATGGAACAAGATTTATCCGGGAGTACCGTTCGAATACCGCTTTTACGACAAATTCATCGAGGAATTTTATGAGAGTGATCGCAATACCCAAACGCTGGTAAAGGCGGCAACAGGTATTACCATCTTTATCAGCTGTCTGGGACTATTCGGATTGGCCACGCTCATGGCGTTCCAACGGTCGAAAGAAATCGGCATCCGTAAGGTGCTGGGGGCTACGGTACAGGGCATCGTGGTACTGCTTTCCAGAGATTTCGTAAAGTTGGTGTTAATCGCCATTGTCATCGCCTCCCCCATTGCCTGGTGGGCCATGAACAAGTGGCTGGAGGACTTCGTTTACCACATCGATATCCAGTGGTGGATGTTTGCTCTAGCGGGATTAGCAGCAGTGGCCATTGCGCTGTTTACGATAAGCTGGCAAGCCATCAAGGCAGCCATGGCCAATCCGGTGAAGTCGCTACGCGACGAGTAAGGCTAAAGACGATCGTATAATAGGACTAACAAGATAGGTTTTAGCCGGAATTAGTTTTTGAGTGTTTGCAAGTAGCTTTCGGCGCTCATTATTGGGATCAACGCGTTCTTAAAATCCCTTTCGTTGCGCGTAATGATTAATTCGCAGCTTGATGCCACTGCACTAAAATACTGCATGGCATCCTCAAAATCCTTGAAGTCGGAATGATAAGCTCATTTTTTTGTTTGAAGCGTATTTTTTGGCCCTTTCAATTACGCTTTCATTTAGTTTCAGTGTGAGTTTCGAATCCATAATTTCAACAAAATTATACGTACAAATATAATTATTATATACGTCTTTTAAAATAACAAGGTGATTTTCAGTTTTTATAAGGCATCAGACACGGACCTGTGACAACCTCAATGAAGCAACATTTGTGTCTCTACCTTAAAATGTGCCCGACAGCAGGAAATCACCTACATGCATATGCTTCACGCCTTCTATGGTTACACCCCATAAAAGCACGTATTATAAATAAGTTTTTATGGTTATAACCATAAAAACTTAATAAAATAGACTGCTTTTTATGGTTATAACCTTTTGAGATGATCCTGCAATTTATCCGAGCATGCTCTGCGGCTTAACCAATGACCTCGATTTTCTGCAGATGCGGTCGGAAAGTGTTATAGAAAAGAGGATAACAGGGTTTAATGATTGCTTTGCCACACAACCAATTCACTGCATCCCACCATTTGGTCAAAATCCCGGTCGGTATGTACAAGGGGAACAGCAAACCAAATGGAGAAATAAGCAATTAAGCAATCATTACTTTTACGGATGGTGATGCCACGTTTGCGTAATAAACGGTATAAATCTGCGGCTCCAATAGCCGCTTGATAAGCAGGTATTTCTAATAGTCGGAAATAGGAAAGCGTTTCTTTGATCTTACCATATTTGCTATCCTCACGTATACCTTGCAGAATTTCCTGTAGGATAGTTGGTGTGATGAGCACCTCCTCATCCTCGAGAATATACGCTTCCAAAAGCTGGGCAGCTGGTGTGGTTTGCTCATTCAGGAAGTCAATCCATACCGACGTATCGAAAATCAAGGGTTCTCTCATAGACTGCGCATCTGCTCTAAGTCGCCTTCCCAAGTCCCTTTGTCACGAAGGGCTAGTAGCTTCTTTCGCTTCAACGACGCAACATATTGCTTCAATGCCTCGTGCACCACGTCTTTTTTCGTTTTCAGGTTACTGATTTGGAGTGCTTGCTTGACCAATTGGTCATCTAATTCAATATTGGTACGCATCATTTATCTTTTATTATAGGTGTAAAGATACTAAATTTTATACACATAGAAATACCTGTTCCCTTCACGATGTATTTTAATGGGTTTGGATATGGATGAGGTGCGATGCCTCGATGACTTTTTGGAGCTTCCCGTGTAGTTTGTTTACATAACCATGGAGTATGATTGGCAAAAGGCATAATCGACTTTTAATTAGGTTCTGTTTGCTCTTTTATTCGCTTTGTCCGTCTACTGCACACCTCGATATTAATCAAATATATAAGCTCAATAATTTTGAACAATTCTTGTCGCAATTCATCAAACTGATTATACGCCTTAAACTCTTTCTGTAACGCCCAATGTAACATGTAAAGCAGTTCTTGTCTTGCAAGACCGACACCAGTTCTGCGATAAATCTTCGATAAGGCCCAATGAGGGTTGCTAAATTGCTTGTTAGTCAAATGATGCTCTTTCAAACCATTCCCTTCTTCTAGCTTCGGTTCTTCAAAATGATCGTAAGTATCTGGATCGAGCCAAAAACTAGGCACCTCATCTCCTTGGGTCAATAACCATCCTCCCTCTAGTAACGTAGCAACATCCTCGTAAATACGCACCAATTTCCCTGGCTCTCCCTTGTTCCATAGGCTATCCTTTTCAATACCGCAATCAAACCACTCGTCAATCTCCTGTTTAAGCGAAGTGGCGTTATACCGATGCATAATCCAATTGATGTGTTCAAGCGGGTTGTATTTTCCGGTATTTCCTGCATCTAAATGAATAATCGTATAATCGTCTTCAAATAAATGCTCATTGTGGGGCATGCCGTCTTTGGTAAAACCACAATAGTAAGCCTCTTGGACATAGTACGCTACTTCGATAAGCTTTAGAAAATTTTCATAGGTATCCAAAGGCTGGTCATCCCAACCCGATGACGCGATACTATCCCATTTATTGGCATACTCGTGCCATTTATCCAATAGAAGACACCATTCGACGACGCTTATTTTAGAGAAAAAATCGTCCAATGCAATATTAAAATTTCTTAACTCATACTTATTTAACTGTTTCAAATCGCCTTTCGAAGCAATCCCGGGCCTGTTTCGCTTATCATAATCCGGATCTTGGTGTTTTACCTTCTGGCGAAAGGGGTTTTCTACCCATTCGATGTTTAATAAGGGTGGTGTAAATCGTTCCCTCCTCATTCGGTCTTTAAATACCCAAGCTCCATTGATTAAGTCCTTCATCGTTTCGATTACTTTCGTAAAATCCTTTGTCTTGTAATCGTGTTCAGGGTCTTGCGCCGTCACGACTTTCGTTAAAGACCACAAGGATTCTTTCAACTTTTCATAGCCAAACAACCTGAGAGGCCATAAAAATTCATGGGTTAGATGATCGATATATTCATTATCATCTTTCGGAATCTGGTAGGTAAAATCGTTTTTCATTATTTGCATGATAAATTTGATTGCCCGTTTAGTTTTTGTCTTCCCCACCACGTTCTTTCTCTTCTTCCTTCCTATCATGACCTTTTGGATAAATAACTTTATCTTGAACGGTTTGCTTCTTGCATATATCCAAGTTGATCAGAAAGAGAACATCTAAAAGTTTGAGTATAAATCGTTTCGTGTCGATATAATTTTCGTCTAAACAACTTTTTTCTTTAGGGGCGGTAGGGATTTGGCACCCATTTCCTGTCTATATCGCAGTCTTCAAAACCCAAGCGTTCTTTATGATGTAGAAAAAAGTGCGCGCCTTTGACCATTCCTGTCGTATGGTCAACAATTTTGTTAACAACGCCTTCATCAGGAAGGTCTGTCAATTGGGATGTTACCCAAGTCGTTAATTTCCATAGCTTTGCCGCGAACGATTCGCTATTATCATTGTATAGTGCTTCGCGGATTCCTTCCATCAGATATTCCTGTTGGTCAAAAAACTCTTCAGAAGTTTTTAGATATATATTTTCCATTTCATCAAGTGCTTTATCAGTTAATTCCGTTCAAAATTGGTTGTTATGACAAAACGTTGGTTTGTTTTGCTAGGTGCTCCACCTCCTTCAGCACACCGTTACAAAGGCTACTAAACAGCTTAAAATAAACTTGTGCTTTATCATGCGCATACCATTCAACCCAATCCGCTGATATCAAACCACTTTCCCACCAGATACGCCGCGGATGAAGCGTCAAATGAAATAATCTTGTTTCTTCCTTGTTGTTAGAGGCCGTATGTTCTATGACGGTCCGCCCCGTTACACCAGACCAATCGAACAGTTCATCGAGGTTAACCTGCTTAGGAATGAATCCCACGGCAAAATACAAATGTGTATGAAGGCCTATTGCAAATAAATCACTCAAGAGCTGCAATCCGACATCTGCAGGTAGGTTTTCGGTACTTTCAATCAGGCTTAGGATGTTTTCCATGCAGGTCTTCGCATTCTGCCAGATCTCTGTCAGGCGCTCATACTCATCTTTCCAATCCACCTCCGCCACTGCAAAATCTGGTTCAAAAGTAGATTTCTTGCGTAACACCCAGCCTTTGGTCCACAGGGTATGGACAAAGCGGTGACCTTCGGCAAGCTTCTTTTTCACATAATCCAGGTTGAGGTAGAGTACCCTAGCACTGGCCATCCCTACTTGCAAGCACCTAAAGTTGAAAGGCCCTTTACTTTTCATCAAAACAACTAGGTACAGCTCCACCTTGGCCCCTTCCTTTTCCAATTCGGGTTCATGCTGGAAAAGACTGCCCCCAGAGAAACCGCCGGTATGGTAGTTCAGCATCCTGATCTGCTCGGGATTGTGCTTTTGGCGAAGGCTATCCAAGAGCGCATTGGCATCCTGCTTATATTGTTCCGGCCAGGGGAAACGCGAGAAATCCTCGCAGATAATCTGCATGGGGGCAGCGGTCGTGGCAAGCGTAGGCTTGGAGACCCCGGTTTTTTTTTCCTCGTCTGCATGACTATCCGCCTCTTGCGGCAATTGCTCGCGGTAAGCCGTAATCCGTTCCACCATCGATGCCACCATGCTATCCATGGCTACTTGTGCGTACTTGCATTTTTCCAATAGGATGTCAAATTCCTCTGGGGTGATCTCCACCGTTTCTTGCTTTTTGGCCTTGAGATAGCTTTGGTCCAACAGGCGGAACAGCTCTACCGAAGGGCTGTCATACGGAAAGATGGACAACAGCTGCGGAGCTACAGCCCTGACAGACTTTATCAAGTGTTCAATGTTGTGCGATTTGCCTCCGTTCAATCCTACGGCAGACTGAAAACCTTTGAGGCGTAATTCCAGAAACTGGTGCAGCATGAAAGTAGCTTGTCCATAATCGTTTCGAGCAAGGAAGTTATCTACGCCTTCCCTGAATTCATCGGCGTTTTTAGCACATTTCTCGTAATTTACACGGGAAAGTTCAAGCAGTCCCATTATAGTCTTATGGGAGAAAAGCGGACTTTTCTTCTTCGGGGCCGCGAAGAGTTCATGTCGAGGCAGTGACGCGTAGGTGTAGTAGAGGCTTCCTTGTTTCAAGTGATTCTGCCACTCCCCTGCCAGGATCATATCAAAAGGGATTTCTTCCATATCCGACATACATAGGGATACGATGGGCGCCATCGCCTTGGGCGATAGTCCTTTTAACGGGTTGACTACCAGCAAAAGGTGCTGCCGTTCCTCTTCCATATAAGGATAGGAAAAAAGAAAAACTCGGTTTAAGTCCATTCGGCTGATCAGTCGCTCCACAAGAATTTGCCTGTTGAATATGCTTGTTTCCATAAAAACTAAATTATTATATTGAATTTCTATACAAAAGTATAGATAAAATATCAATATAAAGAAATTTTATTCATAATTTCTATACAAAACAGATATTTATCGGAACAAATGATTGGATTTTATGACAAAATTAGGTGAAATATTAGCTAAACGCTCGGTAAATAAGTCTATGGTAGCAAGAAGAACCGGGCTGAGCAAAGCTCGGATGAACGAACTAACGCTCAATCCTTCAACCAAATTGCGTGCGGACGAGTTGTACCTGATAGCCAAAGCCATTGACACGGATCCCTGCACCTTATTGAATACCTTATATGGTCATTTGACGTTGATGCCCGATGAATAAGCCTTAAAATATACAATAGTTACGAATACAGCCGTCGAAAGCAATCTTCATCAAATGGGGATAACCATGAAAAAGCCAATGGTATATCTGGATAATTGGCGTTGAACAATTTGTATTTAGAAGGCTTGATTAGTTGCTTATCATATTTTGCTTCGATAGCCTTAGGAGCATCAATATCACTTAACACAAAATCTACTTCGTTACCATCGGTTGTACGCCAAAAAGAAAGACCTTCCAAACCATATCTTTCTGCCAGAACACGATAAACCATGTTTTCCCATATTTCTCCTTTATCCAAGCGACCATTCAAGGGATCAAAATTATTGAGCAAACAATTTCTCAAACCCAAATCCAGCATGTATAGCTTAGGCATTTTGGTAAGTTCCTTGCGGATGTTCTTATGGAAAGGCGTAACCAAAGCCATATGAAAACACTTCCTTAGCACAGTAATATAATTTGAAGCCGTTTGATGTTTGATCTTTAACGTCAAAGCCAATTCATTGACATTTACCAAACTGCCAGTTTGTGAGGCCAGGATTTTAAACAAGCTGTAAAACATAGTTTCGTTCAGTACTCCCGATTCATGGATATCCCGCTTCACAAAGGAATCACGAATTTCGCGCAATCGTGCTATTTTTTCTCCCCTGTCAGATTCTGTTATCACGGCAGGATATCCGCCATATAGCATATAAAGTTCCCATTCGTTCCGCAAATGATCGATAGAGATCGTTTTTGCACTTGGCTCTCTTAAGATTCGCTTAAATTCCTCCGCCAACTCCATTTTTCCCGAAAGCGACAAATATTCGTCAAAAGAACAGGTCAACAAATGAAATATTCTTTTCCTACCAGCCAAGGAGTCACGGAATTTATCATCTATATAGAATGCACTACTTCCTGTTACTACCAGTTTTATTTGACCTTGATATTCGTCATAAATCAGTTTCAAAAAATTAGAAGGGTCTTTCAGGTACTGAACCTCGTCAATAAAAGCCACCTTATATCCCTGATCATCTGGCAAGTATTTCAACAAATTAAATGGGTGACCATCCAAATCTTGGCGTAACGTATTGTTCTCCAGATTAAAAAAAGCTGTCCTAATATTACTTTCACGGCAATATGCTTCCAGCTGCTTTAATAAAGTAGATTTGCCCGTTTGCCGTGCGCCAGTAAGAATGGTGATTTCCTTTTTTTCAAGGTGCCGTTGCAAATAAGCAAACAATTTCCTTTTCATGTTATATCCTCCGAACAATTCAAAGGTAAAAAAAACCGATAATTTTACCCATATATAGGTAAAAAAAACCGATAATTTTACCGATACACAGGTGAGATTATCAAAAGAGTATATTAAAATATACATGTGCGCAGGACAAAAATCCCAATAACTACCTGTGTCCACATCATTCTTTCGTTGCGGTAGGCCGTGAACAACTACACCGCCCATACCTACCCACCCTAAAATGCCCATATTTGGACAATAAGTGTTCGAAATCGAACACTTAGCACAACCCAATCTATAATAAATTATTATATATCAGCATGTTATATTTTTGGTACAGTTGCTGTTCCAGCAAGTGTGTAGAGATACACGACATAAATCCGTTCTTGTTCGCCAAGAAGTATTTGTGCCCTAAATTATCGCTCGCCAAGACACGAGTTGTGTGTTGTATGTTGTGAGAGAGCCGATAGCAAAAAAAACGGGAATTAAAGTAATAAGTTTTAAGTTGTAAATAGTCTCAAATCTCATATCTGATGTCTCATATCTAATTACCATGATAAAAAACTATTTAAAAATAGCCTGGAGAAGTTTGTCCAAAAACCGATTTTTCAGCTTGTTGAACATATTCGGTCTGGCAGTAAGTTTAGCGGTTGCAGTCCTGTTGATCACTTACGCCCGACAGGAATTGAGCTTTGACAAGCAATTTGCAAAAGAGGCCAGCATGTATCGCGTCGTTATGGAAGCAAACGCCGAATACAACTATGAAAAATGGACTACGCTTCCCAATTCCGTAGGTCCCACGATGTTGACCGACATACCTGAAGTGCAGTCCATGGCACGCCTGGTCAAGCTGGATTTCACCGGTTTTGGATCTGTACGTGCCAATGAGAACAATTTCAGCGAAAAAAATATTTTTCTCACGGACTCTTCATTTTTTAGCCTTTTCGACGTAGCATTTACCGAAGGTAATCGTCATTCGGCCTTTCTCCATCCGAAGAGCGTAGTCATCTCCGCAAGCAAAAAGAACAAGATGTTCGGTAACGAACCAGCCTTAAACCAGAAAATCGTTATCAACCAACAGGATACCTTGAATATATCGGGTGTTTTTCAAGACCTACCTGCAAACAGTTCGTTCGATGGCGATATTTTCCTGAACATCATGGATTCGTGGATGGGCAAAAATGTGCACTGGTCGAATGCCAGTTACCAAACTTTTTGCCTGCTGAACGCAAACGCCAATCCATCCGAAGTGGAGGAAAAAGCAACCGCCCTGATAGACAAGTACGTTGCAAAGGACAGACAATATTATACACGCTTTTTCTTACAGCCTTTATCCAAAGTGCACCTATATTCGACCGATCTGCGCGATAATTTGTCAGCGCGGAATGGGAATATCAGCACCGTCAAAACGGTATTCGTCCTTTCCTTTTTGATCATTCTCATCGCCTGTATCAATTACATGAACCTGGCAACCGCCCGTTCGCAAAAAAATGCGAAAGAAGTAGGCGTAAACAAAGTTTTGGGAGCTCATCGCAACCAAATAAAGCTTCGCTTCTATTTGGAAACAGCAATTATTTCGTTCGTTGCCATTCTCTTGGGTTTGGTTCTCGCGTCAGTAGCCTTGTCCGTATTCAATGGGATAGTAGGTTCCGACATTCCTATTTCGCAGCTGTTCAGCATGGAAAACATGGGGATATCCTTGGCGATCTGGCTGACCATTACCTTATTGGGAGGCAGCTATCCGGCATTCTTCATGGCCAATATCCCGAGCCTGTCGCTCATGAAAAACATCATTACGCAGAGCACCGTGGCCCAGTTCCTCCGCAAAGGATTGGTCGTTTTTCAATTCACCTGTTCCATTGTATTGATCATTGGGGTCATTATCATTTCCTTACAGATGCGCCACGTGGCAGAGAAAGACCTTGGCTACCAGCCTACAAACATCCTGACTATTCCCATTCGCGCCATCAACTCCACGGAAAAATTCAATAGCATACAGCAATCCGTCCTCAGTCTGGCAGGAACGGAAAGCATGGCTGCATTGCAGACTTTTCCCGGTTTTGGAGAAAGTGGAAAAACGATGCATCGCCCAGGCGAGACGAATGAAGGACTGCCTATCAGGACTTCCAGCAGCCGTGGGGCTGTGATACCCACGCTTGGCCTGGACTTATTGGCCGGTACGGACTTGCCGAATGAGCTGTCGACGAACGACACAACCTGTTATATACTCATCAACGAGGTGGTGGCGGCTTACCTGGGTTATGCCGATCCAAATGAGGCGGTAGGACAGCATCTTTCGACAGAAATGATGCCCAACTCGACCATCGTGGGCGTTGTCAGGAATTTTAATTACGAAAGTCTGAAAAATACGGTTGGCGGATACGTATACTATCGCATGAACAGGCCAAATGAGGGCTATCGCTACTTCTTGGTGCGTTATAACGCGCAAAATGTAACCCCATATATCGCACAGATACAACAGATATTCAACCAACAACTCCCTGATGCGGCGTTTGACTACCAGTTTTTGGATGAACACATCCAGAGCTATTACGCAGAAGAGAACCGGACAAACAAAATAATCACCATATTTTCATTGCTGACGATCTTTATAGCCTGCCTGGGTTTGTTCGGGCTGGCAGCATTTATAGCCGAACAGCGGAAAAAGGAAATCGGTGTGCGCAAGGTTTTGGGAGCAACCACTTATAAGATCGTACATCTCCTTTCGGTCAATTTCGTCGGATTGGTTTTTCTGTCTTTGGTCATAGCCAGTCCCATTGCCTGGGGACTATTTTCCCGTTGGCTTCAAGATTTTAATGATAGGATTAGCATTCCATGGTGGTCCTTTGGCTTGGCCGGGTTGTTTTCGGTGGGCATTGCGGTACTTACCGTTGGCTACCAAGCCGTCAAGGCTGCACAAGCGAATCCAGTAAACAGTTTGAGGGATGAATAATGGACAGCTATCCGCTATCAGAAATCAGCTATCAGCTCCTTTCTGACGACCCGAAGTTAAATACAGATGTAAAATTAACAAACAATATAGAAGGCCGATTGCCGAGAGCTGACTGCTGAAAGCCAAATAAATAATTAAACTATACAGGAGCCGATTGCCAAGAGCTGACTGCTGAAAGCTTAAATACTATGTTAAAAAACTATATCAAAATTGCCTGGCGCAATATCCGAAAAAACAAACTCTACAGTTTTGTAAATATCATTGGATTGACCACTGGTATTGTATCCTGTTTACTCATTGGAGTATATGTGTGGAACGAACTAACATACGACAATTTCCATGAAAACAGGGATCGAATTGCCCGTGTAACCATGGAATATCAGTTTTCGGGAAGTAACAATAAAGTAGCCGTTACGGGTACCAAAGTAGGACCTGACTTCAAACGCAACTTCCCCCAGATCGAAAGCTACGTGCGTACCATGAAATACCCACGTGTGGTATCCAATGGACTGCAGTCGTTTGAGGAAAAACAGGTAGTATATGCCGACGAGGATTTTTTCAAGGTGTTCTCTTTTCCTGTCTTGCAAGGCAACGGTGCCACGGCACTGAATACGCCCAACAAGATCGTACTTTCCGAAACGGCCGCGAAGAAATATTTTGGTCACGACAATCCAATCGGCAAAACCCTCACCCTGGATGGAGGAGACCGAGCATATGAAATAACAGCCGTGGTGAAAGACGCCCCACTGAATTCGCAAATTCAGTATGATATATTGGTGTCCTTTACCAGCCTAGGCGCTGCATCGACGGAAACATGGAAAAATGCCAATTACATTACCTACCTTCTGCTGCATGATGGGAAGGAGCTGAATAATCTGGCCAGCCAGATTACAACATATATGAAAAAGGTTGGCCAAGCTGAAATGGGCATCTCGGAAAACAGCTCCGACTTTTGGACCTATCACCTGGAACCTTTAAGGTCTGTTCACCTTCACTCCACACTGGCGGGACTGGAGGTTAACGGCAACATGACCTACATCTATGTGCTCAGCATCGTGGCTATCCTTATCCTGCTTGTAGCATGTGTGAACTACGTGAACTTGGCTACCGCGCAATCGGTAAGCCGGAGTACGGAGATAGGTGTCCGTAAGGTAATGGGGGCAGGTAAATCGCAATTGTGGGGACAATTTTTAGGAGAATCCTTTGTCATCACTTTTCTAGCTACCGCATTGGCACTTGCCATCAGTATATCGGTATTACCCCTTTTCAATGTCCTTACCGGAAAGGTATTCACAGCGGCCGTTTTTATGCGTCCGCAGTCATTAATAGTCGTCGTGCTTTTGGCCATACTGATCAGCATCATAGCGGGTGCCTATCCGGCATTTGTACTTACCGGTACCAAGCTGGTAAACATATTGAAATCGGGCATAAGGGTCTCTCATTCGGGTGGCATGCTCCGTAAATCCCTGATCACCTTTCAGTTTGTCATTGCCATATTCTTGGTAGCGGCCACCCTGATCGTGACGCAACAACTTGCCTATATCCAAAAGAAAGATATGGGCTACGATCGAGAACAGGTGGTGGTATTGCCCGTAGATAGCAAAACCAAGCCGGCATATGAGCAATTGAAAGCGGCGTTCCAGAATGTACCGAATGTGATAAGCATCACAGGCTCGTACGAAGATCCCACTTCCATTGGCTGGGGGGATGGCATTTCGGTAGATGATGGCAACGGTGTAAAGGAATTGTCGGTGAATGCCACCCCCGTGGACCTAAACTACCTGCAAACGATGGGCATGCAGTTGGTTGCGGGAAGGGATTTTACCAAAGCTGACTTTGCATTGCAAGATACCAGCGATAATTACAAAAACTATAGGTCTACCTTCATGCTCAATGAGACGGCGGTAAAAGACCTGGGATGGACACCCGAACAGGCCATTGGAAAGACGGTATCGCGATACGGACCGGGAACGGTAGTTGGCGTTGTAAAAGACTTTCATTTTGAATCCCTGCATGCTCCCATCGGTCCATTGCTCATCTTTCTGGATACGAACACCGTACAGCAATTGTTCATAAAGATCAACACCCAAAATACGGCTCAGACTTTGGCGGCGCTGGAATCCGTATGGAAGTCGCGTATTGCCCATAGATCCTTCGACTACCATTTTATGGACGAGGATTTCAATGCCCTGTACAAAACGGAAGAACGGATTGCCAACCTGTTTTCGTTGTTCGCCGGGATTGCCATCGTCTTGGCCTGTTTAGGTCTATTTGCTTTAGCAGCATTTACCACGGTTCAGCGCACCAAGGAGATTGGCATCCGTAAGGTACTCGGGGCTGGTGTAGGAGACATTGTTGCGCTCATTTCAAAGCAATTCTTGGCATGGGTAGGCATTGCCATCCTTATCGCTACTCCCTTAGCCTGGTTGGCAGGGAACAGCTGGCTGAAAGATTTCGCCTACCGCATTGATATCCAGTGGTGGATTTTTGCCCTTGCCGGAACCATAGCTGCCTTGATTGCATTGGCAACCGTCAGCTTCCATGCCATCAAAGCCGCAAGGGCCAATCCAGTGGATAGTTTGAGGGATGAATGACTAATCAGTTGCCAGTTATGCGTTGTGAGTTACGAGAAGGGCTGACAACTCACAACCCGCAACTCACAACTAAAATAGCTATGTTAAAAAACTATTTAAAAATCGCCTGGCGTAACCTGATGCGCAATAAATCTTATGCGTTTATCAATATAGCCGGACTTGTAATGGGTACACTTAGTTGCCTTTACATAGTCATTTATGTGCAAGATCAATTTAGTTATGATAAGCATCATCAGCGTGCCGATGATATATATCGGGTCAATACCTTGCTGAATAGCAGGGGACAGGAAATGAACATGTCTACTGCCTCTCCACCAGTTGGGCCGGCCTTGAAAGCCGATTTTCCTGCTGTAGAGGAGTATACACGTGTTGTCAACATGGAGAAGATGGGCATTCCGCAAAACCTGGTTACTTACGGGGAAAAGGCACTGTACGAAAAATCGGCTCTACTGGTCGATTCTACGTTCTTTTCCATTTTCGACTATCATTTCGTGGCGGGTGGCTCACAAAACGCACTCAATGAACCAAATACAATAGTTCTGGAAAAGAGCTTTGCAGACAAATTATTCGGTGACGAATCTGCGATGGGCAAAATCATTCAAATCGATAACGTCAATGGTCCGCAGAACTTGAAGGTGACCGGTGTGGTTGACGGAAAGCTTGGCAAATCGCATCTACAGGGGCAGTTGTTCATTGCCATGAATAGTTCGGGCATGGGGCAATACACGCTGCAAAACAATGTATGGGCAGGCAATAACTTTACCAGTACGTTCGTAAAACTCCATCGGCAAAGCGATCCGCGTGCTTTGGAGAGCAAACTACCTGCTTTCTTGCAGAAATACGGCGCAGATGAGCTGCGGAATATGGGCATGCAGAAAAAACTGTCTTTGCAAGCTATCACTGCCATGCATACAGACACTTCATTAGACCCCGAAATGTTCAAAACCCAGAACCCCACGTTCTTGTATGTATTGCTTCTGGTTGCCATACTGATCCAGGCAATCGCCTGCATCAATTTCATGAATTTATCCACTGCCCAAGCCTCCCTAAGGGGGAAGGAAATAGGTGTAAGAAAAGTGATCGGCGCGGAAAAACAACAACTATTCAGACAATTTATGGGCGAATCATTTCTGATGGCATTTTTGGGAGTCGTCATTGCATTGCCTTTTTTATGGCTATTGTTACCGCTCATCAATCAGCTTACCGAATCCAACCTACTATGGCACGATTTCCTCAATATACGCAGTCTCTCCATCATTGCAATAATCGTATTGGCTACGGGCTTGTTGGCTGGAAGCTATCCTGCTTTTTACCTGGCGTCCTTTAGTCCATTAAAGGTCCTGAAAGGCAATTTTTCGAGTCGAATATCAGGCACGCAAATTCGCAGAGTACTGGTTGTCTTTCAATTTGTGCTCACCATTGGGCTCATTGCCAGTATCCTGGTTATTCGCAGCCAACTCGGTTTTATCAAGGAGACGGACCTTGGCTTCGAGAGCGACCAAAGGCTTATTTTTAGTTTTCACACCACGGAGGCGCAGCAGAAAATGGGTGCTTTTGCACAAGCTGTGCTCGAATTGCTAGAGGTCGCCGTTGCCAGCAAAACCAATAACTATCCCAGCCAATTTGTACATAACGACAGAGGTGTCTATCTACCTGGCGGTGATATGGCCAACTCCACCAATAGTCAATTCATGACAACCGATGAGTATTTCGTAAAAGCCAATGGCATTCACCTTTTGGAAGGTAGAGACTTCAGGCAGGGAGATGTAGATAAAGTCCTGATCAATGAGTCTCTGGCCAAGAAGCTCCAACTGGATTCCCAAACCGCAATAGGCGCAAAACTGTATAGCCAGTATGGCTCCGATCCTGCTACCTTTGTCGAGGTAATCGGAGTGATGAAAGACTTTCATTACAATTCGCTTCACCATGAAGTTAGGCCATTCATGCTCCAGTACACGGATATACCAGAGTACTTTTCCCATATAGTACTCGCCGTGAACAACGATGATTATACTTCCGTGCTACGCAAATTAGAACAGGTCTGGCATCAAGTCTTGCCGAACATACCTTTCGACTACGCTTTTATGGATCAGCAAGTACAGCAGCAATATGAAAAGGAGGTCGTATTATCTCGGGTCATTAATGCCTTCACAGTAATTACCATCACCATTTCTTGCTTAGGTCTTTTCGGTCTCTCGGCATTCAGCACAGAGCAACGTAGAAAGGAAATAGGCATCCGCAAGGTGCTGGGCGCCACAGTATCGGGTATCGTCGGTCTACTTTCAAAGGATTTCGTGAAATTGGTATTGATTGCCATTGCTATAGCCTCTCCCATTGCCTGGTGGGCCATGAACAAGTGGCTGCAAGACTTTTCCTATAAAATAGAAATACAGTGGTGGATGTTTGCCCTTGCGGGACTGGCAGCCGTAGTGATTGCTTTGCTCACGGTAGCTACGCAAGCTATAAAGGCAGCGGTAGCCAATCCAGTCAAAAGTTTGAGGGATGAATGACAATTTCGTATTGCGAGGTGCGACATGCGAATGGCGATAAAATTGGAAAATAAAACAAGATAAAATAAGGAATAGAGATGAGGAGCAAAAGATACCTAAGGTCTCAATCCCGATGCTCGGGACTTCGTTTCACGCCGTACGCAATACGCTTTTCTCAATACTAAGAATATGATAAAAAACCACTTCAAAATCGCTTCTAGGTACCTCTGGAAAAACAGGCTGTTCACCTCGCTCAATATCTTTGGCCTGGCCATAGGTGTAAGTGCCTGCTGGATCATCTACCGCATAGTGAGCTATGAATTTAGCTATGAACAAAAACTATCTGCCAAGGAAAGTATCTATCGGCTGGTGACAGGCCGGGTATTTGACGAAAAGGAAAGCTATTACGGAGGGGTTTCCGCTCCAATTTATCAGGGCGTGCGCGAAGAAGTCAGTGGCGTGGCCAATGTGGTACCGCTTTACGGACGATGGATCAATAGCCTCGAAATCCCGCAAGATGATGGCCAGCCATTGCTGATAGAAGATCCGCAGGGAGTGATTGCTACAGATTCGGCCTATTTCGATATGGTTGCGTACACGTGGCTGGCAGGGAACAAACGATCGGCATTTGCTCATCCAGACAATGTCGTGCTGACCGAAAGTAGGGCAAAAAGCTACTTCCCGAATACCAAACCGCATGACATTGTGGGAAAAACCATGCTGTACAATGACAGCTTAAGGAAAACGGTCTCGGGTATCGTCCAGGACTTGGACTACCCGACGGAATTCGTGGCACAAGAATTTCTTTATTTAAAACCGACCGCTTATCCTTTGGTTGAATGGACCAATACCAATGGAACTGACAAGCTATACCTACAGATAGATCAAGCTGCAGACACGACAAAGGTATTGGCGCAAATCAATGCGCTGGTCGACCAAAAATGGAAAAGGTTTCAGGAAGATACAAAACCCACTTATGAATTTAAGCGCTGGTTTGTACTGGAATCGCTTACCAACATGCACTTTACCACACATATCAACGAACGCGGGGTTAGAAAAGCGAGCAAACCTGTACTTTTTGGGTTGATGGGCATAGGTGCTTTCCTCCTATTATTGGCCTGCATCAATTACATCAATTTGAGTACGGCCCAGATTCCTCAACGGAGCAAGGAAATAGGGGTGCGCAAGACCTTAGGCGGAAGCAGCAAGAGCCTGATAGTACAACTCTTATCCGAGACGACCATCATCGTGGCACTGGCGGCATTCTTGGCCTATGGTTTTCAAAAATTGGGACTCTATCTATTGACCGATATGATACCCGAAGGGGCCTTGCTATATAATAAGGACCTCATCACCACGCTGTTCATAACAGGTCTTCTACTGCTTACCATTTTGCTCTCCGGCATATACCCTGCCTGGTTGGTGACGCGTGTCAACCCGATCAATATCTTCAAACCTGGTGTGAGCAGAAACAATGGCAAACAAAACTTGAGCTTGCGCAAGGGCTTGATTGTGTTTCAATATGTCATTGCCCAATGCTTCATCATCGGCGCATTGATCATGGGCCAACAGTTGAACTACACACTTCACAAAGACCTCGGGTTTGATAAAGAAGCCGTATTATTGATAGACATACCTTGGAAAGTCTTGTTCAACGACGCTTATAAGGGCAAAGAGCAGGTACTGGCGGAGGAACTCAAAAAGGAATTGGGAATACGCATGGTATCCCGAGGCAAGGCGCCTCTGGTACAAGGATTTTCCTCCAGTCCCTATATCTATTCATCTCCAGATATAAGCGCTCCCGTGAATAGGCAATTGCAAAAAAAGGTAGTCGATACCGATTACCTGCAATTTTACGATATGCAATTATTGGCGGGTCGCAACCTGCATGCAACGGACACCGTAAGCGAACTGATCATCAACGAGACCGCCGCCAAGGCCTATGGATTTGCCCAGCCACAAGATGCCATTGGTAAGATCCTCACACAGAGTGATAGACCTTATCCCATCGTGGGCGTGGTGAAAGACTTCCATTCACAAGATTTCTATACGGAGATACAGCCCCTGGCATTGATGACAGCTGCTGGCAGTATGGGTACCATAAACGTCAAATTGAATCCCGACCCCTCTACCTGGCAAAGCACCATCCAGCATATGCAGCAACACTGGAACAGCATCTATCCACCAGATACATTCCACTACCAGTTCTATGATCAAAACATTGAGACTTTGTATCAACAGGAACGAAATATGGCGCAACTGATCAATATGGCCACTGCTATATCCATTATCATCAGTTGCCTCGGCCTGTTTGGCTTAGCCACGCTGACCGCTTTCCAGCGCACCAAGGAAATAGGCATCCGCAAGGTGCTGGGCGCCACGGTATCGGGTATTGTCGGTTTGCTCTCCAAAGATTTTGTAAAGCTGGTGCTCCTAGCCATTATCATTGCCACCCCTATTGCCTGGTGGACGATGAACAAGTGGTTGGAAGATTTCGCCTATAAAATTGAGATACAGTGGTGGATGTTTGCCCTGGCTGGATTGATGGCCGTCGTCGTGGCCATCTTCACGGTAGCCACACAGGCCATAAAGGCAGCGATGGCCAATCCGGTGGAATCATTGAGAGATGAATGATCTCTCAATGATTCGATCCTTCTTGGTCTTCTTCCTCGCCACTTCTCAACTTTTGGCTTTTCTCGTCGTACATGCCCTTTAGCTCGTCCCTCACGGTGCCCTCCCATAAATTGGTTTTGATCAGATAAGCACAGCGGCCTATCATATGTGCGGCCACGGGCGCCGTAAGTACCAGAAAGAAAAGGATGGCAAAGGCCTTGGTGCTGACGGCTACTTCCGGAAAATAGATAGCCGCACTCAGCAAAAGCAGCCCACTGCCAAGCGTGGCCGCCTTAACCGTGACCGATAGACGTAGGTAAAAATCGGGCATCCGAACGATGCCGATGGCGGCAATCAATATGGAAAGTGCACCTATAGTACTCAAAACTGCAATAAGAATATCAATCATTTCCTTTTTTCTCTAAGTAATACGAAAAGGCAATAGTGCCAAGAAAAGCAATAAGAGCCAATATCATGGCTACATCCAAAAAAGTGGATTGCTTCATGCTGATACTATAAACGGTGATAATACTTACCCCGGTAGTAATCAACAAATCCAGTGCTATAACCCTATCCACCACGCGCGGCCCCTTAAAAAGCCTGTAAAAAATAAGCGTAATGGAAATAGCCAGCAGAGGCAATATCACATAATTAAAATACAAGCTCAAACTCATCGTATAATCTCCAATAATCTACGTTCATACACCCGTTCAATTTTCTGAATAAATAATTCCCGATCATTGTTTTTCAGGTGCATAACATGAATATATAATACCTTCTTGTCTTCGCTGATGTCCATGATCAAGCTCCCCGGAGTGAGCGATATGATCGTGGCCAGCATATTTACTTCAAAATCGCTACTCGCATGTAGTGGGTATTTGACAATAGCTGGCTGCATATGAAACTTGGGGCTCAACACGCCATAAGCTACTTCGATATTTGCCTTGATCATCTCGTAAACGAAATACAATACAAAGGAAATAATACGCGGCACACGGTTAAAGTACCGATGATCTTCCCCATCGCGGTTCATCAGCCATAGGATAAAGAAACCCAGCAGAAAACCGAAATAGAAATTGGAAAAGTAAAGAACACCAGTTAATGCTACCCATATAAAGGCTAGCAAAAGGTTCATCAAAAACTGCTTAACCATAACAACATCAATTATCTTTTATCATTTATTTCCCAAAACGGCATCGATATACGGACTGGTGTCGATCATCTCGGCCGCTATATGTTTCACTACTACAACGATATTTTCGGCAGCCAATCCCACATACAAGGTGGCTATCGCCAGAAGGCATATAGGAATAACAAGCAGGGCTTGTTTCCATCTACTGTAATCCTTAAAATGATCTATCAAAGAATCATCACCCTCCGACGGATTCTTCCAAAACACATCAGACCATAAGCGTGCCATGATATACAAGGTAAGAAAACTACCTATTATCAAGGCAGCGATGAAAAAATAATTGTGCGTAGTGAAACCAGCTTCAAACAGGTAGATCTTGGGCCAAAAACCAGAAAGCGGAGGCACCCCAACAAGCGAAAAGAACACCAATGCCATTACCAAGGATATTTTCGGGTACCGCGCATACAAGCCACCCGCCTTTAGGGTATTCAAGTTTCCCTTCATATTTCTTATAAGGCCCGAAATCAGGAATATATTAGTTTTCACGAGTATATCATGAATGAGATAGAACAAAACACCCGACAGTGCAATAGGTGTGAATAGGGCAATCCCTCCTATCATAAACCCGATATGGCAAACAATAAGGTAAGAAAAGATTCTGCGGACATCGCGCTTGATAAGCGCACCGAAACCGCCAGAGATAATAGTCATGACCGAGAGCACCGTAAGCACGATCTTCATAAACTCATTCGGAACAAAGATCAGGGTGAATATCCTCAATATCGCATATACCCCTACCTTGGTGAGCAAGCCTCCAAAAACGGCCGCAACTGCCGACGGAGGCGTATGGTATGATGAGGGAAGCCAGTAATACAAAGGGAAAACAGCCGACTTAATGCCAAAGCCGACCAAAAAGAAAATAGCCGTAATATCTATAATATTGCGGTTTTCGACCAAGGGAACCTTAACAGCCAGGTCGGCCATATTCAATGTACCTGTTATGCCGTATAAGATGCCTATCCCCGTAAGGAAGATCGTAGAAGCAAGTATATTCATGGCCATGTATTTCACCGCGCCTTCCAGCTGTGTTTTCCTCCCGCCCAACGTCATCAGTACAAAAGAAGAAATGATGATTACCTCGAAGAACACATAAAGATTGAAAATATCTCCCGTAAGAAAGGCTCCATTGAGGCCCATCATTAAAAAATGGAAAAGGGGGAAATAACCAAAACGCTGCCGAGCATTTCCAATACCTACCGATGAATAGATCGATACGGCAAAGGCTACTATGGAAGTTATCAGTACCATAGTGCTGCTGAAAACGTCCGCTACGAAAACAATCCCAAATGGCGGTTTCCAATTGGCCGATTCCATAATGAGGATATTTCCACTCCAGACCTTGGAAAACAGGGTTATGGACATGAGCAAGACAACGAGACTGCCTAAGATGCTGATAAAACGCTGAGGATAACTCTTGCCCCAGAAGAACAAAAGTATAATTGCCGTAACAAGCTGGGCAACAACTGGGTAAATTATTGTATTGTCAATCATATATCCTCTTCCTCTGGTGTATTTAAATCATCTAGGTCATCCGAATTGATGATGCTATAAACTCTTTTCAACAGCACGATGGCAAAAGACTGCAAACCGAAACCAATGACAATAGCCGTCAATATAAGCGCCTGTGGAATAGGGTCTGCGTAGATGTCGGTAAAAATTTTCGATGCTTCGTCAATGACAGGAGGTTTCCCCTTGGTAATCCTTCCCAATAAAAATATAAGGATATTGGCACCGTTGCTCATGAGCATAATACCCAAAAGCACCTTAACCATACTGCGTCGCAGCAGTAGGTAAATGCCGGAGGCGTATAATATTCCAATTAATAGTATGAGTAATAGTTCCATAATCGCTATTCGCTGTACACAGATATTGTAAACAGAATGGTGAGAACAATGCCCACCACCAGAAAGTAGACACCAAGATCAAAAAACAAGGCAGACCCAATCATCCCTATTACGGGTACAGGTTCCTCAAACCATAAACCAGTCATCACGGGCAGGTCAGAAAACAACGGAGCTAGCATACTCAGGGTAGATAGGCCTAAGCCAACCGGAATTAGGCTACCGGGATGAGTACGCAGCAATTTCAACGTGTTTTCGGTCCCGTGCGTAAAACTATGCAGCACGAAAGCTATTGCCGCTACCAGTCCTCCCACGAAACCACCACCGGGATAGTAATGCCCGCGCAGCAGGATGAAGACGGAGAACAACAATAAGATTGGCAAGAGATAACTCGATGCCGTTTTTAAAATAGTACTCTTCATTACTTATTCTTTTTCAGAAGGTTTTAGCCTTAACTTCAACAAACTATACACCCCAATGGCCGCTATACCAAGTACGACGATCTCAAACATCGTGTCTATGCCCCTAAAGTCTACCAGGATAACGTTAACCACATTTTTCCCTTTGGCAAGCTTATAAGCATTGTCTCCATAAAACTCGCTAACCTCGTGATTGACAGGGCCATTTAGCACCTGCAAGGCTATTAGAGAAATAACAATACCGAAAGAGCCTGCCACGATCCCGTCAATGGTTTTGGCTCTTTTGTTGGCCAGATTAAGAAAGGGAGGTAAACGGAAAAGAACCAACACAAACAGCACTACCGTCAACGTATCTATGGTAAATTGCGTGATTGCCAAATCTGGAGCGCTATAAAAGACGAAGAACAAACAGATGCAATAGCCCACTACGCTCATGGCCACTATGGCAGTCAGTCGTGACGGGGTAACCACCGTAAGGACTATTGCACCTATCAAGATACCCAAGACCACCACATCATAAATATCTACGGACGAGACTTTCGACCAATCGATATAGATATGTCCCCCTACTATGAGCTTATAGCCCAGTAAAAGGACGGCAAACACAATGATACGTCTTAGATAGACCCTCAAATAGCCATTCAGCATAATATTGGAATACCAGGTAGCCACCTGCTGTGTCCACAGAGCCGATTTGGCAAATATCGTTTGTGGCGAAAAGCGATCAAACCTTGCCAATTCGGCCATGCCTTTGGCGGTGGGCTTACGAAATAGATAAAGCAAAGTGCCCAAAAACAAGGTAATACCACTTAGTAGTAGGATGATATTAAAGCCGTGCCACAATTTTAAGGAAGCGTCTATCCTTGCGTTGGCTATAGCCCGAGCGGCCGGATTGACAAGGCTGTTGTCTATTAAAAATGGAAAACAGCCAAAGACAAGCCCTAAGATTCCCAAGAGCAATGGCGGTGCCCACATCAACCAGTGCGGAAGGTGGACGTGGCTATATTCTTCTGGAAGTTTGCCCGAAAAAGGTTTTATACCGGCCAGAAATCCCGCATATAACAGCAAGACATTGGTTATGAGCGCAAGCGCCGTCAGTACCATGCTCCATATTCCCTGCGTGTGCAAAGTAGCTTCGTATATGAGATCCTTACCGATAAAACCGAAGGTGGAAGGAAGGCCGGCACTTGACAATGCTGCCAGCAAACCTGCAATAGCCAAGGGCATCATTACCTTGCGCAGACCCGCCAAGCGTGTTATATCTCTAGTACCCGTCTCGTGATCAATGACCCCGGTCATCAAAAACAAAGCCGCCTTGTAGAGCGCGTGCACCAACACAAACGCAGACGCCGCAAGCAAGGACTCCTTCGTCCCTATTCCTATAAGGAAAACCAGAATACCTAAGGCTGCTATAGTAGAATAGGCCAATACGCCCTTGAGATCCGTACGAAAGATAGAATGGAAAGCCGCATACAGCATTGTGAAGCCTCCCACAATGACCAAAGGATAGGTCCAATAGTCCGTGCCACCAAGAACCGGAAAAAGTCTAGCCAAGATATATACCCCTGCCTTTACCATCGTAGCAGAATGCAGGTAAGCGGAAACAGGCGTAGGTGCCTTCATCGCCCCCGGCAACCAAAAATGAAATGGAAATTGGGCAGATTTCGTAAACGCTCCGGCAAACACAAAAAACAAGATGAGTCCGTATAGCGCATGCCCTTTCAGCATCGCAGCGGACGTCAGCATTGCTTGTATCGAATAAGTACCTGACAAGTACCCCATTAACACCAATCCTGCCATCAGCAGAAAACCTCCCCCACCTGTTATCCCCAGCGCAATCATGGCGCTTTTACGCGAATCTGCCTGTTCATTATTAAAGCCTATCAAGAAAAACGAACTGATACTGGTGAGTTCCCAAAAGATAAAAAGCAGCAACACATTGTCTGATAGCACCAGCCCCACCATAGATGCCATGAATAAGCTCAGGTAGCCATAGAAACGATCGAGGTACTTGTGTCCTTTTAAATAAGGCGACGCATAAAGGAAAACCAAGGAACCAATACCCGTTATAAGCATAACGAATAGCAGGGCAAGGCCATCCAAGTAAAAATCGAAATTGACACCAAGGGAAGGAATCCAATCATAATGGAACGAAAAGGTTTTCCCATCCGCTATTTGGGGCACAAAACTAAGAAAGTATAGAAACAGACCTATTGGGAGCAGTGCTATCGTCACGGACAAACGCCCTTTGAAGTACTTGCCCAGAGGAATAAACAATATAGAAATAATTAGTCCTGCTAGTACAGCTATTAACATCTAATGGAATATCATTTAGTTCATGGAAGCTGCTAATATAATCAAAAAAGTGGGCAAACACGAATAAAAAGGGGCAAATATTGAATTTTATGCCGTTTTGAGTTCCCTGATTTCATGCTAGAAGATCAGTCTAAAAAGAAATATCCCCTTATCGATGCGACGTGAAAACCGCATGATAAAGAGATATTTGTGTTTTTTCTATGTGCTACAGATTAATCCAGAGCGCCAAAGACATTTTTCAAAAGGGAAGTGGTGCGAAACACGGAATTGTTGCGTATCCCGCTTTCCTTTTCGGCTACCATTTTGAAAACGCCGTTGACGGTTTGTTCGGTCACGTAGGCATTCAAGTCGGTATTTATGTCTTGTCTGGCAATTGTGTTGTATTGCGTAATCATCTGCTCCCATGCCTTATCTGCCCCTACTTTGCCCAGGGAATTTTCCACCTTGGGCTCAAATGCGGTAAAGAGTTGCTCGGAAGTCTTTGTTTTCAGATAACTTGTAGCGGCGATACTGTCTCCAAGGAGAATCTGCTTAGCATCGTCGAAACTCATTGACGTGATGGCATTGGCAAAGATGGGAGCGCCCTCCTTCACGGCATCTTCCGCCGCACGATTAAGTAATAAGATACCCCTATCAGCCAGGGATCCCAAACCTACCGACCTCAAAGTCGTTTCCACTTTCCGCAATTGCTCAGGCAGTAATATCTTCGTCAAGGCATTCTTGTAAAAACCGTCCTCTGCTCCCAATTTCTCAATTCCTTCACTTACCCCTATATTCAGGGCTTGCTTCAAGGCACTGGAAACATCGGTCGTAGATAGGCCATCCAGCGCAGCTGAATTTTTCGATGTACTTTCAGTGCTGCTATCGGTGCTTGTGGTGGCACTGCTGGCAGCTTTTTTCAACTTATCCAATATACTTTGTGCGCGCAAAGTTGAAAAGCTACATGCTCCCACCAGTAGTAACGCTAAAATAGATTTCTTTCCGATCGTCATTTTCGTCTTATATTTGTATAGATATATTGTTGCAAAGGTAAGCATCCTACTGTTAAATAGTCTTAACGATGCAATAAATAGGACTTTTCCTTTAGACTAAGTGCATGGTAGAGAAAATCATTAATTGGTGTAGAAACGTGGAATAGCTCTCCCTGCCGCCGCACTTCACCTGCAAAAATAGCCAGTTCAGTAGCCCTTTTGGCTTCCACATCCTGCAACATGGATGTTTTGCCTTCCGGATATAAGCCAACAACGATTTCCACCATTTTGTTTATATCTTCATCAAGAAGGTCAATACCTTTCTTATTGGCAATGGCCTGCACTTCCTTAGCAGCTAGCACCAAAAGCTGCCGTGCATTTTCAATATCCCGAAAAACTTTGAAAGGCAGTTCCAGCAGGGCAGAAACCTGATTGACGGCTACATTGAGCATAAATTTGAACCACATGGCTTTCAATATGTCTGGCGGCACTTGATAAGGTATACCGGCATTGCCCAATAATTCCTTAACAGCATTTACCCGATCACTTATACTATTATCCTTTTCTCCAAATACAATGTATCCCATGTGTGCATAGTTTACCTGCCTACCTATACGCAAGGCATCCATCTGCAAACCAAAGGCATATAGAATATGTTCCTGGCCAAAATGATCGGCAATGACCGCCTCACTGGAAATCCCATTGAGCAGAGACAAGATGGTCGTTCCTTCGCTCACAAATGGCGCTACCAACGGCAACGCTGCCTCCAAATGATGTTGCTTGACGGCTACGATGATCAGATCGGCAGCAGGTTCATCGCTGGCTGGAGTGATAAAAGAAAAATGGTACGGAATGTCATTGACCAGAATCGCTTCTTTCTCATAATCCCGTTTACGGTCTTCGTCTACTACTACTTTGACCAAGTCGCTGTTATAGGTATGCAATTTGGAGGCATACATGGTACCCAAAGCTCCCAAGCCAAGAAAATATACTCGTTTTATCGTTGATGTCTCAAGTCTCATATCTATAGTAATCTTACAAAATAACTTCCCTAATTCGAAGCTTAAGAACTTTACCAAAGTTTGCTAGCGCTATGGCCTTTGCGCACAACTTTGGTGAAGTTTTCAGAAGAAAGTCGGGAAGTTATTTTGTATCTCAATGCTGCTTGCGCAGGTATTTGGTGAGAATCACGATGAGCTGTCCCTCTACCCTGCCTTCTATCTGCTCAGCATTCTCTTCTACCAAGCGAATATTTTTCACTACCGTGCCCAATTTGGCACTTAAGCTGCTTCCCTTAACGTCCAGTGTCTTTGTCAGCACCACGGAATCGCCATTTTGAAGCACATTGCCATTGCTATCCTTATGCACGACGGCTTCGATTGAATTATCGTCATCGGCTACCGCCTTAGCCCATTCCATCATTTCGTCATCAAGGTAAAGGATATCCAGCGCATCGGCGGCCCAGGTCTCCCCTTTCAGGCGATTGAGCATGCGCCAGGCCAAGACCTGTACCGCTGGCACCTCGCTCCACATGGTATCGGGCAGAAAACGCCATGCGTCGGCTTGGAGCGCCTCACTCCCATCTATCTGGCCAAGCAAGGATTTGCTAATCAGTACTTCATTACCTGCATAACTGTCGGGCAATACGCTATAGACTACGAGCTCGCCTTCCTCATGGCTCAACTCACATTTGCCTCCACTCCTACTTCGCAATAGTTCATCCATCTTTTTAGTTCATTGTTTGCCGGCAAAAATAACATTTTTTAGTTTGTATATTTTCTTTGGCAACAATGGTTTAACATGTTTTATATTTTATGTGCGATAAGGTACAAATGGTGTCCGATTTCGCACACTTACTACCATGGTAAATCGACCATTGCCCCCTGAAAAAGTAGTTTTTTGTTATTGGAAAGTTTGTTGTGGACTTGCTGATCGGAGACTAACATTGTTGAAGTTATACGTGGTAAGTTTCCTGCTTGCTATAAATCGAGCAATTTATATAACTTTAGACTCGTTTTCAGAATTGGCTTATTTGTTGCCATATCACAGTTGATTTTATTTTTAAATGAAAGAGGCCCTATTTGTCCTATTGATTTTCCTGGTATCAAACACCAACGCACAAGTATTACGCAAACGGGTAACCCAACTAATGGGCAGCCGCTTTGAGATTAGTATTGTGGCCGAGGATTCCCTTTCTGCAGAAAGGTATATCGATACGGTGATTGCCGAGGTGTCACGAATAGAAAATCTGATCTCGGATTGGAAGCCCGATTCACAGATATCAAAGGTAAATAAAAACGCAGGCATCCGTCCGGTACAAGTAGATCCCGAAGTATTTGCACTGACCGAACGGGCACTTCACGTGTCGGAAATCACCGGAGGTGCTTTCGACATCAGTTTTGCGGCTATGGAGCGAGTTTGGAAGTTTGATGGGAGCATGACGGAAATGCCCACGGCGAAGGCCATTAAAAAATCGGTGAAAAAGGTGGGCTATAAGCATGTAATCCTAGACAAAAAAAACGGCACCATTTTCCTGAAACGAAAAGGCATGAAAATTGGGTTTGGAGCCACGGGAAAAGGTTATGCCGCAGACCACTGTCGCGATAGGATGATTTCCATGGGCGTCCAGGCGGGAATAATAAACGCTTCCGGCGACATGAGCGCATGGGGAAAACAGCCCGACGGGAGCGATTGGCTGGTTGGCATTGCCAATCCCATGGAACAGGACACAATCTTGGCCGTTGTCCCCTTGTCACATGGAGCCGTGACTACTTCGGGAAACTACGAGCAATTTGTCGTATTCAATGGCATCAGGTATTCGCACATTATCAATCCGGCTACCGGTTATCCAGCCACTGGTCTATGCAGCGTGACGGTATTTGGTCCTAGTGCTGAGGTTGCCAATGGATTCAGCACTTCCATCATGGTATTGGGAAAGGACAAAGGAATGGCGCTGATGGAGCAATATCCAGATTACAAATGTATTCTCATTACTGATGACGGCACCGTTTTTTCAACACCGAATATAGCCTCGGAAAACCAGAAATTGCCATATTAAGACACATGCGACACGCCTGCACCAGTGGGTGAATGTTCAGCTTGCATAAACTGGCGCGCGACTGTGGCGCGTGCCCGTAAAGTCTCCAACATCAATAACAATCGGTCAAAACCTGATCGTGCGACTGGTAATAGCTGATACTTTTACCTAGTTTTTTCTGGCAGACGGAATCCAGCAGATCGAGTACATCTTTCTGCATGGAAAGGGAACCGCAAATCATCAGTACGCCTCCTTTTCCCAAAACGCCCAATACGAAATCGATATCCCTGTTTATCAAATCGCTCACATATTGCTTTTCCCCTTCTCGGGAGAAAGCCACGTGAAGTTGGCCCAGCCTACCGGCATGGCTATTGGAAGCAAGGAAGTCGCTATATATGGCAAAGGAAGAGGCGTGGCGAAAACCACAATATAAGTGACAGGGCCTTTTGGCGGCGTTCTGACTTACCATACCCAAGAAAGGAGCGATACCCGTCCCATTGGAAATCATCACCACCTCCCCTGCCTTCTTTGGAAAATGGAAATGGGGATTGTTGACGATACGCGCACGGATTTGTTCACCAGATTCCAAGCGATGCAAAAAGCCAGACCCCAGACCACTGGCATGCAGTCGCACGCTTAGCTGGATCTCGCCTTCTACCTTCCCTATGGAATATAAGCGTTCACGATGGTCATTTTCCGGGTAAATGGCCAACAAATCTCCAGAAGTGACCTTCACTCTCCCTTTTGGACGAAGACGAACCTGAAAAGTGCCGTCTGATTGATCGAGCTGTACCTTGTCCGTTACAGTGAATGCTTTTAAGCATTCCGTATTTGCGCTAAGTTGCTCAGACATAACTAAAACAGGCATATCAGACTGTTGTGCCCATGATTCTGCCCAGACACCAAAATCTGCAGGAGATCTATCATTAACGGTATGAATGTCCAGCAAAGGAATTGCCCATTCCTGCTGCGATAGCAACTGGTCTACATCGAATGCAAACTTGCAAAAATCCTTATAGGACCGCGAACCAAAACCGAGCACGGAATAACGGACAGGATGATCTTGCGGCTGCTTCTCAAGCAAGCGGAAAAAATTTGCCGCATTGGAAGGAGCCTCTCCCAGTCCGTAGGTAGAAGTGAACACCATGAGGTATGCTGCTTTCGGAAAAACAGTGTAGACATTCAACTCTCCGATAAAGCTCTTCTCTCCTTGCTGAAGCAGGTGCCTATGGATCGCATTTGCGAAACGAAAGGTGGAACCGTTCTCGGAACCAACCAATATGATAAAGCGACATTCGGCTGCGGGGTATTTGTTTTTCACCAAATTGGCCCTGCGCTTCCAAGTGATTGCAAAGCCAGAATATATAAAAAAAAGTATGTTGCATGAAGCAATGGCTAATACAATAGCCCATAAGGCACTTGTTCTGCCAGTATGGAGGTTGAGGCTCAGTGCCGACAACAGTACGGGCAAGGGGTACTGTTCTTGGCTAAGGATATCGCCCGTTATCTGATTTACGGCAATTACCCGATCTTTGAGTTTAAGGGTGTAATAATCTTCGGGATCGTCCGAAAATGGAAATTCTACGGTCTGCACCTCCGATAGCCGGATGTCTTTGAAAACGGGAAAATCGACAGGGTTTCTCTCCGGTGTGGAACTTATGGCATCGAAATCAACATCGGCAGAAACGTTCCTGTTTGGGATGATCTCAAAATAGGTCAGCGACAGATAACTACCCGTCAGAGCAATGATTAGGATGGGAACCAGTGACAGCCTTCCAAGGATGACATGATAGTATTGAGCGAAATTCTCTTTCACCACACGCGAGAAAAACCGCTTAAGACCTCTCTGACGTTGCAGCACCAGCATGATTCCCGAAAGAGCGATAAACAACAGCAGAAAGGCAGTGAGGCCCACAAAAAATCTTCCTATTTGATGCAGAAAAAGAGAGCGATGCAATGCCGTCACCCATTGAAAGAAAGCGCTTTCCTTGGTCACTGGACCCAATAGCTGCCCTGTACTAGGGTCTATGTAGGCCGCTATCTCATTGCCTTCATCGTCAATGCCCTTTATCTGTGTAAACTGGTTGGCATCTACTATAAGTTCGTTGACACCTGGATAGCTATTCCTGATCAATGGAAGACTTTCTGCCAGCGTCATCTCATTAAAGCCAACCACATGGTATGGCCGTGATTTTTCAATGAGGGGCTGAAAGGCAAGGATTACCCCCGTAACGGATGCAAGTGTAAGAAATAGAAAGGAAGATACGGCCAAAGCTAAGTGGCTGTATCGCCATATCGAAAGTGTCATAAAAAGGGACTAATTGAGCGTAAAGTGCACGTAATAGTTATAAGCAGTTTCATCAGTTCTACTATTCTGTGCTTTCACATCCAAGGGAATGCACTCTTGCAACAAAAAAGTATTTGCTGTGAAAATAGCGGTCATTAATCCATTCATTTTTGTCAAATATTGTCTAGTAATTTAGCTGGGTGCGTAACCAATCTGCTATACCTTACCTTTAGGAATAGTTTCGTTTGCAAGAGACAGCGAAATATGATTATTATTTTAATATCACGGTCGCAAAGGTAAAAGATATTTAGATTAATTTTAAATTGAGGCAAAAGTAAAAACTATTCTCAAAAGATAATAACGATAACAGGTAAAAGCCGCCAGAAAAGTTCTTTAAATACGATGAATAACGAAAGTTTTAACCAATAATCAAGATCGCCCGCAACAAGAATCGGCATTGCCCTTGAAGGGATGTCCAGCCTGTAATCCCAATTTCAGAATTATAATTTTTTGTAAGGAATCCATTATTGCGCTAGCTAAGTATCGTTTGCGGCGATTAGTCCATTAAGAGAATGTAGCGCTACGATGGCATAGACCGTTCTATTGAAGTGAAAACTTAAATAAACCAAACATGAAACACCTGTTTATTTGTGCTACCTTGCTATTTTCCTTTGCCTCTTGTTCGCAGGGAATTGTTGAACCTGAAATCATTGTGGAACCTCCAGAACCCGTAGAGATAGTGGTGGATAGTATACTACAAGGAACGCTTTACAATGTCACGATAGGCGACGACGCTGAAAAGGTGTATGCAGACCTTCAAGAGTTTTCAGAAAGTTTGACTCAGCGCCCTTACCTAGCCATCACGGGACAGTTCAACGACAGAATCGAAGACTTAAAAGATAGGATTCCACTCTATCAATCCTTGGTCTTTGACAGAAAACCCAGTTCCCCCAACGGAGGACAGATCTATTTCGAAGACGGTATCATCAAATCCATCTATAACCGTAAGGGCGAAAAACTGACGTCATGGCCACAGTCGTCGGCAAATGCCCTACGCGTGGGCGAACCCGTTTCGGGCATCTATGACAAACTGGTGAAAATAAATACAGACCAGCGGTTTTCCTCCTTTTTTGACTATATCGGTATGTTTGAAAAAAACACGAAAACGGCATATGACCCGGTACAGAATAGATCGCTCCTCTGGCAATATAGTTTTGGCATTGACGAGAAGCAGTTCAACCGAGTGGACCTGGTATTCAAGGACGGCATGCTGACCATGATCAAGACGCGATATGAACGGTATTTGTAAGGTGTTCTTTGCACGTAATAAGGTGGGTGAATAACCTATTACATGTCCATAAGCACTTGGATAAACTTTCTTGGCTCCTCTATTCTATTTATAAGATGCTGTAAATAAGACCTTTCAAAGACAAGCTAAAAAGAAGAATAGGAAAGAAATACCTATTAGAAACTAATACGGTAATAGAATTTTGGCTTAAAAGAGCAACTTCGGTTCAATGGTCAGAAATTCTTGCCAGGGGATGCCTCCCTGCCCTACCAGCAAGATCTTGTCAGGGGCCACTCGTTTCCTAAATTCAGACGCACTGCTTTTGGGCATTGTAGTTCCGCTTTTCACCTCAATACCAATCACCTTGCCACCGTGCTCCAATACAAAGTCCATCTCATAATTACCTTCGCGCCAATAGTAAAGACCAAATCCGTCGGAATACGCCGCATTAACGAGGTGTGCGCCAATAGCTGATTCCACTATTCGCTCCCATAGAACGGGTTGGCTATGGGCAACGCTAAACTGTTCGGCTTTCTGTGCACTTATCAAAGCGGTATTGTGTATCTGAAATTTAGGGCTGGAGGATCGTTTTCGGATCACTTTATGATCGAATTTTTCGAGACCGCATAGCAAACCAGCTGTATTCAGCAGTTGCAGATAATGCGCTAGTGTGGTAGTATTTCCCGCATCTAACAACTGTCCCATAATTTTGGTATAGGACAATACCTGACCGGAGTATAGGCAGCCTAGCTCAAAAAGCTTCTTCATCAATGCGGGTTTGTCTACCCTCGTGAGCATCAAGATGTCTTTGGATATACTGGTTTCTATTAACGAATCCGTGATATAGCGTTTCCAACGTTCCTCATCATTCACCAGTGCCGCCGCTCCCGGATAGCCACCAAACCATACGTATCGATCTACATCCCACCCAAAAGCTTGCTGCATCTCTTCAAAAGACCAATGCCCCATATAGGTCGTTTCAAAACGCCCTGCCAGTGATTCCGTTAATCCTTGTTGTAGTAACAAACGTGAGGAACCAAGCAGGATTACTTTCAGATTCGTGCCTTCACGCGTATCCTTATCCCAAAGCAGCTTAACCGTTTCGCTCCAATTGGTTATCTTCTGTATTTCATCTACGATGAGCAGGAACTCCGTGCTTTCATTTTTCGGCATCAAGGCTTGAGCCGTATCCCATTGCTGCACCAGCCAGGCATCATTTGCGGCAGCTACGCCATCGGCAGAGGTGAACAGGTAAGGAATGGCCATTTTTGTTACTAGCTGATTTACCAAAGTGGTTTTTCCCACTTGTCTAGGCCCCATAAGCACTTGGATAAACTTTCTTGGCTCCTCTATTCTATTTATAAAATGCTGTAAATAAGATCTTTCAAACATAAATAAAATTTTACTCAATGTATTGAGTAAAATTACTCAATACATTGAGTAATTGCAAATAGTTTGTTGAGCATTTCTTAGGGCTACATTTTCAAAGACAATTGGGGTTAGATTAACTAATAACATATCATTTCTTGATAATGTAACTGGCCATTTCTGTTGGTCACGGATAGCTTTTTGGCCCCAATAAGTTTATAGAGCACATCTTTGACCAGCATGGGGCTTAACAAAGGTGAATAGCGGCAACGGTATTCCACCTCGCGATAAATATCGTAACCTAGTCGACCATGGCGGAAAAAGCTTCTGCTCAGCATGCCGCCCATCGTCTTCTGCAATTTAGGCAAAAATCTAATTAAATCTGCCTTTGTCCCGGTATCTTTTTTGAACTCTGTCAGATTCAACTTTTCTTTTGATCTGTCCAAAACAATCCAAGGTACAGAAATGTGGTACAAAGACCTATTTCGTTCAGCCTTGTGCCTCACACTTATAATTCGCGGTTCAAACACATCAATGTCTTCGCTTGCGAACTTGATAGTTCCGCCTTCTATACCAGAAAAAATCTGGTTCAATAGGGTGATATCGTTTTGCCGTAGTTTAGGCGAGGAGGCAAACATTTCGTAATCCGAAAAATAATAAGGTGGCTTGCTCATCAAGAATGACACTTCCTCAGGAGTATACTGGCAGCTAATACGGCAGTTCAAATAACGATACCATTGCTTAAATTCGCTTTGTTCCAGCATTCCAGCATACGATGTCAAGATAGGTTCCATGGCAATTCATTGATTTTTAATATTATTCTTCCTGTACCCCGCCCAATTTTCGGGACGGGATAACAAGAAGTCACACATGAAAAATTATTATGGTTTTTCCGCTAATCAAACAAGCGCAACAATTCATCTTTGTTCAGCGATTTCAGCACATTGGTCTCCTCTTGGATCAACGTATCGGCCAAGGCTCGTTTATTTGCCTGCATTTGCAATATCTTTTCCTCTATGCTATCCTTGCATATCATCCGATAGGCCATCACATGCTTGTCTTGCCCAATGCGGTAGCAGCGATCGATGGCTTGGGCTTCAGCTGCGGGATTCCACCAGGGATCCAGGATGTAGACGTAATCGGCAGCAGTAAGGTTGAGGCCAGTGCCACCTGCTTTGAGACTAATCAGAAACACTCTACAGCTTTCTTCCTCCTGAAATTTAGCAACTTCCCTTTGTCGCTGCTCGCCCGAACTTTTGCCATCCAGATAGGCATAAGAAAACTCCAGTTGTTTCAATCTTTTGCCCAATAAGCCCAATACCGCGGTAAAAGAGGAAAACACCAGCAGTTTATGTCCTTTGGTATTTTCCAAGATATGCTTCTGTATTTCATCGAGCTTGATGGACTGATCTCCTAAATCTTCTTTCTTGATAAGAGCCGTCGAATTGCATATTTGCCGAAGTTTCATCAAGCCTTCCAGTACAAAAAAAGTAGCCTTGTCCATTCCTTCGTCCATTTTGCTCTCCAATTCACCTCGAAAGTGTAGTCGATAGCGTTCATATACGGCTCGTTGCTTAGGCAGCATCTCGCAATACAGCACCATCTCCGTTTTTTCGGGAAGATCCTTTGCCACCTCCACTTTGGTACGCCGTAACATAAAAGGAGAAATGATCCGCTGGAGCATTTCCAGTGTTTCCTTACTAGCTGTGCCATCCACAATTCCAGGAAATTTGCGTTTAAAATCTGGAAATTTACCGAGGAAACCTGGATTTACGAAATCCATCAGCGCGAACAGGTCCGCAATACCATTCTCAATTGGCGTTCCAGATAGTGCCAAACGATAATCTGAACGAATGGATTGTACAGAAGCAAATCGCTTAGATTTCGAGTTTTTTATAGCCTGCGCCTCGTCCAGAATTAGATAACTGAATTTTATTGTTGATAACAGTTCAATATCTGAAATGAGCGTGCCATAGGTGGTAAGCACCAAGTCTTTCAAATTGGGTTTCAAATCTATCGATCGGCCGATACCATGGTGAACCAAGACTTTGTGTTGAGGGGTGAATTTCTGAATTTCCTGCTGCCAATTGAACAGCAGTGAGTTGGGTACCACAATGAGCGAGGCAGGAGCATGTGGATCTTCCTGGTAATGATATTCCAAAAGGGTCAGCACCTGCAAGGTCTTTCCCAAGCCCATATCATCAGCCAAAATACCTCCCCAACCAAATTCACGTAGGAAGCCCATCCAACTAAATCCAGCCTCTTGATATGGTCTCAGCGTGGCAAGTACGCCATCAGGCTTTGCCAAAGGTTGGATTTTTTCTAACGACTGCAGCTTTTGCCTTTGTTCCTTTACTCGTTCTCTCAGTGTATTATCCGTGATTTTATGGGCAAAGGATTGAATAGCGACGAAATGTTTGGAGGAAATCCGAGCCCCTTTTTGACCTTCTTCCGCCAAGGCCATCAATGGCTTTAGCTTTTGCTTTAGGGCCAGTGGTATTAATCCTACCGAACCGTCAGGAAGTTCCATCATCTCACTACCATATTGCATGCCCTTTTTTAATGCTTCCAATGAAATTCGTTGTTTGCCAAAACGCATATCCAGGCCAATATCAAACCAATCTTTGTCCCCAGTAATTTCCATTTCCCATTTGACAGGATGAGGATTGACCTGAAACCCACTTAGGTCATCCAGCCCTAATACTTCCACTCCATGATCTTGTAACGTCCTGACTGTTTCGGCAAGCCATTTTCCTGTTTTGACTTTTGAGACCAATACTTTGTAATAATCAAGTTCCTGTTCATCAACAAAATCTTCATGCTGCGAGGCCAATAGCTGATGGAAATCCATTTCGCCCTCCTTGTCCCGCCAATACAGCACAAGCTTGCCGTTAGAAGCTTGAATGACACTATTACCTTTATTTAAGGGATTCACCACAACTGAATAACCATAAAGGCACTGCGCTTTCACAATGAGATGGTCTCCTTGTATTTCCAAAATGACTTGCCTCCGCAACAAACGCAATTGCTTTTGTTTCAAGAAGACGTTGTTACTAGAATTGTATTCGCAAGACATTTCATAGTGATCGGTTAAGTCATCCAATATTTCACCACAAAACTTCTCAAATTGATGTGGCAACACACTGATGGAACCACCTAGTTTTTCAAATTGCCGAATGGTCTCAGCATCCCTTACGGATTGCACCAATGTATAGTCATTGGACTCGCCTGTTGTAATGAAAAAACCGGATGTACTTGATAAAAGGCAAACTTCATTCAAACGCCGTCCATCGATATGTACGGTCATCCGTAACCTTACGGAATGTTCGTCATCGACCAACAAAAATATGACTCTTGGAAGCGACGTAACAAATCGTACAACAGAAAAACAACTAGGCTTTGGCCTCACTATCATTCTGTTACGAAAAGTAGAATTAAACACCAGCACAATTTCCTTTTCAAGAAAAGGAATCATTTGTTTCCAATAGCGAAAAAGCAGCTGATTTTTATATTGCGCGAGTGTTCTATCTTCGCTTGGAGTTGTTTCTGATGGTACGATTTGGGAACTGAGTTCACGGATACAGGTATCCGAAATCTCTAACATAATTTGGCAGAGTGAGTTGATTAATGATTGATTGGGCGTAAGAATAGATTTATCGAAGCTCTTCCTTGAATTCAAGAGAAAGCTCTTGTCGAAGGAAAGTAAGGTTCTTTTACTCGACTTATTGGGATTCTTATCCGCCATGTAAGGCAGCAAAATTGGTTCTGGAAAATGCTCCTCATCGTCAGGAATGGCATATACTAACTGTTTGTTGCTCATCGCCTGCTGCTCTTGGCGTATGGGTAAATGACTATACGGCAAATACAATACTTCCCCACGATTAATAAAACCATATAGCCGTCCGAATTTTTTGTGACTTTTGAACTGTAGGCCAGAACGAAGGGCTTCCACACTTAAAAGCTGTTTTTGGTCAATCGTTAAACTATGTAAGTCGGCTATTTTAAATCTACTGAAATAGTTATCCCCGAACCACCGATTGAAAGTTTGCAATGATTTCCAAACGTGGGCGCATAGTCCCGCCTCTTCATTTTTGCATCCACATTGGATTGCAATATGGGTGTCATTGATTTGATAGCTGATGGTATATCTCTTCTTGCTACAGTAAGTCGAGATTGACAAGGTACCCGTTAATATATCAAATTGCTGGTTATACGGATAGAAATACTCTTTTTCGTATTCATCTTTCTTCTCTTTTGCAATAAGTTCAGAGATATAATTATGTGACAGCTTAAAAGCTTCCCCATCCTCCCAGGGAACCACAAAAGGTTCTGATGATTTCCGTTTGCTTTGGGCATCTTCAGCCTTTGCAAATTGAATTTTTTCGGTAGTAGATTGTTTGGTCATGGTCGATTTTGTTGAAATGCCGAATGGATATCCGGCAGGTAATAGTTATATTTGTTAATACTACCACAAAGATAGTATGATTATTTTATACATAAAAATAAAAAGTAAAATAATTTCATATTTAAATGAGTTTATCATACAACGAAAGGCTGTTTCAGGTCTATGATTACCTAAAAAAACATAATAAAATAAAGACTTATGTGGCTTTTGGAGGTATAATTGGAGAGAACAAAGCTGGTGTGAACGATCTAAAGAACGATCGGAAAAAGGCAACTATAGAGCATTTCAACAAATTGAAAATATCATACCCTGAATTAAATGGCGATTTTCTGATTGGCGTGTCGGATATACTTGTGCTATCAGATGGAGGCACCGATACCGCACAGCAGACAGTGGATGCCCCTTCTGAGCAGGAAGCCATTATCGCGGCCTTGCGGGAAACCATTGCCTCCAAGAACGAGACCATCGCTGCGCTCAAGTCATTGCTGGAGGGAAAAAGTTAAGCAATAGTGAGTTGAATCTACCGAGTTAAAAGACTTCAAAGCCATTATGGAAGAACTAGATGAGTTAGAAGATATAAAGCTTTATGATGAAGCTAAAAAAGACAATGAACCGTCTATCCCTATCGATAACGCTTTTAAAATGATTGAAGCTAAACGCCGTAAGGCAAAGTAATGGCTTTTAATGTAACCTTAAAGAAACGAGCTTAAAGGGTAAGTATAAATAGGAAAGGTCAACTGACAGCTTATTAACCGAAACCAGAGCAGTAAAAAAGAGACTGTAAAATAAACTGTGTCAAGGATAATAAATAGAAGTATTATTTTTGACATAGTAATTATGAGTATTAAGGAAAACGATTTTGATTTTGAATCCATGAAGGACAAAGCGCTGGAACAGTTACGCAGCGGTGAAT
>NZ_ATZA01000005.1 GCF_000427965.1 Olivibacter sitiensis DSM 17696 | reverse complement strand
CCGTCAAACCCTATTTCAGGTGCCTATATCGGCGGGGTCCACCTCTTCCCATCCCGAACAGAGAAGTTAAGCCCGCCAGAGCCGATGGTACTGCAGTAACATGTGGGAGAGTAGGTCGGCGCCAAACCTTATTGTAATAAATTGAAGAAAGCCCGGATGCGATGCGTCCGGGCTTTCCTCGTTTTTGGCCATTCCAATTAAATGAGTTGGAGATCGGTGCATTTCCAAGATTTAAGATGTTTTTTCGCTTCCATGCGGATGTTGTTTGGTTTAAACAAACAATGGATATATTGCATTTGTAGTGCATATATGCGCATACCACAACTGTTTTTAGCAACGGCTTACGGATTGCTTTTTTTTACACTTGGCTATAGCCAGCAAGGGAAACAATCACCTATTGATAATCTCTTTGCGAGTAGCAAAAAAAAAACTCGCTCTTTCCATAGAAATACAAGATACTGCCTTATTGCAAATTGTGGATAAAGATGCATTATATACGGTATTGGGAACGGGTTATTATTGGACGGAAGGGCCTTTATGGATCGACTCTCTCCAATGTTTATTGTTTTCTGACGTTCCTGCCAATACCATTTATAAATGGTCTGTGGATAGTGGAATTACCACCTATCTAACCCCTTCGGGTTATACAGGAGATATACCTCGTGGAGGAGAACCAGGGTCAAATGGTCTTCTATTGAATAGTAATGGAGAACTTATTTTGTGCCAGCATGGCGATAGACAAATAGCAAAAATGCGGACGGATATAGGCCAGCCAAGCCCTTCTTTTATCACTATCGGAGATAGTTATTTGAAGCAAAAGCTCAATAGTCCGAATGACATAGTAGAAGATACCGAAAGAGGGCGCTACTATTTTACTGATCCTCCCTATGGGCTTAATGACCAAGAAGTCTCTAAAAGAGAACTATCGTTTAACGGTGTTTATAGCCTAGATTACAATGGCGATATCCGTTTGTTGGTGGATAGCCTTACGAGACCCAATGGCATAGCCTTGATGCCTGGAGGCAAGAAGCTCATCGTTTCTAACTCCGATGCCAAAAATACTGCGCTTTATTGCTTCTATCTGAATCGTGACGGAGCAGTAGAAAGTGCAGAAAAGGTTTTTGATTTTACGCCCTATATGAAAAGTGGCGGAGGTGTGTCGGACGGTCTAAAAATCGATGAAGAGGGGAACGTCTTTGCATCGGGGCCGCAAGGTATCTGGATTTTTGATCGCAATTTTAAAGTCTTAGGCAGGGTGTTGTTTGATCACAATATATCTAATTGCTTTTTGGCGATGGAGGGAAAAGTATTGTTCGTGACTGGAAGCGATAAGGTAATGATGCTTCGATTGCGGAAGTAAGTGTTATTTTTGCTTATGAAGCGTATGCATACTTTTCCCGAACAAAAGCTCTTGAGGTCTGAAGATATATTGTTGCTGGATATGTCCAAGCATCGACATCAACTATCGGCCGTTCCGCACCGCCATGATCATTATACCATCATGTGGGTACAGCAGGAGGCTTCGTCCACACAAAGTATAGACGGAAATTCATACGAAATGCATCCACATAGGATATTCTTTATGGCACCTGGGCAAATCCATGTTATGGATGGCAAACCGCAACAGGGTTGGTTGCTTCTTTTTAGCGAAGCCATGTTCCAATATTTTCTTAATTCACATCCAAGCAAAGAAACAATAGGTATTACCACACCACTTATCAATAAGCCTTTTGTGGATTTGCCGAAGCAGGAAAGGGATCTGTTTGCCTTTATATTCCAATACCTTTATCGGAACCTGCAGAAAAAGCAAATGACGTTTAGCCTCGCTTTCCATCAATTATCTTTATTATTATTGAAGCTAAATGCTATCCACTTGCAACAGCAACATCAATTGGGGCCTCCAAAGCTTGAAACAAAGTTATATCTTCAACTTACGCAATTGATAGAACGATATTTCAGAATAGAACACGACACTAACTTTTATGCAACAGCACTATTAAGACATCCTAAAACCATAAATAATATGCTTAAACGTAGCGCCGGATCTTCTATAGTACAAATGCTGCACGAGCGTATCTGCGCAGAGGCCAAGACGCTTCTTATCACCAGCGAGCTTTCCATCAAAGAGATAAGCTATTCGCTCGGTTTCAAGGATCCTTCCTATTTCAATCGTTTTTTCAAGCGCATTGTATCAATAACCCCCTTAGACTTTAGAACGAAACACCATCATAATTCCTAAAAGTACCATGCTACTTTGCCGTGTCTCCCTACCTTTGCAAAACAAAATTAGAGAGATGACAAACTTTTTGATCATTGGCTTAGGTCTTATAGCGGGAAGACTTTTTAGGTATTTTAAGGCCATACCTGCAGATAATCATAAGGGAATCAATGCATGGATACTTTATATTGCATTGCCCGCTGTGTCGTTCAAATACCTGCCCAAAGTGCAATGGACGACAGACATGATTTTGCCCGCTATTACTCCTATTATAGTAGCATTAGGCGGCTACCTAGCGGTATCTGTATATAGTAAGAAGAAGAATTTGTCTGTTAATACTGAAGGTGCTATGAAATTGGCAGCGGGCTTTTGCAATACCTCATTCATTGGTTTTCCTTTGATCATGGCTTACTATTCTGAACAAGACCTTAGCGTTGCCATCATTACCGACCAAGTAAGTTTTATGCTGGTATCCACCTTGGCGATAACTACTGCAGTTACTTCTTCTGGGAAAGGAAAAGTGACGGCTTCCCTCTTGCTCAGAAAATTATTTACCTTTCCTCCCTTAATAGGATGTATTGCGGCACTTACCTTGCCGCGCTTATTCGATATGTCGGCCTTCGATGATTTCTTTGATAAATTGGCAGGCACAGTAGGGCCTTTAGCGCTCTTTTCTGTGGGGCTGCAGTTGCGTTTTGATGGATGGCAAGAAGAAATAAAGAATATTTTGTTTATCCACGGGTATAAACTGCTGGTAGCACCTGCGCTCGTACTATTGGTTGCCTATTTTATGAAGGCACCACACGACATTTCCAAGATCAGTGTATTTGAAGCGGCGATGCCCACATTGATTACCTCTGGTATCATAGCGGAAGAATATAACCTGAATCCGAAGTTTGTGAGCCTTACCATTGGTACGGGTATTATACTGGGCTTCATTACTACGGGCTTTTGGTATGTTGTGTTGAAGATGGCACCGTATTAGTCAAAAAATTCCGAAAAATTCATTTATTTGTGCATATCGTTAGCGTTTTATAGTCATATCAGTATCTTTGTGAAGCTAACCACTGTTGAATTGAATTATGACATGGACGTATACGAAAGCGACATTTATGATAATAGTGGCAAATATGTTGGCGCTAGCGCTAAAGGCACAAACGGAGGAAACCCCCGATCTGGTATTTGGTAACTTGTTTACCCAGGTACAGATGGAACGTGTATTCCCGGACAATAAGACTTTTGTGGATGCTGTGCCCAAAGCTCCGCCCCATCAGATACTGGCGTCTTACTTGGCTTCTAAGGATAGGGCGGACTTCTCGCTTTCGGATTTCGTATCGGCTAATTTCCATATCATAGGCCCCAAAGAATCGCATTATATTACAGATAGCACGCAAACGGTAGTGCAGCACATCAATAGGCTATGGTCCGTATTGACGCGTATGCCCGAGGAGCCTGTACCAGGTAGTTCCATATTGCCGCTGCCCTATCCCTATATTGTACCTGGAGGTCGTTTTAATGAAATATACTACTGGGACTCCTATTTCACCATGTTGGGGCTTCAAGTGAGCGGGCAGCAAGAGATGGTGGAAAACATGGTAAAGAACTTTGCCTATATGATCGATAAGTTCGGACACATACCCAATGGAAATCGTTCCTATTTTCTGAGCCGATCACAGCCGCCCTTTTTCTCCCTGATGCTGGAGCTACTGGCCGAAGACCAGGGAAATGAGGTGTACGGCATCTATAAAGACCAGTTACTAAAGGAATATGCCTATTGGATGGACAAGTCGGGCAAGACCAATCACCTGGTAAATATGCCCGATAGTACCAAGCTCAATCGCTATTACGACCAATACGCCATACCTCGGCAGGAATCCTATTTCGAGGATTCTACTATGGCCCGCTTGGTGAGCAATCCCCCTGCCCTCTACCGCAACTTAAGGAGTGGTGCCGAGAGTGGTTGGGATTTCAGCTCACGCTGGATGGCTGATGGGCAACACCTGCATACCATTGAAACCACGCGCATCTTGCCCGTCGATCTCAATTGCCTGCTATACCACCTCGAACTTACCATAGCGAAAGCCTATAAGCAAACAGGCGATAAGCAAAAGGAGCATAAATATAGACACATAGCCAAAAGTCGTAAGACTGCCATTAATCATTTTTTCTATAACAAGCATGACGGGTGGTACTACGATTACAATATCAGGACCAAGCAGCTTTCGAAAGAAAAAACCATCGCCGGCATGACACCGTTCTTCCTGAACATTGCACCCGAAAAAGCTATTAAACGGGCAGTATATGTCCTTAAAAAGGACTTTCTGCGCAGCGGCGGTGTGGTAACTACACTGAAAGTGAGCGGTGAACAATGGGATGCTCCAAACGGATGGGCCCCTCTGCAATGGATGACTGTCAAAGGACTACGCAATTACGGTGAGCACGCTCTTGCAGAAAATATTGCTAAACGATGGATTGCTTTGAATACTAGGGTTTTCCAGAATACGGGAAAGATGATGGAAAAGTACAACGTGATGGACTCTAGTTTGGATGCCGGTGGAGGCGAGTATCCCGCGCAGGATGGTTTCGGTTGGAGCAATGGCGTGTTGCTAAAGCTCATCCGTATATACGGCGAGTACTAGGACAGTATAGTACGGTATGGCAGATAAGGAAGATATAACTATCTTGTCCCCCACATCTTGATAATACAAACTCGGTGCTGTAAGTTGTAAACTAACTAAGTAGACTAAACATATACATGAAAGTAGCATTATTCATTCCATGCTATATAGATGCGCTTTATCCTAAAGTGGGTATTGCGACATTGGAATTGCTGGAAAGATTGGGTGTAGAAGTTGATTATCCACTGAATCAGACCTGTTGCGGACAGCCACTGGGCAATGAAGGCGACCAAAAGAATGCCGCTGCGGCCGAGCGGCTATTCGTAGACAACTTCAAGGGCTATGATTATATTGTGGGCCCAGCTGGCAGTTGCGTAAAACACGTAAGGCACCACCTGGACGCCATTGAGCAAACGACAGACGTACAGTCGGTAAGAAAAAACACCTATGAACTGGTGGAGTTTCTGCACGATATACTCAAATTAAGGGATTTTTCGAACGTCACCTTTAGCCACCGCGTAGCGGTGCATAACAGTTGCAGTTCTATCAGAGGATTGCAACTGGCTTCTTGTAGCGAAGTGATGGGACCGCGGTGGAACAAGACCGAGGCATTGTTGGAGCGAGTGAAGGGACTGGAGCTAGTTCACATCGACCGCCCTGATGAGTGCTGTGGCTTTGGAGGTACCTTTGCCGTCACCGATGAGGCTGTTAGTGCCAAGATGGGGCTCGATAAGGTACGCGACTATGAGCGGCACGGCATAGAATATGTGGTTTCTCCGGATATGTCCTGCCTCATGCATCAAGAGGGCGTTTCCAAAATGCAGCAGATGCCTATCCAATTTGTTCACATAGCTCAGGTGTTGAACCAAGGGCCATTTTAGAAAAGGGGGTAAACCAATGAGTACGACTAAAGTGAAGGTGGCAGAAAATGCGGCCAAGTTTATCCAACAGGACGATATACACGAGAAATTGCACGACCAGAATCTCTGGAACGTGCGGATGCGGCGCGATACGGTAGCTAGTGCCATTCCCGAGTGGGAAGAATTACGCACCCTCGCCTCTAGAATCAAAGAGCATACCCTAACACATCTGGATGAGTATGTCCTGCAGTTTGCCGATAATGCAGAAAAGCGTGGTATAAAGGTACATTGGGCAAGCACGGCAGAAGACCATAACCGCATTGTTTACGAGATATTGGCCTCGCATCAGGTCAAACGCTTGGTCAAGAGCAAATCCATGTTACAGGAGGAATGTCATATGGCTCCCTACTTGGAAAAAAGAGGCATTACCTTGACGGAAACCGATTTGGGTGAGCGCATTCAGCAGCTATCTGGGCAAGATCCCAGCCACATTGTTATGCCAGCCATTCACCAAACAAAGGAGGATATAGCTAAGCTCTTTGCAGAAAAAATAGGTACCGATCCCAACAAAGTGGATGCCAATTACTTGACCGAGGCGATGCGCAATAATGCGCGGCCCAAGTTTTTGGAGGCAGAGGCCACGATGACCGGAGCCAACTTCGCCATTGCCGAGACCGGTTCCTTTGTAGTATGTACCAACGAGGGCAATGCCGATCTTGGAGCAGCTATTGCTCCGTTGCATATTGCCAGTATAGGTATAGAGAAGATGGTGCCCAAGGTGGAGGATATGGGCGTGTTTATCCGCCTCCTTTCTAGAAGCGCTGTGGGCACAGCCGCCACGCAATACACCTCCCATTTCAGTGGACCTCGGAAGGGTACCGAAATGCATATCATACTGACCGATCATGGTCGAAGCCATCGCTTGGGACTGGAAGACTTTTGGTCTTCGCTGAAATGCATTCGTTGTGGAGCTTGTATGAACACCTGTCCCGTATATCGGCGCAGTGGTGGGCTTTCTTACGGCGCTACCTATTCTGGCCCTATCGGAATTATCCTAGATCCGAGTTATGATGAGGATAAGTACAGCGAGCTGCCCTTTCATTCCTCGCTCTGCGGTTCTTGCACGGAGGTATGCCCTGTGCGCATAGATATTGCCGAGCAAATCGTGAAATGGAGAAAGGTCATGAGTGCTAAGAAGAAATTGCCAGTGGGCTTGAGACTGGCTTTTGGCGTCACGGGAACAGTGTTCAAGTACCCATGGGTATTTAGAACAGCCGAGGCAGCGGGCAAGTGGGCGCTGAAGTTTGCTCCCGATGCGCTGATATATAACAAAACGCTGAATGCGTGGGGAAGGCAGAGAAAACTGCCTGAGTTTGCCGACCAGACTTTTCGGGATTGGTATCTAAAAAATAGGAACAAAGAGCCAAAGGCATAGCCACGGGTGCTTTGTCTGAGGTTTTACTTTTAAATTTTGATTTCACAGTGAACGCTATAAAAGAAGAAATGCTCGCCGCCATACGCAAGAATATGCCTAAGGACAAGGTGGCCTATCCCCGTCTGCCAAGCTTTGAGGTGGCGGGAAAAGATTTGAAACGCACCTTTGAAGAGAGCCTCTCCAAAGCTGGAGGAAAGCTATTTGACATAGCCAATAAGGAGGAAGCTCTGCAACTATTTGCTGAGTTGTATCCAGATGCGAAAGTCGTTTGTTCGGCTACGGCAGAATGGACTGGAAACAAGTCCTTGGAAGAAGTGAGTGCACCAGGCGAGCTGGAAAACGTGGATGTAGCCGTCATCCGCGCCCGCTTTGGCGTGGCTGAGACGGGTATGGTATGGCTCACCGAGCATGAACTCATAGTCAATTCACTTGCCTTCCTAGCCCAACACCTGGTCATCTTGCTAGATCCAGATGAAATAAGTGAAAATATGCATACTGCGTATAGACGAGTGGACCTGCAGCGGGCAGATTATGGTGTCTTTGTCATGGGACCATCCGCCACGGCAGACGTGGGCGCCGTACTGGTACGGGGAGCGCAGGGACCAAGGAGTTTGTCGCTGTTCTTCACCAAATCTCTGTAAATGGATTTGGGCATATCCTAATTTGGGCAAGCTTGTACATGAAGACAAGTTTATCTAAGTTTGTTCCGTCATGATGAACTGGGAAAAATTGCTTTCTGCTAAGCGCTGGGGTTACGAACACCGCGAAATAATCAACAAAGATATTGCTCGTTCCGAATTTCAAAGGGATTATGATCGGATTGTTTTTTCGTCTCCCTTTCGCCGTTTGCAGAACAAGACGCAGGTCTTTCCCTTGCCAGGGAGCGTATTCGTGCACAACAGGCTTACCCATAGCTTGGAAGTGGCCAGCGTGGGCAGGTCGCTGGGCTGGATATTCTACAATAAGGTAAAAGAACAGGAGCCAAGTATCGACCAACGGATTCCCTATTTGCAAGAGGTGGGCAATATCGTGGCCAGTGCTTGTCTGGCACATGACATGGGCAATCCAGCCTTTGGCCATTCGGGTGAATCGGCCATTTCCCATTATTTCCTACATGGCGATGGCCTACAGTATCAGAGCAAGGTAAGCGAGGAGGAGTGGGCTGATCTCGTCCATTTTGAAGGTAACGCGAATGCTTTGCGCATCCTCACTCACCAGTTTGCCGGAAGAGAGGCTGGAGGCTTTGGCCTCACCTACAGCACCTTGGCCGCCATTGTAAAATACCCATGCGCAGCGATAGATGGCAATGTCAAAGGAAAAGGGCTGCATCGCAAAAAGTATGGTTATTTTAATCCAGAGAAAGCTTCGTTCGAGCGTTTAGCACAGGAATTGGGCATGATAGAAGAAAATCCGGGTACGGGCATTTATCTAAGACATCCATTGGTATACCTGATGGAGGCCGCAGATGATATCTGCTATAATCTTATAGACCTGGAAGACGCACACCGGTTAGGTATCCTATCCTATGAGGAGGTGGCAGACCTGCTAGCTCCTCTTTGCGTTGATGTGGGGATTAGGGAAAGACTGGATCAGTTAGATGATATAGACAGCAAAGTGAGCTTGCTGAGGGCGAAAGCCATTGGTACCCTCATTCAAAAATGCTCATCCGTTTTCTTTGCCAATAATAAGGCCTTACTGGACGGAACATTTGAGAAATCACTGCTAGATCATTTGGAAGCTTCCTTGTTAACGGCGATGAAAAACATCGAAAATGTTTCCGTGGCCCGTATCTACAATGCGCAGTCGGTAGTACAGATTGAGGTGGCAGGCTATAAGGTGATGAGTGGGCTTTTGGAAGAGTTTGTACCTGCTTATATCAACAAGAGCTCTGCCTACGATCAGAAACTGATAGCTCTCATGCCTAAACAGTACTATACTGCAAGCGATAATGTCTATCTGAAAATTAGGAGCGTGCTAGATTTTGTAAGCAGCATGACCGATTTATATGCCGTGGAGCTGTTCAGAAAAATAAAAGGTATATCGTTTCCTTCATTGGAGTGATAGCGGTAGCGTCTTTTTTTCTTGAACCATTTTGGTTTTTGGTATGAAAGTGTTATTTTTACCCAAAATAGGTTTGCTTATGAGACGCGATTTATTGCATTATTCCCTTTTGGTCGATCGTCGTTTCGATTTTAAGCCCCATATTAAGATGTCCTTTTGGGCCTGGATGCTCTGTCTGCTGTTCCTCAAGTAGCGATTTGTTTTTGCTGTGCCTTTTCCGCAAAGGTCTTTTGTCCGAGGGGAGGCCATCCGATGCGCCCATATTTCCATTTTTATTTATCCTCGCAAAGCCGCATGGCCGCAAAAGGGGAGCGATTTTTTTGGAAAGAAAATCGTATTTTTGCCCCTTGCATGGGAAATAGAAAACCTCGGGAAAACAGGCTTATAGAAAACCTTTCGGTCATCGATATAGCAGAGGAAGGCAAGGGCGTTGCCAAGGCAGATGAGCTGGTATTGTTCATAGACAAGGCCATTCCTGGCGATGTAGTGGATGTATCGCTGTACAGGAAAAAGAAGAATTTTGGAGAGGCAAGCATAGTGGCTATCCGACAGGCATCACCTTACAGAACGGAAGCCTTTTGCCAACACTTTGGCACCTGCGGGGGCTGTAAGTGGCAGCATATGGACTATGCTGCGCAGCTCATCTACAAGCAGAAGAGCGTGGAGAATGCCCTCAGCCGCATCGGCAAGGTGGATATAGAGCCCATGGAAAGTATCTTGCCATCGGCACAAACACGCTACTATCGCAATAAGTTGGAGTACACCTTTTCCAACAAGCGCTGGCTCACGGCAGCGGATGTGTCCTCGGGCGAGCAGCACGAGGATATGGACGCACTGGGCTTTCACGTACCCCTCCGCTTCGACAAGATACTGGACATAGACCACTGCTACCTACAGGCAGATCCCTCCAATGCCATTCGCAATGGACTGAGGGATTTTACCAAGCAGCATGCTATCAGCTATTATGACCTGCGCCGGCACAGCGGCGCGTTGCGCAATCTCATGATCCGCACGTCTACCACGGGAGACCTCATGGTGGTGGTGGTGTTTGCCTACCCCACCGAAGAGGAGATCGATTTGGTGATGGAATACCTGAAGGAAGGTTTCCCTGCCATCACCTCCCTGCAGTATATCGTCAATCAGAAGAAGAACGATACTATCTTCGATCAGGAGATCGTTTGTTACCATGGGGCGGAGGACCATATCTTCGAGCAGATGGGCGACCTTCGTTTCAAGATAGGTGCCAAGTCTTTTTACCAGACCAACTCGGTCCAAGCGTATGAACTCTACAAAATAGCAAAGGATTTTGCCTCGTTCACAGGCAATGAAAAGGTGTACGACTTGTACACAGGGGCAGGCACCATCGCCAATTTCGTGGCGCGCGATGTGACAGAGGTCATCGGGGTGGAGTATGTACCATCTGCCATCGAGGATGCTTATATCAATTCGGAGATTAATGGCATAGAAAATACCAAGTTCTACGCAGGCGACATGAAGGACGTGCTGGTACCGGCCTTCATTGAGGAGCACGGCAAGCCCGATGTGGTCATCACCGATCCGCCAAGGGCGGGCATGCATCCCGATGTGGTGGCCAGGCTGCTGGAGATGGAAGCACCCAAGATAGTCTACGTGAGCTGCAATGCCGCCACGCAGGCCAGGGATCTGGCGCTGCTATCGGAGAAATACATGGTAAAAAGAATAAAACCCGTAGATATGTTTCCTCATACCCAGCACGTAGAGAATGTGGTACTATTGGAACTCGCAACTGACAACGCATAACACACAACACGCAAGGCATATATGGATTTAGAGGAATTGATGTCATCACAGGCAGGCGGCGATGGGCAATCGCCCAAGAAGGATAGTCCCTTGAGGAGTCTTCAGAAAGACCTTGATTTTTACAAAGAGTCTATTAAGGAGGTGGCTATAGAGATCGTGGCCGAAGGACTGTCTGCATATCCCATCTTCATTGCGCACCAGCATGAGGTGAGCGTTGGCGAGCTTATTTTGGACCGCAACGAGCTAGGCACCCAGTGGACTATACAAGCCTCCACGCTAGAGGAGTTTGTGGAGATTGGCCTTATCAAGCCGGAGCGGAAAAAGGCCTTTGAGGCAACCTACAAAAAGCCCGAGGACTATATGTGCCTATTCGTCATCGTACCCGAAGGGGCCAATTTCGTGTTCTATCCTTATTAGGAATTTGCAGCAATTGCCGAAGAGCAGACCGGCCTATCTCCGGTCGAAGCGTTTTTTTATTTATAGCCTCCGCCTTTCCAAAAAAGCTATATCTTTGTGCCTTGATGAGAGGCCCTATCGGTGTATTAATAGAAGATTTCAAGAATCAAATGAAATATTCGTCATTCCCTCTACAAGTATACAATGAATGTTACTTGTCTACCATCGCAGTTAATCCTATGGCCTTTAATAAGCAAATTAAACTCAAATGAAATTCAAGCGTATTTTACTGAAACTAAGTGGAGAAGCACTAATGGGGGCTAAGCAGTATGGAATTGATATCGATCGTGTGGCACAATATGCCGAGGATATTAAGGCGGTACATGACGCTGGAGTAGAAATAGCCATTGTGATAGGTGGCGGGAATATTTACAGAGGCTTGAGTGCGGAAAAGGCTGGGATGGACAGGGTACAGGCCGACTATATGGGTATGCTCGCAACTGTGATAAACAGCATGGCCTTACAGGATGCCCTGGAAAAAATAGGCCTTCGTACACGTTTGCTCACAGCGATAAAAATGGAGCAGATCTGTGAGCCTTTCATTAGGCGTAGGGCGGTGAGGCACCTGGAAAAAGGAAGGGTCGTTATTTTCGGTGCAGGAACCGGCAATCCGTATTTTACTACAGATACTGCAGCTTCTTTAAGGGCCATCGAAATCAATGCCGATGTGGTGCTGAAGGGTACGCGTGTAGACGGTATCTATACGGCAGATCCAGAGAAAGATCCAGAGGCTACTAGGTATGAGAAGATTTCTTTTCAGGAGGTGTATGACCAAGGTCTTAACGTCATGGATATGACTGCTTTTACGCTGTGCCAAGAGAACAAGTTGCCCATTATAGTTTTTGATATGAATAAGCCGGGCAATTTTAAGAGTCTTGCCGAAGGTGAAAAGATAGGCACTATTGTAAGAGATTAATAATTAAGCAAAGAAGGCTGGATTTACCCAGCCTTCTTTGCTTTGATCGGAAATTTTCGCCTATTCTCAGTTTTACGTTCTATAGGCTAGTTAAACGCTATACATGCGTTTATTCTATCAATCTCTTTAGCGCGGAATTCACTTTGCTAAAGCCAAATTCATCTACGATTTTGTAGAACATATGTCCAATTTCTTTATTGTAAAGATTCCCTATGCTGCCTTCGTGTGTGTGGTTTACTTCTTTTAAGGGCTTAAAATGGCCATGCTCAATATCATAGCCTACATTCTTGTAAGCATCTCTAAAGGGAGTGCCATTAAGCACCTGTTCATTGACCACATCTACACTAAAGAGATAGTCATATTTGGGATCGTCCAAGATATGTGCGTTGATGCGAATATTTTTCAGCATCAGGGTCATCATGTCAATACAGTCATTAAGCGATCGGAATGCTGGGAATAATCCTTCCTTGAGCAATTGCAGATCGCGATGATAGCCAGCAGGAAGGTTGGTTGTGATCATCGCTATCTCGTTTGGCAAAGACATTATTTTGTTACTCCTGCCTCTGATGAGTTCAAAGACGTCTGGATTTTTCTTGTGAGGCATAATGCTGGAACCAGTGGTAAGGTTATCCGGGAAACTGATAAAGCCAAAATTCTGACACATATATAAGCAGGAGTCCATCGACATCTTGGCCAGTGTCGCGGCAATAGAGCTCATAGCCTGTGCTAAGATGCGCTCTGTTTTTCCCCTTCCCATCTGCGCGTAGACTACGTTGTAATTAAGGCGTTCAAAGCCCAAGAGTTCTGTGGTCAGAGACCTGTTTAATGGGAATGATGAGCCATAACCAGCGGCAGAACCTAGTGGATTTTTGTTGCATACCTTCCATGCCGCTAGCATAAGTTGGAGATCGTCGGCCAGGCTTTCTGCATACGCGCCAAACCAAAGGCCAAAAGAAGAAGGCATGGCAATTTGCAAATGGGTATAGCCTGGCATTAATACGTCGCGATGTCGATTGCTGAGATCTATTAAAGTGTCAAATAAAACGCTGGTGCTCTTTACGATATGTTCAATGGCATCACGAAAATACAGCTTTAGATCTACCAATACCTGGTCATTGCGCGAGCGGCCACTGTGTATTTTCTTGCCGGCATCGCCTATGCGCTCTGTGAGCAACAATTCTACCTGGGAATGCACGTCTTCGACATGCTCGTCTATGACAAACTGGCCAGCCTCTATTTCCCGGTATATGTTTTTGAGCTCCTTTTGGATGGCTTGTAGATCCTTGCTACTCAACAATCCGATACTTTGCAGCATTTGCGTGTGCGCCAGGGAGCCCAGTACATCAAATCTGGCGAGCATCAGGTCCAGCTCGCGGTCATTGCCCACGGTAAAGCGTTCAACCGAACTTTCTACGTCTGTTTCTTTTTGCCAAAGTTTCATAATTGTTTAGATGTGAGATGTGGGATATGAGGTATGAGACACCTGACATCCAACATTCTGTTGCTTAATAAACGATTTTTTTCAATATGTTGATATACAATTCAATTCCTTCTCCTATCTCGGCAAGATAAACAAATTCATCGGCACTATGCGAACGGGCAGAGTCTCCGGGGCCCAACTTTAAGGAAGGAATGTCCAATAAAGCTTGGTCGCTGGTGGTTGGTGAGCCATAGGTAGTTCTGCCAAGGGCTATGCCCGCTTGTACGATGGGATGTTCCTTGGGAATGGAAGATGGCTTCAAGCGGGTGGAGCGGGCTTTTACCTGGCAACCCACATGCTCACTAATGATCTCGAGTACCTCTTCATTCTTATAGGCGTCGGTTACCCTGATATCGACCACAAAATTGCAGGTGGCCGGAACCACATTGTGCTGAGAGCCCGCGTTAATGACTGTCACGCTCATCTTAATAGGGCCAAACTCTTCGGAAACTTTGGGAAATCTATAGTTTTTGAACCATTCGATGTCCTTGATGGCTTTATAGATGGCATTGTCCCCCTCTTCGCGCGCGGCATGGCCCGGTTTGCCGATAGCCGTGCAGTCTAGCACCATCAATCCCCGTTCGGCAATAGCCAATTGCATAAGAGTAGGCTCCCCTACGATGGCAAATTCTAACGGTCCCAGATCGGGGATGACCAGCTCAAGTCCATTCGTCCCTGAGATTTCTTCTTCGGCCGTAGCGGCTATACAGAAGTTGTATTTCAGATTTTCTTGCGGATAAAAATACAGGAAAGTGGCTATCAAGGAAACGAGACATCCTCCCGCGTCATTGCTCCCAAGTCCATAGAGTTTTCCGCCTTCAATATCTGGCGAAAAGGGGTTACGTGTATAGCCTGTATTAGGTTTTACGGTGTCGTGGTGTGAATTGAGCAGTATTGTTGGCTTGCTATTGTTGAAGTGCTTGTTGTAAGCCCATACGTTATTTAGCTTGCGATGGGTCTGGACGCCTCGTTGCTGCAAGAAGCGTTCTATTGTTGTCCCTGTCTGCTGTTCTTCTTTGCTAAAAGAGGGGATGCGAATGAGATCACGAAGGAGGTTGACGCTATCTTGTGCCAGTTTTTCAATCATTTGATTTACGATTTACGATTTACGATTTTGGATTTACGATTTACGATTTACGATTTACGATTTGAAGTAGCCGATTGTCTAATTCTTAATGTATTGATAGAGGCCACAAAAATAGAGAGTAATTCATTGCCTTCTTTCCATAACAATTGAATAGTATCTCTTTTTTCATGATTAAATTCCGCCAGCAATTCCAGAAAAAACAATGTCTCGTCCAGTTCTTCTTCCACAATCTTTAGTTTATATAAAAAGTCAGCATTAGACTTTGCTCTGCATGCGGCCCTATAGTTTGCCCCTACAGAACTAGAACATCGCGTGATTTGATTAGAGTAATTTCTATTAAGTACGTTATACGGTAATTCCAAAACCAATTTTCCAATGTCAACGGAAAACTTCTTTGTGCGGTTTTTGAGTATGTCGCTATTCATGTGACGCTTACCTAAATCTAAAATCGTACTTCTACAATCTAAAATACCAATTAATCTTTGTTTTCGTAAAGTCCTCCTGCTTTCAAAGCCGATAATTTGATGCCCTTGATGAATGCGGAGCTGAAGCCGTTGTGCTCCATTTCGTTGAGTCCGGCAATGGTACATCCCTTTGGAGAGGTGACCTTATCGATTTCGTGCTCTGGATGGCTTTGGGTCTGCAACAGCAGGTCTGCGGCTCCCTTGGCCGTCTGCACGGCCATCTTGAGGGCATCATGGGCGTGGAAGCCTATTTCTACTCCTCCTTGCGAAGCAGCCCTGATGCTTCGTAGGAAAAAGGCTATACCACAAGCGCATAGAGCGGTGGCAGATGTCATGAGGTCTTCGTTGATAATAACGACAGCACCCACTGTCTCAAACATTTTCTCTACCTCATCGATGTTGTCTTGGCTCGCGTTGTCGGTGGCAATACAGGTCATGGATTGGCCAATGGCAATAGCTGTATTGGGCATGGCGCGTATTACCTGCACATTGTTTCCGAGTTCATTTCGTACGTCAGCACAGCTGACACCAGATACGACAGAGACAACAACTTGTTTTTCTGGGGATACGGATGGTTTAATCTCTTCCATTACCTTTTTCAACTGTTGTGGCAACACCGCCAGAACAATAACATCGGTATTAAAGATAGCGAGTCTATTGTTGTCGCTTACTTTAAAGCCGGCTGCCGCTTCGCCGTTCAATGATTTAAGGTTCCTCCGCGTCAAGGTGATATCCGCAGCTTGACAGTATTGCTTTTCCACTAGACCTTTTGCCAGAGACAAACCTATGTTTCCACTTCCGATAATGGTTATTTTCATGATATTTAGATTTGAGATATGCGATTTAAGATATAAGACCGAGCTTTCTTGATACTTGAGTCTTATGTGTTGATACTACAATTAGCTATTAACAATAATAGTCCCCACGTTTTCGTCCAAAATGTCGTCAGCATGTTTGATGATGATCCTGGCGACTCCATTACCCAAAGCGTCAAAGGCATTGTCTAGTTTTGGTATCATACCGTCGGCGATTATGCCTTTGGCTTTCAGTATAGGATAATTTTCCTTATTTACTTCAGATATAAAAGAGTTATTGTCCTTTATATCCATTAGCACGCCTTTCTTTTCAAAGCAATAGGTCAGCACAGTCTCAAAATAAGAAGATAATCCTACAGCTAAAGCAGATGCAATGGTATCGGCGTTGGTATTGAATAGCTGGCCTTTGCCATCGTGTGTAATGGCGCAGAATACGGGGCAAAAGCCTAGTGAAAGCAAATCGGTTATGCGTTTGCCGTTAACGGACTTATCCGTAATATCCCCTACAAAGCCGAAATCGACCTTTTTTATCGGTCGTTTAATAGCCGAGATGCTGTTTGCATCTGCTCCGCTCATTCCAATGGCATCGGTACCCAAGCCCTGCAGCTGAGCAACGATCTCTTTGTTTGTAAGGCCGGCATATACCATGACAACCAATTTCAGCATCGCTTCATCCGTCACGCGTCTTCCCTCTACCATGATGGCTTCTATGCCCATGTCTTGGGCCATCTGGGTAGCGATCTTACCTCCTCCATGTACCAATATTTTGTATCCAGCCAATTGATGAAAATTCGACAGGAATTTTTTTAAGGCATCGGGATTGTCGATGATATTGCCACCTATTTTGATAATGTTCAGTTTTTCCACTTGCGCTTGCTGTATCGCCTATTGCGTTTCCAAAATTCGTTTCAGTACTACTTGTGCTGCCCATACCCGGTTGCCCGCTTCTTGTATCACTACGGAATTTGGCCCGTCCAATACGGCGGAAGCCAATTCCAGGTCGCGCCTTACGGGCAGACAGTGCATCACTTTGGCATTGTTACTTACCTTCAATTTTTCTTCATCGGGCATCCAGCCTTCTCCACCTATGAGTATCTGCCCGTACTCATTGTAGCTCGACCAATTTTTGACATAGATAAAGTCGGCATCTTGGAAAGCCTCTTGTTGGTTGACCGTTATATTGGCGCCTTGCGTAAATTCCTCGGCAAGTTCATAGCCTTCGGGATGCGTGATGGTAAAGTCGAGTAATCCCTGAGCTTGCGCCTTGCACATCCACTCGGCAAATGAATTGGGTACCGCTTGCGGCAGCGGCTTCACATGCGGAGCCCAGGTAAGCACTACTTTGGGTTTTTGCCTCTCCTTGCCTTGCCAAAGCTCCGTAATGGTGATCAGGTCGGTAAGGCTCTGCAAAGGATGTCTCGTGGCACTTTCCAGACTGATGACCGGCTTTCCACAAAACTTGACGAACTTGTTGAACAGGTCTTCACTGTAGTCTTCAGCCCGATCCTTGAGTTTTGGGAAAGAGCGTATACCCAGCACATTACAGTATTCGCCCATTACGGCGGCTGCTTCACGGATATGTTCTACCGTAGTGCCGTCCATTACCACGCCGTCTCTTGTTTCCAGTGCCCACCCGTCCTTGTCCATGTTCATGACCATGACGTTCATACCCAAATTGGCAGCAGCCTTTTGCGTACTCATGCGGGTACGGAGGCTTGGATTCAGAAAAATCAGACCTAGCGTTTTGTTCTTTCCAAGTGATTGATAGGCATAAGGTGCCGCTTTCAGGGCTAACGCCTCGTCTACTATTTCTTTGAGCTTATCTACATTATGTGCCGAAAAAAAAGTATTCATAATTCAAGTAAAAAGTAAAATTCAGAAGTAAAAAACTAATTCTCTCGTAGAGCCTTTTTGCGGTTCTGGATGTTAGCGCAGCGCATTTGAAAGAGCATCAGGCTTGATCCACCGGCGGAAAGCATTATGCTTCATCCAGTCTTTCTTTCAGCGCTTCCAAGAATCGATCGGCATGTTCTTTCTTCAGATTCAAGGCAGGCAGCAAACGAATGATATTAGGCTTAGCTTCGCCCGTAAATATGCGATTTTTGAACAAAAGGTCTTTCTTTACGCTCGATAATTCTTCTGGAAGGTCGATACCTATCATCAGTCCGCGGCCCCGTATTTCCCTGATCTTGTCAAAGCCTTTCAATTCCTCGAATATATAATTACCCAAGCTAAGGGCGTTTTCGATCAAATTTTCTTGCTCCATCACTTCCAGTACGGCCAAGGCTGCCGTGCAAGCCAGGTGGTTGCCACCGAAAGTGGTGCCTAGCTCGCCAAACCAAGGCTGTATTTTGGGTGATATGGATATAGCTCCGATAGGAAAGCCGTTGCCTATTCCCTTGGCCATGCTATATATATCGGCGTTGATGTCCGCATAGTCGTGCGAGTAGAACTTGCCCGAGCGGCCATAGCCGCACTGTACCGAGTCGGCAATAAAAACGGCACCGTATTGCGTGGTCAGCTGGCGTATTTTCTGCAGAAAACTTTCGCTGGCCACCTTGATGCCGCCCACGCCCTGTATGCCTTCAATGATGACCGAAGAAATTTCATTGCCATATTGCTGGAAAGCATTTTCCAATGCTGCTTCATCATTGAAAGGCAGAAAAATCACATTGTCCGTCTCGTTGACAGGAGCCACGATCTTGGGATTGTCCGTAGCGGCCACTGCCAGGGAAGTACGACCGTGGAAGGCTCCCTTAAAGGCGATGATTTTCTTTCTTCCATTGTAGAATGAAGCCAATTTAAGTGCGTTCTCGTTGGCCTCGGCACCCGAGTTGCAGAGGAAAAGCTGGTAATCCCCTTTGCCCGATACCTTACCCAATAGCTCGGCCAATTGCGTCTGCAGAGGGATCTCTACCGAATTGGAGTAAAAGCCAATCTTATGGAGCTGGTCCGTAATACGTTGGATATAATGGGGATGACTGTGGCCAATGGAAATGACCGCGTGGCCTCCATAGAGGTCTAGGTACTCGTTGCCTTGGGCATCCCAGACGGTGCTGCCCTGTCCTTTGGCAATTTCGATGGGATTTATGGGATATACGTTGAAGAGTTTCATTTTTTTGTGAGCTAAAAGACTAAAGCAGAAAGACTAAAGCCCCTAGTCATTCAGTCCAGTCTCGTGGTTAATATTTTAATTTTCCGGTCTCAAACGCCTGATTAATCCAATCATCATGGCCTTGACTTCGGCAGTGTTTTATTCCTTTCAGAAAATTGGTTTTCATCAATGTAATCTAAATCCTTCGCAAGTAAGCAGGCATATTCCAGTTCATGAATAGAGCCCATTATCTAGAAAATGAGCGAAATCCTTTTCTGTTCTACGGCTTGCCCCTTCCACGATATTCAATGGAGCAGAGTAAGCAGCCCTTTTCAATTGATTGTGTAAATCATATCTTTCATGTAAGGAAAACGAAGGCAATACATTGCTGTATATATGAAGGACCATTAAGTGGGCCTTTTTCCAAACTTCCAATTTCTTATAATGTCTCATTACACAATCTGTTTTAGTCTATTAAAAAGCTGTCCCCTTTAACCGAAGTCCAGTGGCCTCACCCAAACCAAACACCAGGTTCATGTTCTGAACGGCTTGCCCGCTTGCACCTTTCAACAGATTATCTATGATGGTGGTGATGAACAATTTGTTGCCGTGCTTTTCCAAGTGGATGAAGCATTTGTTGGTATTGACCACTTGTTTCAAATCGATGTTTGTCTTGCTGATATGCGTAAAGGGCTGTTCGGCGTAATAGTCTTGGTAGATGGTTTCTATCTCTTCCAAACTCTTGTCGCAATCGAGGTAAATGGCCGAGAATATGCCTCTTGTGAAATCGCCCCTTTGTGGGATGAACAGTAGGCGTTCTGCGGCATTTTCCAATAAACTATCCCTGTCATTGGGCAAGAACCCTTGCTGCAATTGCTCCAGGCTCTCGCCTATCTCCTGCAAATGCTGGTGGTTAAAAGCCTTATAGACCGATAGGTTATTGTTGCGCCAACTGAAATGTGAAGTAGCTCCGGGTTTTTGCCCTGCTCCGGTGGAGCCTGTAGTGGCGTTGATATTGACTTCTTTTGGTAGGAGCTTGCTGGCGGCCAAAGGCAGCAAAGCCAATTGGATATTGGTGGCAAAGCAACCTGGATTGGCGATATAGTCGGCACTTTTTATCTTTTCTTTGTTCAGTTCGGGAAGCCCGTACACAAAATCTTTTCCTTGGTAAGAGGTATTGGCAGACAACCGGTAGTCTTGCGAAAGGTCGATAATCTTGATGGGGCTGGGAATGGTATTAGCTTCCAGGAATTTCCTAGCATCACCATGCCCTACGCAAAGGAACAGCACAGGGTTTTCTTGTCCCGCCAGTTTCTCAAGGTCAAAATCGGACGAAAACAGCAGGTCGGTATCGCCCAAAAGATCGGTATGTACGCTATGGATAGGTTTGTCGGCATTGCTGGCACTATGGGCAAACAGGATTTGTACGTGGGGGTGATGGACCAGTATCCTGAGCAATTCACCTCCCGTATAACCTGCCGAACCGATAATACCCACATGGATGGTTTGCATATCGTGTTTTGCTTGGAGTTTATTCTTCTACTTTTCCGTTCACCTTGTGCCAGATGACGATCTGGTTTCCGAATATCTTGGAGAAACCCTTTACGTCATCGGCCGTCCAGGTATTGTTCATTTCGCCATAGCTGCCAAATTTGTTGGACATAAGGTCATTTTCTGATTCGATACCGATGAGATTGAAGCGGTAAGGCAGCAGCTCTACGAAGACCTTTCCGTTTACCTGTTCCTGTGAACTGGCCAGAAATGCTTCTATGTCCCGCATCACGGGATCGTGAAATTGGCCTTCATGCATCCAGTTGCCATAGAAAGAGGCCAATTGGTCTTTCCAGCTCAATTGCCATTTGGTAAGCGTATGTTTTTCAAGTAGGTGGTGTGCTTTAATTAGGATGACAGGTCCAGCCGCCTCGAAACCAACGCGGCCCTTGATGCCTATAATGGTATCGCCTACGTGGATATCGCGGCCAATGCCATAAGGCTGTGCGATGGCCTGTAGCTGTTGGATAACCCTTACTGGACCCAATCGCTCACCGTCTAGGGCTACTGGTTCGCCTTTCTCAAACTCGATGGTCACACGGCGAGGTGCAGTTTCCGTGGCTGGTGTAGGCCAGGCGTCTTCGGGCAGCGTGTCATGAGAGGTTAAGGTTTCTTTTCCACCTACAGAGGTGCCCCATATCCCTTTGTTGATGCTGTATTTGGCCTTTTCGGCATTATACTCTACGCCATGTTTGTGTAGGTATTCTATTTCCTGTTCGCGGCTTAGTTTTAGATCCCGTATGGGCGTAATGATACCGATATTTGGGATGAGAATATTGAATATCATGTCAAAACGCACTTGATCGTTGCCGGCGCCCGTGCTGCCATGGGCTACGTAATCAGCACCAATTTTTTTGGCATAGTTGGCAATGGCGGTAGCTTGACATACGCGTTCTGCACTTACGGATAATGGATAGGTAGCATTTTTGAGAACATTGCCGAAGATGAGGTACTTGATGCTGTCATTATAGAAGTTTTGGGTTTCATCCACCGTAGCATGTGAAGCTACTCCCAGTTCATAAGCTCTTTTCTCAATGTGTTGAAGCTCCTCTTCGGAAAAACCACCTGTATTTACAATCACGGAATGAACTTCCAGCCCCCTGTCCTGCGCCAGATAAATGGCGCAAAATGAGGTATCCAAACCTCCACTAAATGCTAAAACTACTTTTTCTTTCATCTCCTTTTTCTGTTTGATGGCCATTTTCCCATGGCGATCCCTATTGTTTATTGGTTAATTTTATGAACGATTTTGTTATTTATCTTGTGAGTCTTACCTTCTATCTAGGAGAAAGACAACATCTTTGTAGATCGCCTCAAACTAAGCTCGATACGTTTTAAGAGCGAATGCTTTTTCTGCATGCCTTTCAATCTTTCTTTGGCCTTAGCTTTCATCTCGATCTTTTCCTGCAGTTCTTTTTTCTTTTCTATCGGATCCCAGAGCATGGCTGTGCACATGCAGTTCTTACGATCCTTGCTCATCAGGATATCATAGTTGACACAGCTTTTGCATCCGCTCCAAAATTCTTCATCCTGAGTGAGTTCCGAATATGGAACGGGTTCATAACCTAACTCCGAATTAATCTTCATAACCGCAAAGCCCGTGGTAAGCCCAAATATCTTGGCGTCGGGATATTTTTCCCTAGAAAGTTCGAAGATACGTTTTTTGATCGCCTTGGCAAGGCCCTCCTTTCGAAACAATGGGTTGACAATAAGTCCCGAATTGGCCACGTAGTCGCCATGACTCCAAGTTTCAATATAGCAAAAGCCGGCCCAAGTGCCGTCCTTATGTAGGGCAATGACCGCTTTGCCTTCCAGCATTTTTTTAGCAACGTATTCAGGTTTGCGTTTGGCTATACCCGTTCCACGTGCTTTGGCTGATTCGGACATCTCGTTACAAATTTCTTCTGCATAGCCAATATGCGATTCATTTGCAGGGATAACAATAAAATTTGAATGGTTCATTACAGTAATGACACGTATGAAACAAGCTAGTTTTAAATCTTCCTTTGAACTAGGTTGTTCCGATGGATTGTTTACAAAATTTTTGTTTTTTTTAACTTAGGACTGGACTTGTCCAAGTAATTAAAGACCGCGAGAGTGTATGCCCCAATCAAGCCCGGGGCATAAAGGGTCGTCGGGAGCGTAAGATGAGTTTTGGGAAATGGATGCTATTACGAGACACCGAAACCACGTGGTTATTCACAGGGTTGTTAAATTTGATGATATGTAACTGGCTTGTTTCCACAGCGTTTATTTGTTGGATACAAATGTATTAATATTTTTTTCTTTTTTGCAAGTATTATTTTTCTTTTTGTATAAGATCGGGTTTCACTTTCTGTTTACACTTTTACACTTCTTTGGTTTCTCTTTTTAACGCTCTTCCTTAAGACAAAAGTAGTCTAAGGCCTTTTTATGGGCTTGTTCAAATAGATGAAAATCAAAATTTTATTAGTTAAATGTTTTTTAGACACTTTTTATTAAGTGTTTCTTGTACATTTAATAAAAAGTGTCTACCTTGCTTCCATATTTAATGACGGTTTTAGCCAGCCGTATAAACCTATAATACAATGAAAAATAAACTACAAGGAACTTGCAGATTAAAATTCGTGGTTTTAATGCTGTTTCTCATCCAGATCACAGCTGTTGTCCAAGCGCGGCAACGGGCGGTTAGAGGTGTTGTAACGGACCAACGAGGGGAACCGATGTCCGGGGTAAGCGTCCTTTTGAAGGGAACCAATACGGGAACCAAAACGGACGAATGGGGAGCGTACACCTTAAGCGCTCCTGCTAATGGTACTTTGGTGTTTAGCTTTGTAGGACACCTGAGTAAGGAGGTGACATTGGGGCCTCAATCTGACATTCATGACCTAAGCTTATCAGAAGACCTTACCTCATTGGATGAGGTGGTAGTGGTGGGATATGGTACGCAGCGTAGGGCCGATATAACTGGCTCTGTTGCAATAGTAGAGATGACCGATGCCAAAAAGCTTTCTACCAATGATGTGGGCAATATGTTGCAAGGAAGGGTTGCCGGGGTATCAGTGACCAGTGATGGACAGCCAGGTGCTTTTCCGCAGGTGAGGCTGCGAGGTATTTCTACCTTCGGAAATGCCGATCCGCTGTATGTAGTAGACGGTATTCCACTAAGTGGGGTTCCCCGTGAGCTCAATCCCAACGATATTGAGTCCATGCAGGTGTTGAAAGATGCGTCTGCTGGTGCCATCTACGGATCACGTGCTGCCAATGGCGTTATCATCATCACGACCAAGCAAGGTAAGAAGGGTACACCATTGAAAGTAGACTACAGTGCATACTACGGCTTTGACAACATATGGCAAATTATGCCGGTCACCAATGCACACAATTATCAGGTACTGAACAATGAAGCGCGCTATAATTCAAACAACAAGCCCCTGGCACCGGGAAATGATCCCAATTCGCCCCGTTTTATTACCGATGTAGATACCGACTGGCAAAAGGAGGGACTGAAAACCGGAACAAGGCATAACCAAACCCTGAACCTGAGCGGCGGTGGGGAAAGCAGCACCTACAATGTATCCTTTGACCTATTTGATAATAAGGGAACCTTTGTGGGGAATGGGCCCGATTACAAACGCTATACCGGCCGTGTCAATACCACCCAGGAAAGGGGACGGTTTAGGTTCGGGCAAACAGTAGCCTATGCGCACTCGAAGGAGAATGCACTGGTGACCGGCGACGGTATCCTGGCGGGCGGTAGGCCGCCGCTGATCAACGACCTGGTTTTTGCCATCCCTACCATGCCGCTCTACGATCCAGCACGTTTGGGAGGCTATGGCGGTACCGCCAGTGACCTGCATGATGCTATTTCCTTAAACGGCATTGGTTTCAATGAATTGATTACCAACAATGCGACGGTAGGACGCCTTATTACCAACTTATGGTCGGAGGTAAACCTGCTTAAAACAGGCAACCATTCCCTGAAGTACAAATTGAATCTGGGTTATGATATAAACGAAGTAAGGGATTATACTTTTACGCCGACGTTTAATCTGGGTTATTTCTTTATCAATGATATTGCCCGCTTATCGGATAACCACCGGAAATACGAAAACCAGCTCATAGAGAACACGTTGACATATGATCTGACCTTGGGCGAGCACTCCATCTCCTTATTGGCTGGACAGATGTACCAGAAAAATTCTTATTGGCTCACCCAGGCTTCGGGTGTAGGCTTTCAGGATGAAAACTTTGCTTCTCTACGCAACGCACAGGAAACCAATGCCAATAGCTGGGAGGAACATAATGCTTTGGCCTCTTATCTGGGCAGGTTCAATTACAACTATGACGATAGGTACCTATTTACCGCTACCGTACGTAGGGACGCCTCCTCCAAGTTTGCCTCGCAACATAGAGTGGGCTACTTCCCTTCGTTTGCGGCAGGCTGGCGCTTGTCCAACGAAAGTTTTTTCCCTGATACGAAGGGTGCGATTTCCGATTTGAAACTAAGAGCAAGCTGGGGGAAACTGGGAAATGAAAACATTGGCAACTACTTGTATCAGGCTGTAATAAATCCCGCCGTCGTTTATACTTTTGACGGGCAACGCATACTGGGAGCTATTCAGACCAGTGTAACCTCGCAGGACCTGAAGTGGGAAGAACGCATCACCAGCAATATAGGGTTTGATGCACAGCTGTTGAATGGTAAGTTCGATTTGTCGGCTGAGTACTATAATAGCGAAAGCCGCGATATTTTGGTACCTATTCCCATTCCCTTGACCGTGGGCTCAATTAATGCCGCGCCTATTGTAAATGCAGGAACCTTGCGCAATAGCGGTGTTGAGTTTACACTGGGATACCATAAAACACAAGGCGATTTTACCTTTGATATAGCGGCTAATCTTACCACCATCAAAAATAAGGTGCTGAGCTTGGGCGAAAATGTGCAATCGAGGATTGATGGTGCCTTCCGTACGGAAGTGGGCAAGGAAGTGGGACGCCACTATGGATTTATAGCCGATGGTATTTTCAAATCGCAGGAAGAAGTGGATGCACATCCCTACCAGTTTGATGGAGCTTCGGTGGGAGACGTAAGGTACCGAGATATCAATGAAGACGGTGTTTTGGACGATAACGACCGTACCGATCTGGGAAGCGGCTTACCTAAATTCAATTATGGCTTGAACTTTACGGCATCCTATAAACGGTTTGACTTTACATTGTTTGCTTCCGGTGCTGGCAAATACCTTATAAACAGTCGTCTGTACCGCGATTTGATGCACAGTGGTGGCGATGCCAATTATCACCAGGACATGTTAAATCGCTATACATCGGTCAATACGGAAACCAATATCCCCCGCCTTACCTGGGCCGACCCTAACCGCAACTGGGAGAGCTCCAATAGAGAGGGATGGCTGCAGGATGGTACTTTCTTGCGGATCAATACAGTTTCCTTGGGTTACGCACTGCCTCAGAATTTGATCCCGTCCGTTTCCAATACCCGTATTTATGTGACCGCACAAAATCTCCATACTTTCCAGAAATATAAATCCTATAACCCTGATTATGCCTACGGCGTGTTTACGCCTGGGCTGGACAACGGTTCGTTCCCTAAACCAAGGACCATCCTTTTCGGGGTGCAGGTAGGATTTTAATGGTTAATCTAAAAAGCAAGAAAATGAAAAGATCATGTATCAATATGTTTATGGCAGCATCGGTATTTCTCTTTGCCTGCGATAAAAAACTGGATTTGTACAATCCCAACTTTCCCGTGACCGAAACATTCTGGCAAACGCCTGCCCATGCCGATGCAGGCGTGGTATCTGTTTATAATGCCTATGCACTGGAAGGAACCTATACTCGCTCTTTCCCTGGACTTAGTGACAGCCGAGGCGATGATATGCAAGGCAACAGCCCTTGGAGCGATTTGGAATTGGTGGGACGTTTTACCATTCCCAGCAATTCGGCACCTGTAGAATGGGTGTGGAGAGACCATTATTTGGTAGTGAACAGGGCCAATCAGGTATTGCGATATGTGCCCGATATTGCCGACGACCTATTTGAGGCTGGGCACAAGGGAAGAGTGTTGGGGCAGGCTCATTTTTTAAGGGCACTGGCTTATTTTAACCTGATCAATACGTATCAAAAAATACCCTTGGTGACAGAACCACAAACTACCGCCGATGAATATTACCCAGAGACGGCAGCACCAGAGGCCGTATGGAACCAGATCATAGATGACCTGAAACAAGCCGAAGGTTTATTGCCGATAAGTTACGAGGGAGTGACGGGTCCCGATGCCGGACAAAAGGGGCGGGCCACGAAAGGAGCTGCTGCCGGTCTGTTGGCCAAAGCCTATCTGTATACCAAAAACTACAACGATGCTGCCGTACAGCTGGAAAAATTTGTAGCGGCTGGAGGTGAACTCAATGGAGTATATTCCCTGATGCCTAATTACCGAAGCAACTTTAACACAGTGAACGAAAACAATGCCGAGTCATTGTTTGAAATACAGTTTACCGCAGAAGGAGGAACCGATGGAAACTGGACAGGCGAACCCAATGCCAATTGGAGGCAATTTTCAGCTGTGGCGGTTACCTATGCGGCTCCAGGAGAAACGTGGGGAGGATATAGTGACTACGAGCCTACCCGCTCCCTGTACAATGCATTTAAATCAGAACAAACAACGGACGGCAGAAGCGACCCCAGGTTGCTGGCAACCATTACTTCTTATGAGCCAGCCGATAATTCTACCACGGTTTACGGGCTGCCGTGGCCGTATAGTGCTACCAACCTTATTTATGTCAGGAAGTACACCTATGACGGGCTGGGGCTTATCCAAAAAGAATCTTTTGAAACAGGGGGAATCAACTACCGCATACTCCGTTATGCCGATATTCTTTTGATGTATGCAGAGGTTCTGAACGAGCTGGGGCGTACCAGCGAGGCCTATCCTTATATTCAGCAGGTAAGGGATAGGGCACGCTTACCTGTGCTGTCGACGATAAAGCCCAATCTCTCACAAATACAGATGCGGGATCAAATAGCCCATGAAAGATTTTTGGAATTTGCCATAGAAGGACAGCGAATCCATGATATCATTCGCTGGGGTTGGCTATACGACCCTGCAAAGTTGGCACAGCTGAGGGAAAGAGATTCCGATTTCAATAGCTGGAGACCCGGAAAGGAATATCTACCTATTCCGTTCAGCGAATTGAATAACAACAGAAACCTTTCACCCAACGATGCAAACTAAGGTCTAAAATGATATCGTTTGCTCTATTTACAGCGGAAGGAAGGAAGGAATTGATGATAGTTTTATTGGTTAACAATGTATTGAAATAAGCTCCATCTGACCGATGGATAAAAATTATTTACAGATGAAAAAGTGCTTAAAATACGTGGCAATTGTGATAGGGGGAGCGATTTTTTTTACTTCCTGCGTCAAAAATGATTTCGAAAATCAGCCACTTACGGAAACGGACCCGGGGATTTTTGCTCCGAAACCATTCGACATAGATAATATTACGGATACTTACGGGCATATTGCTAGTTATGCGTATACGGGGCAATGGGGGCCTTACAATCTGCATGACCCATCCGTTATAAAGGAAGGCGAATGGTATTATTGCTATAGTACGGATGTAGCCTATGGCCAACAGCTGCGTCCCGGCATCATGGTAAGGCGTTCGCGTGATTTGGTAGAATGGGAATATAGAGGATGGGCGCTTGATGGTCTGCCCCAGCAAGCTGTCGATTTCATACAAGGCCAGGGGACCAATCCCAATGAAGGTATTTGGGCTCCCTACATCATGCAGGTGGGCAATGAATACCGCTTGTACTATTCCTTAGCCTCTGATGGCTTTCGCGTGAGTGCCATCGGCCTGTTGACCGCTACTGCCCCGGAGGGACCTTGGACGGAAAGCGGCTTGGCGGTCACCTCCGTAACCGCAGGACCCGGCACCAATGCCATCGACCCCTCCGTGGTAGTTACCCCGGGAGGCGAACACTACATGTACTATGGCTCTGCCTGGGACGGCCTGTTCGTGGTGAGGTTAGATCCCGCCACGGGTTTGGCCGCTACAGCGGGAGATCAAGGGACGTTGATCGTGAGAAGGGGCATGACCAACGGTTTGTACAACGGCAACCTGGAAGCGCCGGAGATCATTTATAATGCTGAGCAGAACAAGTATTACCTCTTTGTATCCTACGATTGGATCGATACCAAATACAATGTACGGGTATTCCGATCGGACAGCCCTACCGGGCCTTTCCTGGATTGGGACGGACAGCCCGCCACTACTTTTGCCGATAACAATGCGCCCATGATCCTGGCACCTTATGCTTTTGAAGAGCACGCAGGGTGGCAAGGAGTAGCCCATTGTGCCGTTTTTAAGGACGATGCTGATCAATACTACATGGCCCATCAAGGACGACCGCAAGTCGATAGGTTCTTTATGGTGATGCATGTACGCAAAATCCAATGGACACCGGAAGGATGGCCTTTGGTGCTGCCCGAAAGGTACGCCAACGTTCCGCAATCGGAGATTACCAGCGATGATTTGATAGGCGCCTATGACCAGATCGTGCAAGGTTATGTCACGGTACCCGGCTATGCCGATGAACAGGTTGATCCCAATATCAACTATTCGTTCATCAGCGAACTCCTTGCCGATGGCACCATCAATGGAGATGGCAACAACACTTGGAACTATCAAGCCCCCTGGTTAGAGTTAAGCTGGGCAGGTGGCGTTTTTGTCGATAGGCTGTATGTGGCCCGCGAAAGGGACTGGGAGCATAAACTCTCCTCCACCATCGTGATGTCGGGATTCAATGGCGGAGGCCTGTCCATCTGGTTGAAGAAACGACCATAAAAAACAGATAATAAATAAATGTTTTTTTGACATTTAATTTTTTACCTTATCTTTATGGCCACGATGTCCTTGTACGAGGATTTTGTGGCCAAGTTAAAATTATCCAATTATGCATAAATTATCATTGTTTCTACTCTTTCAATTCTTCTTTTGTTGGGGTATCTCTCTGGGCCAGTCCAAGGTCACGTTAGGTGTAGATAGCGCTGAGGTTATCATCAGCAAGCACATTTATGGCCATTTTGCCGAGCACCTGGGTCGTTGTATTTACGATGGCATCTATGTGGGGGAAGATAACAAAACCGTAGCCCATACCAACGGCGTAAGGAATGACGTCATAGAGGCCCTGAAAAAATTAAATATCCCCAACTTGAGATGGCCGGGAGGCTGTTTTGCCGATACTTACCACTGGAAAGATGGCATAGGCCCCAAGGCCGAGCGGCCTAGCATCGTCAACAACTGGTGGGGCGGCGTCACCGAGGACAACAGTTTTGGTACGCACGACTTTCTGAACATGTGCGAGCTATTGGGTACCGAGCCCTATCTGGCCGGCAATATCGGGAGCGGTGAGGTACAGGAACTGGCAGACTGGGTACAATACGTCAATTTTGATGGCAAGAGCCCCATGTCCGATCTCCGCAGGGAAAATGGACGGGACAAACCCTGGAAGGTGAAATTCTGGGGAGTGGGCAACGAAGCTTGGGGCTGCGGGGGTAACATGCTGCCTGAGTACTATGCCGACCTGTACCGCAAGTATGCTACGTTCATGGCCGATTGGGATAACTCGGGTGGACTTTTCCGCATAGCTTCAGGGGCGAATGTGGACGACTACAACTGGACGGAAACCTTGATGAAGAAAATTCCCAAGAACTTGGTGTCGGGCGTAGCCTTGCACCACTATGCCAACGTGCAATGGAACAAGAAAGGTTCGGCCACCAAATATTCCGATGAAGAGTATTTCAAGACTATGAAATCGGCCTGGCGTATGGAAGAGCTGGTGGCCAAGCACAGTGCTATTATGGATAAATACGATCCGCAGAAGCGAATAGCCCTGGTGGTGGACGAGTGGGGAGGATGGTATGAAGTGGAGGAAGGAACCAATCCCGGGTTTCTTTATCAGCAGAATACCATGCGCGATGCCATGATTGCCGGTGTCACCCTCAACGTATTCAACAACCATGCTGAGCGCGTGCGCATGGCCAACCTGGCCCAAACGGTCAACGTTTTGCAAGCCGTCATCTTGACGGAAAAGGACAGGATGCTATTGACACCAACTTACCATGTCATGGAGATGTACAAGGTACATCAGGATGCCAAGCTAATTCCGGTAAAGATCGAATCGGTCGATTTTGTCTACGGGGAGGAAAAGCTACCTGCCGTATCCTCTTCGGCCTCTTTGGATAAGGAAGGCAAGCTTCATATATCTTTGGTAAACATAGACGATACCAAGTCCAATAAAGTCGATATCGATTTGGGAAGAAAAGACCTTAAATTGGCACAGGCGCGGATTCTCCGCTCGGATAACTTGAGGGACTACAATTCTTTTGACAAACCCGACCTGATTCAACCATCGATCCTAAAAGATCTGGAGGTAAACAGTGGACAGCTAAGTCTTACCTTACCCCCTTTTTCCGTAGTGGTGCTAGAATTGAATTAATGGTTTAGATTTTATATCATGATTGCAAAACACATAAAATGCAGTATACTTGGACTCATCTCGCTCGTATCTATGGGCACGGCCCAGGAAGTAAAAACACTCAAGGTAGACTTGGCAAACGCAAAGGCGGATGTTTCCGACAAGCTTTGGGGCGTATTTTTTGAGGATATCAATATGGGAGCCGATGGTGGCATATATGCCGAGCTAGTAAAGAACCGTTCCTTTGAATTTACCGAGCCCCTGATGGGATGGAAAAAACTGGGAAAAGGCGTGGCCGAAGGCGATGTGCTGGTGGTCAACAGGAGCGGGAAGCAATACGAGCGAAATCCCCGATATATCAGTGTATATACCGGAAATGCCGAAGCGAACAAGGTAGGTTTGGAGAACGAAGGTTTTCGGGGCATGGGTATCAAGAAGGGGCTGAGGTACGATTTTTCGTCTTTCTATCGCACAGACGGTACAGACATTAAACTAACGCTGGAATTGCTCGATACCACAGGTAGGGTAATAGGTACGCAGGAAGTCCCGATTGGTGCTACCGCAGGGCAGTGGCAAAAAATCAATGCCAGTTTGACGGCTACCGCCACAGAAGCAAAAGGGCATTTTCGATTATGGATAGTAGGCAAGGGAAAAGTAGATATGGATATGATTTCCTTGTTTCCCGAAGATACCTGGAAGAATAGGCCGGGAGGTTTGCGGGCAGATATGGTGCAGCTCTTGGCTGACTTAAAGCCTGAGTTTATACGCTTTCCTGGCGGCTGTATCGTAGAAGGGCGCGACTTGGCCAATCGCTTTCAGTGGAAAAAGACCGTAGGCCCCGTAGAAGACCGTCAGCTGATCATCAATCGGTGGAATACCGAGTTTAAGCATAAGCTGACACCCGACTATTTTCAGAGTTTCGGACTGGGTTTCTTCGAATATTTCCAGTTGGCCGAGGATATCGGTGCACAGCCATTGCCCATCCTCAACTGCGGGATGGCCTGTCAGTTCAATACGGCCGAATTGGTGCCTTTGGAAGATTTGGACGAATATGTGCAGGACGCATTGGACCTGATCGAATTTGCCAATGGCGACCTTTCTACCGCTTGGGGTAAGCTAAGGGCCGAAATGGGCCATCCCGAACCCTTTCATCTCAAGATGCTGGGCGTGGGGAACGAAAATTGGGGGCCGCAGTACATCGAACGCTTGGCCATTTTTCAGAAGGCCATCAAAACGAAATATCCCGATATCCAGATCATTGCTAGCTCGGGTACTGATCCCGACGGGGAGCGCTTCGAATTTTTGGACAAGCAGTTGAGGTCCATGAAAATCGATGTCATCGACGAACATTTTTACCGTAATCCGGAATGGTTTTTGAAAAGCGCGGCCCGCTATGACCACTACGATCGCCAAGGGAGCAAGATATTTGCGGGGGAATATGCCGCACATACCGATAAGATTGCCAGCAATGGTAACAAGAACACTTGGCGTGCTGCGGTGGCAGAAGCCGCATTTCTCACGGGTATAGATCGCAATGCGGATGTGGTGGCCATGGCCTCCTATGCACCGCTTTTTGCCCATGTCGATGGCTGGCAGTGGAGCCCAGATCTCATATGGGTAGATAATCTCCGTTCCTATGGCACACCAAACTATTATGTGCAGCAATTGTACTCGACCAACAAGGGCGATAAGATAGTGCCACTCACGAAAGATGGCGCACCACTGGTAGGCAAGGATAGCCTATATGCTTCTGCCATGTGGGATAGCAAAGCGAAAGAGCTGATCATTAAGGTAGTCAATCACTCCAATAAAGAACAACACATCAAGCTTGATTTGGGAAAAGGAGGCAAGTGGCAAAAATCGGTATCGGTTCAGGTACTGCATGCCGATGACCTGGACGTCGGCAACACCTTGGATGAGCCTAAGAAAGTAAGCCCTCGAGAGCAGAACATGGCCATAGCGGCCCTGCAAAAGGATATAGGTATGCAACCCTATTCGTTTCATGTATACCGAATCAAAGCAAGATAGATGATGCGCGCACTGGTCTTTGGTTTATTGGCTGTTATCGTTGGCACCACATCGTTTGCTCAGGAGCAAGACATTGTGGTACATGACCCCGTTCTCCAAGAGGTGGATGGAAAATATTACCTTTTTTCTACCGGCAACGGGATCAGTGTATGGCGTTCCGATGATTTGAAGAACTGGCAAGCCGAGCCTGCTGTGTTTTCCGAGCCACCGCTTTGGGCCAAAGAGCAGATACCGAGCTTCAAAGGGCATATCTGGGCTCCCGATATCAGTTATTATCAAGGGAGGTACTATTTGTTCTATTCGGTATCGGCTTTTGGGAAAAACACCTCCTGTATAGGACTGGCCACCAATATTACTTTGGACAGGGACGATCCCAACTTTCATTGGGAAGACCATGGGCTTATTATCCAGTCGTTTCCAGGTGTCACTAATTGGAATGCCATAGACCCAAACATGGTGCTGGACGAAGGGGGCAACCCTTATTTGGTTTTCGGATCTTTTTGGGGAGGCCTGCAATTAGTAAAGCTTCGCCAAGATGCCTTAGCGGTGGCCGATACCTTAAAGCACCCTTTGAAAACCATAGCCAGTAGAAAGAAAGATCCGGCCTTGCCTAACCCATTGGCCATAGAGAACAACCCGGTAGATGCGGGTGGCAATGCCATAGAAGCACCGTTTATTTATAGACATGAAGGGTACTTTTATCTATTTGCATCCATCGATTACTGTTGCAAGGGTAAGGAAAGCACCTATAAGATGATCGTAGGGCGTTCCAAGGTCGCGGAAGGACCTTACGTAGACGAACGTGGGGTGGATATGGCAAGGGGAGGTGGCAAGTTATTGTTGCAGGGTGACGAGCGTTGGCACGGTGTTGGACACAATGCCGTGGTGAACATAAAGGGTGTAGACTATATCCTGTTTCATGCCTACGATGGCAATGACAACGGCAAGCCCAAGCTGCGGTTGAGCGAGTTATCATGGAATAAAAGTGGCTGGCCAGAAATTAATTGATTAATATTGCTGATAAATTAAAACTTATATGATGAACTTGGGAAAATTGACTGCTGGTCTTCTTGTTGTAGGAGTCGCAGCGTGTGGCAGCCCCGCGGGAAAACAGGGATCTGCCGAGCTAGACAAGGCGGATTCGGTGGATTTTAAACTTGGTAACTTCAATCAAGAACATGAAGGAAAGCAAATTGGAATTTACTATCTGAAAAACAAGGATGGCGTGAGTGCGGCTATTACCAATTTTGGTGCTCGCTTAGTACAACTGTTGGTTCCCGACAAAAATGGCCAGCTCACTGACGTGGTACTAGGTCACGATAATATAAACGAATACCTGAAAAATCCGACCACCTTCTACGGTAGTACCATAGGACGCTATGGCAATAGGATCAAGGATGGTGCTTTTTCATTGGATGGACAAACCTATCAGTTGCAGCAAAATGACGGCAGCAATAGCTTGCATGGCGGAAAGGATGGGTTCCATACTAAAGTATTCGATGCACAGCAAGTCGATAGTCAAACGGTGAAACTTACTTACATTTCTGTTGACGGCGAAGCCGGATATCCAGGTACATTAACGGCTACAATCACCTATAGATTGACCGACAATAACAGTATTGAGATCTCCTATGAGGCTACTTCGGACAAGAACACCGTTGCAAACCTTACCAACCACAGCTTTTTTAACCTCAATGGAGCGGGAAATGGAGACATCCTATCGCATGAATTGCAGATCGATGCCGATGCGATAACATCGGTGGACAGCACGCTGATCCCAACGGGTGAACTGATGCCTGTAGAGGGTACGGCTTTTGATTTCAAGAACGCGACCAAGGTGGGTGAGCGTATAGGAAATGAAGAGGAGCAACTGAAATTGGGTGGAGGATACGACCATAACTATGTCCTGAACAAGAAAGAAGGCTATGGAAAGATCGCTTCCCTGTACAGCGCAGAGACCGGAATTTTCATGGAAGTCTATACCGATCAGCCAGGTGTACAGTTCTATTCGGGCAATTTTATGAAAGGCGGTGATCATCATGGAAAGGGCGGAAAGGATTACGATTATCGCACGGCTCTTTGTTTGGAGACCCAACATTTTCCAGATTCCCCCAACAGGCCCGAATTTCCGAGTACCGTGCTGAAGGCGGGAGAAAAATACAGAACGAAAACTTCCTATCACTTTACGGTAAAATAGACAATGAACATGAGAGCGCTAATCCAATTGTCCCTTTTGGCTATACTGCATACCCAAGCGGACTTTGCGAATGCACAGGATACGACCTTTATGGCTAAAGGCAACCCCATTATCACTCATAAGTACACGGCGGACCCTGCGGGCTTGGTGGTAGGGGAGAAATTGTACGTTTATGCCGGCCATGATGAGGCACCAAAAAGCAAGCACTTTTATGAAATGCATGAATGGTTGGTCTTCTCCACGACCGATCTCAAAACATGGACGGAACATCCCGTTCCTTTGAGCACAAAGGATTTTTCTTGGTCCAAGGGCGATGCCTGGGCTTCGCAGGTAATAGAACGGGATGGCAAGTTCTATTGGTACGTCGCTACCGAACACAAAGATGGCGGCAAGGCCATCGGGGTAGCTGTGGCCGATAGGCCAGAAGGGCCATTTAAGGACGCGCTTGGCAAAGCATTGATAACAAACGAAATGACGAGAGCGACAGCCATCTCATGGGATGATATAGACCCCTCGGTCATTATTGACGATGATGGGCAGGCTTATCTATTTTGGGGCAATACGGCCTGTTATTATGCCAAATTGGCTAATAACATGACCGAACTGGCAGGAGATATTCAAGTCATAAATATCCCAAAGTTTACCGAAGCGCCGTGGATACATAAGCATAAGGGATGGTACTACCTGTCCTATGCTACCGAGTTCCCAGAGAAGATAGCCTATGCTATGAGCAGGAGTATACATGGGCCTTGGGAATTTAAAGGTGTCATCAATGAGATTGCCGGAAATTCCAATACCAATCACCAATCTATCGTGACCTTTAAGGGAAAGGACCTGTTCATCTACCATAACGGAGCCATCAATACTGATGGAGGAAGCTACCGCCGTTCGGTATGTATCGATGAGCTGAAATATAACAAGGACGGTTCCATAAAGCGCGTCGTCATGACATCGGAAGGAATAAATTCACATTAGTATGCAAAAGTATAAAGCCGTGCTGTTTGACCTGAATGGCACCATGGTAGACGATATGCAATATCACATCCAAGGATGGAAAGAGGCCTTGCATAAATGTCTAGGTGTAGATGTCGGCGTTGAGCGCCTGAACCGCGAAATGTACGGCAAGAACGTGGAAGTACTCAAGAGGTTACTGCCAGATAGGGGATTTTCCCCTTCGGAAATCAGAGCGCTGGAAAAAGAAAAGGAAGAGAGGTATAGAAAAAATTTTGAACCTCATCTGAAGTTGCTGGATGGCCTGTACAACTTTCTGTTCTTTCTTCAGGATCACCGGATAAAAATAGCGATCGGCAGTGCGGCCATACAGGAAAATATCGACTTTGTGCTGGATGGTTTGCATATAAGGTCTATGATCGATGCGGTAGTAAGCGCAGATGAGGTAAAGGAGAGCAAACCTAGCCCAGAAACCTATCTGCAATGCGCCAGTAAGCTGCAATTGCCTCCAGCGGAATGCCTAGTATTTGAGGATAATCCCAATGGCGTGCTATCTGCCCAGAGGGCGGGCATGGATGCTGTAGTGGTCATGACCATGCATGGGCCAGATGACTTTGTCGGGTTGGACAATGTGAAGGCATTTGTGGCCGACTTTACAGATCCCATTCTTCGGGAAATCATGGAAGGAAATTTTGACGAAACAATAAATAAGGGAAGTTTATGAAATTTTTTATCGACACGGCAAATCTCGAACAGATAGCCATAGCAAACGATCTGGGTGTATTGGATGGCGTAACTACCAATCCCTCCCTCATGGCCAAGGAAGGTATTAGCGGGGAGGAAGCGGTAAGAAAGCACTACCGAGCTATTTGCGATTTGGTAGATGGCGATGTGAGTGCAGAAGTGATCGCCACAGATTATGAGAACATCGTCAAGGAAGGCTTGGTATTGGCTGAGCTCCATGAAAACATCGTGGTGAAAGTACCCATGATAAAGGATGGTATCAAGGCCATACGTTATTTCAGCGAGCAAGGCATCCGTACCAATTGCACCTTGGTGTTCTCCGCTGGACAAGCATTGCTGGCGGCCAAGGCCGGTGCGACCTATGTATCTCCATTTGTGGGACGTTTGGATGATATTTCCACGGATGGGTTGTCGCTGATTGAAGACATCAGGACCATATACGACAACTATGGCTATGAAACACAGATTTTGGCGGCATCTATCAGGCACAACATGCATATCATCGAATGTGCCAAGATTGGGGCAGATGTTATGACAGGGCCTTTATCTGCCATACTAGGGCTGTTGAAGCACCCTCTTACGGACAAGGGCCTGGAGCAATTTTTGGCAGACCATGCCAAGGCTGCTGCTGCGGCTCAAGTAGTGTAAACAAGGAGAACTATGAAAGCAAAAGGCGAAAAGAAATACGATCTTTTCGCCTTTTCTATGGCAAGGAGCTTATTATTAATGTGGATGCATGCTCGCTTTGAGGTTCCAATTGACGGGCATATACCATCTTCATAAGAGCCCGCTGTATCTGTTAGGCCATGTCCTTTAATTGGTCGTCGGTGTTAATTACCAAAATCTAACATAAAGGGCACTTACCAAGATAAGGGTAATGACAATCAATACCATGACAGATGGTTCTACACGGAACATCTTGGTATCCAGTACAAAGGCCTTGGGATTTACCTTTGGACCCAATAGGCTAACGGAAACCATTAGGATCATGGTGAACAGGAAAGCCAGCCCCATGCAGATCTGAAAAGGAATTTCATATCCGCCTCTACCATTTGGATAAGCGGTATATATCCAGGTTTCGTTGCCGAACAAAGAAGGAGCAAACTCATTGAAAAAGACCGATAGACCAAAGCCGGTAATTAGGCCCAATATGGCTGCCGTACCGGTCGTGCGCTTCCAGAACATGCCCAATAGGAACATGGCAAATACCCCGGGGCTGATGAAGCCCGTATATTTTTGGATAAAGGTAAATCCACCAGCTCCCCCAATACCCAGCATATCGTCCCAAGTGAATAGGATGGAAAGCAGGATGGACGCAATAACGGTAATTTTCCCTACCCATACCATTTTGGATTCGCTTGCGCCCTTGTCCATGTATTTTTTGTAGATATCCAGTGTGAAGATAGTAGCAATACTATTGGCTTTGCCGGCCAACGACGCTACGATGGCAGCGGTAAGTGCAGCCAATGACAGGCCTTTCAGCCCATCTGGCAAGAAGCCCAAGATAGCCGAATAGGCATTGTCGGGATTGAAATTGCCGCCGGGTGCCATTTCGTTCTGCAAGGCTCCGTTTTTGTAAAGCACATAAGCTGCAATACCGGGGAGCATCACAATGACCGGCATGAACAATTTCAGAAAGCCGGCAAAGAGAATACCCGTACGTGCCGTTTTCAGGTCGGCACCCAAAGCCCGCTGGGTGATGTACTGGTTACAGCCCCAGTAGTTGAGGTTGACTATCCAGATACCGGCAAAGTACATGGCAATGCCCGGCAGCATCAGGTATTTGTTGATGTGCTCCTGGGAGGAGCCGGGGCCAGGTTTGTCGATAATCATTTCAAAATGGTCCGGGGAATCTTTCAACAATTTATTGAAACCTGCCAATACGTCTTTTCCCATACCGAAATGTTCGCTTACGAGCGTCAGCGCCACATAGGTAGTGGCGATGCCGCCTATAATGAGTACAACTACCTGGATGACATCCGTAAACCCTATGACCCGCATACCGCCAAGTGTAATCACGATGGCAAAAATGGCCAGTGCCACCACAATGAGGTGGAAGCTTTCGCCGCCCGCCATATTGTTTATGGCCAGGGAGCCCAGGAACAAGATGGATGTCAGGTTGACGAAAATATAGAGGAACAGCCAGAATACGGCCATAATGAGGCTGGTGGTCTCATTGTAGCGGTTGTTCAGGAACTGCGGCATGGTAAATATCTTGTTCTTCAGGTAGACAGGGATAAACCATACGGCTACGATGATGAGGGCTATGGCAGCTATCCATTCGTAGGCCGCAACGGCCACGCCCACGGTGAAACCATTGCCACTCATGCCGATAAACTGCTCGGCGGAAATGTTGGAGGCAATGAGCGACGAGCCTATGGCCCACCAGGTGAGTGAGCCTTCGGCAAGGAAATAATCCTTGCTACTGGCCTTTTCTGAGCTTTTCTTTCGATAAATCCAATAGCCATAACCGGCCACTAGAAAGAAGTAGATGACATATATGATATAATCTACGGTTGCAAATTTTTCCATATCAGTTCCATATTGGTTTGTATAGGGTTGTCGATAAAGTTAACCTTTTTCGACAACCCCACAGGTCTTGGTTATTTTTTCAATAAATAATACAATTCACTCCATTTCAGCTCATTTTCGAACGTCGAAAGGTTCGTGTTCTCGTCTATCGCCACGTATTCGATATTGGCTATTTTGGCAAAGTCCTCCAGGTATTCGGGGGTGAGGCTCAGGCTGTAGGCGGTATGGTGGGCGCCTCCGGCATAGATCCATGCGCTGCATCCGGTTTTCATATCGGGCAATGGTTTCCATAGTACTCTGGCTACGGGCAATTTAGGCAGTTCGTTTTCTACTTCCACACCCTCTACCTTGTTGACGATAAGCCTAAATCGGGTGCCAAGGTCTACCAAGGAGGCATTGAGTGCAGGACCGCTTATGCCGTTGAATACCAGCCGTGCGGGGTCTGCCTTTCCGCCAATGCCCAGTGGGTGCACCTCTATCCTGGCTTTGCCCTTCGCCAGGGCGGCGTCCACTTCCAGCATGTGCGAGCCCAGCACCAGGGCATTGTCTGGGTCGAAGTTGTAGGTATAGTCTTCCATGAAAGCGGTGGTTCCGGGAAGTCCGACGCCCATTACCTTACAAGCCCTCACCAAGGCTGGGGTTTTCCAATCGCCTTCGCCCGCAAAACCATAACCTTCGGCCATGAGCCTTTGTACCGCTAAGCCTGGCAACTGTACCATGCCATGCAAATCTTCAAAAGTATCGGTAAAACCCTTGAAGTTGCCCTGTTCAAGGAACTTTCTCAACCCTATTTCTATTTTGGCCGCCTCTACCAGGCTATGGCGTTGCGCGCCGCCGGCTTTCACGTCATCGGCCAACTCATAGATGGTTTCATATTCAGCTAATAAGGTGTTTATCTCCTCTTCGCTAGTTTGATTGATGACCGCCACCAAATCGCCAATGGGGTAGGTATTGACAGAGAAGCCGAATTTTGTTTCGGCCTCTACCTTGTCCCCGTCGGTAACGGCCACGTAACGCATATTGTCGCCAAAACGTACAAATTTGGCACCTTGCCAATCGTGCCAAGCGGCCGCGGCCCTGGCCCACACGTTGATCCTTTCCAATACCTCTTCATCTTGCCAGTGCCCGGTCACCACCTTTCGGTTGATGTTCAGCCTGGTGACGATATGGCCGAACTCCCTGTCGCCGTGTGCACTTTGGTTGAGGTTCATGAAGTCCATGTCCATGCTAGACCAAGGAATGTCCCGGTTGTATTGCGTATGGAGATGCAGCAAAGGCTTTTGCAGCGCCTTCAATCCCCTGATCCACATTTTTGCCGGTGAAAAGGTATGCATCCAGGTGATAATACCGATGCAATGGGCATCTGCATTGGCAGCGACGATGGTATCGTATATTTCTTCGCTGTTCTTTACGATAGGCTTGTAGGTTACTTGTATAGGAGTACTTTCGTGAGTGGAAAGGTATTGCGCTATTTCCTCGGCATGTGCAGCTACTTGCTGGAGTGTTTCTTCCCCATATAAGTCTTGGCTTCCGGTAACGAACCAGACTTGCAGTTGTTTTAAATCTATCATTCTATTTTAAGTGAAATTTATTTATTCTTGACCATAATAGGCATTGCCGCCATGTTTTCGTTCGTAGTGTTTCTTTATGAGTGCGTCTTTCAACCTGGGTGCGTTTGGGTTGATTTGCTCGGTTAGGAGTGCCATTTGCGCCACCTGTTCCAGTACGGCACTATTATATACCGATTTGATACCCGTTTTTCCCCAGGCAAAAGGGGCGTGGTTGCCCACCAATATCATTTCCACTTCCTTGTAGTCGAGGCCCTGTTCCTTAAAGTGGTTGATAATCTGAAATCCGGTCTCGTATTCGTAGTTGCCACGTATCATATCGTCGCTCATGGGCGGGGCACATGGGATGTCCGCTGTAAGGTGGTCGGCATGGGTAGTGCCGTAATTGGGAATAGCACGCTGGCTTTGTGCCCATGCCGTGGCATAGGTAGAGTGCGTGTGGGTTACTCCCCCTATTCCCTCCCAATGCTTGTACAGTACGGCGTGGGTCTGGGTATCCGAAGAGGGCCGTAGATGACCCTCAACTATTTGTCCCTCGAAATCGACGACGACCATTTTTTCGGGCGATAATTCTTCATAAGGTACGCCACTGGGCTTGATGGCAAAGACACCTTTGGAGGCATCGGCTACGCTGACGTTGCCAAAGGTGAAAAGCACTAGGCCCAGTTTAGGCAGTTGCATGTTGCAATGGTATGCTTCTTCTTTGATATGGTTATACATGGTTTAAGCTAGGTTTAACTGTTCTTCCTTGATATCCTTTTTGCTCAGGAAACTGCCAAATTCCTTGTACTTTAGGTAGCGTTTGGCATAGAGCGCCGTTTTTTCCGCATTGGGATAATAGGTTTTTTCAAAACCTTGTCCCATGGCTTCCATGGCTTCCTCCACTTTGGTATATATGCCTGCTGCAGTGGCTGCAAACATGGCCGCACCGATGGCGCAGGTCTGTTCGCTTTTGTGGATTTTAATGGGCATATCCATAATATCGGCCATGGTCTGCATGATGTAGGGCGATTTTTTGGCCACGCCACCGAGACCGATAAGTCCTTTCACGGGAATTCCCTGCTCGATGAAACGTTCTACGATGCTTTTCGCACCAAAACAGGTGGATTCGACAATAGCCCTAAATATCTTCACCGTGTCGGTTCCTAGATTCAATCCCTGTATGGCCCCCTTTAGTGTCTGGTCCGCATCTGGCGTTCGGCGACCATTCAGCCAATCGACGGCAAGTTCGGAAGATTCCGTTACGGGGAGTTCTTCCGCCAATTTGCTCAATTGCGGCAACAATTGGTCATCAAGTTCTTTTATGAGGTAATTGATGGTCTCTTCATCTACATTGGCTAGGCCGGCCAATAGGTTCTTGCTAGGCCAGAGTAGTACTTGTTTTAGCCAAGCGTAAGCGTCTCCAAAAGCAGATTGCCCGGCCTCCATACCAATCATGCCAGGAATGATAGAGCCATCGACCTGTCCACAGATACCCTTTACCAGTGTATCGGCCACTTCATCCTTAGGAGCCACCAACATATCACAGGTAGAAGTACCCATCACTTTGCTAAGATAATAGGGTTCTATCTGGCCTCCTACGGCTCCCATATGGCAATCAAAGGCACCTATGCCTATGACTACATCGGTAGATAGGCCCAGTGTATCGGCCCATTCTTCGCATAGGGTACCCGCTGCTTGATCGGCCGTGTAGGTCGTGCTAAATAGCCTATCTGTAAAACCATTTAGCAATGGATCTAAGGAGCTGAAAAATTCGTTCGGAGGGAGACCGCCAAATTCGGCTGCCCATAGGGATTTATGCCCCGCCGAACAAACACCTCGTTTTATGTCTTTTGCGCGCTTGCCGCCAGAAAGCATGAAAGGAATATAGTCGCAATGTTCCACCCAGGTATAGGTGGCGTTCCTTACCTTTTCATCAGCCCGGAATACATGGAGCAATTTGGCCCAAAACCATTCTGACGAATAGACGCCTCCGACGTATTTCAGGTAATCGGTTTTGAAGTTTTTCGCATGTCTGTTGATTTCTTCTGCTTCCCGAACGGCCGTATGGTCTTTCCAGAGCACAAACATGGCATTGGGGTTGTCCGAAAAATCTTCCAGGAGGCTTAGTGGTACACCTGCTTCGTTAATGGCAATGGGTGTGGAGCCGGTAGTATCTATGGAAATAGCCTTGATTTTTTTGGCTATATCCAGTTCGGTGGCCTGCTGCAGGCAGTCCTTGATGGTGAATTCTAGTCCTTCTATGTAGTCCAGGGGATGTTGTCGGAATTGGCTTTCCGATGGAATGCAAAAATCCCCTCTTTTCCATCGCGGATAATAATATACCGACGCGGCCACTTCTTCGCCGGAGCCCGCGTTTACGATGACGGAACGTACCGAGTCACTTCCGTAATCTACTCCTATAACAAATGCTGTGTTCATCCTGTCAATGAGGTTTTTTATTTGGTTATTTTTTCATTATAAACGTTCATGCAAGGAGGTGTTTCATGCCGAAAAACTCCTTTTCATTATAATTAATGTCAAATTAACATTTAATTTTTTAGAAATGGAAATTTATCTGGAATTAGTTTACTCATGTTTTGTCGGCAAATTTTAAGAGAGATTAAGTCATTGATTTGTTCGCTGCAATTTTTTTTAATATAATTGTCTTTTTACTTTATGACGTCTTATAAAACTGAACCACCTGTACTTCTTGCGGTTGATTGCATTATATTTGGCTTTGATGGCGAAGGCTTGAAGATATTGCTGATAAAGCGTGGCTTTGAGCCCGAGCGGCATAAGTGGAGCTTGATGGGAGGCTTTGTCCAGCCTACTGAAAGTCCTGAAGATTCCGCGGCAAGAATTCTCAAAAAATTGACGGGGCTTACGGATGTTTATATGGAACAGATTGCGGTTTTTGGCAAGCCTGACAGAGATACGGAGCAGCGTGTGGTAAGCGTGGTCTATTTTGCATTAATAGATATCAACAAATATGAGCATGTCATCAGCCATGATTATAGGGCAGAATGGTTTCCGTTAAAGGAAGTTCCACAGCTAATATTTGACCATAATGAAATGGTAGAAGTAGCCAAAAAGAAACTGAAGTATAAGGCAGCGCTATACCCTATTGTGTTCGAACTGTTGCCGGAGAAATTTACCATTCCTCAAATTGCCTTGTTGTATGAAAGTGTGTATGATATCGACTTGGATAGGCGAAACTTTAGTCGCAAATTGCTTTCATCGGGCCTGATTATCAAGTTGAAGGAAAAGGATACCGAAAATTCAAAAAAGGGAGCTTTCTATTTTAAGATAAATACGGAAGTCTATAAGGAAAAAATTATGTCGTTCTTGAGATTCCTACCCGGATGGCCTATTGACTAAAGGGCAATTCACCGCAGGTTATATAAATGTTTTTTTGACATTTATAATTATATGCATACATTCGCAACATGAGATTGCCTCCATATGGTATCGATCTTCTATGTTGTTAACCAATGTATAGCCATTAAGACCGCAGATGAAAAAGTATCTTTTCCTTTTCCTTTCCATTAGCCCGTTCGTTATAATAGGGCAAACCAAGAGGCTTTCGACATTCTCGCTTGAAGATGTGCGATTAACAGAAAGCCCGTTTTCTGAAGCACAAGAAACAGATAGGGCCTATATCATGAAATTGGATCCAGACAGGCTGTTGGCTCCATTCAGAAAAGAAGCGGATTTGGCTGTAAGGAAAGAAAGTTATGGCAACTGGGAATCTACCGGGTTGGATGGTCATATTGGCGGACATTACCTGTCGGCACTTGCCAATATGTATGCATCCACAGCCGATTCCGCTATAGGGAAAAGGCTGGAATATATGATTTCCGAATTGGCAGATTGCCAAAAGAGCAATGGGAATGGCTATGTTGGCGGAATACCGGATGGAAAGGCGCTTTGGAAGGAGATTGCCGAAGGCAAGATAGAGGCCAGTTCCTTTTCGCTCAACGGAAAATGGGTTCCCTGGTACAACATCCACAAATTGTATGCTGGCCTTTGCGATGCCTACCTGTTGGCACATAACGAGCAGGCAAAGGATGTGTTGGTAAAACTTTCGGAATGGTGCCTTGGCTTGACGGATAATTTGACCGATGAACAGATGCAGGAAATGCTCATCTCGGAGCATGGGGGCATGAATGAGACTTTTGCCTATGTTGCCAGTATCACCAAAGATAAGCGCTACGTAAGATTGGCACAGCGATTTTCAGACCGCCGGATTTTGAATCCCTTGCTGGAAGGCCGCGATGAGCTCAACGGGTTACATGCCAATACCCAGATTCCAAAAGTAATAGGCTTTTACAGTGTTGCCCAGTTGACAGATGAGCAGGAATGGGCCAAAGCGGCCCGTTTTTTCTGGAATACGGTAGTCAACAAGCGAACGATATCGATAGGCGGTAACAGCGTGCGCGAACATTTCCATCCTTCGGATAATTTTTCTTCCATGCTGGAATCGGTGGAGGGACCGGAGACATGCAATTCGTACAACATGCTGAAGCTGTCGAAACAATTGTTCCTGACCAAGCCATCACCTGAACTGATTGATTACTATGAACGGACATTGTACAACCACATCCTCTCCTCACAGCACCCGCAAGGAGGCTTCGTTTATTTTACGCCCATGCGCCCAAGGCACTACCGCGTATACTCTCGGGTGGACGAAGGTTTTTGGTGCTGCGTAGGCTCGGGTCTGGAAAACCACGGCAAATATGGCGAGTTGGTCTATGCGCATAATGGCGAGGATCTATTTGTCAACCTGTTCATTCCATCTACGCTGAATTGGAAAGAAAAAGGGGCGAAGATTTCCCAAGACACTAAATTTCCATTTGAAGAAGCCACCGAGATCAAAATAAATCTAGAGAGGAAACGGTTATTTACCGTTTATATCAGAAAGCCGTCTTGGGTAAAGGATAGCGGTTTTCAGGTCAAAGTAAATGGTAAACGGGTGGCGGCTACCGAAGATGTGGTATCTTCCTATATCGCTGTAGAACGCACATGGAAAAATGGAGATATTGTTAGCGTATCATTGCCCATGGAAACGACTTTGGAACAAATGCCCGATCAATCGCCCTGGTATTCTTTTGTTCACGGCCCCATTGTACTGGCGGCGGCGGTAGACTCGAGCGGTTTGGATGGGCTGTTTGCAGATGGCAGCAGGATGGGCCATATTGCCCATGGCCCCCTATACCCCATTGATAAGGCCCCGCTTTTGGTCGGTGAGCCCGCGGAAATTCTCCAGTCTTTAAGGCCAGTTGAAGGCGAACCTTTGACGTATAACATTACAAACGCATATTATCCGGAACACGAGGGAACGTTGGAGTTGAAACCTTTCTTTCAGCTTCACGACGCGCGTTATATGTTGTATTGGATGCAAACCAGCCCAGAAAACCTGGACAGTATCGTGCTGAAACTCCAAGAAGAGGAACAGGCTATGCTGGAACTGGAATCACGCACGATCGATAAAATAACTCCTGGGGAGCAACAGCCGGAATCCGATCACGGCTTTAAAGGAGAGCGTACCGAGTCTGGCGTGTTTCAAGACAGGCACTGGAGACATGCAAGAGGATGGTTCAGCTATAATCTGAAGAATCCAGGCAAAGATGCCCAAACGCTACGGATCACCTATTTCGGAGGGGATAAAGGACGTAGTTTCGATATATATGTTAATGATAAGCTGTTGGAAAGGGTGACGGCACATGCTGAAGGGCAGGACGGCTTTTATGACGTGGACTATGAGCTGGCTGATGGCATGACTTCTGATCCTGTATTGAACTTGAAATTTGTCGCCCAAAAAGGCTCGGTAGCTGGGGGGGTGTATTATATCCGATTACTCAGATAATCCCTCTATTTGCCAAAGGCCTCCTAATTTGTAGGTACTACAGGCACAATGCTACCATCTGTCCTAAATTCCAGCTTGTCCATGCATACTTCGCGGTGAAAACCGGCCGCTTGCCCCATTTTGATGCCGTTGGGAATATTGAAACGGTGGTACACGATATACCATTCGTCGCTATTGGGCATCTGCAGCACCGAGTTATGCCCTGTTCCGTAGATGCCCTTTTCTGGGACTTTGCTTAGGATTAGGTTGTCCTTTGGAATTTCGATGGGTCCCAAAGGTGATTTGGAAGTGCCGTACCTGACCCTGTAGTTTTCGCTGCGCGTATCGTCCTCGGACCAAAGAAAGTAATAAATGCCCTTGCGGTAGAATACGTAGGCCCCTTCGCGAAAGGTACCATCGCTCGGAGTGATGATCTTTGGGCTGGAAGATTTGATAGATACCATATCGTTATTCAGCTCGACAACGGCCAGGTATCCATTGCCCCAATAGAGATAGCTTTTCTTGGATTTGGGATCCGTAAACACGTCGGGATCTATCTCTTGTCCTCCCTTGATGCCTTCGGGTCTTTTGTCTACCAATGGTTTGCCGATATCGGTAAACGGCCCAGTGGGCGAGTCGGCTACGGCCATACCTACCTTCTGTGCTCCTGTGAAATAATAAAAATACTTGTATTTTCCTTTTATTTTCTTCTCCTCAATGGCAGGGGCCCAAGCGTGCCTGCCTGCCCATGGGACGTCCTTTTTTAGGTCAAGGATGATACCTTCATCTTTCCAGTCTTTTAAATTGTCGGAGGAGAACGTCTTGAAATAATAGCCACTCCAACCGTCAAACCCATCACTGGTTGGATACAAATAGTATTTCTTGGTTTTCTGGCTATACAGGATTTCCGGATCGGCATAATAGCCTTCTAGGATGGGATTATTTTTCCAGGCAATTTCGGGGTATGCTTTGGGTTTTCCCCATTTGTCGATGAGCGTTTTCAGTTCTTTCTGCGTAATGGGAATAATGGTGCCGTGCCTGGGATGAAAGTCCATGGAGATTTCCTCGTCTATCACCTCAAAGTGTTCCAAATCAGTGCTCTTGGTAAACTGGTATTTGCCTTTGGTATAAACATCATACATGAGGATATACGTGTCCGAGTTGATGAGTTTGAACGTGCCCGCGCCTTCTACCGCGTCATTGGTTTGTTGTTTGTAATCGTCATCTTCTTTCCATTGACCTGAAGTCAGCCTATCGGTAGTGGCATGTTTGATACCGTTGCCGTGCCCCTCGGTCTTGTAGAATAGGTGGTACAGGCCGTCCTTGTACAGGATATCGCCATCAATGCAGGATTTGCCGTTCTTGGGGAAAAACAATTGTTTGGGCTCGCTTTCCAGATCGCTGAAGTCTGCATTGGCATAAGCATAGTAAATGATGTCTGGCCCATCTCCGTGCTTCATGGACCAGTACACCATATATTTCCTTGCCTCTTTGTCGTAAATGGTCTGTGGCGCCCATACCCGTAGGAGGTTTTCCTGATTGGGGTATTTCTGCTGGATATTGATGACGCTCGATTTCCAATTGATCAGGTCATCTGATTTGAGCAGTACCATGGCCCTATTGGAATCCCAACCTTTGGAAGAAACCATATCGGTCAGTACCATATAGAACGTTTTTCCGTTCTCTCCGCGCAGTATATGTGGGTCTCGCACGCCACCGGTGGAGCTGATGGTCCTGGAGTCGAGGATCGGATCGTTGTTGTTCAAAGCGTAATAACGATAACCGTCGGGGCTTATGGCAAAGCGTACGGCTTCTTCTTCTATGCGGTTGCCCGTGAAATAGGCAAATAGGTAAGCGGTGTAGTCCTTTTCCGCCACGTTAGGAGGAACGCTTTGGGCCTTCATGGCCAAAGGGAAAAAACAGATGAATAGTGCCAAGCAGAGAAGAGGCGTGGATGGAAAAGAGCGCGTTTTCATATGGTTCTCTAGTATCTTTATAACTGGTAAAAAACACGGCAAGATAATCAAAAACAAATAAATGTCAAACTTACTTTTATTATCGGCGCGCCAAAGCGAATTTGCCCCCTCAATTATACGAAAGTGACCATGTTGCGTATCGGACGAAATCGGCATCTTTAGCCAGTAAAATATAGCAGCTATGACCATGATTATGAGAACAAGATTTTGTATGACCTTACTGTGCTTGATATTATTGGAACTTGCAGAGGTGCAAGGACAGCATAAAATGATGGATGTCTTTCAGCCAGGTTCCATATGGCCCGATACCGAAGGCAAGCACATCAATGCCCATGGCGGAGGGATATTGTTCCAGAACGGAACTTACTATTGGTACGGAGAAAAGCGGGGCGATAAAACCTCATCGGGCGGGGTGTCTGTCTATTCCTCCAAGGATCTTTACAACTGGAAGAACGAAGGGATTGCGCTATCGCCTTCCGATGATCCCGATAGCGATATCACCCTAGGCTGTATCATGGAAAGACCCAAGGTCATATACAACAGGAAAACCAATCAATATGTCATGTGGTTCCACCTGGAACTGAAAGGCAGGGGCTATGCGGCGGCACGGGCAGGGGTGGCCGTGAGCGACAAGCCTACGGGGCCATTTAAGTTTGTCTCCAGTTTCCGTCCCAATGGCAATATGTCCAGGGATATGAACCTCTATGTAGACGACGATGGCAGCGCTTACCACATCTATTCGTCGGACGAGAACATGGACCTCCGCATCGTGAAACTGGCAGACGACTTCCTGTCGGCCACCACGGACGATACTTTTCTCTTTAGGCGACAAAGGGAGGCACCTGCCTTGTTCAAATATAAGGGAAAGTATTACCTGATTACCAGCGGCTGTACGGGCTGGGCGCCAAACGAAGCTTCCATACACGTGGCCGATCAAATAAGGGGGCCGTATACGCTCTTGGGCGACCCTATGCGTGGGCCAAATGCCAAGAAGACTTTCGGTGGCCAATCGACCTATATATTGCCCGTGCAAGGCAAGAAAGATGCGTTTATCTTCATGGCCGATATCTGGAGACCACAGAATTTGCAGGATAGCAGGTACATATGGCTGCCCATCGGTCTTGACGAAGAAGTGCCCTACGTCAAATGGATGGATGAGTGGCAGTTGGATTGGTTTAAGTAGGACGGTTTGGGTGAATTCTTCCACCTGATATTAAATGTAATTTGTACATTTGTTTTGTCCTTGTTAGGATGTGAACCAATTGGACTTAATTTTAACGATTGATATTGAAATGAAAAGAATTACCTTGGTATGCCTGTTTTTGATGGCTTTTACATGCTTGTTTGGAGAAGAAGTGCTCGTGACGGGGCCCGACGGGCAGCTGGCACTGCGTTTTTATATTCATCAAGGATTGCCCGTCTATTCGGTGAGCTATCAGGGAAAAGCCATGCTGGAAGAGTCGCCTTTGGGCCTGGTGACCAGCGCAGGTGATTTCAGCAAGGAAATGCGATTGGTGAATACGGAAGAGTCGACGATCAACGAGGCCTATTCCCTTGACCGTATCAAGCGCTCCAAGGTAAACTATGTAGCCAATAAGGTGGTGCTGACGCTAGAAAACGCGGAAAAAAAACAAATAGCCATTACCTTTCAGGTCAGTAATCATGATATTGCATTCAAATATGCCTTATTCCAATACAGGGAAACGGCCAATGCCATTATCGTAAAGGAAGCCACGGGCTTCGATTTTCCGCAGCATACCACCACTTTCCTAAGTCCGCAAGCAAGTCCCATGATCGGGTGGATGCGCACCAAACCGAGTTATGAGGAAACCTATGTGCCCGATGAACGCTTGGGAACACCGTCACGGTACGGTGAGGGTTATACCTTTCCTTCCTTGTTCCATGTGGGCAGCGATGGCTGGGTACTGTTATCGGAAACGGGAGTCCGTAGCTTATATTGTGGGGCTCACCTAAGTGAGGGTAGTGCGGATGGTTTGTACACCATTGCTTACCCAAATCCGGGAGAGAACAACGGAATTGGTAGTGCCAATCCTGCCATTGCCTTGCCCGGGGAGACACCATGGCGTACCATTACCGTTGGCAATACCTTACAGCCAATTGTCGAAACTACCGTTCCCTTTGATGTTGTCTCCCCGCTGTACGAAGCCTCCCGGGATTATCGTTACGGTCGTTCCACTTGGAGCTGGATTATGTGGCAGGACAACAGCATCAATTATGATGACCAGGTGCGGTATATAGACCTAGCGGCAGCCATGGGATATGAATATGTGCTGATAGATGGCCTTTGGGACAAACAGATTGGTTACGAGCGCATGCCCGACCTGTTCAAGTATGCCCAGTCCAAGGGAGTTGATGTCTTTTTGTGGTACAACTCCAACGGTTATTGGAACGATGCCCCGCAGGGAGCCAAGCAAAAAATGAACAATGCCATTGCACGTAAGAAAGAAATGAAATGGCTGAAAGAGCTGGGCATCAAGGGACTCAAGGTGGATTTCTTTGGAGGCGATAAACAGGAAACCATGAAGCTCTATGAAGATATCCTTTCGGATGCCAATGATTATGGATTGATGATTATTTTCCACGGTTGTACCCTGCCCAGGGGATGGGAGCGCATGTACCCCAACTATGTGGGCAGCGAAGCCGTACTGGCCTCCGAAAATCTCATATTTACCCAAGAAGCAAACGATAAGGAAGCTTTCCATGCCGCCTTGCACCCGTTTATACGCAATACGGTGGGGTCTATGGAATTTGGTCCCGTATTGCTCAATAAGCGCCACAATAGGACCAATGATGGCGGTACGGTGCGGAAGACGACGGATATTTTTCAGTTGGCGACCGCTGTGCTGTTCCAGAATGCGGTGCAAATGTTTGCCTTAGCGCCCAATAACCTGGATGATGTGCCAAGCTTTGAAATAGATTTCATGAAACAAATCCCAACCACATGGGACGAAACCAAATTCATTGATGGCTATCCGGGGAAATATGTTATCCTCGCTAGGAGAAGTGGAGAAAAATGGTACATAGCAGCGATCAATGCTACTGATGAGCAGCTTTCCGTGAAGGTAGAGCTACCAATGTTGGCAGGAGAAACGGTGCTCAAATATGGCGATAGCAAGAATAGGCAATCGAATGTGGAAGAATTGAATATCAAGAAGAACGGGCAGCTCACGCTATCGGTACAGCCTAACGGGGGACTTGTTCTAGTGAAGAGATGAAGGAAATGAAATGATGGATACTATCCATTTTTTGCGCTATAGGAATAATAATGGTCGTTATTAAATAAAAGATGAAATGAAAAAGGTTTGGTTGTTTTTAGGATGCTCGTTTTTTTCATTGATGCTATCGGCACAAAGAAGAGAAAGACTCGAAATCAGGGAAAGCGTTCCTTTGGACTCCATTGTCTTGAGCGACCCCGCCATACTGGCCGACCGCAAGACAAGTGCCTATTACATGACTGGTACGGGTGGCATGCTCTGGAAAAGCAGTGACTTGAAGTACTGGAACGGGCCTTTTCGGGTAGCCGAAACCGATTCAAGTTCGTGGATGGGACCAAAGCCAATGATCTGGGCAGCTGAAATCCATGCTTATAAGGACAAATACTATTATTTTGCCACTTTTACCAATAGATCCGTCAAGATTGACACGGTCAGGGGAAATGAAATAGAACGCCGTGCCAGCCATGTACTGGTAAGCGACCGTCCCGATGGGCCCTATGTACCCATGCAGGATTCCATTTATTTGCCCGCCGATAAACCGACCTTGGACGGAACTTTCTGGGTCGATAAGGATGGAAAGCCCTATATGGTCTACTGCTATGAGTGGCTGCAGAACTGGGACGGCACCATCGAAAAGATCGAATTGAAACCTGATTTGAGCGGAGCGATAGGCGAGGGGAAAGTGTTGTTTCGGGCCAGTGATTCCCCTTGGAGCCGTGAGAAAGGTGAGGATGGCAAGGACCGTCCGAACAAGGTTACCGATGGCCCTTACCTGTTCCGCACCGCAACGGGTCGGTTGGGAATGATCTGGACCAGTTGGATATACGATGTATATACGCAGGGGGTGGCCTATTCGGAGAGCGGAACCTTGGATGGGCCTTGGATACATGAGCAGAAGCACATTACCCCGCCCAATTATGGCCATGGCATGTTGTTCCATACTTTGGACGGCAAACTGCTAATGGCTGCACATAGCCATGAAGCCGTCGATGGCCGATATCATAGGGTTCCCCATTTGTTTGAAGTTGATTTGTCGGGTGATAAATTGGTCGTAGGTAAACTTTATACCCCTTAAAGTTTTATACCCCCTCTTTTGTACTAGATTGCCCCCTAATTACATTCCGAAAAGTGGGTATATTGCGATTTTATTTACTATCAATCGTAGCTTATTTATATAATCAAATGAACAAACCATTTTTGAGACACCTTACAGCAATCGCCACTGTGGGTTTCCTGTACCTATCTTTGGCATTTGCCCAGTCTAGTCCGGTTTTCAATTCCGGCAGTCAAGGTGGTGCAGTAGATACGGCACTCCTATCCAGCCGTTTTCCATGGAATAACGAGAAAATCACCGAGGAAAACCGACTGCCCATGCACAGTTCCTATTTTGTCTATGCAGATCCCAAAGAGGCAAAAGTGAACGACTGGCAGCAATCGCCCAATTACCTAAGTCTGAATGGGAGTTGGAAGTTCAAGTGGTCCGAGAAACCTTCGGAGCTTCCCGATGATTTCATGCGGGAGGGACTGGCCGATGCGGACTGGGATACGTTTCAGGTGCCTGCCAACTGGGAGATGAATGGCTATGGCTATCGGATTTATTCCAGCGCGGGGTTTGAATTTACGCACCTGATGAAACCGAATCCGCCCTATACGCCCATGGATAACAATCCTACCGCGATTTACAGACGTGAAATAGAATTGCCCAGTAACTGGAATGGAAAGCAGATCGTGCTGCACATAGGTGCCGCAAAATCCAACCTTTCCGTTTGGATCAACGGACAATATGTGGGCTACGGGGAAGATAGCAAGTTGTCTTCCGAATTTGACGCTACCCCCTATCTGAAACCGGGAAAGAACCTCCTTGTGCTGAAGATCATGCGCTGGTGCGATGCGGTCTACTTGGAAGACCAGGATATGTGGCGGTTGAGTGGCATCACTAGGGATTGTTACCTATTGGCCCGCAATCCCGAACATATATATGATATAGAACTGAAACCCAGTCTGAATACCACTTTTGATAGTGGTAATCTGGGCATCAAGATATCGCTGAATAAGAAATCTGCCGGAGCTTTGAAGGCCAGCGTGAAGCTGCAAAGGGACGGTAAGGAGATCAGCAGCGCTCATTTGGATTTTTCCGATAGCGTGGCTACGGCCAATATATTGGTGGAAAAGCCATTGCTTTGGTCCGCGGAGACGCCCAACCTGTACGATGTACTTGTCACGCTTTACGACACAGATGGAAACAGCAGCGAAATCATTCCGCAGCGCATAGGTTTCAGGGATATACAGATCAAAAACGGACAACTGCTGGTGAATGGCCAACCTATTTTGATAAAAGGAGTCAATAGGCACGAGTTCAACATGAATACCGGCACGGTCGTGAGCAGGGCCGACATGCTGCGCGATATCCAGTTGATGAAGCAGTACAACTTCAATGCCGTGCGTACGAGCCATTATCCCAATGATCCCTATTGGCTGGGGCTATGTGACCGGTACGGACTTTATGTAATAGACGAGGCAAATATCGAGTCGCATGGCATGGGCTACGACATCAACCGGACGATGGCCAACAGGCCCACATGGGTACATGCGCACCTGGAACGCGTGAAGCGCTTGATAGAACGCGATAAGAACCATGCTTCTGTCATTATTTGGAGCATGGGCAACGAGGCGGGCAACGGATACAATTTCTACTCCTGCTATCTGTGGATGAAAGAGCGGGACCCCAGCAGACCTGTGCACTACGAACGTGCCGTGAGCGATTACGGCAAATTGGAATGGGAGTTCAACTCGGATCTGATTTGCCCCATGTACCCCAGTCCAGAAAGATTGGAAGAATACCTAAAGAACAATCCACAGCCAACAAGGCCGCTCATCATGTGCGAATACGCGCATGGCATGGGGAATTCCCTGGGCAATTTCAGTGATTATTGGCAGTTGATAAGGGAAAACCAACAGGCCCTGCAGGGCGGCTTTATTTGGGATTTTGTAGATCAGTGTTTCGTGCGGGTAGACGAAAAAGGCGATACCACCTTTACTTATGGAGGAGACTATGAACCCCGGGGCGTGAAGAACGACGGCAACTTCTCTGCCAATGGCATGTTTACGGTGAGCCGCAACCCCAATCCGCATGTATGGGAAGTGAAAAAAGTGCAGCAGGATATACATGCTACTTGGCTGGGGGATAATACCATTGAACTCTTTAACGAGAGGTTTTTTGCAGATCTGGCCAATGTGGAGATGCATTGGCAACTGCTGGTGAACGGGGAGCCAGTTCAACAGGGAAAGTTAAGTGACGTGAACATAGCCCCTCAGCAAAAACGGACCTTCACGCTTCCGCTGAAGCAAAGCAAGCAAGGAGAGGTGTTCCTGAACCTCCGATTTACGCTAAAAGAAGCGGAACCGCTCATAGCCAAGGGGCATTTGATAGCCTCGGAACAGCTGGCATTGGGCGGTACATTCGTCAGCCAAACAGCTATCGTCGGGAAAGGTACCCTTAGCAAGGACGAGGATGCTGCGAGCCATTACATCAAGTCCCCATCGCTCCTTGTTCGGTGGGACAAGCAGGACGGGCTCATCAAGGAATTTAAGCACAAAGGGCATGACCTGCTGGATTCCGGGCATGGCCTAAGACCCGATTTCTGGAGGGCAATGAACGATAACGACTATGGGGCACGCCTTCAAAGGCAATTGAAGGCTTGGAAACATGCTGGTAGCGATCCCAAGTTAACACGATTTGATATGACGGTCAAAGAAGGATTGGCCTATATAGAGGCTCATTATACGCTCGATTCCGTATTTTCGACATTAACATTGAGCTACGTACTGAATGGTCAGGGCGAAATGAAGGTAAGGCAACAACTGGAGGTAGACACGGCAAAAAAGGTAAGCGTTTTGCCGAGATTTGGCATGACCTGGGTGATGCCCAAAGGCTTTGATGATATAGCGTACTATGGGCGCGGGCCCATGGAGAACTATTGGGACAGGAAAGAAGCGGCTTTCGTGGCCCTGTATAGGCAAAGCGTGGATGAACAGTATTATCCTTATGTGCGACCGCAGGAAAACGGCAACAAAACGGATATTCGCTTTTTCAAGGTTCTGGATAGGCGAAAAAAAGGCTTGGAGATAAGCTCCGATTCCCTGTTGAGCATGAGCGCGCTACACTACCTCGACAGCGACCTGGATGACGGCGATCGCAAGCATCAGCGGCATGCGACGGATATAGCTCCACGTCCATTGACGCAGTTGCATATAGACTGGAAACAGATGGGCGTGGGCGGTATCAATACCTGGGGCGCTTGGCCATTGCCAAAGTACCAATTGCCCTATGCAGATTATAGTTATGAATTTGTGGTGTGCGCGCTAGATTAGGGGACACAGACGAAATAAACCCCTTTTTTTTAAAACTTCACCAAAGTTTGCCTGCGCTTTGGCACTGCACGCAACTTTGGTGAGTTCTTAATGACGAAAAAGGGTTTGTGGTATTGGGAAAATGTTGATTTCTAATTATTTATTTGTAAATCAGTTTTTTGTATTAAAATTTACTCTACTGTTGTTGTATAAAAAAGTGTTTTAATAGCTTTGCCTTGATGAAAGGAAAAAGCCAAACGCAACTTGTTGGTGTCAAAGAAATAGCAAGGAGAGCAAAAGTTTCCATTGCTACGGTCGATCGGGTATTGAACAATAGGATCGGTGTTTCTGAAAAAACAAAGCAACGAATTCTTGAAATTATCAAGGAGTTGAACTATCAGCCTAATATTATGGCCAGAAGGCTTGCCTCCAAGAAATTAATCAAGTTTGCTGTGTTTATCCCCGAGGTTTCGGATGAAACTGGTTACTGGAATGCTCCATTGGAAGGAATTAGGAAAGCGGCTGCCGAAATAAAAGATTACGGAATCGTAGTGGATATTTATTTTTTTGACCAAAACGACAGAAAGACTTTTCTTGCGCAATCGTCCTCTATATTGGAGAACGAATACAACGGCGTGTTGTTGGCTCCTATGTTTGAAGCAGAATCCCTTGAATTTTTGGAACGATGTAGAAAGAAGGGAATCATATATGTATTTATCAATTCCGATATAGAGGATCAGCACAATCTGTGCTATATAGGGCCCAATTTGTATCAAAGTGGCTACCTTGTGGCTCATCTCATACGCTATCTAGTGAGGGGAAATGAGAAGATACTGGTTGTAAATATCTCTAAAGAGATCGATACACACCATCATTTGCTGAAAAAAGAGGATGGGTTTAAAGCCTACTTTGCAAAGTACTACCAAGACAATGAGCTGTTAAGAATGGATGTGCGACAAACAGATTATTCTTCTATCAAGCGTAGTTTGGAGGAACTATTTGCAGCGCATTCTATAGACATTATATTCGTTACCAATTCCAGAGTTTCTTCTGTGGCTCAATACTTGGAGGACACTGGGCGCGAGGATGTGAAGTTGATAGGGTTTGATTTTTTGGACGAGAATATTAGGTTTTTAAAAAATGGTACTATTGATTTTCTGATTTGCCAGAAACCTCGAGAACAAGGATATAGAGGTGTTATGGCGCTATATCATTACTTAGTTCAGTCACAGGAGATAGAAAAGCTCCATTATATGCCTATTGATATCATTACGAGGGAAAACTACATTTTTTACGAAAACTAGACCATCTTCCTTCCCCTCCTTATAATCGTTTTTTGCCAATCGTATCGAACTGGATACCGCTGGCCATTTTTCTCTCAAAATAAATTTTTTTGTTAAAAAAATGAAAAATATTTGGTTTTTGAAGACGAATTACTATTTTCGTGTACGTTACCGTTAAAGGATAAAACAATAAAATACATCAATCGATATTTTTTTTGCTATTTAACGTGTACGTTACCGTAAAAATGAATGACTTTTCCCTGTGGATAAAGGAATATTAGTCCCTTAATTTAATATAAGACGTTATGTGTTTACAATTGACTACAAAACAGAGGCGACGATAGCTATAAATGCTTCTGGCATGCCTACGGAGATTAAAGAAAATTGATTTTAAACAACAAAAACCAAGCAAAAAGTATGTTTATGAGGAATATCAAACAACTTATTTTCCTGTTTTCATTGGTGCTTATATGGCTGGTTCCGGCGGCCATACATGCACAGGGTGTCTCAAGAACCGTGACAGGACAGGTTAAAGATGAAGTAACCGGAGAACCACTACCTGGGGTTTCCGTATCACTTTTATCTACGAATAGAAGTGTAGCGACGGATGGCCAAGGTAGATTTAGTATTCAAGTGACTGGCGACAGTCCCGTACTGGTATTTAGTTTCCTTGGGTATAAAAAACTATCAGTAGATATTACAACCCAGGATGAACTGGAAGTAAAGCTTAGTGCTGAGGCTTTCGATTTGAGTGAAGTGGAAGTGGTCGTAGGTTATGGTACGCAGAAAAAGCGGAATTTAACGGGCTCAGTTGTATCCGTGGGAAGTGAAGAGATTGAAAAAACAACCTTGCAGGACCCGATATCGATTCTTCAGGGGAGGGCCGCGGGTGTACAGGTAACCTCGAATTCGGGAGCCCCAGGTGGAGAAATGACGATTCGCGTCAGAGGTAACTCCTCCTTGAATTCTGGTAATAATCCGCTGTTTGTGGTAGACGGCATACCCATTGAATCCAATTCCCTATCCTCATTGAACGGCACGGAAAACTTTGGGCTGAATCCTTTGGCCGATATCAATCCAGGCGATATCGCTTCCATTGAAATTCTCAAGGATGCTGCTTCTACGGCCATCTATGGATCACGGGCAGCCAACGGGGTGGTGATGATCACCACCAAGCGCGGGGCGGAAGGAAAAGCTCAGGTGAGCTTTAACGCAACCACCGGAGTGAGTGCGCTTACGCGGAAACTGAGCGTATTGAACGCTAGCCAGTATAGGGAAGTTATCTTGGACTCCTATAGGAATATGACCAATCCCGAAGAACCTTACTGGACGGTTTTGGACTCGTTAAACCCTATGAACAACGGAGACGTAGATTGGCAAAGCGAATTGATGCGTACGGCGAGTCAGCACAAGCTGGACTTGGCCATTCGAGGGGGTACAAAAAATACGAAATATGCCTGGAGCTCTTCTTACTTGGATCAAGACGGAGTTATCCTGAATTCAAATTACAAAAGGGTTACCTCCAGGTTGAACGTGGACTTTGATGTGAACGACAAACTAACGATAGGACAAAGCGTTTCATTTACCAACGCGACCAATAATCGGATAAATGCAGGAGGCAGCGGTAATCTGAGCGTGATTCGTGAATTGTTAATTAGGCCTCCTATTATGTCGATGTACCTACCAGACGGTTCATTGAATGGATATTCACTGGGGAGGCGCAATCCTGTTGGGATCGCTTTATACGCTACTCATCTGAACAAAAGCAATCGGATTATCGGCAGTGAATACCTAGAGTATCAATTTATTGAAGGGCTTACTTTTCGGAGCAATTTGAATTTCGATTTTACGGCAATGAAAGAGGATGAATTCATGCCTTCCATTTTGGACTATAGGGAGGGATACAATACCGGGGCTGTAAGAAGTACCAATAACCTCACTTGGGGCAATGAAAACTTCTTGCGGTTCAACCGCGTCTTTAATGGTGACCATAACCTTGGCGCATTGGTTGGATTTAGTTTCCAAAACTGGAAATACGAACGTACTGGTTTGAACGGTATGTATTTTCCGAGTGACAATATCAGGACCCTGAATGCCGCGAGCGTCATTTCTAATAAGGATGCCAATGGGGTGGATATAAATGTGGCTTCGGAACATGCCATGCTGTCCTATTTTGGAAGGGTATCTTACGACTATCAGGGGAAGTACCTGGCAGAAGTCAATCTCAGGGCCGATGGTTCTTCCAGGTTCGGAAGAGATAAACGCTTTGGATACTTCCCTTCGGCTTCGGTTGGATGGCGCTTTTCCCAAGAAGGGTTCTTGAATGATCTGAAGGCTCTAAATGACGCAAAGCTTCGCTTTAGTGTCGGAAAGACAGGAAATGAAGCGATTGGTGATTATACTTCCCAAGGTGAATTCATTGTGGGAACAAACTACCTAGATTATTCTGGCGCCTCACCATCCGTGATGCCCAATGCGGGATTGACGTGGGAGACGACAACACAATACAATGCAGGATTGGACGTGGCGCTCTTGGCAAACCGACTTACTTTAAATGCCGACGTGTACCTGAAGGATACTAGGAATCTGTTGTACAATGTACCTATTCCCACTACTACCGGTTTCGGTGCCATTACACAGAACATCGGGCGCATCGAAAATCGTGGGATTGAAGTTTTGCTGTCCAGCAAAAACCTTGTCGGACCATTTGGTTGGAGTACCAACTTCAATATCAGTGCCAACAGAAATAAGGTAAAGTCGCTCCCACAGGAATTGCTTACCAACGGATATATACAGAATGGATCCTATCATATCTTGCAGGAGGGCCTGCCCATTGGGGTCTTCTACGGCTGGAGGTTTGATGGTGTATATGCCCGAGATGAAGACAATGTGAATGGGGTGACCAACGGTGCCCTGGGACAGGTGTTTAAGGGTGGTGATCCCATCTGGAACGATGTAAACGGAGACAATATCATTAATCAGGACGATCGGCAGATCATCGGCTATGCTCAACCGAAATTTTTTGGCGGTATATCGAATGATTTTACGTATAAGAACTTTTCGTTGAATGTATTTTTCCAATTCTCTTATGGCGGCGATATCTATAGCGAAATCAACGCTCAACGGAATGCTGTGGTACGTTACAATAACTTGTCGACGGATGCTTTGCGAAGATGGAGACAGCAGGGAGACGTAACGGATTACCCCAAACCGGTAAGGGACGATCCCATGCAAACCGATAGCCGGGTGCAGAGCAGATGGGTGGAGGATGCATCGTACATCAAACTCAAGAATGTAAATCTTCGCTATAGCTTCTCGCCCAATTTCATCCATCGTATCGGTCTACGCTCGCTGGATGCTTTTGTGACGGCGACCAATCTGGTGACGTGGACCAGGTATACCGGTTTTGATCCAGATGTGAATTCTTATGCCGGATTACGGGTAGGGTTGGACGAGGGATCTTATCCACAAAGTCGTACGGTCATTTTCGGATTAGGTTTTGGGCTTTAAAATTTTTGGAGATGAAAAGAACAGTTATACGAATAATAAGTGGCGCCATGCTCGTTTTATCGGGCTCTTGCGCAGATTCAATTTTAGATAAAGATCCAATCAGCAGTTTCTCGGCACAGGGATTCTATAAAAGTACAAGTGACGCACAGGCGGGCGTGTATGGTATCTATAATGCCATGCAGTCCACATTTCGGGGCAATTTTGCGTATTGGGGAGAGGGAAGAGCAGATGCAGTCGAGACCAACCACGCCGGAGATCCTTTTGCACTTCGCCAGAATACGTTGACACCCATCATTACATCGGCCAACTGGAATAACCTGTACACGGTAATCAGCAGGGCCAATTATGCGATAAAATATATTCCGGAGGTTTTTGAGGATGAAACCAGTGCATTAAGAAATCAATTGATAGGGCAGTCAAGAGCATTGCGGGCCATAGCCTATTTTTATTTGGTGAGGGTATGGGGAGACGTGCCTTTTACCTTGGAGCCTTATGAGAGTGTGCAGCAGGATCTGTTTTTGCCAAAAACGGATAAAGAAGCTATTCTTGACCAAATCGTGGACGATCTTTTGTACGCTTCGGAATTCTGTTCGTCAAGCTACGGCGGAGAACGCGATAGGGTTTTGATTACTCGTGGTGGTGCTGATGGTATTCTGACACAGGTATATATGTGGCGGAAGCAATATGGAGATGCCATCATAGCGGCAGAGCGCGTACTCGATAATCCCTTATATTCGTTGGTTTCGATCAGCAACTGGAACAACATGTTTTCCGCTGGGCTGAGCAGCGAAAGTATATTTGAGGTCGGCTACAACGAGGTCCAGACCAATTTGATGCGTGTTCTTTACGCCCTGGGCTCGGATGCAGACTATTTTCCAAGCCAGCGGTTCATGGATTCCTTCGAAGACGGGGATTTGCGCAGACCGAAGATTTGGGACAACACCCAAGTGCAACCAAGAAAAATCTGGAAATTTTTCGGGGAAGGTTTCAATGACGAAAGTGCCGATCCATCTGCCAACAACATTGTTTTGGTTCGATTGGCCGATATTCTGTTACTGAAAGCGGAGGCGCATGCTCGATTAGGGCAAAACCAAGAAGCATTGACCTTGTTGAATAGCATCCGAAGTCGTGCCGGGTTGAGCGGATTGGACGAAGAAGCTGCAACGCAAGGCTACGGCGATGTCACTGCCGCCATTATGCATGAAAGATCGATAGAGCTTTGTTACGAAGGTCACCGTTGGTTTGATCTCGTAAGGACTGATAAAGCTATCGAGGTGATGCAACCGATTAACGGACTTAGTGATCCGCGCAATATACTATGGCCGATTCACGAGGATGCTATCAATCGCAATCCAAATCTGGTGCAAAACGAATTTTACAGATAATTTGATGCCAAGGCATTGATAATAAAGACAATTTATTATGCAAACGAAAAGAATTTTAAATCGAATTTTAGCAGCGTGTATCACGATGGTGTTCTTGATGACGGGCTGTGAAATCCAGGAAAATTTCAAATACGAACCCTCTGGAGTTGACGGAAAGCTGGGCATGACGGCATGGGAATTTATTCAGTCTAACAGCGATTTTGCACAGCTGCAAAGAGCGATCGTTCGTACTGGACTTCAAGACCTTTATCAACAGGAAGAAAGGACTTTTATAGTTCCCAATAACATTGCGTTCAATACGTACCTGCAAAGCAGCGGTTACAGTTCGGTAGAAGATATACCCTTGCCGATACTGCGCAATATGTTGCGGTATCATATAGTCAATGCCCGTGTTATTTTTACCGATCCCGAAATAACGAGCAATAGACCTATAGCCTATGAGACCGAAAACGGACAGACCATGTACCTTTCCCGCAATAACAATTATGTGGGATTAATAAACCAAGGAACCTCAAGACAATGGGAAATCCGTACTTCCAATCTGGAACCGACTAATGGCGTGATGCATGCGGTAGATTTTATCGTCTATTTTTCCGCTCCAGCCATTGATGCTAGTGAAGACCCTACATTGGTGAGAGACACGATCTATCCTTTGCATGATTCTTTTGTGGCTGGTGATAGTCCTGGTGAATTATATGCAAATACGAATTATGGCTCTAATCCGCTCCTCAGACCGAAATATTCTAGTCCAGCGGGTAATTCTGCTTATGATAGAATCGCGTACCTGATGTTTGATCTTGATGATTTTGAAAAGCCAGGAGCCGTCGTGGATATGAAACTCAAGTTGTCCGTTAGTTTCACAACGGGAGATGGCTATACCCTAGATCTTTACAAAGTGGCTAACAACAACTGGACAGAATCCACGATTACATTTAACAATGCTCCCAGTAGAGCTGGAGATCGTATTTCTTACGTAACCACTTCTAAGGTGAGTGCTTTCAATTTTGATATTACGAATTTTTACAAAAATGAATCACCAAGTGGAAGGGTTTCCTTTATGTTGGAAAGTGGTGCTGCTCCTGCGGGTAATAAAACCGACGATCTGGCTTCAAAAGAACATCCTACGCTAGACCCTCCCATGATCATAGCGACATTGGCAACAAATCAAAATGTACTGGTTGTGGGAACAAATGAACAGGTTCCGGTTTCAAATGGAGGTTCCGTGGTTATCAATACAGATTTTCTGGAAGTATCAGGTGCCGAAGCTGCGGACATCATCTATACCGTGGAAGCCGCTCCTGCAAAAGGATGGCTCGTTAGAGGCGCAGATATAATCGGACAGGGAGGAGAGTTTGTGCAGACGGATCTCCAGTCATTGAGCCTGATCTATATCCATGATGGTGAGAGCAGTGGGGACGATACCATAGTGTTATCTGCTAGGGATAGGACGGGTGCTGTGTTAGAAGATATCGAAGTCAAAATCAATATTCAGTAATTTTTGCTATATGAAATTCGTTTTATATAGTTTTAAAATGGTTTTGGGTGTCATGGTTCTTTTGTGCTCTTGTTCATCGGGCCCAACAATAGAACCCGATGAACAGGTGACACAGACGGAACGGATAATCAAGTTCTCGGGTTATGAGTGGATTGTTCGTACTTCTAACGATGGCAAACTAGGGCCAGGGCCAAACTTCTTTTCAGATTCTGAGGACAACGTATGGGTCGATGAAGACGGGCGATTACATTTGAAGATCGTTCAGAAAGGAGGACTCTGGTATTGCTCGGGAGTAATTCTGAGGCAGTCCTTGGGATATGGCAAATATGTTTTTTACCTATCCAGTGATGTTAGTAAGTTGGACCAACATGTCGTTGGTGGTTTGTTTACTTATCTTAACGATGAAGAAGAGATTGATATTGAGTTTTCGAAATGGTCGGATCAGGAAAATCAAGATTCCCAATTTGCCGTGCAACCTGCAGATTTGCCCGGCAACAAGGAACGCTATGACTTGGACCTACTGACAGCGTTTTCTACGCACTCCTTCAATTGGCAACCGGATAGAGTCGATTTTTTCAGCCGTCAGGGACACGGCTTGATCGTCGATGACAGTAATCGTATCCATGAGTGGACTTATCGGGGAAGTAATATTCCACCAAGTAGAGGAACTGAACGATTAAGGCTCAATCTATGGCTGTTCCGTGGTAGAGTCCCCTCTGATGCAACGGAGCAAGAAATGATCATTGAGAAGATCGAGTATTTCGAGTAAGAATACTGGATTGAAATTAGTATTGGATTTTTGGCCATTGCGATTTTTTACTTAAAACTACATGAATAGAAAATGCTTATTATATATCGTATGCTTGCTCGTGTTGTTTGGGACGATTTCCAAAGCGCAAGTGCGCGAGACGGATCCAATTGCAATCAAAGGATTTCACCTCGACCTCCGGATACAGGTGATGACGATGCCTGCACTCAAAGCTTTTGTGAAAAAGTTAAGCGACAATGGCATGAATACCTTGGTAATGGAATGGGAAGGAACCTACCCCTTTAAAAAGCATCCGTTGATTCCCAACCGTTTTGCCTATACGCGGGAAGAGGTGGTCGGTTTTATCGATTATTGCAGTAAACTGAACATCGATGTGATTCCGCTTCAGCAAAGTTTCGGACATGTCGAGTATATCCTTCGTCACTATCGGTATAAGGAACTGCGCGAAGACCAAAAAGACTATTCGCAGGTAAACCCGTTGAAGGAAGACCTCGATAGGCAATTGTTTACCGATCTCTACGAAGACTTGGTGTCTACGCATCATTCTGATTATATCCATATTGGAGGAGATGAAACCTATCTGCTGGGTCATTCGGAAGAGTCGAAAGAAAAGGTAGCCGCAGTTGGCAAAGGCCGCTTATATGGAGATTACATTAAGCTTTTGTGCGATATCGTGATCAGCTTTGGCAAACGTCCAGTACTCTGGGCAGATATTGCGCTAAAATACCCTGACGCGCTCAAAGGCCTGCCCAAGGAGACTGTATTTATAGATTGGAACTATGGCTGGGACATAAATATGTTAGGAGACCACGAGCAATTGATGCAAAGCGGATTTGAAATATGGGGCTCTCCGGCCATAAGAAGTCATCCCGACAATTATTTCCTGACCCAATGGGAAAAGCATTTCAACAATATCCGCGATTTTGTGCCCATAGCCAGGAATTTCGGATATAAAGGCATAATAATGACTTCCTGGTCCACATCGGGCTTGTACTCGACAGTTTTGGAAACAACCAGGGATATCGTGGATTTGTACGCCATCAGAAGGGTTTATCCCATCACTGGTTTCAACATGCTTATTGATGCTTATTTTCAAGCTGTCAATCTGGATGAGCCGCTGGAGGTGGAAGATTTTATATATGGTTATGCAAAAGACAAATATGGACTTGACCAGCAGCAGGCCATGGCTTTCTGGGATGCCTTGAAAGCCGCTCCCTATGAAATAAACCAAGGGACGATAAGTAAAGCCTCTGTCAGTATGGATCAATTGCTCGACAGTGCAAGAATAGCTGCTCAAATGCTTAGAACTTTAAAACCTATTAAGAACAAACAGGAGTTTGCCCATTATCGCCTGATGGCAGATATAAGGGAACAATACCTGACCTATATGTCGTTGGAAATGAAAGTAAATGCTCCGTCTTTTAAAGAAGAGGAGATTCCCGAGATATTAACACAGCTGAATGCACTCAACACTTCCAGGCTAGAAAAAAGATTTAAAAAACTCAATAAGAATGCATTTTTTAAAGCCGAGCTAGCGCTGGAAAATAAGCTAAGGAACAGTAAAATAAACTTGTTGCGTCAGCGTCTCGCGCGCGATAAGCACAATATTAAATGATGTCTTATTTGGTAATAAAATGAACAGGGGATGAAAGTAATAATAAAAGCCATCTGTTGCTTGCTTATCGGGAGCGAAATAGTAAAGGGACAAACATCAAACGATACCCTACCAATAAACGTCAGTTGGCAGCCGCTGGAAAATAATTATTTGGGCAAGGAACGGGCTCTGTCTGTTTTGGAAATAAGGAATAATGGCACTACGACCTTGCCGAAAGACGGTTGGAAACTGTACTTTAACTTTGTAAGGATAATTACGCCGAAATCGGCAAATGACAAACTGGATATTACGCATGTCAACGGTGATTTCTTTTTTTTAAGCCCTTCTAGCGATTTTGAAGGGCTGAGGCCTGGAGAGCATATGCGTTATGAAATGGTTTCCAATTCGTGGCTGGTGAACAGGTCTGATGCCCCGCAGGGTTTTTACCTTGTCTGGAATGAGGGTGAGGCAATACAGCCGCTAGGTCAGGGAGAAGTGTTGGCGCCAATAGACGATAAGAAGTTTTTCAGATTTGGCCGAGACAGGGAGACTTCGCCAGAAATGATTTATGAGCAGAACGAAACTATCCGCGATATCTCCGAGCGAGACCTGCCGAAAATCTTCCCTACACCATCCTTTTATCAAGAGGGTGACGGTGCATTTCATATAGACCACCAAACGGTTATCGTTTACGATGCCGTTTTTGAACGGGAAGCTACGCTTTTAAATGCCGACGTTGCAGGATTGTTGGGAGAAAAGCTGAAAACATCCATTGTTGCAAAGGATGTAAAAAATGTGATTAGGCTACAAAAGGAAGACGCCCTTCAAAGAGAGGCTTATGAATTGGTAGTAAACCCTGACGGAATAAATATAAAAGCGGCAACGTCGGCAGGCATATTTTACGGTATGCAATCCTTAAAGACGTTGATAGACCCTGGTTTCTATTCGGTTCAGAACAGCCGTGTTGATGTCAGGGCCGTAACCGTAAAGGACGAGCCACGGTTTGGTTTCAGGGCACTGATGCTTGATGTAGCCCGGAATTTCCAGCCTAAAGACCAAATAAAAAAAACACTGGACCTGATGGCGCTTTATAAGCTGAACACCTTACATTTTCACCTGAATGACGATGAGGGCTGGCGGCTGGAAATTCCCGCTTTGCCAGAGCTTACAGAAGTGGGCAGCAAAAGAGGGCATATCGATCAAAGAGTGCATGCAAGCCTTCCTCCCTCATACGGCTCTGGGCCATTCGTCGGCCGATCATCCGGAAGCGGTTATTATAGTAAAAGCGATTTCATCGAAATATTACGCTATGCAGCAGATAGGCACATTAAAGTCATTCCTGAGATAGAAACGCCAGGGCATGCGAGAGCGGCCATAAAGGCCATGGAAGCGCGCTACCAAAGGTTGGTGAAGGAAGGCAAAAAAGAAGATGCCGAAAAATACCTTTTGCAAGATCTTAACGATAAATCAACCTATCAGTCCGTGCAGAAATGGAACGACAATGTAACGGATGTTTCCATGCCATCCGTATACCGTTTTCTGGAAGTAGTGACAGATGAGTTGATAGACATATATAAAGAAGCAGGAGCAGCACTAAATACCATCCATTTCGGTGGGGACGAAGTGCCCAACGGTGTCTGGGAGCAGTCTCCTGCTTATGAAAAGTTGAAATCAGAACACGGGAGCATAATGGCGACAGAAGACCTTTGGGAATATTTTTTCAACAATATTTATGAAATGCTCAAAAAAAAGAGCCTCTACCTTTCGGGATGGGAAGAGGTGGCCCTACGTAAAGTAAGCGTCGAGGGCAAAAAGAAATGGATACCCAATACGGACTTCCGCAACAGGAATATTCATGTCAATGTATGGAACAATTTGTTGGGAAGTGAAGATTTGGCTTATCGATTGGCAAATTCCGGCTATCAAGTCGTACTCTCGTTTGTGACCAACTTCTATTTTGATATGGCCTATCATAAGCAGTTTGAAGAGCCTGGCTTTTATTGGGGTGGGTTTACCGAACTGGATAAACCTTTTAGTTTTATACCATTCGATTACCTTAGAAATCAGCAGAAGGATTATTTGGGTCGGCAATTGAAAGACAGCGTATTGTCCCATGCAGAAAAACTTTCAGATGACGGTAAAGCCAATATCGTAGGCATACAAGGGCTACTATGGTCAGAGACGGTGAAAAGCCCCGATCAAATGGAATATCTAATATTGCCTAGGTTCTTGGCCTTGGCAGAAAAAGCATGGAGCAGAAGCCCCCAGTGGGCAGAAGAGCCAGATTCGCTAAAGTCAAAACAGGCATACGAGAAATCCCTTGCCGAGTTCTTTGCTATTGTTGGCAGAAGGGAACTGAAAAGACTGGATTACTACGCTGGGGGATTTGCATACCGCATACCTGTACCTGGCCTGAAAAAGAAAGGAGACTATGTGAGTGCCAACTGTCAGTTGCCGGGTTTTACGATAAGATATACCACGGATGGTAGTATACCAACGCTGAATAGCCCGATGTATAACTCGCCCGTTAAAGTCGGGGGCAACCTGGTTTTCAGGGCCTTTGACAGTAGGGGCAGGGGAAGTAGGATTTCCAGTATACAGTAATTTTAAAATCTATGAAGCAACAGGAACGGGCCGTGCAGGCTACCTCATTAAGTAAGAGAGATACAAACATTTCTATAGCCATCATAGGAGTGCTGTTCTTTATATTCGGTTTTGTTACCTGGATAAATGCCATCCTCATTCCTTATTTTAAAATAGCCTGCCAGCTCAATAATTTCCAGTCCTACCTAGTCGCATTTGCCTTCTATATAGCCTATCTGGTCATGTCTTTGCCGGCAGCCTTACTCCTTAAGAAAATAGGTTTCAAGAACGGTATGATGCTTGGCTTTTGGGTAATGGCTATTGGAGCTGTAATATTTGTCCCTGCTGGTTTAACGCGAACTTACGGACTTTTCTTGGCTGGTTTGTTTACTATAGGAATGGGTTTGGCCATATTGCAAACAGCCGCAAACCCCTACATTACCATCCTTGGCGATAAAGAAAGGGCAGCGCAGCGGTTCAGCATAATGGGCATATGCAATAAACTGGCAGGTATCATTGCTCCGCTGTTGTTTGCAGCGGTTATCCTGCGGCCTACGGATAATGAACTTTTCAAGGAAATAGCTGTCATGCAGGGAGGTGAGAAGGAACAGGCACTGGACGAGCTCATTGCAAGGGTCATCGCGCCTTATGCCCTTGTTTCCGTCGTATTGTTGGCTTTGGGATTTTTTGTTAGGTATTCGCCCCTGCCAGAAATAGACACGGAATCCGAAAACGACAAAGTCGCGGTCACCAATTCGGGGAAAAAAAGCATTCTCGATTTTCCTCACGTGGTGCTTGGAGGGATAGCTATATTTTTTCATGTCGGCTCACAGGTTATAGCGGTAGATAGTATCATAAGCTACGTCTCCGAGACTGGTGTGCCTTTTTTGGAAGCGAAGGTTTTTCCGTCCTATACCTTGACGGCTACCATCATCGGTTACCTATTGGGTATCAGTTTTATACCTAAGGTGCTAAGCCAGCTAAGTGCTTTAAGGATCTGTACCATTTTGGGCCTACTTTTTAGCTTACTCGTTCTTTTGGTGCACGGTAAAATACAATTATTGGGGCACTATACGGATGTTTCTGTCTGGTTTGTAGTGTTGCTGGGCTTTGCGAATTCCATGATATGGGCGGGTATCTGGCCTTTGGCGCTGGACAATCTCGGTCGTTTTATCAAGGTTGGGGCATCGCTACTGATTATGGGCTTGTGTGGCAATGCAATTATGCCTTTGCTATATGGTTTTTGGGCCGATGGTCACGGACTACGCCAGGCCTATTGGGTATTGCTACCCTGTTATCTCTATCTTATTTTTTATGCTTTTTACGGATATAGGTTAAAAAGCTGGTCTTTTTAAAAAGAAACACGCGAATGGACTATTTGAAAATATACAATGGCCAAATACTTACACCTCATAGAACGATAAAAGAGGGATGTGTGATTATTGCCGATGGACGCATTAAAGAAGTAAGCGACAGGAATATCGCTATAACAGGTGCTAGGGAAATAGATGCACGAGGCAAATATATTGCGCCAGGATTTATAGACATTCATGTACATGGAGGGGGCGGGCATGATTTTATGGACAATACCTTGGAGGCTTTTTTGGGAATAGCCCAAGCGCATGCGGCTTATGGTACTACGGCTTTGATGCCGACAACCTTGAGCTGCGAAAAACAGGACCTGTTGGATACGATAGCCTTATACGATAAAGCGGATAGTGAAAATGTTTCTGGGGCGCAATTCATAGGCCTGCATATCGAAGGCCCTTATTTCTCTATGAAACAAAAAGGCGCTCAGGACCCGCGTTATATCCGTGATCCAGACCCGCAGGAGTACAAAGAAATATTGGCAAGCTCTTCCGCCATAAGAAGATGGAGTGCTGCACCGGAATTGCCGGGTGCATTGCGGTTTGGAGAATATATGATGAGCAAAAATGTTTTACCCGCCATAGCCCATACCGATGCGATCTATGAAGAGGTACTGGAAGCCTATGAAAGAGGGTTTACGCACGCAACGCATTTTTACTCCTGCATGTCCAGCGTTTCGAGGCGTAATGCCTATCGCTATGCAGGCGTGGTCGAAAGCGCATATCTCCTAGACGCAATGACCGTAGAAATCATTGCCGATGGGATACACTTGCCTATGCCATTGCTTAAGCTGGTGTACAAAATAAAGGGACCGGATAAAATTGCCTTAGTTACAGATGCGATGCGTGCCGCGAGCATGCCTCCGGGAGAAAGTATCCTTGGGAGCCTGCGCAATGGGATGAAAGTGATTATCGAAGATAATGTGGCAAAACTTACTGATCGTAGTGCTTTTGCCGGAAGTGTGGCCACAGCCGATAGGTTAGTGCGCAATATGGTCGAATTGGCCGATGTACCATTGATAGATGCCGTCAAGATGATGTCGCTCACGCCTGCAACTATCATGAGAATAGACGATAGGAAGGGAACGCTGGTTGCTGGAAAGGATGCCGATATCGTCTTGTTCGATGAAAATATTAAGATAGATACTACCATTGTCCGGGGAAAGGTAGTGTATTCCGCTACAGAGGTAGTCTCTGATTAACAAAGGACAGTATAATAGGGTTGATGATTGTAGGAAGAAATGGATATTAGGATATACGAAAACAGACAGTTAATGGGTGAGGATGCCGCTCAGGAAATAGCGAAGAAACTAGAGGAACTATTAGCAGTTCATGACGACGTAAATGTCATTTTTGCGGCAGCCCCATCTCAAAATGAAATGCTCGAAGCCTTGTGCCTGTATGAGGATATTGATTGGAATCACGTCAATGCATTTCATATGGATGAATATATAGGTTTGGATAGCAATAAACCACAATGTTTCGGCAAATTTTTAAAAGATAGACTGTTTAGCCGGCTGCCCTTCAAATCCGTTCATTATCTCAACGGAAATGCGCAGAATCTCGAGGATGAGTGTACTCGATATACGGATTTGATAATCGAGCATCCTCCGCATATCATATGCATGGGCATAGGGGAGAATGGACACATTGCGTTCAATGATCCTCCTGTAGCCAATTTTAATGATCCCAAGAGGGTTAAAGTAGTTCAGTTAGACGAACCTTGTAGGCGGCAACAAGTCAATGATGGCTGTTTTGACGCTATTGAACAAGTACCTACCCATGCCTTGACATTGACGATCCCCGTCATGCTGGCGGCTTCATATATCTATTGCGTTGTTCCTGGGGCCGCAAAGGCAAAAGCCGTTCATGATACCATGCAACGTGAAATCGTAGAAATGTATCCAGCTACTATATTGAGAAAGCATGCAAACACCATGTTATTTTTAGATAAACAGAGTAGCTCATTGTTAAATAAAACTGGAAGCCGAGGGTGAAGAAACTCATTGTTCCATTTATTGACACATCGGGTGCGCCGGTAGAGGACTTTACTAAGTCATTGGAAATGTCAGCGCTACAACGTATAGCATATAATCCTTGGCCGCAATACCTGCACGAAGTCGATGCCCACTTCGCTATCGCACATGACGGAGATACCATTTGCCTTAAATATGTTATAGAAGAGTATCATGTAAAGGCAAATGCAAGCTCCAATGGAGGTATGCACAAGGATAGCTGTGTGGAATTCTTCATTGCTTTTGATAGTGACAGGGGCAATTACTATAATTTAGAATTTAATTGTTTGGGTTATTGTAAAATAGCCTATGGCAGCAGGAGAGTATCGAGGAGAAATCTTCCCCTTTCCCTGGTGGAAAGTATACCATCCTATGGGAAAATAGATTCTGCATGCGTCAATGGAAGAAAACGCTTCGTATGGGAAATCGTGTTGCTTATCCCGCGCACCGTTTTCTGTTATACGCCATTGGATTCGCTAAAGGGAAAAGAAGCCAGGGCCAATTTTTATAAATGTGGCGACAGCTTGCATACTCCTCATTTTCTAGCATGGAATAACATAGCGCTTCCAAAGCCAGATTTCCATGCCCCGGAGTTTTTTGGCAAGCTACACTTTGGTTGACCGCTTTCCCATTCTATTATTGGCACCGATAGCCTCTTTCCAAAACGAGTATAGGAAACCTACTCGATCTCGACGGCGTGCCGTTATTTCGCCATTCGGTTCAGTTAGCTCACGGCCATCCACGAAAGGCTAACCATAGTAAAAAATATTTTAATTGTCAATTGTACCTTTTATAGCGGTTAAAATCAATTGTTTGTCAAAACCGACCTGCTAATTCTTATTGATGCCAAGCCTCATCTTATTCTTGGATAATCGAAATATCCTTATCTTTAACAGCGAGATCATTCGGGTAAACACGAACTTGCTGATATAAAACCAAAATTGTGATAATAACTATTCTAAGTCTATTTATATCAATAGGTGGGGCGAAATTTCAAAAACCTACGGAGACGCCTAATTACAAGGTATATCAATATACCCTGCAGCACGGTTTGGCCTTCAATAACGTCAATGGAATTGCACAGGATAGCACGGGCTTTGTGTGGGTTGCGACCGAAGATGGGCTTAGTCGTTTCGATGGTAAGTATTTCAAAAATTTCAAATACGATGCCAAATGGAATGAAGGGCTTGCTGGCAACTATGTGCAGGCCGTTTTGATGGATGCGGACGGGGTTCTCTGGCTTACTTCGCGTACGGGAATCAGTAAGTTCAATAGCCAGTTGGAATCTTTTACCCATTATCCCATATTGGAAGGGACCAGTGGGCAATACAAAATGGATGTAGGAGCCATTGGTAAAAGTGCCAATTCAACCATACTTTGGATTTCGGCAAATGGTCTTGGAATCTATCGATTTGATAAACAAAATGGCGATTTTATCCGGTACACTACCGAGAGTCTTTTGGGCTTACGGTCAAATATGACCACGTCTTGTTTTGAAGACAGCAAAGGGCGTCTATGGATTGGTACCCAAGGCCATGGGTTTCAAGTGTTCCAGGTGCGAGGCAAAGAAATGAAGCATCTCTCGGCGTTCGATAAGCTGCAAAGCGTGGATGCCCATTTTAGAGTGCATCAATTTTTTGAGGATAAGAACGGGCGAATGTTTGTGGCTACCGATAAGGGACTCTTGATTTATGATTCAAGAGCAGGAACCCATAAATGGGTAAAGGGCACTGCGTTTGGGCTGCCCAATGACCGTTTTTTATCCACTGCTGTCGATGCCATGGATCAGATATACGTCGGATTGCAGGATGGGGGTTGCTACAAAATGGATGTTAGAACGGTTGAAGGTGGTACCATCGAGGTAATGGGTTTTAGGAATATAGATAATAACGATGATTTGCGTCCCCATGGAATTACCAAAAGATCTGTTCCTACCTTGTTTTTCGACCGCGACCAAAACTTATGGGCAGGAACATATGGAGATGGGTTGTTTTTGCTGGCAAAACCAAAATACGATTTTTCCAATTTTCCCAAAACACGGTTGTTGCCGCCAGAGATGGCCAAGGAGATGCGTTTTTATGGGATAACAGAAGATGAAAACGACAACCTCTTTTTGGGAACGGATGGACATGGACTCTTTGTGGTAGACAGGCAAAATCGTTTGCTGAAACATTTTAAACAAGGAGATGGGAGCGGCATCACAGACAATGCCATCTTGGTAGGTTTCAAAGATCATGCCCATCGCTTGTGGTTTGGTACCTATAACGGGGGCTTGCTGCTTTTTCGTCCGGAAAGCAATTCCTTTAAATCGTATTTGCATGACCAGCAGGAGAAAGGAAGCTTGGCAGTGAATGATGTACGTGCGATATATGAAGACCATGATCATCAATTGTGGATAGGAACAAACGGCGGGGGACTTCATAAGTTGAATGCGTCTACCGGAAAATTCACGCAGTATGCGCAGCATAATAGTAGTATCCCGTCCAATGACATACGCTCCATCGTAGAAGATGAAAAGGGCAATCTCATTATCGGTACATATGGTGCTGGCATCACATATTTTGACCCCAAAAAGGAACGCTTTTCAGCTTATCTCCTAAAAGACGATACTTATTGCCGACTGAATGCAGAGGTGATTTATGATTTGTACGTAAGGGAAGATGGAAAACTGTGGATTGCGACAGAGGGCAATGGATTGCTCGTGTGCGATATGGACAGTAGGGAAATCATCCAGTCCTATAACGAAAGCAAGGGGCTTGCCAGCAATACGGTATTGGCAGTCATCGGAGATGATGCAAGACAGTGTTGGGTAAGTACCAATAAAGGACTTAGTAGCATTGGTAGGAAAACCACGGAGATCCATAACTATAGTTCCATGGCAGGCCTACAATCGGGTATCTTCAATCCCAGGTCCGTGCTTTATAGTCCCGCTAGGAGGCAGTTGTTTTTTGGAGGTACCGGTGGACTGACCTATTTCGATCCGTCGGCACTGGAAATAGAAAGGAATACCTATCCCATTATTTTCACGGGACTGGAGGTCTTTGGTAAGGAGGTTCCCATAGCCGGGGAAAAGGGATATTCCATTCTAAGTAAATCCATAAATGACACCGAAGGCATTGTGTTAAATCCCGATCAGTCTACGTTCACCTTACAATATGCTGCCTTGGACTTCGGTATGTCTGGAGAAACGAATTTTGTCTACCGCTTAAAAGGCTTGGATAAGGAATGGAATTTTGTGCACGACAACCAATCGGCAACATACCATTATCTGGCACCTGGAGATTACACTTTTGAGGTGGCTTTGGAGCATGCCGGTACTGTATTGGAAAAAAGCATGCGGAGCTTACGCATACAAGTACTCCCGCCCTGGTACAGGACATGGTGGGCCTACCTTTTCTACCTTTCAACGATTTCTTGCCTTGTCTTTTTCTATATGCGCTATAAGAGGCAGAAACAGGAGCTGAAATATCAATTGAAGATAAGCCAGCTAGAACATGAGAAAGATAAGGAGCTCAATGAGGTTAAAATCAATTTTTATATGCGCCTTTCTCATGAGTTCAGGTCAACATTGACATTGATATTGAATCCGGTGAAGGATTTATTGCATAATAACGGCATCAAGCAGCAAATAGCTCCCTCTCTCAATACATTGTATATCAATACCAACAGGCTGTTGCGCCTGTCCAATCAGGTATTGACCATCAGCAAAGGAGGGGCGGGCAAAGAAAGTCTCTCCTTGGAAAATGTGGATGTTGTGGCATTGGCCAATGATGTGTTGAGTTGTTTTGAGCATCAGGCCAAGCAAAAAGGAATAGCCTTGATTTTGGAGACCCATGAATCATCCATGCCTGTTTTGGCCGATAGGGAGAAGCTGGAAATCGTGCTGTTCAATTTGGTGTTTAACGCGGTGAAGTTTACGAAGAGCGGCTGGATAAGGATAACGATCAACCCCGAAGGAAATGATCGATTGATCATACACGTTAAGGACAGTGGATGCGGTATAGACAAAGCCATCGGCGACCGACTTTTTGAGCAATTTGTACACCATAAGGAGCAAGACCAGCATCACCCCATGATGCAGGGTTTTGGCGTAGGCTTATGGATGGTGAAATATTTTGTGGAAATGCATCGAGGGATCATTAGCTACCAGAGTGAACTGGGGAAAGGAACGTGCTTCCTGATTGACATGCCTACTGGAAAGGAAAAACCTGCCAATGACCCTGAGAGGGCAGAAATGACACAAGCTGTCGGGCCGAGTACCTTAATGGTAGTGGACGATAAGTGTGCACCGGTAGAAAAAATGAAATTGGCAGGGGGAACTATATCGACCATCAAAATGCTCGTTGTAGATGATGACGCGGAAATGACACACTACCTGCATGACTTTTTTGAGCCTTTATATGAAGTGATTGCGGTACATGAGGTAGACGAGGCACAGGAAATCATGAAGGAAATATTGCCAGACATTATTTTGTGCGACATCATGATGAAACACAGCAATGGCATAGAGTTCTGTCAGGCATTGAAAAGTGATGATGCCACAAGGCATATCCCAATCATATTGCTCACCGCCATGCATAGTGTGGAAACCCAATTGGATGGACTTCATAAGGGAGCAGACGATTACATCATCAAGCCTTTTGACAAGGAAGTATTACGGGCAAAAGTGAGCAGTTTGTTGAAGACAAGAAACAATCTGAAAGAATATTTCTACAATGGGATAGCCGGGACATTGGATTACCAAAAAATATCGCCAGAGGAGAAGGCATTGCTCGAGAAGTGCATCGCCATTGTGGAAAAAAATATAGATGACGAGAAGTTCAATGTGCAAAAGCTCGCTGCCTCATGCGGGATGACCTATGCCACTTTATCCAACCACATAAAAAGCATCAATGGGCTAACCTTGAACGCCTTCATCCGAACCATAAGGTTGCAGCAGGCTGCCAGGTTGTTCCTGAATACCGATGCCACGATATATGAGGTGGCAGATAGGGTCGGCATTCGCGATTTGAAGTATTTCAGGGAACAATTTGCCAAGCAGTATGGCATGAACCCCTCGGCCTATATCAAAAAATACAGAAAGCCGTTCCATGGCATCTATCATCCCAATTGATACAAAATTGAAGATTACCCCCTGTTTTTTTCAGATATCCCCCTCACTTGGGCTTGGCGTATGAACGACATTTGTCCCTACTAAAAGCCAATTGTAATAGTTTCGATACCTCGTGGGCAGTGACAGGGCGCTCGGTGTTCGAAGCTCAATTATTAACCAAATTAAGAACAATGAACATTATCTACGAGCTTAAGCATGTACCGGCCTATTGCCGATGCGCGCTCATTACCTTAGCGCTCATGACGAGCGGATTTTACTTGGCACCAAATAGCTACGCCGAGAGCAGGGAGGCACATGCTAACCAAAATCAACGGAGCATTACCGGAAAAGTTACCGATGAGGATGGATTGCCTTTGCCCGGAGTTAGTATTAAGGTGAAGAATGCCGGTACGGGAACCACCACTAACGAAGAGGGTATGTATCAACTGCTGGTGCCAGATGGTAGCGTGGTATTGGTCTTTAGCTATGTGGGCTATATGCCGCAGGAAGTAGAAATCGGTGGGCAGCAGCGTATCGACGTGGTATTGAAGGCTGATGCCCAATCCCTGGGCGAGGTGGTCGTAGTGGGATATGGTACCCAGAAAAAAGCAACCGTAACGGGTTCAATCTCCGAGGTGAAAGGAGCCGATATCGTAAAAAGTCCGCAGCCCAATCTATCCAATTCTTTGGCGGGTCGTTTCTCCGGTGTGGTCATCAACAACCGCAGTGGCGAGCCGGGCTATGACGGATCGAATATCACCATCCGTGGATTGGCAACCACCGGGAGCAACAGTGTCTTGGTGGTGGTAGATGGCATACCTGGGCAGATTGGCGGTTTGGAACGTTTGGATCCAAACGACATAGAGAGCGTATCCGTCCTAAAAGACGCCTCTGCTGCCATCTATGGCAACAGGGCGGCCAATGGTGTCATACTGGTGACGACCAAGCGAGGGAAAAGCGGGAAACCCACCATCAGCTACAGCTTCAATCAAGGGTTCAGCTCTCCCACTCGCTTACCAAAGATGGCTGACGCACCTACCTATGCGCAGATCATGAACGAAATAAATTATGATGCCAATCCTGCCGGTGGCCTCAATCAGGCCTATACAGAAGAGGAAATTCAAAAATTCAGGGATGGATCCGATCCGCTTTTTTACCCCAATCAGGACTGGATTGATGCGACATTGAAAAATACCGCATTGCAAAACCAGCACAACTTATCTGTCAATGGTGGCAACGAGGATGTCAAGTATTTCCTATCCTTGGGCCTGATAAATCAAGATGCCATATACAAGGATGGCGCAACGAAATATAAACAGTACAATTTCAGGTCTAATGTAGATGCCAATATCAATGAACGTTTCAAGATGAGCCTGTCGCTATCTGGAAGGCAAGAAGACCGCACCTTTCCACAGGTGGGCGCCGGCGATATATTCAGGTCTATCTATAGGGCAAAACCCATCATTGCGGCTTATTATCCCAACGGGTTGCCTACCACCGGTATAGAAAACAATAACCCGGCAGTGCAGGTAACAGATATAGCGGGAACGGCCAATTCACCCAAGCAGGTATTGAACGGTATCTTGAGGGGAAGCTATCAGATCCCGGGGGTGGACGGCCTATCGGTAGATGGCTTTTTCTCGGTGGACAAGTCCAACACCTTCAGCAAGAGCTTCAGTAAGCCCTATCTATTGTATAGTTACAATGATGGCGAATACAACAGCGTCATCGTGGGTGGCAATAACAATGCCGCTACCCTTACCGAGTCGCAAACACAGGAATCCCTCATCACTTCCAATATCAAGCTGAATTACGTCAAGGCAATAGGAAAGCATAATGTAGATGCTTTTGTGGGTTACGAACAGAGCAGCAATCTCTTGGAATATTTCGATGCGCAACGCTTCAATTACCTTTCCACTTTATTGCCAGAGCTGTCCCAAGGAGGTTCTGCAGCTACAGACTACCTCAATTCGGGCTACAGCTCCAGGTACAACAGGAGAAGCGTGATTAGCCGCCTGGCCTACAATTTTGACGAGCGTTACCTCTTTGAAGGCCAGTTGCGGGTGGATGGATCTTCCATCTTTCCCGAAGGCAAGCAGTGGGGCTATTTCCCATCGGCATCCGTCGGTTGGCGTATCTCAAAAGAAGATTGGTTCAATGAGTCCATATCTTTTGTAGACGACCTGAAATTGCGGGCATCTTACGGTTCTTTGGGGAACGACAATGTGAATGCTTTTCAGTATTTCGACAACTATGTGCTGGTCGGCAATGGTTTTGTGGCCGTCAACGATGGAATGCCCATCATCCAGCCTAATGTTAGTTTGGCCAAATTAGCCAATCCAAATATTACGTGGGAAGTAGCCAAAAAACTGGATATAGGAATTAATGCCGCTTTCCTGAAATATTTTACGCTGGAAGCCATTTACTTCCAACAAAAGCGTTCTGACATCCTTGCCACACGAAATGCTTCATTACCGGGGTCTTCGGGTATTGTTAACCCATTTGATTCGGATCCGCTGGTTCCGTCCGAAAATATAGGCAAAGTGAACAGCAGTGGTTTGGAAGGCACTTTGGGTTTCCAAAAACTTGGTGAATTTAGTTGGGGAGTATCTGCCAACCTTACTTACGCCAAGAGCAAGATTATCTTCATAGACGAGGCTAGCGGCACATTGGACTACCAAAGGCAAACGGGGCTTCCCATGAACACCTACCTGTTGTACAACAGTATAGGCATGTTCCGTACCCAGGAAGATCTGGACGCCTATCCGCATGTTACCGGAGCCAAACTGGGCGACCTTATTTATGAAGATTATAACGGTGACGGCGTAATCAACGCGGACGATATGCTTAGGACAAAATATGGCAATATACCGGAAATCACTTATGGCTTTTCGCTCAATGCGGGATATAGGAACTTCGATATTTCGGTATTGTTCGCAGGCCAAGGTAGGGTTTCGCAGTATGTACTCCCGGAATCGGGCAGTGTGGGTAACTTCTACAGCAGCTGGGCAGATAATCGCTACAGCATCAGCAATCCTGAAGGGACATTCCCAAGGGTGACCGAGCGCGCGTCGAACGCTATCAGCGGAGGGCAATACAACAATACGTTCTGGCTGAACGATGCTTCTTTCTTGCGCCTCAAGAACGTGGAGCTGGGGTACAATGTAAAAGCACCTTTTCTGGAGAGGATTAAGGTTAGCGGTTTGCGCTTCTATGCCAGTGGATTCAACCTGTTTACCATCACCAAGGTCGAGGATTACGATCCCGAAGGATCTAGCGGTAGCGGGCAGTTCTATCCACAGCAGCGAATCGTAAACCTAGGCGTAAATGTCAAATTTTAATCGAGAAGAAGATGAATGCATTAAATAAAAACACGAACCGTATACTTGCCGGCTTGGCCATTATCATATCGCTGACCGCCTGCAACAAGGATTTTCTCAATGTGGATCCAACCGATCGGATTGCGACCAGTGCCATTGAAGCCGATACCGCTGTTCTGGAAGCCTATATTACCAATAGGTATATCGGTGCCAGGCTACAGGACAAGGAAGGAGATGGAACAGACCCCGGCTTCGGAAGGGGATTTGAATATGCCATGTGGAGCTCGCTAACAGACGAGTCCATCTACAACAATGACGATGCCACCTGGCTAGTTCAACGGGGTCAATTGGCACCGGAAAACCTGGGCAATGCAGGTGTACTGTGGGCTCGCAGCTACCGTAGTATCAGGGAGTGCAACTATGCCCTCAGCGTACTGGCAAACATCGAAATGAGTGAAGCCAGAAAAACGATGCTGGAAGGTGAACTGAAATTCATAAGGGCATTTCGGTATCATGACCTAATCAGGAATTACGGCCGAGTAGTATTGCTGGGCGATACGGTTTTTGACCTTACGGACGACTTACAAGATCCTATCTTGTTCCAGCGAGTAAGTATTGGGGAAGGGATAGACTATACCATGGCCCAGTTGGATGACGCAGCGACAAAATTGCCATTGGACAATGGCGCTTCTTGGCGGCTGGGAAGAGCCACAAAAGGGGCTGCCTTGGCCCTGAAATCACGGCTTGCACTCTATGCCGCAAGCCCACTATATAATGCGGGCACCTGGGAAGATGCCGTATCTGCCGCTCAAGAGGTGATTGCCCTTAACAAGTACAGTATATATAGCGGAGGTTACAGCAACTTGTTTCTAGTAGATGAGACGAGCGAGACCATTTTTGCAAGGCATTACACCAGAAATGCCAATCACGTACACTTGGAGATAGCCAATGGGCCGAATGGTTACGGAGGTTGGGCGGGAAATACGCCGCTACAAAATCTGGTAGACGCCTATCAAATGCGAAACGGATTGAACCCCTTTAATGAAGATGGTTCCATAAATACGGCATCGGGCTATGATGAAGGAAATCCCTATGATAACCGTGACCCTAGATTTGCGGCGACTATTCTCTACAACGGAAATCAATACCGGGGAAGAGCCGTGGAGACCTTTACCCCTGGTGGTCGAGACAGTCGCGATGGCAACGATAATTGGAATACGACCAAAACGGGCTATTATCTCAAGAAGTTCATGAACGACAGCTACCCATTGCAAAATCCGTGGGGCAATGCCGGTTTTCAGCCATGGATCTATTTCCGGTATGCGGAAATATTGCTCAACTTTGCGGAAGCCGCCAATGAGGCTTATGGATCGGACGCGGTACCAGCTGGGGGAAGCATGTCTGCCCGACAGGCCGTGAACCTGGTCCGAGCCCGGGTAGGTGTGGATATGCCTGCCTTGCCTACAGGCCTTTCCCAGGAAGCCATGCGCCGGGCCATTCGCAATGAAAGGAGGGTGGAGCTGGCTTTTGAGGAGCATCGTTTCTATGATGTACGTCGTTGGATGATTGCCAACATAACAGAGAATGTACCCGCATATGGGATGGACGTCGTTAGAACAACTTCTGGTTACACATATACCAGAAAGACGGCGTTGGATGGAAGAAGCTTTGCCGATAAACACTATTGGCTACCCATACCAAGGGCTGAAATATTGGCTTCAGGTGGACAATTGGAACAAAATCCCGGATATTAAAAAGAGCTTTCCTTTATTTGTAAATAGACGATTCAATAGAATAGATATATGAAACACCGAGCAATTATTTTCCTATGGGCGCTAAGCCTTCTGTTTTCATGTCCTTTATTGGCCCAGCCAGCGAGGGAAATTCAACCGTTCAGCAACAATTGGCAATTCCATCCGGGAGAATTACCTGAAAAGAGCGATGAAAAGGATTGGCGTACGCTCGACCTTCCCCACGACTGGTCGGTGGAAGCTCCCTTGAGTCCGTCCCTTGGCAGTGCCACGGGCTACCTGCCCGGAGGTATCGCTTGGTACAGGAAGACCTTTGTGCCAGAAACCGGTCAAAGGGACAGGCAAGTATATATCTATTTCGAAGGAGTATACAACAATAGCGAAGTATACCTCAATGGGAAGCTCCTCGGCAAACGACCAAATGGCTATGTATCCTTTTATTACGATATAACGCCCTTTATCCGCTTTGGTGAAGAAAATACTTTCACCGTAAAGGTGGACCACAGCAAGTACAACGACTCCCGGTGGTACACGGGGTCGGGTATTTATAGGGACGTACAACTCATCTATGCCAGCCCCGTTCATATTGACGTTTGGGGGACTGGCTATGAAACCAAGAGTGTTCAGTCGGGCAAGGCAAGGCTCGCCGTCAATACCAAGGTAAAGAATACAGCGGCAAACAAGGCCAATGTCAGCATTCTACAAGAGCTTACCGAAAAGGGAAGTGACAAGATCTTGGTTAAAAAGCAGGTGAAGGCAGCAGTTGAATCGGGAGGAACGGCGGACGTACCCGTAGAAATGCAAGTGCCCTCGGCAAAACTTTGGTCGGTGCGCAGCCCAAATCTCTATACCTTGAAAACAACCATTGTGCAAGACGGCAAAGTGGTAGATGAAGAGTGGACTACAGTAGGGATAAGAACCACCACATTCGATGCCGATAAAGGATTCGCACTCAATGGCGAATGGATGAAGTTGAAGGGGGTGTGTATACACCATGACGCGGGCGTGCTGGGATCGGCAGTACCCAGGCAAGTATGGGAACGCCGCTTGAAACAACTGAAAGAAATAGGTTGCAATGCCATTCGTTTGAGCCACAACCCGCAGGCTACGGACGTGTACGACCTGTGTGACGAGTTGGGCCTGTTGGTAATGGACGAAGCTTTTGACGAATGGAGAAAGCCGAAGCGCAAATGGGTGGAGGGCTGGAACGTCGGTACACCGAGTTATGACGGCTATGCCAGCTATTTTGATGAATGGGGCGAAACGGATTTGCGCGATATGGTGCTTCGTGACAAGCGACATCCCTCCATTATCCTGTGGAGCATAGGCAATGAAGTGGATTATCCCAACGATCCCTACACCCATCCCGTCTTGGATACCGCAAACATAGGTCAAAAGGTATATGGCGGCTATCAGCCGGAAAGGCCAAACGCAGAAGAATTGGGAGAAATAGCCAAACGACTGGTGAAAGTAGTGAAGGCGCATGATACTTCGCGGCCAGTTACGGCAGCACTCGCAGGCGTGGTGATGTCCAATTTCACGGATTACCCCGGTGCTCTTGACGTTGCAGGATACAATTATACCGAAGACCGCTATGCGCGAGATCATAAAACCTACCCCGAAAGGATTATCTACGGCAGCGAGAACAGGCACGATATAGATGCCTGGAAAGCCGTACGCGACAGCGAATACATCTTCGGGCAGTTTCTTTGGACGGGGATAGATTACCTAGGAGAATCGGGTAGGTGGCCGTCACGCGGTTTTTATTCCGGGTTGTTGGATTTGGGTGGTTTCATTAAACCCAGAGGATACTTTCGTCAGGCCCTTTGGGCAGAAAAGCCAGTGGCCTATATCGGTACTTATCCCTTGGGTCGCAATAGGAGAAACCTGTCTATGGATGCCTGGCCGATATGGAATTACAAAGCAGGCGATACCATACGCGTGGTGTGCTACACCAACTGCCCACAGGCACAGCTTTTGCTGAATGGCAATGTCGTCGGCAAAACGAAGGACTATGATGATGGAACAGGAATTATCTCTTGGGATATTCCCTATCAGCCGGGCAAGCTTGAAGTCGTGGGGCTTGAACGCGGGGATGAAAAGGCACGCTATGCCATCCATACCTCAGACAGACCGTACCAGCTCAAGGCAAGCGTAGACCGCGCAACCTTGGCGAAGGACAAGGATCTAGCACATATTACCGTGGAAATCGTAGATGAAAAGGGGCTTCCCGTAATTCTTGCCGATGACAATATCCGTTGCCGTATTGTGGGGCCTGCCAAGCTTCTTGGTCTGGAGGCTAGCAATAATGCGGATATGGGTGACTATCGCGACGACGAGCAGCGTGCTTATCACGGCAGGTTGCTGGCCTATATACAGGCAACTGGAGAAAAGGGGGCGGTACAGGTCGAGTTTTCGAGCACTTGGTTGAAGCCTGTGACGGTAGAATTGGAGGTGGAGTAGACAGGACTAACCCACCCCATTCAACTGACCGCCAAATCCAAATACTTCATTTTGTAGTCTCTTGGCGTGATGGCGGTTACTTTCTTGAAGTGCCGATAGAAATTGGAAACGTTATTGAAGCCGCATTCGAAGCAGATCATGTCAATGGGCAGTTTGTCTTCCACCAGCATCCTGCAGGCATGGCTAATGCGGATCTCTATCAGGAAGTCATAATAGGTCTTGTTGGTCATCAGCTTAAAATAACGGCAAAAGGAAGTGATGCTCAGGTTGCTTATGGAAGCGATCTCCTGTAGGGAGATCTCTTTTTTATAATGCTGCAGGGTGTAGTTGCATATTTTGTTCAGACGTATAATATCCAGTTCATTGGATTGGTAGAAAGCGTGAGCCGATGCCAGCGGCACATACTCTTCCGTTTCGGACAGAAGGCGAAGAATGGAGAGAAACCGAATGATGCGATCGAGGTCATTGGCCTGCGGCAGGCCATGCATAAGTCGAGCCAGTTTCTCCCTGGTGTCGCCCTGAAAAACCATTCCTTTTCGTGCCTTTTCAAAAAGTTTTGTGAGCAAATAGGTCTCTGGCAGATTCAGGAAATCTTTACCTAAAAAATAAGGAGAGAAATGAACTACAATGGCCTCAATTTCGTGCGCCGCGTCCTCGTCAAAATATTCTTCATTGCAGCGCCACATATGGGGAAGGTTGCTTCCTAGCAAGAGGATCTCACCATGGGCAAAATTGCTGATATTATCACCTATAAACTTGACACCACGGCCGCGTATGACATAATGCAGTTCCAGTTCTGGATGGTAATGCCAGATGTTTCCGAAATTTTGCTGTATATCGTGTCGCACACTGAACGAGGTCTGTGGAGGTACGGGGACTTTATGAAATTGCGGTTTCATGGCACGTAAGGTCTATTTCAATAATTCGTAAAATGTTTAATTGGTTATTCTTGTATCGCCGATGGCTTTTTGCCAGCGATTAACGAACCTAAATTAATCATGTTCCAGCTACTTCACAAGTAAATGATAATATAGTACAAAAAAAAGCTAATAAGTGCCACAAACCCCTCCGCTTATATCCCCACATTTGTCCATGGCTTGAAGCTTTATTTGTTCAAGCAGCCAATAGATACATATAAACCTCAAATAATGGACACCAAGGAAAATAAAGTAGTGTGGCTGGTAGCCAGTGGCGATTTGCGCTTGTCTGCCAATCAATCTTGCTGGAAAGCGCAAGCAGATATGGAACAACTGCTGGGTCTTGCTCTTGAAAAGCAAGGGTATCAGATACAACGGGCACATCCCTACGATGCAGAAAAACAACATGGTTTTATAGACTCGCAACGTATGGGAATAGAGGTTTTCAAGGCCATTCCAACAGATGCCCCACTTATTGTAGCAGAAAGCGTTTGGCAATATACCCACCATGTATTGGCGGGACTGACGACACATAAGGGGCCGATACTGACCGTTGCCAACTGGAGCGGGCAGTGGCCTGGACTGGTAGGCATGCTCAACCTGAACGGTTCGCTCACCAAAGCAGGCGTCAAATTCAGCACCTTGTGGAGCAGGGATTTCACGGATTCTTTTTTTGAAGAAGGACTTCGGGAATGGCTGGATAGTGGGGCGGTGAAGCATGATACAAGTCACATCAAGGATTTTGAACTGGTGAAGCTTCCTTGGAAAGAAGAACGTATAGGAAGGCAGTTCGCACGGGCATTTCGATCAGAAAAGGCCATTATGGGCGTTTTTGATGAAGGCTGTATGGGTATGTACAATGCCATTGTGCCAGATGACCTGTTGCATGAATTGGGCATTTTCAAGGAAAGGTTGAGCCAATCAGCGCTATATGCACGGATGTTGACGGTGACAGATGGAGAGGCAGAGGCCGTATTGCAGTGGTTGCTAAATAGAGGCATGCAATTCAAGTGGGGCGCCGACGAAACCACGGAATTGACCAAAAGGCAGACTTTGGAACAATGCAAGATGTATGTTGCAGCTACGCGTATGGCCGCCGAGTTTGGTTGCGATACCATTGGGATACAGTACCAACAGGGACTGAAAGATTTGACCGTGGCCAGCGATTTGGTAGAAGGATTGCTCAATAATACCGATAGGCCTCCCGTATTTTCGGAAGACGGAAAGGAGTTATTTGCCGGCAAGGCATTACCGCATTTCAACGAAGTAGACGAATGTGCGGGTATCGATAGCCTCATTACCTATAAACTATGGGAACAGTTAGGCATGGAGGGTGAAAATACCTTGCACGATATCAGATGGGGCGAGCAGTATAAAGACGAATATACGGATGCATTTGTGTGGGTATTTCTGATTTCTGGTGCAGTGCCGCCCGCCCACTTCGATGGGGGTTACGCGGGAGCTGAAAGCTGGCGACAGTCGCCCATGTATTTCCGTCTGGGTGGTGGAACCATCAGGGGAGTCAGCAAGGCTGGCTATATCGTATGGAGCCGTATCTATGTGAAGGACGATGAGTTGCATTGTGACCTTGGGGTGGGCCAGGCCTTGGAATTGCCTCACGAAGAAAGTGAAAGGCGGTGGAAGGCAACCTCACCGGAATGGCCTATCATGCACGCCGTATTGCATGGCGTCAATAGGGACCAACTGATGGCAAGGCATCAGGCCAATCATATTCATGTCGTATACGCAACAGATGAACAGCAAGCCCATAGCGCCTGCCGTATCAAAGCGGTGACCTTGGATGAATTGGGTATTCAGGTCCATTTTTGTGGTGACGTACATTTTGAGCATTAATCTATCCAGGCATGCAATCAACATATGTTATTGGGTTAGACTTTGGGACAGATTCCGTTAGGGCCTTAGTGGTCGATGCGCTGACGGGTGAAGAAATGGGTATGGCCGTATCCCCTTTTGCTCGCTGGGCGGCCGGTTTATACTGCAGTGCGGCCAAGGCGCAGTTTCGCCAGCATCCGTTGGACTATTTGGAAAGTATGGAGCGCGGCCTGCGGGCGGTATTGACTTCCGTTTCGCAGCAGGTCAGGGACAACATCGTCGGCATTTCCGTAGATGCTACAGGCTCTACACCTGTTGCGGTAGATGAGTATGGAACACCTCTTTCACTGCTTCCCGAGTTTTCGGACAATCCGAATGCGATGTTCATTTTGTGGAAAGATCACACGGCCAATGCAGAAGCGGCCGAGATCAACGAGTTGGCAAAGCGTTGGGAAACGGATTTTACCCAATATGTCGGTGGGAGTTATTCTTCTGAATGGTTTTGGTCCAAAATCCTCCATATTATCCGCAAGGATAATGCGGTATCGCAGCGTGCATTTTCATGGGTGGAACAATGCGACTGGCTATCTGCCGTGCTTACGGGCAATACCAATCCCTTGGAGATAAAGCGGAGCCGTTGCGCGGCAGGGCATAAGGCCATGTGGCATCAGGATTTCGGCGGCCTCCCCACAGCCAATTTTCTGCAACAGCTCGATGGCCGACTAGCCCAATTGCGCAATAGGCTCTACCAAGACACCTATACGGCCGATCATGGCATGGGGAAAATATCGTTGCAGTGGGCCGAAAAATTAGGTCTATCGCCAGCGGTAAAAGTAGGCGTAGGGGCCATTGACGCACATATGGGTGCTGTAGGTGCCTGTATTGCTCCGTACAGCTTGGTGAAAGTGATGGGAACGTCTACGTGCGATATGCTGGTGGCTCCTACCGATAAACATGGAGGGCAGTTTGTGCGCGGTATATGCGGCCAAGTGAATGGGTCTATCATTCCAGATATGCTCGGCTTTGAGGCAGGACAATCCGCCTTTGGTGATCTATATCAATGGTTTGCCAACTTGTTAAGCTTTCCACTCACGAACATATATCCAGAAAAACTCTCTGCCGAGGAGCAGAATGGCCTGAGCGGCCGCATATTGTCCGAGTTGAACAAAGAAGCCGCGCTTGTTCCCCTTACCGTAGATGACGAAATCGCGTTGGACTGGATCAATGGGCGCCGTACACCAGATGTCGATTTGAATCTTACTGCTGTGCTTTCGGGATTGCATTTGGGGTCTTCTCCCGCTCGGATATTTAAGGCATTGGTCGAAGCCACCGCTTATGGATCAAGAGCCATTATCGAGCGTTTCGAGAAAGAAGGTATTCCGGTACAAGAAGTTATCGCCCTAGGTGGCATCAGCAAAAAATCGCCCTACGTGATGCAGACCTTGGCCAATGTGTTGAACAGGCCCATAAAAACTGTACGCAGCGAACAAGCCTGTGCCTTGGGTGCGGCCATGTATGCCGCTGTGGTGAGCGGTATTCACGCTGATATATCCAGTGCTCAGCGGGCCATGTCATCGGGATTTGAGCAGACCTATCTGCCCGAACAGGATAAAGTGGCGATATATGAAACACTTTATCCAAGATATCTTATACTTGGGGATAAATTTTATAGTCATAAATTATGAAGAACCTGCCAATTATAGATCTTGCCATTATCTTTTTATACCTTTTGGCTATGGTATTGGTAGGCATATGGTTCTCCAGAAAGAACAAAAGCGCCGATCAGTTTACCAAGGCCTCCGGCATGATACCGGGTTGGGCAATCGGCTTGTCCATCTATGCCACTTTTTTGAGCAGCAATACTTTTCTCGGTGTACCGGGCAAGGCATTTGGGGGGAATTGGAATGCATTCGTATTCAGTATATCCATGCCATTGGCGGCCTGGGTTGCGGTCAAGTATTTTGTTCCTTTTTATAGGGCTACGGGCGAGGTCTCTGCCTATACCAATCTGGAGAAGCGCTTTGGTCCTTGGGCCAGGAGCTATGCCGTAATTTGTTTTTTGCTTACCCAGCTGGCGCGAATGGGATCCATTTTTTTCGGTATCGCCCTTAGCTTGCAAGCCCTCACGGGATATTCCATGGAGCTTATTATGTTGGTGACCGGCATCTGCATTATCTTTTACACTGTTTTAGGAGGGATTGAGGCTGTGATCTGGACAGAAGTAGTACAAGGGATCATCAAAACGCTGGGTGCCGTGCTGATAGTATACTTGGTAGTAGTCAATATGCCCGGAGGCATTTCCAAGATCGTGGAAATAGGCAAGGCAGACCATAAGTTCAGTTTGGGGAGTTGGGATATTGATTTTACACAGGCAAGCTTTTGGGTTATCCTCTTGTATGGTTTCTTTATTAACCTCAACAATTTTGGCATGGATCAGAATTACGTGCAACGGTACCACACGGCTACTTCGCCGAGGGAAGCCAGTAAATCGATCTGGCTGTGCGTATGGATTTATTTGCCCGCATCCCTGTTGTTCTTCATCATCGGCACTTGCCTGTATGCCTATTACCAGATAAATCCAGACATGATTGAGCCCGTCAAGTTACAGGCCGCTGCCGAACGTCTTTCCGCCAGCGCCACGTCAGGCGACATAGCAAAGTTGGCAGCTACTTTGAAGCCAGAGGATTATGGCGATAAGGTCATGCCCCATTTTATGGTCACCAAGATTCCCACGGGCTTGGTTGGCCTCATCGTATCGGCCATACTTTCGGCAGCCATGAGCACCATCAGTTCGGGAATGAATGCTTCTGCTACCGTTTTTTCCGAAGATATTTATAAACGCTATATCAACCCGAATATAAAAGAAAAACAGCAATTGCGCTTGCTCTATATCGCTACCACGGCCTTCGGATTGTTCGGCATGTTTGCAGGAGTGGCCATGATTGGCATCAAAAGCGTATTGGATGTATGGTGGCAGCTATCTGGTATCTTCGCAGGTGGCATGTTGGGATTATTTCTACTGGGCATCATCAGCAGAAAGACAGGCAATGCCGAGGCCATAGCGGGGACAATAATCGGTATATGCGTCATCGTGTGGATGACTTTTTCTTATCTTATTCCCGAGCAGTACAGCTATCTTCGGAATCCGCTACATGCCAATATGGTCATCGTCGTAGGAACCTTGAGCATCTTTTTGTCGGGGAGATTGATTACTTGGATTCGCGCAAAGAAACAGCGCGATAATATCCTATAAATACCTGCCAATATCCTATAGAAAAGGACATAGGTATCGGTATATCTTTGTTTGGTATCAATTATAAATGACAAATTTCCATACGTATTTATCCCATGAATAGAGAGAAAGGATTTATTCCTGTGATGCTGACCCCTTTTAAGGAAAACGGAGCAATCGATTATGATGGTTTGACCCATTTGACGGAGTTCTATCTCAACGCTGGCGCGGCAGGATTATTTGCCAATTGCCTTTCCAGCGAAATGTTTGAGCTCAGCGAGGCAGAACGCCTGAAGGTAACCAAATATATTGTAGATGTTAGTGCTGGTGCAGTGCCGGTAGTAGCAACGGGTACCTTTGGGGGGAATACCGTGCAACAGGCCGATTTTGTGAAGCAAATCTATGACACTGGAGTGCAAGCGGTAATAGTCATCACTAATATGTTGGGAGAAGACGGTGTAGAAGATGCCATTTTTGAAAGTAACGTATATGATTTGTTGACCCTTACCGAAAACATTCCCTTGGGTTTTTATGAATGCCCAGATCCCTTCAAACGTGTGCTGTCGGCCAAGCAATTGGGTGCATTTGTGTCTACGGGAAGGGTGATATACCACAAAGATACTTGCCTGGATCTGGATGCAATAAAGGCGAAGCTTAAAGCCACAGAAGGACATGATGCCTTTGGGCTTTACGATGCCTATATGGCCCATGCGGTTGATTCCCTAAGGGTTGGCGCAGCGGGTCTTTCCTGTATTCAGGGCAATTATTTTCCCGAGTTGATCGTGTGGCTGTGCAAGAACTATGACGTGCCCGAACTTCATGAGCAAGTGCAAGAGGCACAGCAGTTTTTCATAGACCACATGGATGTCATGCATGCCGTATATCCGGTAGTGGCCAAATATTTTTTGCAAAAGCGGGGGCTGCCTATTTCTACTTATACGCGTCGGGATGTGGGAAACTTCGATAGCGAGGTACGGAGAGATATAGATAAGTTATATGTTGACTATGAAAATTTGTACAAAAGAATGGAGATAAAACTGGTCGTTTAAAAAAATAGCCGAGAGGCAATGTCTCGCCGCATCTATTGCTGTCATCGGGGAAGGCGAAGATTCGTAGAGATTTTTGAAACAGGACTTGATCGAACCAATGTCAAGTCGTGAATAGTAATGAACCAATTAATTATAAACTAAACATGATAAAAGCGCGATTAAAAAGATGGTGTCTTGCTGCCTGCTTAATGTTTTGCATGACATATGCAGCTGGACAAACGGTTATTTCCGGGAAGATAACCGATCGATTGACCAATGAGCCGTTGGTGGGTGCTTCAGTGAAAGTCATAGGATCAACCAACGGAACGACAACGAATGCTGAAGGAAAATATTCCATTACGATCTCAGCAGGAACTGAAAAATTGTCGGTGAGTTTTATAGGTTATCAAAGCCAAGAAGTAAATCTAGCTGGGAGAACGATTGTCAATATAGCATTGACTGCAGACGACTCGGAATTGGATGAAGTTGTGGTAGTGGGTTATGGTACCGTGAAAAAGAGCGATCTGACAGGGTCGGTAACTACGTTGAGTGCGAAGGATTTCAATCAAGGAGCCATAACCTCTGCCGATCAGCTGATCGCTGGTAAAGCAGCAGGTGTTCAGGTAGTGCAGAATAGCGGCGAACCAGGAGGTGGGATCTCTGTGAATATCCGTGGTGTGGGATCCATCAATGCGGGCAATAGCCCACTGTATGTGGTAGACGGTTTGCCGCTGGACAACTCGTCTGCAGTTTCTGGCTCGGGTGCCAATTTTACGGGTATGCGCACGGCAAGGAACCCATTAAATTCCATAAACCCAAATGATATTGCCTCTATCGAGGTCTTGAAAGACGCTTCTGCCACGGCCATATACGGTTCAAGAGGTGCCAATGGCGTTGTCTTGATCACAACTAAAAGTGGCGCATCAGGCGCCATGAAAGTTAACTATGATGCCTATGCCGGTTTCCAGAATGTAGCCAACAAAATACGACTACTCAATGCATCCGAATACATGCAAACCATTAATGCCATTATCGATGCCGGCGGAGGTTCCGACAACCAGCGGGTTTCAGGTATAAATAACGGGGGAACTGATTGGTTGGAGGAGGTATATCAGCCGAATGCAGCGATTCAAAATCATAACCTGTCGTTCTCTGGAGGCGGTGAACATACCACTTTTATGACTTCTTTTAATTATTACGATCAAGATGGCGTTTTGATCAATTCGCGAAACAAACGATATACCGCCAGGATCAACCTAGAACACCGCGTGATGGACAGGTTTAAGCTAGGGCTCAGTTTGAGCACATCCTACAGCAAGGACGATTACGTACCCAATGGGATGGATTTGAATGAAAGGGCAGGTATTATTTACGCCGCCATCAATTATGATCCGACCTTATCCATGTTTGATGAACAGGGAAAATATACCTTATCAACGGACATGAATATCGACAATCCATTGGCTATTGGGAATGGAAAGAAAGCTGTCTCTAATCTTTACCGTACATTCGGTACCGTTTACGGCGAATACCAACTCGCCGATGGCCTGTCGGCAAAACTCAATATTGGAGGAGATATCGTGAACCAACGTAGGGATACATATATCAACAGGCTAACTATCGATGGCGGCGCGGCCGGAGGAATAGCCAGTATCCTGCAAGGCAAGAACAGTAACTACTTGGCCGAGGCAACCATAAATTATAACAAAACATTTCAAAACAGCGCCTTAAATGCCGTAATTGGGATGACCGGTCAGCGTTTTATTGACGATGACTTTTCTGCAGAGGCGCGTGGATTTCCTTCGGATGCGACAGGCACCAATAACCTGAACCTTGGCGATCCCACTACGCACATCACTGGCAGTGGCAAAAGCTCCAATAGCTTGTTGTCCTATCTGGGAAGAGTGAATTATACCTTGCATGACAAGTATTTGTTTACCACGGCTTTGCGTATAGATGGCTCGTCGCGTTTTGGAGCCAATAACAAGTTTGGATATTTTCCCTCTGTGGCATTGGGCTGGAAGATAAATGAGGAAGATTTCCTCAGTGGGGTGGAAACACTCAATTCCTTAAAGCTAAGAACCAGTTGGGGTAAAACCGGAAATCAGGAGATAGGCAACAATCAATCAATGTCTACTTTTGGGACGGGTCTGAAAACGGTTTTTGATGGCATACAGGTTTCTTCCACAGCACCGTCCCGCCTGGCCAATCCCGATCTGAAATGGGAAACGTCTGAACAAATTAATGCTGGCTTAGATTTCGGTATTTTGCACAATAGAATCTCGGGAACAATCGATTGGTACACCAAGAATACCCGCGATATGCTGCTGAGTCTACCCATTCCCCGCTCCACGGGTTTTTCGTCCATGATGACGAACATTGGTAGTATGCAGAACAGCGGATTCGAGTTGATGCTGGCTACCAATAACCTGACAGGAGCATTTAAATGGGATTCCAATATCAGCTTCAATACGTTGAAGAACAAGGTAACCAATCTGGGTGGCATTCCTAATATCATCACTGGTTCGGCAGGGTCAACAGGTCAGATCGCCATTATTGAAGAAGGTAGGCCCTTGCATTCCTTTTATGGGTACGAGATTATTGGCATATGGCAGCAAGGCGACGATTTTTCGGTGACAAACGATAACGTAAATCCAGGAGATATAAAATACTTGGATGTGAATGGAGACGGAGTGGTTAACGCCGAGGACCGGGTGATCCTGGGCGACTCATTCCCAGATTTTATCTGGTCATTTACCAATACTTTCAGCTATAAAAATATTGGCCTTTATATCTTTTTTGAAGGAGTGAACGGGGTAAGTATGTTGAACAATAATGCAGTAGACACCTACTTTCCGGCAAATTTGAAAAGAAACAGATTGGCCGAACCGCTATTAAACCGTTGGACGCCCGAAAACCCTTCTACCACATACCCTTCTTTTGTGACGCCAAATGTACAGGGGCAGAAAACCGTCAATTCCTATACTGTAGAAGATGCTTCCTATATCCGATTGAATACGGTGCGGCTTAGCTATCAGCTTCCTATGTCGGGACGAGCTATTAAATCGGCATCTGTTTATGTCTCTGGGCAAAATTTATTTACCATTACCGATTATACGGGCTACGACCCCGCCTTAAATCCAAATGGGAGCGCAAATTTTCGGATTGATTGGAATGCATACCCCTCTGCAAGAACATTTCTGTTAGGTATTAATATTGGTCTTTAATCAGTGATTATTATGAAATTATCAAAATATATCGGTTTTTTTAGTGTGGCAGGTCTGATGGCCTTGCAATCGTGTAGCGGTTTTCTGGACGAAGAAGTGTATTCGCAACTTGCTCCCGACAATTACCTGAACACAAGAGAGGGCATTGAATCCGTATTGGCAGATGCATATGCCAGAGCAGCAAATATGAATACCAATAATTCCATCTATGTGATTGCTCCACAAGAGTGGCCAACGGATATCCTCTATCAGTCAGGAGATAATGTTGAACGGGATGCGCGCAACTTTATTAATTTCACCTGGGATCCTACCATCGATTTCATAGGTAATAATTGGGACGCACCCTATCAAACCATTCGCAATACGAATATTTTGCTGGAAAATATCGACAATGTCAGCATTTCTGAAAGTGAAAAAGCAATCTATATCGCTGAGTTCAGGTTTTTAAGAGCTATTAGCTATCATAAGCTGTATTTTATGTTCGGCCCAGTTCCGCTACGTGTAAGCACTACTGGAGAATTGCAGTTGGCGAGGGCTTCGGACGAAGAGATGAGGACGTTTATTGAAACAGAGCTATTGGGTGCGGCGGCAGATCTGCCATCACCGGGAGAAGAGGCAGCTTATGGAAGAGCTCATAAAGCTGCTGCAATGGGTTATCTTTGTAAATTTTACCTGAATACCAGACAATGGCAAAAATGTGCCGACATAGCGGCAAATATAATGAGTCAGTTTAGCTACAGCCTATTCGCCAATTATGAAACGCTTTTTAGCGTAGCCAACGAGCGAAATGGAGAGTATATCTGGGTTCGGCCGGCTTTTGCAAGTAGCGACAGGGCCACCGCCAATAGCTGGATGAATACCGCATTTCCAGACAATTTTGCAGAAGCACCAAGCCTTGGCGTAAGGTACCTGCCTACTTATGTCAACTGGCCTAACGAGTTCAGGATATACGACAGCTTTTATAATTCGTTTGAAGAAGGAGATAAGCGAAGGAATTTATTGGTTACTTCTTATATCAATAGCTCGGGACAGACGGTGTCTCTCCTTGGCAATGACAATATCCGATCCTTTAAATACCTGCCAGACCCTGGGGCATTGGGAGCTTCCCATGGTAACGATATACCCGAAATACGGTATGCAGATATTCTCCTTTCTAGGGCAGAGGCGCTGAATGAGTTGAATGGGCCTACACAGGAAGCCCTCGACTTGATAAATCAAGTGAGAACTAGAGCAGCCTTAGATGGTATTGCGTTTGGAGCCTTTTCGGATAAAGCGGCTTTGCGAGATCACATCCTTGCAGAACGCGGGTGGGAGTTTTATTCGGAAGGACACCGAAGAATGGATTTGATCAGAATGGACAAGTTTATCTCAGGGGCAATAGCTAGAGGGAAAACGAGTGCCACGGCACATCATGTACTTTTCCCAATCCCACAAGCCGTGATGGACTCCGACCCACTTTTGGTACAAAACGAGGGCTATTGAGAAATGGCGTCAATGATAGTAAAAGACAACATACGACAAGCATTTTAGCATATGTTATACTTCAGGATATTTAAATTTATTGTAATGGGCGCATTCTTTTTCTCCTGCATGAACGGGCAGATAAAGGGACAAGATCTATCTACCGTGCCAGGTGTGATCATTGCGCATCAACCCGCATCTTCAAAACAATACATTGGCTCGCCCAGTATTGCGGTACTTCCCAACGGTGATTATGTCGTTTCGCACGATTTTTTCGGCCCGAATAGTTCGGAATTTGTCCAGGCCATTTCCAGGATATATCGCTCTTCAGACAAGGGAAAGAGCTGGCAGCAGATCAGTGAAATCCGAGGGGCATTTTGGTCTAGCTTATTTGTACATCGGGAAGTATTATACCTCTTGGGTCCCGATAGGCACCATGGGACCGTCCTCATCCGTAAATCGGAAGATGGTGGCGTGACTTGGTCCCAGCCTAGCAATAGGGAGAATGGACTGTTGCTAGCCGGTGAGTTCCATTGTGCTCCCATGCCGGTTATCGAACATAATGGACGTCTGTGGCGGGCCATGGAAACTGCCCATGGCCCCATACTGCAATGGGGCAAGCGCTATGGTGCCATGATGATGTCTGCTCCGGTCAATGCCGACCTCCTACAGGCCGATAGCTGGACAACGAGCAATTTCCTGCCATATGACTCCACCTATCTGGAAGGTCACTTTACCGGTTGGCTAGAGGGCAATGCCGTAGTAGCGCCTGACGGGAATATGGTAGATATATTGCGGGTAGATGATAGAACTACGATGGACGAAAAGGCAGCTATAGTGAAAATAAGTGCCGACGGCAAGATTGCCTCTTTCGATCCCACAACGGGCTTCGTGTCGTTTCCGGGAGGAAGCAAGAAATTTGCCATTCGCTTTGATGACAAAAGCAAGCGTTATTGGACCTTGAGCAACATTATCCCACAGGAATTTAGACAGCAATATCCAGGTAGAAACGCCGCCAGTTTCCGCAATACCTTGGCACTGATGAGTTCATCGGATTTGATGAATTGGCAGGTACACCATATTGTCTTGCAGCATCCCGATGTGCTGAATCACGGCTTTCAGTATGTAGACTGGCTGTTTGAAGACAATGATATGATAGTTGCCTGCAGAACGGCATATGATGACAAGGAAGGCGGAGCTCACAATAACCACGATGCCAATTTTTTGACTTTCCATCGTATCACGGACTTTCGGAAGCACCTGTTGTCCAATTTGAGCAAATAATTGGGAATTGGTGCAGGCAAAGAGTGAGGGAGTAGTATTGAGGCATTTAATCTCAGCTTAGGAGTGACGATGCTCAGAAATTAGTATATTGCTCCCTCATTATTAAACCTTTATTTTTGACAACCATGAGAATACGAATGTTTATTCGGCCTTTGATGGCATTAAGCCTTTTGCTTTCTTTTTTTTATTTCGGCCTTGCACAGTCGCGCCCGCCCCACCCCATTCAGGTGCTGGTTTCGCCAGATAAACCCGATTGGAACTACGCGATTGGCGAGGAAGCTAAGTTTACGGTGAGGGTTTTGCAACACCAGGTACCCATAAAGGACGTGGAAGTGACCTATAGTGTGGGACTGGAAAAGATGCCGCCAACGAACAAGGGTGAGCTAAAGCTGCAAAATGGTTTGGGAGAAATAAAAGGAACGTTGAAGCAAGCAGGATTTTTGCGCTGTGAGGTGAAGGTGAACGTGGATGGCTTGGAGTACCGTGGTTTGGCCACTGCCGCATACCTGCCCGAAACAATTAAACCCACCCAGACATTACCCGATGATTTTTGGGACTTTTGGAATAAAGCAAAGGCCGATGCTGCAAAAGTACCTTTAGATGCCAAGCTCATCCTTTTGCCCGAACGTTGCACCGAAAAGGTGGATGTATATCAGGTAAATCTGCAAAATTTTGAAGTCGGTGCGCGGCTATATGGTATTTTGGCCAAACCCAAGCAAGAGGGAAAATACCCTGCTGTACTGTCTGTGCCAGGGGCGGGCATACGACCATATGCGGGCATTGTCGACCTTGCCGAAAAGGGCATCATCACACTACAGATCGGTATTCACGGCATACCCGTGACCTATGAGACGACATTGTATGACGATCTTCGCGCGGGCGCATTGAAGGATTATCAATTTTTCAATATGGACGATCGCGATCAATACTACTACAAAAGAGTGTACTTGGGTTGTGTACGTGCCATCGACTATTTGTATTCCCTACCCGAATTTGATGGTAGCACCTTGGCGGTATGGGGAGGCAGTCAAGGGGGCGCACTGTCAATTGTTACGGCGGCACTCGATGAGCGGGTGAAATCCTTAGTCTCGCTATATCCCGCACTATGCGATTTGACCGGTTACCTCCACGGCCGGGCCGGCGGATGGCCCCACATGTTCAACGAATGGAATGCACCCTTTATGGCCAAGGAAGAAAAAATCAAGGTGTCGGCATATTACGATGTAGTCAATTTTGCACGCTTTGTCAAAGTACCGGGTTTTTATACTTGGGGATACAATGACGAAACCTGTCCGCCCACCTCGTACTACGCCGCCTATAATCAGATTAAGGCACCAAAGGAACTTTTTGTGGTGCAGGAAACGGGACACTGGACATTTCCCGAACAGCAGGCGAAAATAACGGAATGGTTGCTGGGACGGTTGGGTAAGTAAAGTATCATGAAAGGTCAAGTTAAGAGAGCTTTGTTGATAAAGATCAGCCATCTTTTCTCGTTGGGATTTATGACCTGTCTCACTGCTTGTAACCAACAGCATAAAATGAACATAAAATTGGAAGAAAGTCAGCTCACCACTGCCCGTCAAGGACATACCCTTCATCATGCTCAGGTCTTTTCAAAAGACGGTAAATGGATAGTCTACGATACGCGCAACGATGATACCCAGATAGGAAGCACTGGCAGGATCGAGATGATCAATATAGAGACAGGGGAATCGAAAGTACTGTATCAAACCAGCAACCAAAGCGAATATGGCCCCGGCGTAGGGGCCGCTACCTTCTCTCCCGTGGCAAACAGGGTGTTGTTTATCCAAGGCATTCGCAATTCCGATGAGCACAAGCCCTATGGCATGACTCGCCGAACAGGTGTAGCCATAGATATTGAGCGGCCAGAACAGCCTATATTTATGGATGCGCGCGATATTTTTCCCCCGTTTACGGCCGGAGCCCTTCGAGGGGGTACGCATGCCCACTCTTGGAGCGGAGATGGCGAGTGGATTTCCTTTACCTACAATGACTATATCATGGAACAATTAGCCAAAACGGATTCTTCTGTGCTGGATTTGAGGGTAGTGGGAGTGATGTGTCCTGGAAAAGTCGTGGTAAAAGATGACGGCTCATTGGAAAACAATCGCGGGGAAATGTTCAGTGCAGTGGTCACGGAAGTGACGGAGAGGCCCAGATGGGGAAGCGACGAGATTGAAAAGGCTTTTGATGAAGCATGGATAGGTAAGGATGGCTATATCAAGACAGGCGGGGCAAAGCAAAAGCGGGCTATTGCTTTTCAGGGCAATGTACGCGATAGCCTGGGTAATATAGTCACCGAAGTATTTGTGGTGAATATACCAAACGACATCACGCAGGCGGTAGTGGACAAACCGCTAGAAGGAACGGGAAAGAGCAGGCCAAACCCACCCCAAGGAACTGAACAAAGGCGGTTGACCTTTACCAGTTCTCGAAAGTATCCGGGTATACAGGGACCGAGGCATTGGCTCCGTACCTCTGCCGACGGCCAATCCGTTTTCTTTCTGATGAAAGACGATGAAGGCATCGTACAGGTATTCGCCGTACCCACTGTTGGAGGCCAAATAAGGCAGGTGACAAAGAACCCATTCGCCGTACAATCGGCATTCAGTATTAGTCCCGATGACCGTTTTGTTTCCTATGTGTCCGACAACAGTGTCTTTATAACAGAAATCGGATCGGGCGAGACCGAGCGGATAACCAGGAAATCAAGCGATGCAAATGCGCCTATTGGAGCAATAACATGGAGTTATGACGGTAGTTGCCTGGCTTACAATCGCTACGTTACCGATGGTGACGAGCGCTGGCTGCAGCTATTTGTATTGAAATAGGCAGCATTTGGAATGCAGACATTTCATATATTTACCGTATTAAACGTAACTGATTAAATAAACCTATATGAACAAGAAACTTGCGTTTTTTCTAGTCGCATTTTTTATAATGGGACAAACTTTTTGCGAGATACGGTTGCCCAAGATTTTCGGTACTGGCATGGTCTTGCAAAGGGACAAGGATATGAAGATCTGGGGTTGGGCCGCCAGAGGCGAAAGTGTAAGCATCCGTTTTCGTCAGCAGCAGCGACAGGTGACAGCAGATGAAAATGGTCTTTGGTATGTTGTTCTTAAACCAGAAAAGGCCGGAGGACCGGATATATTGACCGTAGAAGGCAAAAACAAAATCGTGCTGGAGGATGTGCTGGTGGGCGATGTATGGCTTTGTTCTGGGCAGTCCAACATGGAATGGACGGTGGGGCAGAGCGCAAATGCTACAGTGGAGATAGCTTCTGCCAATTTCCCAAATATCAGAAATTTTAAGGTTTCAAATGCTGTATCGGCAAATCCTTTGGACGATTTGATGGATGCAGGAGAATGGAAAGTCGCTAATAACCAGCATGTTGGTCAATTTACCGCAGTGGGATATTTCTTTGCGAGGGAATTATATAGGGAGCTACAGGTTCCAATTGGTATCGTCAATTCGTCTTGGGGTGGTACCGATATAGAAACATGGACTAGTCTGACAGCATTGCAACAGGCAGGTATTGTGGATGCCAAGTTCACTTCCAGCTTCTCTTTTGAAGAGAGGGTAAGCCAGATGAAAAAGATAAAGGAAAGCAATATAGAAACCATACAACAGCAACAAGGGGGTCTGCCCGATGCATCCGAACTAGCTCGGCTAAAGGGCGCAGATTATGATGACTCCACTTGGCCCGAAATGAAGGTACCCGGCCTGTGGCAAGGACCCCTAGGTACTTTGGATGGCATAGTGTGGATGCGCAAAACCCTACAGATTTCTTCTGAAGATGCGGGTCAGGAAGCACTTCTTCTTTTGGCCGCCATTGATGACATGGACGATACCTATGTAAACGGAGTGCGTGTAGGAGGAACGAAAAGCTATAATGAGCCTAGGGCATATAAAATCCCATCGGGAGTTTTGAAAGAGGGAACAAATGTGATTGCCGTGAGGATAGAGGATAGTTATGGTAATGGCGGAATATATGGACGGCCGGATGATGTAGGTCTGCATATCGGAGACAAGATCATTCCCCTAGCTTCCGAATGGAAGTATAAAGTGGAGCGTTTGTTTGATTCTAAGATCGATATAGGTCCCAATAGCTACCCGTCTTTATTGTATAATGCCATGATTTTCCCTCTCTTGCCAATGAGTATTAAAGGTTTTCTATGGTATCAGGGGGAGAACAATGCTCCCCGAGCCCATCAATATCAAACTGCTTTTCCATTGATGATTACCGACTGGCGAACGCATTTCGCCCAGGGCGCTTTGCCTTTCTATTTTGTTCAACTAGCCAGCTATCAGGCAGGAGGTGGGGTGAGCAACGAAGGGAGCCAATGGGCAGAACTTCGGGAAGCACAAACAAAAGCGTTGGATTTGTCCAATACAGGTATGGCCGTTACCATTGATATCGGTGAATCCAAGGATATACATCCCAAGAACAAGCAGGACGTTGGACTGCGATTGGCAAAATTGGCTTTGAAGAACACTTATGGAAAAAAAGTGGTAGACAAAGGCCCGATACTGGATAAGGTAAAGATTTCGGGAAATACCGTAACCTTAACCTTTAAAAATACCGACGGCGGGCTAAAAGTGAAAGGGCTTGAGTTGAATGGCTTTGAGCTGGCGGGCGCCAATCAAAAGTTTTATCCTGCAAAGGCTGTGATTTCCGGCAATAAGGTGGTGTTGACGGCTGCCGAGGTTAGTGTGCCGGTTTCAGTGCACTATGCTTGGGCAGACGATGCAGGAGCCGCCAATTTGTTCAACACTTCTGGCTTGCCAGCAGAACCTTTTCGTACGGACAACTGGCCAGAAATTACCAAAACAGAAAAATATACCATTAGATGAGCAAGAAAAAGCAATGCAGGGCCGAGAGGCGGATCATAAAGATAGAATGGTTTTTCTAGGGAAAGAGAAAAGTAAAATAAATTTGTTTTTCTCAAAGTAAAAGTCGAATTTTATCAGACCAATTGTATTTGTTAAACATTAAAACCTAATGTTATGGTCTCAAGAAATGCAGCCCAGGAAGACGCGCCTCGTCATCCGCTTTGGTTGGAAGCTATCAGGATAGTTTTGGCCATTGTTATTTTGTGGAAAGGGATAGAATTTGTTTCCAATATTAATGCTTTTAGTGTGGTCATGAGGGAAAGCTCGGTGGGTGTCGCTTTTATGTTAAGCCTGTTGGTTCACATGATCATCGTGGCCCATATTTTGGGAGCCATGGCACTTTTTACCGGAAAATATATTCGGGTTGCCTGTGCCGCTCAGATGCCTGTTATTCTTATGGCTTTATTGTTCAAGGATTTAACGGTTACGGTGCTCAATCCCTACGCTGCTTCGGGAGTTAGTCTAGCTATCCTCATCACACTGGTATTCGTGTTGGTGATGGATGTTTTCGGTAAATCGAAGAAGAAAAACGTACCAGCCTGATCGGTTTCGATATTTTAATCTTCTTAAATCTTTAAGAGGCTGTCTGCTACATTTGCTTACAACAAACATAGGAGACAGCCCCGTCTTTGTCTTTTTTGTTTCCGTCTATTTCTGGGCGATTTTAGTTATTTTGCTAAGGCAAGGGTAAGAATGCTGAGCCTTAATCCCTCTATTTTCAACAATGGTGCCGCACAAGCTTCTATGGTGGCACCTGTGGTCAGTACGTCATCTACGAGCAATACGTGCTTATGCTCCAATTGTAAGGGATAAGGTATTGTAAATGCCTCCTTCATATTCTCATAGCGCTCTATTCTGTTCTTACGGGTTTGAGAAGTAGTGTGTTTTGTCCGTATTAGGCAATCTTCCATAACAGGGACATTCCAAGCATGGGCAAGCCCCTGCGCAATACAAGAGCTTTGGTTATACCCTCGTTTCCGTTTTTTCTTACTATGTAGGGGTACTGGCAGTATGGCGTCGATACGAGCAAAATCGGTATTTTGTAGTATCTCGCCATATTTCTTTCCTAGTAAGATACCGATCTCTGGTTTGTTGTTGTATTTCAGTTCGTAGAGTATCCTTTCGACGGACGATTTTGGATTAAAATAGAGATAGGAAGCAGCCTGTACATCCTGCAATCGGCCCCAAAAGTGCTTGGCAGCTTCATTCTGCTCTGGGTGGAGATGGCAGTTGGTAACGGGCAATTTATACCAGCAAAAAGTACAAAGGTACTCTTCGTTAGCATATAAAGGCATCCCACAACCAATGCAGGTAGGCGGAAATAGCAAAGAAATAAAATCATGGAAAACCTGTCTCATTTCCATGTCTTTAATATGGATGGTTAATCTAAGTGTTTACTGTTTCTTGTGCTTCCTTTTCTTTCACGGCCAATTGGCCGCAGGCGGCGTCTATATCCTTTCCCCTACTTCTCCGCACATTGGTGATGACCCCTTGGCTACGCAAATATTCGGCAAACTGTTCTATTTTATCTCCTTCGGCATTTTGAAAATCGGCAAAAGCAATGGGGTTGTACTCAATGATGTTTACTTTGCAGGGAACATGCTTGCAAAATTTTGCCAGCTCCTTGGCATCGCTTAGCTCATCATTGAAATGGTGAAAGACAATGTATTCGTAGGTGACGGGATTTTTGGTCTTGGCAAAATAGTATTTTAAGGCTTCCGAGAGCGCCTTCAAACTGTTCTGTTCGTTGATAGGCATGATCTCATTGCGTTTCTCGTCATTTGCGGCATGTAAGGAAAGCGCTAGGTTAAACTTTACTTGGTCGTCGCCCAGTTTCTTGATCATTTTGGCAATACCCGCCGTAGAAACCGTAATGCGTTTGGAAGCCATATTGAGGCCGTCTGGTGAGGTGATGCGCTCTATGGAACGCAAGACATTGGCATAGTTAAGTAAAGGTTCTCCCATACCCATGTAAACAATATTGCTCAAGGCTTGCTGATAGCTTTCTTCGGCTTGTCGTGCTATCAATACCACTTGGTCATAGATCTCGTCCGCATGGAGGTTGCGTTTTCTTTCCATATAGCCCGTGGCGCAGAATTTGCAGGTGAGGCTGCAGCCAACCTGAGAACTCACGCAAGCAGTCATGCGCTCGGGAGTCGGAATCAACACGCCCTCAATGAGATGATTGTCTACCAAACGAAAAGTACTTTTTATGGTTTTGTCGGCACTGTGTTGCGACTTGTCTATTTTGACCGCATTGATAGTATACGTCTGGCTCAGCTTGTCACGCAAATTTTTGCTCAAATTACTCATCTGCTCAAAATCCGTGCAGGATTTCTGCCACAGCCATTCGTAAATCTGCTTGGCACGAAATCCCTGTTCGCCATTGGCCACAAGCTGCTCTTTTAGCTGTTCCAGAGACAGTGAACGTATGTCGATCTTATTTTTTTTCAACATTATCTTGCAAAGATACCTAAAAATGGTGAACTTTCGACCACCGAAAAATAAAAAATAAAGGCTTAATTGATTATATATCAAATAAATAGAAGCTAATCTTATTTAAAAGATATAGATTGCTGTCGTTTATAGGCCACTTTCAACTGAATATCTATCTCATTTTGGTGGAAAAAAAGAATTAAATGAGCATATACCATACCGCAGACTATATCTTTCCTGTACACAAGGACCCTGTCCGGAATGGAATAGTAGAAGTTGGCGAAGACGGGGAAATTTTAGGTTTGTATCACAGCTCGGATGAAATTCCCGCCGATGCCGTTGTCCAGAAGCATAAAGGGTTCATTACCCCGGGATTTGTGAATAGTCATTGCCATCTTGAACTTTCGCACCTGCTTGGGGCATTGCCTAGGCACACGGGACTTGTGAGGTTTTTGCAATCTGTCATGAAATTCCGCTACTATGAAGAAGATGATATAGTTGCGGCAATGGAACGAGCCGATGCGCAAATGTTGGAAAATGGCGTAGTGGCGGTGGGCGATATCTCCAATACGGCAATTTCTGCTCCCACAAAGAAAGACAGCGCTATCGCTTATCATACTTTTGTTGAACTGTTATGCTTTGAACCAGAGAAGGCCCGAGCTTATTTTGACAGGGCGCTGGAAACCTGCCAAGCCTTCGATCTTCCCTCAAGCATCACACCCCATGCACCCTATTCCGTCTGCAAGGAGATCTACCGATACCTCAAGCAGCTAGACCATCCCGAGCGCAATTTGCTGAGCATTCATAACCAGGAAACAGAGGAGGAGAACAAATTCTTTCGTTATAAAAATGGAGATTTCGTTGATTTCTATAGGGAGCTGGGGAGAGATATCAGCTTTTTTAAGGCACAAGGCAGGGATTCGCTGCAAAGCATGCTTCCGTTGATGCCTAGCAATCAACCCTGCATGTTGGTGCACAATACCTACACAACAATAAAGGATATCTATTTTGTGAATAGGCACGAGCAGCAGATTACCTGGTGCTTTTGCCCTAAGGCCAACTTGTACATAGAAAACCGCTTGCCCAAAATTCCTATGTTTTGGAAGATGGAACATGAGATCGTTTTGGGTACAGATAGCTTGGCCTCCAATGACAGGTTATGCATACTGTCCGAAATAAAAACAATACTGCAACACTTTGATGAAATTCCTTTTGAGAAGGTATTGCGTTGGGCCACGCTAAATGGCGCAAAGTACTTGCAGATGGACGAACAACTCGGCTCGCTAGAGATAGGTAAGACACCTGGGCTTAACCTAATAAGCCATGTGAAAGGGAAAACCCTGTCGGAAAAGTCAACGGTCAAAAAGTTGGCCTAGGTTGCTGCTGCTATATTTTTCCGTATTTGCATTATTTTTGAATACTTTTGTTCTTTATTAGCCAATTTGGCAGATGCATGCCCAACTGGATAGAACAACAATAAGATAGCAATGCCGCAAGCGTTAAAACATTTGGACATACTTGTTCACGGTAAAGTTCAAAAGGTATATTATAGGGCGTCTACAAAGGCAGTGGCCGATGTGATGAAGATAAGGGGCACCGTAAAGAACCTTCCCAATGGCTCGGTACAAATCGAGGCAGAGGGTAATCCGCTGGATTTGGAGAGCTTTTTGGAATGGTGCCATGAAGGTCCGGAAGATGCGCAGGTAACACAGGTAGAGGTCAAGGAAGGCGAGCTACGGCATCACAAAAATTTTGTCGTAGTTAAGCGATAAAGAATCTATGCAATTGCTTGTGTCGATTTCTTTCCACCCTTTTGCGGACGTTTTTTTTACTTTTTATTTTTAGTATAGCTTGTCTACATTAAGAAGATTTGCCGGACATACCCTGATATACGGGCTTAGTACCATAGTGGCCAGGATCATGAATTTCATCCTGACGCCGCTTCTGGCCAATAAGTATCCCCCCTCTACTTATGGCGTGTTTGGTTATCTCTATAGTTGGGCAGCCATGCTCAATGCTTTTTTGGCATTTGGCATGGAAACTACTTTCTTTCGCTATTTGCAAAAGAGAGCCGACGAGAAGGAGAAGGTGTATGCCAATACTTTTCTGATTACGCTGTTTACCTCAGCCCTTTTGCTGCTCACCTTGTTTGTTTCCTTCGATGCAGTGGCGGGCTATTTACAGCGACAGTTTGCAGATAAGGACCTAGCCTTTTATTTGAAGGTGTTCGTTTTCATCCTCATTGCAGATGCTTTGGCAGTCATTCCCTTTGCGCGTATCAGGGCAGAAGGGAGGCCCATACGGTTTGCTTGTATCAAACTCGCTAACATTGCCACTTTCGTGGGGCTTAATTTATTGTTCATCCTTGTTATTCCCTGGCTCATTGAACGAAATGGAATAGGAGCAGATTGGTTAGCGCGTTGGTATCGGCCTGGCTGGATTGGTTATGTATTTCTATCCAATCTAACCGCCAGTGTGATTACCCTACTGATGCTGATTCCGGAAATATTAAAACTACAGTTGAAGTGGGATGGAGCATTGGTGAAGGATATGTTGGGGTATAGCTTCCCTATCCTGATAGCTAATTTTTCCTTCATTGTCAACGAAAACCTGGATAAGTTGCTGCTCAAGGAGTTGCTGCCCCAAGAAACCAGCGCCCGCGACGTAGGTATATACACTATGTGCAGCAAGCTAGCGGTTTTTATGAGTATTGCCGTACAGGCATTTCGCTTAGGTGCAGAGCCGTTTTTTTTCAGTTATGCCAAGGAGAAGAACGCCGGATCGGTATATTCCGTTATCATGGACTACCTCATCATTGCCATGTCTGTCGCCATGGTGGGGCTGGTGGCTAACATAGAGATACTTAAATTTTTCACTAGAGGGGGCACGCTCGAAGCCAGAATGGAATACTGGTCGGGATTGCCCATAGTACCCATACTCATTATGGCTTATGTGTTTTTGGGGGTTTATATGAACCTATCCATTTGGTACAAACTTTCCGATCAGACCCGCTATGGAGTTTACATTTCCGGATTTGGGGCGATAGTGACCATCGTGCTGAACTTCGTGCTCATCCCACGATACGGATATATTGCCAGTGCCTGGATCACCTTGACGACTTATGGATCCATGATGGTGCTTTCGTATATATTGGGGCAGCGCCATTATCCCATACCCTATCACCTCAAAAAAAACATAACCTATTTGGCCATGGCGGCGGTCATCAGCTGGATGTCTTTTTCTGTATTTCATCGGGATCTTATTATAGGAAACGTTTTATTTATCTTATTTTTACTTTTCACATTCCTTATGGAACGAAAGCAGTTGGCCATATTGTTGGGCAAAAGAGATAGATAGCACGGCATATGCAATTAAACCTATTGCCAACAAAAGCGTTAAATAGGGGTTATAAAAATAATAAAGACAAATTACACATGAAAATAGCTCGTTGCCTGATTGTTCTCGTTTTTCTTGCGCTCGTAGCGCCTATCGCGTCGCTAGCGCAGGAGACCTTGCCAGACTCGGCGCTTTCTTCCAGTCTTTTGACCTCTGGTATCAGCGAGAGGAACGAGGGGAATGTGCAGCAAGCCGTAGCCGATTTGCAGAGGGCAGTAAAGGTAAACCCACAGAACGATCAAGCTTATTTCGAGCTTGCACGCCTTCAATTGGAAATGGGCTCTTCGGGCGAGGCTGCCATCAATGCAAAAAAGGCCGCCCAGCTAAATCCCGATAATGAGTGGTATTGGATACTACTTTCCGATGTCTATAAACAAATGGAAGATTTTGCTTCCCTGCCTCCCATATATGCCAAGTTGATAGCATTGAAACCTAAGCAGAGGGAATTTTATTTCGATAAGGCTTATTCAGAATTTTTGAGCAAGGACTATGAAGCGGCATTAAAGACCTACGCTTTGATTGAGAAAGAATTTGGCAGTAGTGACAATTTGATGTTGGCCCGCCACAATGTGTATATCGCGCAGGGTCAATCGCATATCGCCGTGGAGGAACTGAATAAGCTGATAAAGAACAAACCCAAGGACAATAAGGGATATATCTTACTCTCCAATCTTTACCTGAAGCTCGGGGATCCAAAGCAGGCCATGGCAGCTTTGGATAGGGCAGAAAAGAAAATTCCTAAGGATCCCTATATAGCCATTAGTCGCTCGGACGTTTACAATGCTCAGAACGAAGAGGGCAAAGCTTTGGACAATCTGAAAAAGGTTTTCATGACCAGCGACCTGAAAGTTGAAGACAAGGTGAATATTTTATCTCGGGTAATGGCTTCTCGGGATCTGAAAAGAGAGCAGTGGTCCAGCGTAGAGGAACTGGCCAATATACTCACAACAAAGTATCCGGAGGAAGCGGTCGTGCACGCCATATATGGGGACGTGCTTGTCCAAACCGGCAAGCAAGATCTCGCCCGTATGCAATATATACGCTCTACCCAGTTGGATGCCCATCAAAATAAGGTTTGGGAGCAGTTGCTACAGCTAGATTTGACAAACAATCACCTGAAAGATGCGGCAGTACATGCTGACACTGCGGTTAATTTATTTCCAGACAGTCCCATTACGCAGTTTTTTGCGGGACATGCTTTTTCCTTTAACAAGGAATTTGACAAAGCGAGAAGCAGTTTTGAGGCTGCCTTGAACCATGCAGACGAGCGTAACGAACCGTTTATGGCGCAGATATATGGCAGCCTGGGAGATACTTATAATGCTTTGCATATGTACAGGGAATCAGATCTCGCCTATAACGAATCCTTAGCCCTGGAGCCAGATAACGTCGGCGTACTGAACAACTATGCCTATTACCTTTCCTTGCGCAAGGAAAACTTGGATCAGGCGGCCCAGATGTCCAGTAGGGCCAATATGCTGGAGCCCAACAATGCAACCTTTGAAGATACCTATGCCTGGGTGCTGTTTCAGCAAGGCAAGTACCAGGAAGCACTGGTATGGATTGAAAAGGCTATTGGCAATAGCGACAGCAGTTCTGTCGCTTTATTAGAACACTATGGCGATATTTTGGCCAAGTTGGGCAAAGAAAAAGAGGCAATGAAACAGTGGGAATCTGCCTTGAAAATAGCTGGAGACGATACCGCTAGCGCACAGACATTAAAGAAGAAAATAGACCTCCAGGCTTATGTTGAATAAGAAAGCGTTATACATTTGTCTGGCACTGTTCGTGCTTTTTGGCGCATGTAAAACGAAAAAAAAGATTGCCACCAAAGAAATAGATAAGAGAGAGGCGGTAAACGTGTCCAATAAGGCCCGTGTTATTGGAGAGTTACGGAACAAGCAAGTAAGCTTTGACAGTTTCTCTGCAAGGGCAAAGACAAATCTCATCATCAATGACGATAAGCAGGATGTGACGCTAAACCTCCGTATCAAGGACAAACAGGCCATTTGGGTTTCAGTAACAGCTATTTTGGGTTTGGAGGTAGCCAGGGTACTCATTACGCCAGATAGCTTTAAGGTGGTCAATAGGATAAATAATGAATATATAGAAAAGCCATTTAGCGAGTTGTACAGGTTTTCCAGTGTTCCCCTGAGCTTTGTCGATTTGCAATCGCTACTAGTGGGGCGTGGCATCTCCGCTGTCTTGGGAGAAGATGTAGCCTTAAGGCAAACAGATAGCACCTATATCTTCAGTGGCAAAACGGCCAATATGGATTTTGCTCTGCAAACCGCTACAGATTTCAGCTCCCTGATCAATCAAATAAACAATACAACCGGTCGGCAGAGCCTGGTGATAAACTATGGCGACTACGCACTTTTTAAGCAGCGGAATCTGCCGCAAAACGTGAAACTTAGGTCGGAAGCGGACAATCTCAAATTATTCGTCCATATGCAATATGATAAAATAGAAATTGATAATCCAATACAAATACCATTCAGTATACCAAATAGATATAGGAAGATTGATTAATTTTGTTGAATATTTGGAATATGTCAGGCGCTCGGCAATAAAAGGTTGCGATTTTCGATGTATATAAAGTAATTGAATAATTAAAATAATGATACTAAATCAGGGTATGTGGAAAAGCTTAGTAATAAGTGTTCTTTTTTTGCTTATAGCAGCGATGAAACCTGTATCTGCACAGTCCAGTGCAGAGCTGCAAAAGAGAAGGGAAGCGCTCACGCGCGAAATAGAGCTACTGAACAAGAGCTTGAAAACCACCTCTTCTGACAAGTCCCTGTCCTTAAAGCAGGTCAATGCCCTTAATGCGCAGATTAGGTTGAGGCAGCAAAAGATCAATACCATCAACAGCCAGATTAATTTGATTAACAATCAGATTAACAAAAACAGCAAAACCATCAAAGAATTGCAGGACCAGCTCGTTCAGCTCAAGAAAGACTACGCCAGCATGGTACAATTTGCCTACCGCAATTCCAATGCCTATAACAAACTGATGTTTGTCTTTGCTTCGCAGGATTTCAATCAAGCCTACAAGCGGTTGAAATACCTACAGCAGTTCAGCGAGTCTCGTAAAAAGCAGGCGGAAGAAATCGAGAAAACGCAAAAGGACCTTCAGCAGAAGCTTGCGGAGCTTCACAACAACAAAAAAGAACAGGCCGCCTTACTGACCGACCAGGAAAAAGAAAAGCTGGACCTCGACAAACAAAAAGGGGTGAAATCTAAAGCGCTCAATGACCTGAGCCAGAAGGAAAAGCAATATAAACAGGAGCTGAGCAAAAAACAACAAGAAGACGCCAGGCTGGCAAGAGCAATTCAGGCAGCAATCAAGAGAGAGATAGATGCCGAAAGAAAACGAGAAGAAGCTAGGCGGCTGGCTGCGGCAAAAAGCAGCGGGGAAAAGCCGTCGGCGAGCGAAGCCGCGTCTGCAAGAAAGATGAGCGATAGCGAAGCCTTGCTTGCCAATCCAGAATCGGCAAAACTTGCAGCAGATTTTGTCTCCAACAAAGGGAAATTGCCCTGGCCTGTTGCTCAAAGCTCTATACTACAAGGCTTTGGGCAATATACCTATGGCGCTAATGTAAAGGTAAATAGCGACGGTATAAAACTGAGGACTCCTGCAGGGGCAAGTGTTCGCGCTGTTTTTGATGGCGTGGTCTTTACGGTGGTCCAGATACAGAATAGGTATGCGGTGGCCATCAAGCATGGTAATTATATCTCGGTATATAATAACCTTAAGAGTGTATCCGTTACAAAAAATCAAAAAGTTGCTACCAAAGAGGCCATAGGAACCGTAGCGATAGATGCGGTGGAAGGAACGTCAGATCTGGAGTTTCAAATATTGCAAAATGCCACTCCAATAAATCCTAGCCCTTGGCTTGCACGGAATTAATTAATTATTTCTATATTTGTAAAACGGGGTTGTTTCTATTGTTCTCAATCCTCAGGTAAAAAGAAATTAATTTAAAAAATATATCATGGTAAGTTCAGTATTGCTTGCGGCAATCGGTGGTCAGGAGATAATTCTTATTGTAGTTGCCCTTTTATTGCTATTTGGTGGCAAGAAGATTCCCGAATTGATGCGTGGACTCGGCAGAGGTGTTAGGGAGTTCAAGGAAGGTCAGGCCGGCGAGCCCAAGGAAGATGCGCGTAAGGATGAATTGAAAAAAGAAGAGCATTCATAAAGATAACCGATGCTGCGCAACGCAATAGAAATATAAAAAACTAGAAACGGAATGGGTTTATATTTAAAGCCATTCCGTTTTTTCGTTTATTGTTCTCTCCATACTAATTGGCCCTTTTTGCGCGTTACTATTAACGAGTAGAGCAAATGCCGCTGAAAAATGGAAATGTTATTTACATGAAAGAACATCGAATGAGTCATCAACTAATAACCTTTCATTTGTCATTATGAAATTGAAAAAATATGTAGCGCTTGCTATGGGGATAGCATTGTGCGGCTCTTTTTGCCGGGTGCAAGGAGAAATACTAGGTTTTGACAAGGTGGAGACCAAAGAAGATACATTGGCTGAGAGAAATCTCTTAAAGACACATTCTCCTCATGTCATAAACTATAAATCAAGGCTGGACTCGCTTCAAAAGCAGGTGCAGCTGACGCACAATCCCTTTGTGCAGTCTTTCATTGATGTGTATACGAGCCCTCGCTACAGAAACCACCTTGCCAAGGTATCTGGTTTAGCTAACTATTACTTCCCTTTGTTTGAGAAGGTGTTTGCAGAGCTCAATTTCCCCGATGAGATCAAGTATCTCTCCGTGGTAGAGTCGGCGCTCAATCCGCAAGCAGTATCACGGGTGGGGGCAACAGGTCCATGGCAGTTTATGTTTGCCACAGCCAAGGTGTACAACCTGCAAATGGACAATTATATAGACGAGCGCAAGGACCCAGTAGCGGCCACCTATGCCGCTGCTGCATATATGCAGGAAGCCTACAACGAGTTTGGCGATTGGCTGCTGGCCATAGCCTCATACAATTGCGGGAAAGGAAATGTATACCGTGCCATACAGCGATCGGGCTTGGAAAAACCCGATTTTTGGGATATAAGGCAGTACCTACCTGGCGAAACCCGAAATTACGTTCCCTCCTTTATCGCCATGACTTATGCCATGAACCACTTGGAAGAGCTCGGCATTGAGCCTTTGGACCCCGGGTTTGGCCCTTCACCCGAAATTATTTCAGTACAAAGGCAGATCTCGCTATCGAGCATCGCACGTGCTATTCAGGTGGATGTGGATTTGCTGGCCAATATGAACCCCTCCTATAAGAGGAAAATAGTAAACGGGAGTGTGGAAAGCCCAAAGAGACTCATTGTCCCTGCGGTGGACAAATCTGCATATGCCGATCTTTACGCCGTGCTGAATAGCGATGAGCCGTCTGCCAAGGAGACGATGGAATTCCAATTGGCATCTACTGCCGAGAATAAGAGAGTGTACCACAAGGTGAAAAAAGGAGAGAGCCTTGCGAAAATAGCCAACCTCTATCAGGTGGAGGTGCAAGACCTGAAGGTATGGAATAGCCTGAAAAACAACACCGTATTGCCAGGCCAAAGTATTGCCGTCAATCAAGTGCAGGAAGCACCGCTTACTTCGAAGAAAGGATCGGCAAATTCAATGTTGAGCTACAAGGTAAAGAAGGGTGATACGCTTTCGGGCATAGCCAGTAAACACAAAGGGCTTACAGTAAACAAGCTGAAAGCCCTCAATAACCTTAAAGGAAATGCAATAAGTGAAGGGATGAGCCTAAAGCTCAATTGAGCAACCCCTTTCTGATAAATATAAACTACGGCGAGAAAGGCAAGAAGATAATGGATTCGGTTTATTAGTTCAAATAGGCCGCATCCTCTCCATCTATCTCCTCGAAATGCACGCTCACCTGCTCGTTCAATACAGTACTTAACTGTAATCCGGTAAAATCTGTGACAATGGGAAATTTGCGGTGGCTCCTGTCAATTAGTACTGCTGTGCGCATTTTCTTCAACGGGATGTCAAGGAACATACCTAGGCCGTAGGCCAAAGCCCTTCCACTGTTTAATACGTCGTCTATCAATATAACAGCCTTATTAGTAGCTTGCTCTACGGGGATATCTGCTCTGCCATCTAGTACTGAACCCTGCTTGTCGATATCTAAGCTTATTAGCAGAATAGACTTGTCGCAGATGAGTGATAGCTCGTTCGCTAATCTTTGTGCAAAGATATAGCCCCTTTCGGCCAGTCCCGCCAGCACCAACTCCTCATCTTCAAAACAGTCTTCCAGTATTTGGTAGGCAATTCTACGAATACGTTCCTGTATATTTATTTTGTCTAAGATTAATATGTTGTTTCTTGCTTCCATGTACTTGCTCTCAACAGTGGATATAAAAGTAAGTATTATTTGCAGATATGGTACTGTTTAAATCAAAAAGGCCAGACCATGAAAAGCATCGGCCTGACCCTATTATTATTGTTGTTTGGATAAAATCAATTCAATTTGATGGCGGTACTGTCGTCTTCTTCCTCTATTTGTGCATCCGCTTTTAGCATCCTTCCTCCATTGAAGTAGTACCTTCTCCAGTAGGCTTCTTCCAAATTGCTGATCATGACACCACGGCTGGTAGAGGCATGGGCAAATTTGTTTTCACCGATATAGACACCTACATGGGTGATATTTTTGCTCCTGATTTTGAAGAACACCAAGTCGCCAGGCTTCAAATCTGACTTTGAAACGGGGTTCACTTGCGTATATATGTTCCTGGAGTTGTTGCCAATAGAAGTGTTAAAGACTTTTTCATATAGTTCATAAGCAAAACGGGAGCAATCTATCCCTGTTTTTGTTTTTCCCCCAAGTCTATAAGGGGTGCCAATCCAATCGTAAACAAACTGATATAGCTTGGTACTAGTAGTGGCAGAGATCGCTACGCCCATGATTTGTGAAAAGTATTCTTTGGCTAGGTTCTCTGAATCATCGGGGTTTTCGACCTTTACCTCAGAGGTCTGCGCTTGTACCGCATTTGATAGCAAGTTTCCCGTGATGAAACATAGGACAAGAAAAGCTTTTTTCATCAATAGTCTTCTTTAATATTTGTTTGTTTCGTTCGCTACAACGAACTTGTAATCCCTCAGTCAAATTTCGACCGAAGCAAATCTATATTAATTCTTGCGTGATGTCAACAAAAAAGAACACTTTTATTTTTGAAGTCGAAAACTGTATGCAAAAAACTACATCTTTACGGTTGATGGGAGACGATAGGCGCCTCAACAGATCAAAATTTCGTGTCATATGGTATAATTGCATATCAACACAATTTTATCTAAGTTTGCGTACTGATAATTTAAGATACATCATTGACGTATGGGTTCAATAGCAATAACAAAGGAAACATATTTGGAGTGGTATAAGTCGATGCTACTTATGCGCAGATTTGAGGAAAAAACAGGCCAGTTATATGGTCAACAAAAAATCAGGGGCTTTTGTCATTTGTATATAGGACAAGAAGCTGTTGTGGCAGGCGCCATGTCTGTTTTGCGCAAAGAGGATTCGATGATTACGGCCTATCGCGACCATGCACATGCCTTGGCAAAGGGGATGAGTCCCAATGCGGCGATGGCAGAGATGTTTGGAAAGGTAACCGGCTGTTCAAAAGGCAAGGGAGGTTCCATGCACTTTTTCGACAGGGAGAACAACTTCGCTGGTGGCCACGGCATCGTAGGCGGACAGATCCCTTTGGGAGCGGGTATTGCATTTGCTGAGAAGTATAAAGGTACGGATAATGTTTGTGTATGTTATATGGGTGATGGAGCCGTTCGTCAAGGAAGTTTAAATGAGGCCTTCAATATGGCGATGCTTTGGAAGCTTCCGGTAGTGTTCGTGTGCGAAAACAATGGCTATGCCATGGGAACATCGGTAAAACGTACCACCAATATGGTGGATATCTACAAAATGGGTTTGGGCTTTGATATGCCTAGCGCTCCCGTAGATGGCATGGACGTAGTAGCAGTGCACAATGCCATGGACGAAGCTGTAGAACGCGCCCGCAAAGGCGAAGGACCTACCTTCTTGGAGATACGTACTTACCGGTATAAAGGGCACTCCATGTCTGACCCTGCAAAATACCGTACTAAAGAAGAATTGGAGAAATATAAAGAAAGGGATCCTTTAGCCCATGTGAAGCATGCTATCATCGACAACAACTATGCGGACGACAAATGGTTCGAAAGCGTTGAAGAAGAGGTGAAAAACGCGATTTCAGAATGTGTTAAGTTTGCCGAGGAGTCTGACTATCCACAGGCACATGAGCTGTTTGAGGATGTGTATGTGCAGGAAGACTACCCATTCATCCAAGATTAGTTAATTTTATTTCGATACATATATATATTTAATAAAGAACAAAGAAGATCACTATGGCTGAAGTAGTTCGAATGCCCAAGATGAGCGATACCATGACCGAAGGTGTTATCGCCAAATGGCATAAAAAAGTTGGCGATAAAGTAAGCTCGGGAGACCTGATAGCGGAAGTGGAGACAGACAAGGCCACCATGGACTTTGAGAGCTACCAAGAAGGAACTTTGCTATATATAGGCCCCAAAGAGGGAGAAGCTGTTCCTATCAATGCGGTAATAGCTGTACTGGGAGAAGAAGGAGAAGATTACAAGGCACTGCTGGAAGGCGATAGTGGCACAGCCAAAGAGGGAGAAACAAGCGAAGAGGCAAGTCCTGAAACCGAGCAGGCAAGTGAAGAAGAAAATGGAGATGAAGAAGAAGTAACTCCCGAGTCATTGGGCGCTACCGTCATCACCATGCCTCTGCTGAGCGATACAATGACCGAGGGTACCATTGCTCAATGGAACTTCAAGGTAGGAGACAAAATAAAAAGCGATGACGTCATTGCTGATGTAGAGACAGACAAGGCTACAATGGAAGTCACCGCCTATGCCGAAGGTACACTGTTATATATAGGTATCGAAAAAGGCGAATCGGCCAAGGTGAACGACATCATCGCTATCGTAGGCAAAGAGGGAACCGATATTACACCTTTGCTGAAGAAGAAGCCTGCTAAGTCAGAAGGCAAAAAAGAAGAAGGGAAGAAAGAAGATGCACCTGCTCCCGTAGAGGAAAAAGCAGCTCCCTCTTCCACAGCCGACAGCGATTCCAGGATTAAGGCATCGCCCCTTGCACGCTCTATTGCCAAAGAAAAGGGTATAGACTTAAGCCAGTTGAAAGGATCTGCCGAAAATGGCCGTATCATCAAAAAAGATGTCGAGTCTTTCAAGCCAACCCCCAAGGCGGCCGAAAAGCCAGCTGCAGATGCGGCGAAGCCAGCAGGAGAAAGCAAGACCATCAGCATACCACAGTTCATAGGCGAGGAAAAATACGAGGAGAAGCCTATTACGCAGATGCGCAAAACCATCGCCAAGCGCTTGTCGGAAAGCTTGTTTACCGCACCCCATTTTTATCTTACCATACAAGTTGACATGGACAGCGCTATATCGGCCCGCACCAAGATCAACGAGGTGGCGCCCATAAAAGTGTCGTTCAATGACATCGTTGTCAAAGCTGTGGCAGTAGCCCTTAAACAGCATCCGAACGTGAATTCCTCATGGCTTGGAGACAAGATACGCTACAATGAGCATGTAAACGTAGGTGTCGCCATCGCGGTAGAAGATGGTTTGTTGGTTCCCGTCGTTCGTTTTGCCGATGGAAAGACCTTGTCCCACATCTCGGCAGAAGTGAAAGATTTTGCACAAAAGGCAAAAGCTAAGAAACTGCAGCCGAAAGATTGGGAAGGCTCTACCTTTACCGTGTCAAACTTGGGTATGTTTGGTATAGACCAATTTACGGCTATCATCAACCCGCCAGATGCCTGTATTTTGGCAGTTGGAGGAATACAGCAGGTACCAGTAGTAAAGAATGGTGCCGTCGTTCCCGGCAATATCATGAAATTGACATTGAGCTGTGACCACCGCGTAGTGGACGGAGCTACAGGAGCTGCTTTCCTGCAAACCGTGAAATCATTGCTCGAAGAGCCAGTGCGTTTGCTGGTTTAGTAGAATATTATGGGCTTGTCTAAAGAGTATCCGAAATCAGCATTAAGCTGAGCGAAGTCGAAACATTCCTCGACCTGGCCTTGGCTGATGGTTGTGATCTTTTTAGACGGCCCTCTTAACAAAATTTTTACCCCTTCTCCGCGATTTCTTCAAGGCAATTCGCTTACTTTGGAGTACTCTTTATCTAAAATTTATTTTTTAACCAAAAATAGTGTTTTAAAAGCTCATTAAAATGAAATTTAAAATAGTTGTATTCTTGTGCTCATTTCTTTCCCTTCTTTCTGCCACCGCACAGGTGGGTAATAAAAAGGACGTAGAAAGACCAAAATTGGTAATCGGTCTTGTTGTAGATCAGATGCGCTGGGACTACTTGTACCGTTATTACGACCGCTACACAGATGGTGGATTCAAAAGGATGCTCAATGAGGGGTTTTCGGCAGAAAACACCTATATCAATTACGTCCCAACCGTGACGGCTATCGGGCACAGCACAATATATACAGGCAGCGTCCCAGCCTTGCATGGTATTGCGGGAAATGATTTCTATTTAAAAGAGAATGGACAGAGCGTCTATTGTACGGAAGACAACACGGTGCAAGGCGTGAACAACTCCAATAATGCAGGCAAGATGTCTCCTCGTAACCTCTTGACTTCAACCATAACGGATGAGCTGAAATTGGCAACAAATTTCAGGTCGAAAGTGATAGGCATCTCTCTCAAAGACCGTGGCGCCATTCTGCCCGCAGGGCACTTTGCAGACGCCGCATATTGGTATGATGAAACAGGAGAGTGGATAAGCAGCACCTTTTATATGCAGGATCTGCCCAAGTGGGTAAAGGACTTCAATGCCAAAAAACTCGCCCAGAAATATCTTAAGCAAAATTGGAATAGCTTATATCCTTTGGAAACATACGTACAAAGTGCTCCTGAGGATGTTTACGAAGGTAGGTTCAAGGGTGAGGATAATACTTCCTTCCCTATTAATACTGCCAAACTCTCTGAAACCGTCGGTATGGGGCTTTTGAGAAGCACTCCCTTTGGCAATACATTTACCCTGGATATGGCAAGAGCAGCTATTGAAAACGAAAATCTAGGAAGCAATCCAGCGGGTGTTACTGATTTTCTTGCCGTCAGCTTGAGCTCCACAGATTATGTGGGCCATCAGTTTGCCGTTAATAGTGCCAAGGTAGAAGATACTTATCTTCGATTGGACCAAGACCTGGCGTCTTTCTTTCAATACTTGGACAAGCAGTTCGGAAAGGGCAATTATACGGTATTCCTATCTGCTGATCATGGCGCAGCCCATAACCCTCAGTTTTTTATGGATCACAAAGGAGACGGCGGTTATTTCAACTCGAATGCCGTACTCACGGATCTCAACGGACTATTGGAGAAAGAGTTTGGGCACGCCAAACTGGCCTATAGCCTCAGGAATTACCAGCTTCATCTAGACCATGCCCTAATTAAGGAAAAGCAGTTGGATGAAGAAGCAATCAAGAAGAGCGCCATCAAACACCTGCGCAGATTGGATGGCGTAGCATTTGTAGCGGACATGGACGATGTCGCTTCTGCGAGTATACCATCCCTATTAAAAGAGCGAATCATTAACGGCTATAATTATAAAAGAAGCGGTGACATTCAAGTCATCACCGAGGCTCAGTGGTTTAGCGGATCGCCTAGGGCAACTGGTACTTCACACGGCACCTGGAACCCCTACGACTCTCATATTCCTTTGGTTTTCATGGGCTGGGGTATCAAACATGGCGCGACCAATCGAGCCACGCATATGACCGATATTGCTCCCACTATTGCGGCGCTGCTGCATATTGAGGAGCCCAATGGCAATATTGGCCAGGCTATAACGGAGATAACAGATAAAAAGAATTAACTACCTCTTAAAGCAAACAGCCTCACAATATCCATTGTGGGGCTGTTTCTTCTGCCGATGTCGTCACACCATGTCATAAGGGAAAAGCAGGAACCGGCACTGATTATTGAAGATGCCGACACCATCGCTGTAGAATATCTTGGACAACTTCTGGAGTGGTCACCTACCGTCATATGCGCTTCTCAAGCATATGAAGACATTGTGAACAAAGGCATAAAAGTAGACGTCGTGTTTGGAGATGCGTCTTTTTTGGATCTTCAAGAACACACAAAGCTGCTGCCCTATCATGAGAAGACGGAACATTTCATAAGCATGGCCATCCAATGGCTTCACGAAAACAGCTACGCCGCGGCCAATATCATAAGTAGCTCGATGGATGCATCAGGCCTTGTTGCATATAGTCGCTTGCTAACAGCGACGCTCCTTTGCGGCAACACAAAAACATATGTCGCTGCAAAGGGCTTTGCCAAATGGTTTCCAGAAGGCGATGTTATTCACTTGAGTGCATTTCAACAGAGTAAAATACTGGTCAATCAGTATGCTCTGAACCTGCCTTGTAAATGGGTTGTACCAGCCGATGGTCTTTATACTTTCAGTTATGATGAAGGTAGCCTTTTAATAAAGGAAGAAATAGAATGATGTCCGCCTTGTTATCAACGGTTTCTGCCGTTTTCTAGTTTTGGGATTCTCGTGGGTGTATCTTCTCCATTGATCAGCCCCCTTGCGCCTAGTTCTATGGCCCTTATGGTGCTAATAATATTGTTTATGTCTAATGTTTCTAGCTCGTCTTTTACCGTATGGTAATATTCGTCTTTGTCTATTTGTACGGTGGAAAATGAGTGTGCAGGAACACCCTGAGCGGCCAGTGTGGCATTGTCGCTCCTATAGAACAGGTTTTGCTCCGGATAAGGGTCTGCATGAAACGAAAAACCCGTGCCTTCCACCCTTTTTTGCATCAGCGTGCCCAGATTGGACCGCTCAAATCCCGTGATGTAAACCGTGTTTGGCCCGAACTTGGAGTCTTTGCCAATCATTTCGATATTCACCATGGCAATGACCGAGTCTGGATCGAGCTGCTTGGAGAAGTATTGTGAGCCGAAGCCGCCAGATTCTTCTGCCGTGAATGCGGCAAAAATCAAGCTGCGCTCGTTGTTTTTCTGTTTTGCGTAAGCTTTTGCTAGGCTGATGACGGCAGTGACGCCCGATGCATCGTCATCAGCGCCATTGGCAATAGAATCTTGGCCGACAGGTTTCACGATACCTAAATGGTCATAATGAGCTGAAAAAACGATAAATTCATTCGGTTTCGATTTGCCGGGTAAGACACCTACTACGTTAAATAGCGGTAGTTCCTCCTGCCCCTGCGAAAAGTTTACCCTAAAGGACTTTATATCCTCGCCACCCAATACGAACGCCAGGGTAGGGCTGCTTTTGCCTTTGCCTTCTGGTTCCAATTTCGGTCGGCTGAGGTAGCTCCTAAGGCGTTTAAATTGCTCTGCCAGGCTTTCATCCACCTTGATAAGGTAGTCGTTTTCTGATTGGGAAAGCTTACGGTATGTTGCAAGCAGGTCTTCACCGGCATTTACGGCGATTATGTTGATTTCGGGATTGTCGTTCCAATTTATGCCCGGTTTAGTGGAGCTCATCACCAGTCGGCCTTCGGCTATATCCTCACCATTGATCTGTACCTCCAAAGAGGTGAGTGTTGTCCTGCATACGCCAAAGGTCTGTAGAAAGGAGGTGTCATTTGACAAAAAAGATAATCTGGCCGATTTGAATTCCGAGGCGATAAAATCTGCCGCTTTTTGAATGCCCGGAGAGAAAATGGCTCGCCCTTCCATGTCGTCAGCAGCCAAGGTAGAAATGATTCTGTTCACATCGGCTGGCTGCACGGACGACTGCAGTGCCGCCCGATGGGCAGAACAGGCAGAAAGAAAAATCAAGGATATCGTAAAAAGTAATATATTTCTCATAATCTATTCCTTTGAGCGTAACGTTTTGTCCTGCAATTATAGCATTCAAAGCTACGGAATATTTGCGAATAAATGTATTCATGCCCATTAAGGCCCCAGTTTGGTTGATACTTATTTGCCATTTGTCCTTTTCTGGGAAACATATCGTTGTTGCATATGAATTCCATTTTGCATATGTTTGATTTTATAATAAAATAAATCAGATAATGAAAGAAATCTCTGTAGAAGAACTGAAGGAAAAAATAGACAATAAGGAAGATTTTCAGCTAATAGACGTAAGGGAAGAGTTCGAGTTCGAGACTTCCAACCTAGACGGGGAAAACATTCCTTTGGCCAATGTGCTCCTGGAAACGGATAAAATAAGCAAGGATAAGCCAGTTGTCGTCCACTGCAGAAGTGGAAAGAGAAGTGCACAAGCTATACTGTTGCTGGAACAGCAAGGATTTGAAAACTTGTACAACCTGCAAGGTGGGATTTTGGCATGGAGAGACACGTTCGATCCGGAATTGCCCGTTTACTAAGAGCATATCCATTAGTTCGTATATGTATGGGCAGGAAAATGATTTACAACGTTGCGCTCAGTCTGGGGATATTCGTGCTGGCCTATTGTGTTATTGCCTCTTTTAATGAGAGGCAGTTTGCCATTACGGGCGTTTCCATTTTGGGAATTGCCTTGTTGATCTACCTCAAAATAAAGCTACTAAAGGCCGTTAGGAGCGGGGAGAAGTAGCTTTTTGTATGGCTTTTCATGCACGATGTTCCTTTTTTGACACATTTTTATAATTATCTGGGACAATAAAAAGGGCTGTTTCCGCTTCTTACAAAGCGCGTAATCAAACATTTTGTTTTGCCTTTTATGCATAAGGTGCTTTTATATAGCGTGTTATGTGGTTTTGCGAGGTGGGTACGCAAAATAATTTAACAAAAAATAACAATAATTTTTTTTTGGAATAGTGTTTGATAGTATTGCACCGATAAAACAAATGTTTAATTTTGTATTTAATTATACAATTAAAACTGTTTAACCTTTAAAAGAAAGAAAAAAAAGTATGAACTATTCTACAATCAAAAAAGCGGTCGCTTGCTCTTTGGTGGCTTCACTAGGAGTAGCTGGTGCAGTAAATGCACAGGACGCTAAAGTATTTGGCGGAAGGAGCCAGTACAGAACTTGGTCTATAGGAATCAATGGTGGTATTACTTCACCTAATGTACTCGTTGGCGGATCTAACGCTTTTGGCAATAAAGTTGGCTTCTTCGAAGCCCCTGTTAGGGAATATTACGGAATCAATATCCGTAAGCAATTCTCCAGCTGGTTCGGTCTGCAAGTAGACGCTAACCGTGGTCGTATCTTTACGCACAACTCGGAGCCTTTTGCAACGGTTAATGCTTGGGATGGTAATACCTATCAGTCTGCTGAAACTAGCGTTCAATACGCTGTTAGCTTGAACGGTGTATTCCAATTGGCTACTATTGACTTCTTGAGAAGGGAAAATGCCGTTAATTTCTACGCTACAGCAGGTTATGGCCTTATCGCTTTCAATCCTGTAATGTATGCTAACAATGACGGTACTGGCGCTTCTTGGGACAATAAAGGTAACTGGGGCGAAAGTGCTACAGATAGAGAGTTGCAAGGAGATAGGGATTTCAAACGCGAAGCTTACATTCCTGTAGGTTTAGGCTTGAAATTCAAATTATCTGACCGTGTAGCTCTTGATTTGGGTTACACCATGAACTTCGTTGATACCAAGACTTTGTTTGGTCCTGTTGCCAACAGAACTGCTAATGACAAATTCTCTTATACTCATGCAGGACTTGAATTCTCTTTGGGTAAGAAAGAAAAACAAGATCTTACTTGGGCTAACCCAGTTGCTACTCTTTACGATGAGTTGAAAGACCCAGCATTGAGAGGCGAAGTAGAAGCCTTGAAGCAACGTGTAGGTGCATTGGAAGCTACTGTTGATGCTTTGAGCAAGGATTCTGACGGTGACGGTGTATCTGACAAGTTTGACAAGTGCCCTAACACGCCTGCTGGAACTCAAGTAGACGGATCTGGATGCCCAATCAACTTCCCTGAGCCTCCAAAAGCAGAAGTTTCTTTGGGATCTTACTCAAACATCCAATTTGAATTTGATAGCTCAGTATTGAAGACTAGCTCTTACGCTGTCTTGGATCAAGTAGCTTCAGATTTGAAAGCTAGCGGTGCTACTATCACTCTAGAAGGTAACGCTTCATCAGAAGGTCCCGCAGAGTACAACAAGCAATTGTCTATTGACCGTGCTAACTCTGTGAAGAACTACTTGGTAAACGCTGGTGTAGCTGCTTCACAATTGCAAGTTGTTGGTAATGGCGAAGACAAGCCTGTTGCATCTAACGCTACAGAAGCTGGACGTATCTTGAACCGTAACGTTCAATTTGTAAAATAATCCATGTAATTCTGTATACATAAGCAGAATACAACAAGAAAGCCTCCCGTTGCAAAATGGGAGGCTTTTTGTTTTTTCTCTGTTTGGATATCTGCGCAAGTTATCCTAATTTCGTTTCGATGTCGACAAAGAAAAAAGCACAAGTGGAGAAGCGGGAGAAAACATTTAATATGAAGGTGATGTACGCTATCAATGTTATCGCCATTGTTGTTTTTGTCTTGGGAGTGACGTATAAAATAATCCAATATATGTTTTTCAAGTAGAAATTTCATGAAAGAAATCTTCAATACAAATGAGGCTCCTGCACCTATAGGGCCATACAATCAGGCAGTAAAGGCAGGCAATACACTTTATGTGTCTGGGCAAATTCCCCTATCTGCTGAAACCGGAGAGCTTGTGAAGGGCTCCATAGCTGATGAGACGCATAAAGTACTTGGAAATATCAAAGCCATACTTCATGGAGCGGGTTATGATTTTGAAGATGTAGTGAAGGCGACGATCTTCCTAACGGATATGGCCGATTTTGGAGAGGTAAATGCAGTATATGGGGAATATTTTACTGAAAATGCCCCTGCGCGCGAATGTGTGGCAGTGGCTGGGCTTCCCAAAGGTGTAAGGGTAGAAATTTCTGTCATAGCCTATAAGTAGCTGTTCAATGTGGTAAGTTACGACTTAAATACACCGATAACCTATTTAAAAGGCGTTGGCCAATTTAAAGCGGAATTGATCAACAAGGAGCTGGGTGTCTTTACTTTTGAAGATTTACTGCATTATTACCCTTTTCGCTATGTCGATAAGACCAGATTTTATAAGATCAGTGAACTGACCGCCGACATGGCCGCCGCACAAGTGCTGGGACGCTTAGTGAGCTTGGAAGTGGTGGGAGAAAAGCGGTCGAGGCGCCTCGTGGGCAAGTTCAGGGACGATACTGGTTTGATAGAGCTGGTGTGGTTTCAGGCCATTAAGTGGATGCAAGACCACCTGGAGATAGGCAAGGCATATGTTGTCTATGGAAAGCCTACGCTATTTGGCGGTGCCATCAATATCACTCATCCGGAGATAGAAAGTTATGGGCGGCAGCAGATGAGCGTGACAGGCAATCAGAGCTTGCAGCCTGTTTATAGCAGCACCGAAAAACTCAAAAAGCATTTCTTGGATAGCAAGGGTATTCAGCGGCTTCAGGAAACCCTTCTCTCCGTAATAGGCAATGTTATAGAAGAAAGCTTGCCTCACGCCATATTGGCACAGCATAAATTACTGCCCCTAGCAACAGCACTTCGCTTTATTCATTTTCCTGCCAGTGCTCAAGACCTGCATGAAGCAGAGAGGCGCCTGAAATTTGAGGAGCTGTTTTTCATTCAGCTCAAGTTGCTAAGGAGCAAGCATATCCAGAAAACCAAGTTCAAGGGACATGTATTTGCAGAGGTGGGCAGCAAGTTCAACACCTTTTATCAAGATAGAATACCCTTTCCACTTACCAATGCACAGAAGAGGGTAATGAAGGAAATCCGCATGGACACCCGCAGCGGTGCGCAGATGAATCGATTGGTGCAGGGCGACGTAGGTAGCGGCAAAACGGTGGTAGCCCTCATGAGCATGCTCCTGGCCAATGACAATGGTTGCCAGGCCTGTTTAATGGCGCCGACGGAAATATTGGCACAGCAACATTTCAATAGCTTGAAGAGCCTGTTGGGAGATGAAATCGCCTCCATTCGCTTGCTTACCGGCTCCACGGGGAAGAAAGAAAGAAAAATTATTCATCAGCAATTGGCAGAAGGATCGTTGGATATATTGGTAGGAACCCACGCGCTGCTAGAGGAGGGGGTGCGGTTCCGTCAATTGGGCTTAGCGGTCATAGACGAGCAGCATCGCTTTGGGGTGGAGCAAAGAGCTAAGCTGTGGCGTAAGAATGCCATTCCTCCCCACATGTTGGTAATGACCGCTACGCCCATACCGCGCACGCTGGCTATGAGCCTATACGGAGATCTGGACATTTCAGTCATCGACGAATTGCCGGCAGGCAGAAAACCCATTCAGACCATGCATCTTTTTGAGAGAAGCCGCTTGCAGATGTTCGGTTTCTTGCGCAAGGAGATAGCCTTGGGCAGGCAGGTATATATAGTATATCCCTTGATCAAGGAGAGTGAAAAAATGGACCTAATGAATCTGGAAACGGGCATAGAGCACCTCGTGCGTGAATTTCCGCTTCCCGACTATCGGATCAGCATTGTGCATGGCAAAATGCCCGCTAAGGATAAAGACTTTGAAATGCAGCGCTTCGTGAAGGGAGAAACGCAGATCATGGTTGCCACCACCGTGATAGAGGTAGGAGTCAATGTTCCAAATGCATCGGTTATGGTCATTGAGAATGCCGAACGCTTTGGGCTGTCGCAGCTCCATCAGCTACGAGGCAGGGTGGGGCGTGGGGCCGAGCAGTCTTATTGCCTGCTGATGTCGGGAAACAAGTTGAGCAAGGAAAGCAAGTTGAGATTGGAGACGATGGTACGAACCAACGACGGCTTCGAAATTGCCGAAACGGACCTTAAAATAAGGGGACCGGGAGATATAGCCGGAACACAGCAGAGCGGCGTGCTAGACCTGAAACTGGCCAATCTGGCAACGGACCAGCCGTTGCTATTGGAAGCGAGGGAGGCCGTGATTCGCCTGTTTGAGGAAGATCCCGAGCTGCTGAGCCCCGCCAATCAAGTGCTGAGAAAGTTCTTTGGCAGAAATGGAAATGGAATAAGTTGGGATAAGATTTCATAAAGTTGGAGGGAAAGGTGAGCTTTTTTCTCCAAATTTTGAATAGTGGGCAAATACCCTTATCTTTGTAGCGAAAACCTTATAATTCAAATGACAATGTAATACTACTCTATTTTCAGCGCAAGAGACAAGGCAGAGAGTAAAGCTTATTTCTTGTTTTGTAGTAGAGACGTCAAACATTGTTCCGCACATTTCTCAACGATTACCTTTCGATAATAGATGGCAGAGATTTTAGGACCTTGGTCTCTTTCTTGCAAAGAACACTTATTGATTTACGAACAAAAAAGCTATTAGACGATATTATGGCTATTCAAAAATATTACGATACAAGTTTAAGGCCGGAACGAGCGGTTTTGGTGGGAGTTATTACGCCGGGCGAGACGGAAGAGCAAGCCAAGGAGTACCTGGACGAGCTGTCGTTTCTGGTGATGACCGCAGGAGGCGAAACACTGAAGGTCTTCACGCAAAAGATGCAAAGGCCGGAGAGGGCCACCTTTGTAGGAACCGGAAAGCTGGAGGAGATCAAGGCATATGTGACGGCGGAAGAGGCTGATATGGTCGTGTTTGACGATGAGCTCTCACCTTCGCAATTGCGCAATATTGAACGAGAGCTGCAGGTAAAAATCCTGGACAGGAGCAACCTCATATTGGACATCTTTGCCAGCAGGGCGCAGACGGCACAGGCTAAGACGCAGGTAGAACTGGCACAGTTGCAGTACCTCTTGCCGAGGCTTACCAGAATGTGGACGCACTTGGAAAGGCAAAAAGGAGGTATCGGTATGCGTGGTCCGGGAGAAACCCAGATCGAAAGTGACCGCCGGATTATCTTGACCAAGATTTCCTTGCTGAAGGACAAACTCAAGCAAATAGACAAGCAAAACGAAACCCAACGCAAGAACAGGGGCGAACTTATCCGCGTGGCGCTGGTGGGCTATACCAATGTGGGCAAATCGACGATCATGAACATGCTCTCGAAATCGGAAGTTTTTGCCGAGAATAAGCTTTTTGCTACGTTGGACACCACGGTGAGAAAGGTGGTGATAAACAACCTGCCGTTTTTGCTATCGGACACCGTCGGCTTTATTAGAAAGCTACCGCACCATTTGGTGGAATGTTTCAAGTCTACCTTGGACGAGGCTAGGGAAGCGGATATATTGCTTCACGTTGTGGATATATCTCACCCTTCTTTTGAAGATCATATGCATACCGTAAATGAAACCCTAAAAGATATTGGCGTCATAGATAAGCCCGTCATTACCGTATTCAACAAAGTGGATGCCTATAAGCCGCGCACAGAGACCGATGAATTGCCTATGCACCATGGCGCGGACGGCGCGGCGGAAGCTGAGCAGGGGGTATTGACGATAGATGACTTCAAAAATAGCTGGATGGCCAAGCATAGCAGCCCCGCCGTTTTCATCTCTGCCTTGAATAAGGAAAATATTGATGAGTTCAGGGAATTGCTTTACGAGAAGGTCTATGCCATGCATACCATACGTTACCCCTACAACAATTTATTATATTGACGGCCTTGCCGCATGATATGGATATAATTTGTTAACTTTAAAAAAGCAATGCGCGACAACACAATACTAAAAATCGAAAGCCATGGCAAGTGAAAGTAAAAGACAGCAACGTTTTGCGGGAATTATACAGCAAGATTTGGCAGACATATTCCAGAGAGAGGGTCAAAATTGGTTTCCCGGGTCGTTTATTACCGTCACCAAGGTACGAATGACACCGGATTTGGCCATTGCTCGCATATACCTTAGTTTTCTAGAGAGCAAAACTAGCGATGAACTCATCAAGAATATCCGTATACACAGCAATGAGATACGTTATAAGCTTGGCGCCAAGATTAAGAATCAAGCACGCATCGTCCCATCATTGGAGTTTTTTGTGGACGATACCAACGAATACGTTTCACGTATGGATAGGCTTTTTGAGCAGATCAGCAAAGAGAGTAGGCAAGACGACTGATGTTGGCGTATGTTTTTTCAGCTCGATCCTGATGATATCTCGTTCCCCAATCCGTCGCTGGCAGACAGCGACGGATTGTTGGCCATCGGGGGCGATTTGCGAATAGAGCGATTGCTCTTGGCCTACGAGTTGGGGATTTTCCCGTGGTATGGCGAAGATACGCCTATTTTGTGGTATAGCCCTCATGAGCGGTTTGTGTTGTACCCCGATGAGTTGCGCCTGAGCAAAACCATGCGCAAGCTGATGCGAGAGGCTACCTATGTCCTTACCTACGACAGGACGTTTGCCGAGGTGATAGAGGCCTGTGCATACATCAAGCGCCAGGGGCAGGACGGCACCTGGATCACGGATGACATGATGGATGCTTATAAGCTATTGCATCGCAATGGTCACGCACATTCAGTAGAAGTTTGGAATAAAGAAGGAAACTTGGTAGGAGGGTTATATGGTGTGTCTTGCGGCATAGCCGGACAGGTATTTTGTGGAGAGAGCATGTTCTCGTTGGAAAGCAATACTTCCAAATTGGCGCTTGTGGCCTTGTGCCAGTCGGGAAACTATTCCCTTATAGATTGTCAGATAGAGAGCAGCCACTTAAGCAGTATGGGAGCCAGGTTGATAACGCGCAAGGAATACATGCGCTTTTTTCGCACAATTGATGTGGACAGCGATTTAAATGCCGATTAAAAGCACGTTATGGAATTCCTTTACTATTTCGATCTCCTTGGCACTTTTGTATTCGCTATATCGGGAGCATTGGCCGCTAGGGACAAAAATATCGATCTGTTCGGCGGGGGATTTACAGGTTTCGTAACAGCTATCGGTGGAGGCAGTATTAGGGATATTTTCCTCAATACACGTCCTATATGGGTAGATGACAGCAATTACCTGACAAGTATTTTGATGGGCGTGTTCATTGCGGCCGCTTTTGGGAAAAAGATAGCCAAGCTTAGAAGAACCCTATTTCTTTTTGACACCATAGGCATTAGTTTCTTCACCATTGTGGGGCTTCAAAAAGCCTTGGTATATGACAGTAGCCAGCTCGCGGCCATCTTTCTGGGCATGTTCTCTGCGGTGATGGGAGGTGTGATACGCGATACCTTGATGAACGAGACACCCCTCATATTCCGCAAGGAAATATATGCTACTGCCTGCCTTGCCGGGGCGCTCCTGTTCATTTTTTTGTACAACTATGGGATAGACAGCAGTTGGAGTGCCTTCCTCGGCGCTGCACTCATTTTTACTATCAGGATAGTGTCCGTTCGCTATAAGCTGTCCTTACCTATTATAGGTGGCTAGAAGATCAAAAAGCGCTTTTTATTAGCGCTTTTTGATCTTCGTGTTCGGGAATTTCATCTTATAGTCCACTTTCACTTGCCCCTTGGAAATGGCATCCAGTTTGGACTTTATCAGGGCCTTGCGCAGCACGCCAATTCTATCCGTGAAGAGTTTGCCTTCTATATGGTCATATTCATGCTGGATGACTCTTGCTGCCACGCCAGAGTAGCTTTCTTCGTGCAAGGTCCAGTTTTCGTCATAGTAACGGATATGGATGGTTTCGTGTCGTTCAATATCTTCGCGTATGTCCGGTATGCTGAGACAGCCTTCGTTGAAGGCCCATTTCTCGCCTTCTTCGTCAACGATTTGGGCATTGATAAACACTTTCTTGAATCCTTTCAGATCGGGTTCATCATCATCGGCAAACGGATCGGCATCAATGACAAACAGGCGTATGGACAGCCCCACTTGAGGAGCAGCAATACCCACACCATGGGCGCCATACATGGTTTCAAACATGTTTTCTACCAGTTCGCCTAAATTGGGGTAGTCCTGATCGATTTCTTCGGCTTTCCTTTTCAGTACGGGATCGCCATATGCAATAATAGGTAATTTCATCTATTTTATTTTCTGTCGTCGGATTGTCGTACGCTAGGCCGATGTCTTCCGATGCCACAAATTTACGGTTTTTAATGTAAATAGCGATGGTACTATGCTTGAGGTACAAAGCTGAGTGTCGTGAGCCGTTCTGGATGCAAAACCTCATTGGCCACCCGCAATACCTGCTCTGCCGATACCGCTTCGATATTTTCCAGTACCTCTTCCAGGCTGTTTACCCGCCCGTAATCGAGGATATTTTTGGCAATAGCGATGAGTACGCCTATGCGGTTTTCCTCACCCAAGGCGATCTGCCCCATAAACTTACGCTTCGCTTGGTGAAGCTGTATCTTGCCCAATTTCTGTTGGCAGAGCAGCTGAAGTTCTTTTTGGATGAGTTTTTCGCATTTTTTGGCTTTTTCCATATCCGTTCCATAATAGATGGTAAAGAGACCGGTATCTGAAAAAGGTACGTAGCTCGACTCAATGGTATAGGCGATGCCGTACTTTTCCCTTATCTGCAGGTTGAGCTTGGAGCTCATGCCCATACCTCCCAAATAATTGTTGAGGAGCATCAGCGCGTACTTATCCGGATGGTGGAGGTCATAGGCTATGGACCCGAGGACACTGTGGAATTGGCTAATGGGCTTGGCCTGCTCCTGCCTTTTCGGCTCATGGGTAAACAGCAGCTGTTTTTTCTTTTGAGCGGGTTTTTCGGGCAATAATCCAAAATACTTTTGTGCCCAATGATGGATTTTCTTTGGGTCATAATTGCCCGTGATGGCCACCACGATTTCTTCTGGCACATAGTGCTGATGCATAAAATGCAAAACATCCGGGCGCCGCATCCTGCCCAAGGATTCTTCATTTCCCAAAATATTATGCCCCAGGGGATGTTCCGCAAAGATGATATCTTCGAAATCATCGGCAATGGCTTCCTCTGGACTATCTATATAGGAAGCAATCTCATCCAAAATGACGCCCCTTTCCTTTTCTATTTCCTGATCGGGGAATACCGAATGAAAGAGGATATCCTCGAAGAGGTCCAAGGTACGTGGCAGGTGCTCTTTGAGAAATGAAGCATGGATGCATGTATACTCTTTGGTGGTGTAGGCATTGAGATCGGCGCCTACCAATTCCAGTCTGTTTAGAATCTGATTGGTAGATCTTTTTTCCGTTTTTTTGAACAACAAATGTTCAATGAAATGCGCCAGCCCATACTGACTTGGCGTTTCATCCCTCGATCCGGCATTGACTACCACACAGGCATGTGCGATGGGACTGTTTGCAGGCAAGAACATAACGCGTATGCCATTCTTAAGCGTAAATTGCTGGTACTCCATGTTGGAAGGCAAAAGTAAGAAACATTGAACAAAAAAAAGGATGTCCTGGTTATATCAAGACATCCTCTCCTATTTTTATGAGCTTGAAAAGCGACTACAAGCCTCCGGGTCTTCCGCCAGGACCGGCGCCGCCAGGTCTAGGGAAGCCCATCTGCCGCTCGTTGGGGTCGCCGGCGCCAGAGACGCCGCCAAACTTCTGGAACCTGTAGGTGAAGGACAGCATGAAGTAGCGACCAAGACGGTTGTTCCGTACGTCTACGATGCTGTTTTCGGTAATGGTACGCCCTACGCTCACCTGTTGATTCAGCAAGTCAAATGCCGAAAGGCGCAACATACCGTTCTTTGCCTTGAAAAATTGCTTTTCTAAAAACGTATTCAGAATGGTCGGATTGGCATTGACTGTATTGCCATAACCAATATTCTTTGTTGCACTAAGGTCGAGCCCCCATACCCACGTAGGAATGAAAGTGATGTTGTTATTCAAGGTAGCAGCCCAAGTCTGGATATTGGTGCTAGTTTGATTACCCGTCGTATTGCTAATGGTATTAAAAGTATAATTAACGCCCGGACGTATTTCGAGCCAGGTTTGTGGGTTTATTTGCAAATCTATCCCTTGGTTCAAGACCCAGTTCTTGGCTATGTTTTCCACTCCTTCGGTGTAGGTGACGTTGTTTACATAGTTGGCTCCCCCACGGAAAGATAGCACATAAGCCCTGTTTTTGTAAGGTCTGGAATAATTGTAAAATCCCCTTACATCATAATAGCCATTGGCATTCAAATAGCTGGTTTGTTGCACGGTGCCATAGCGTTCATCCATGATGACCGATCTGTCTGCCACAATCCGGTCTTCTGAAAGATTGGCCATCAGCATGGCAAAGAATACGTTGCCGGTGGCAAAGTCGAAATTGCGGTAGCGAAGTCTCAACGAGTGGTTGAACTGTGCATTTAGTTCGGGATTACCCGTTATCGTGTTTTGCGGGTTGGACATGTCCACTACAGGCTGTATTTGCGAGAAGCTAGGTTCAGATGCGCTACCGTTATACTCTGCCGTGAATACCTTCGTTCTCGAGGCCTTGTACTCGTAGCGGAATACAGGGACAAAGTAGAAACCGGTACGCTTGGTATCTATATTGTTATCTAGGTAAAGACTGTTTCCGGTAAGGCGGGTAGGCAAAACAGCTCCTCCTAATTGAAGCGTGGTTTTTTCCGTGCGGTATCTATAGGTAAGTCCTACCTTGTGCGTGGCAAAGGTATAATCGAAATCTGTGCTCAGCTGGGGAGAATAGTCTATGCTTCCTGTAGTGCTCAGTGTATCAGCCCTTCTTAGGTTGTCATAATTGGCAAAATTATAGTCATAGGTGAATTCCAGGTTGCTGGTTCCAGATAAAGGCTCTATATAAGAGAGCGAAGCCCCTCCATTGAGGCCTTTGTTGTCAAGGTCTATCAACTGGCGGGTATAGGTATCCACGACATCGTCATCGCTATAATTGAGCGTATTGATAATCCTATCCTGATCCTGTTTTGTCTTGGAAGAGTTCAAAGAGAAATTGATAAATGCATTTCTGCCCTTGTCATCTATACGGAAGTTGTACAGTCCGCTCAGGCCATAGCTGGGCACCCTAGAACCGTCATCGTTTATATTGTAGATGACCTGCCTTTCCCCATTGGTCGTTTGGTCGTTTGTCTGGTCCAATATGGTGGTGCTATTGCCCAAGCTAAATGTCGGAGACAATTTCAGGAAGCTCTTTTGGCTCATCTTGTATTCCAGGTTCCAATCAAAACGGTGGTTGTTGCTGATGGCATTGGTCACACCATTGATATAGTTCACTATCTGACTACTTGGATAGTTGTACGTCGCATCGGTGATGTTGGTAGTGGTATTGTCACTATGGTTGTAGCTATAGTTGCCATAGGTAGTGATTTTGTCATTGATATCACTTCTTACGTTCAGGCCAATGGAATAGGATTTGGTCAATCCATTGGAACCTCCTCCAAAGCCACCGGCTCCACCAGCTCCTCCGGCTCCCCCCATACCGCCTGGCATCCTTCTGGCACCAGCTCCTCGGGTATTGAAGTTGAATGCCTGGTTGTTGTTGTTGTTCATATCGCCCACGATGGTGGCCTCGCTTTTGTTGTTGCTTGCCCTGAACATACCTCCGGCTTGGTAGCGGTCCTCGGTACCTCCTCCGGCACCCACGCGGCCCAGATAGCCCTTGTTCTTGTCTTCTGGAATGACAATGTTCAATATTTTCTCAGGATCTCCGGTACGGTTCCCTGTCAGGTTTGCCTGATCGCCATAGTCATCTATAATCTGCAATTTCTCGATGATGTCGGCTGGGAGGTTCTGCGTGGCGGTCTTTATGTCCCCGCCAAAAAAGTCCTTGCCATTGATGCGTACCCTGGAAACAGTCTCACCCTGTGCGGTGATGTTGCCGTCTTTATCTACCTGTACGCCATCTAGCTTTTTCACCAGTTCTTCTGCCAAGGCGTTGTCCCTCACCCTGTAATCTTTGGCATTGTACTCTACCGTGTCGCCTTTCATGGTGACCAAGGTACCGCCCGTGACGCTCACTTCTTGTAGCATCTGGCTGGAATACTTCATGGTAATAGGGGCTATCACGAGGCTGGATCTATCGGCAGCAATGGTGAAGCTGCGGGTGAGGGCCTCGAATCCGATACTTGTGATGGTGAGCGTGAAAGAAGAAGCTTTCACACTTGGGAACGCAAATTTGCCATCGAGGTCCGTAATAGCCTGTAAGGTATCTTTGTCCGATGTCAGGCGGACGGAAGCACTGATGACACTGAGCCCTGTGCTATCTTGCACGGTACCACTCACTGGCTTGCCAGTTTGCGCCTTGGTATTTGGTGTCAAAAATATTGCAAATAAAAGTGACAGAAAAACGGCTTTTTGCCATGTCGATTTAGTCCAGAAGGAATTCATTTGTTTGAAAAATATATTGTTTTTGTTTTAGTATTATTCTGTAGTTAAGGGGAGCACTATCCATTTCCCGGGCTCTTGCCTGGCCTCTCTTCTCATAGGTCCCTGGCCCATATTGCCGTAATAGGGGTAGCCGTAGCCTCCATACATGCGACGGCGCATACTATTACCATAAGGGGACATGTTGCTGTTGTCGCTCACCATCCTGACGATGATGCCATTTATCTTGATATTCATGGCCAATGGTGCCTTCTCGTCGGCCATATAGAGCCTGTCCAAGGGGATTTGCGCTTCAAAGCAAAGGGCGTCGCTTGCGCTGTCTACGGCGGCTTTTGCATGAATGCCAAAATTGTTTTGCAAAGAAATTGCCCCGTCTACGATATCCTTGAAGCCTGATATATAGATAGCCTTCACGGTAGAGAGAATGCCTGCCCGAATATCTTCGGGTTTCTCGTCGTCAGGCAGTGCCATCAAGCTACGCAAGGCTTCCCTGTCGGGAATGGGGAATGTGATGGTAGGGCCGTCTTTTTTCTTTCCATCCACATTTACCGTGAAATTGAATCCCTGCCTTAAGGCCTGCATCTGGGCATCGGGATCGCTTGTTTTCATCGCTATATAGAGGTTGGTACCGTCATTGGCCAGATCAAATTGCAAATGCTGCTTTTCATAACTGAACCGCAGCGAGTCGCCCCATTCCTCCAAATTGCCGTCTATGGATACGGGCATCAGGTATAAAAGTGATTCCGCTTCCCTGTCTGGCAATGGTTTTTCCTTTTTCTTTTTTTGCGCAAAGGCATTGCCAGCATTAAGCAGGACAAACGACATTGCACAAACAAAAAAATAAAAATGTAGCGATTTATTCATCTAACATTAAATTCTAATCTTCACTTTGACTGATGAGTATATAGGCTGTTTAACCGCAACAAGATTATTACAAATAGAAAGCCTAATTGCGTTAAACCTCAATGTCTTGAGTCAAATAATTTGCAATGATAGTAAATGGGAATGTTAATTAGGCTTAATGCAGCGCAATAATGATTCTAAATTTCCGAAAAGGACCTTAGAAAGGTCAGACTTGCATTTTAGTTTCACATTGCCTAAGTTTGTTAGATGCTTTTATCTTCTTTTCAGAACCAATTGATTGAAGCTGGCTGCGATGAGGCAGGAAGGGGCTGCTTGGCAGGTCCCGTATTTGCTGCTGCGGTAGTCTTTGGTCCCGAGTTTAGGCATGAAATACTCAACGATTCGAAGAAACTGAATGCCGCCCAACGCTATGTCTTGAGAGAGATTATCGAACAGGAGGCCATCGCTTTTGCCGTGGCCCAGGTAGAAGCAGAGGAGATAGACCGCATCAACATCCTGAACGCTTCTTTTCTGGCCATGCATCGTGCCCTCGATAAACTGACTACCCGGGCGGAGTTTGTTTTGATAGATGGCAACCGTTTCCGCCCATACCAAAACCTTCCTTTTGAATGTATCGTAAAGGGCGATGGGAAATACCTGAGCATAGCGGCCGCCTCTATCTTGGCCAAGACCTATAGGGATGACTATATGGACAGGCTGGCCCTAGACTTTCCGCAATACGACTGGCTGTGCAACAAAGGCTATCCTACGGTGAAGCACCGCAAGGCCATATTGGAATATGGCATCAGTCCGCATCATAGGAAGAGTTTCCGCGTAAGCGATCCACAGTTGATGCTGGCGCTGTAGGCCTAGTGCTATTATCATTAAAATATGTATTTTTGGCCTCGATGAAACCTTTCATGATCGACGCCTAAGGTAAATGGTGATGAAAATGCAGGTTCCATGGGGCTGCTTTAAAACAAATTATTTTTGAATGAAAAATACCGCACTGACTGACACCCACATAAAGCTGGGTGCGAAAATGGTTCCTTTTGCAGGCTTCAACATGCCTGTACAATACACGGGTATCAATGATGAACATGCTGCCGTACGCAATAGCGTAGGTGTCTTTGATGTGAGCCACATGGGCGAATTTATACTCAAGGGCCCTCATGCCATAGACCTGGTACAGAAGATTAGTTCGAACGATGCTTCCAGATTGTATAAGGGCAAGATCCAATATGCCTGTATTCCCAATGAGACAGGCGGTATTGTAGACGATTTTCTGGTGTACAAATTGGGTGAGGAGACGCTGCTCCTTGTAGTAAACGCCTCCAATATCGAAAAAGACTGGAATTGGATATCTAGCCACAACACCTTTGGTGTGGAGATGAAGGACATTTCGGAGCAGACCTCCTTGTTTGCCGTACAAGGCCCCAAGGCTGCCGAAGCGCTGCAGTCGCTCACGGATATGGACCTGGGCAAGATGGCTTACTATACCTTTGAGAAGGGCGTCTTTGCCGGCGTAGACAATGTGCTGGTATCTGCCACAGGCTATACGGGTGCCGGCGGCTTTGAGATCTACGTGGCCAATGAAAATGCCCAAACCGTATGGGATGCCATCATGGAAGCGGGCAAGCCCTTTGGCATCAAGCCCATTGGCTTGGGCGCACGCGATACACTTAGACTGGAAATGGGCTTTTGCCTCTATGGCAACGATATAGACGATACCACAAGCCCATTGGAAGCGGGATTGGGATGGGTGACCAAGTTTACGAAGGACTTTGTAAACTCGGAGAACCTGAAAAAGCAAAAAGAGCAGGGTGTGGAGCGCAAGCTCGTGGGCTTTGAGATGATAGATCGCGGCATCCCACGCCATGGATACAAGATTGTAGATGCCGAAGGCAACGAGATAGGTGTGGTAACCTCCGGAACACAGTCGCCCACCTTGCAGAAGTCAATTGGGCTAGGCTATGTAAAAACGGCCTTTGCCAAGGAAGGAACCGAAATCTATATCGACATCAGGAACAAGCCGGTGAAGGCCAGTGTGAGCAAGCCCCCTTTTGTGAAATAGAAGAAAATAGCCTTATTTATTATTGTTATGCCTCTTATCTCCGTTTGCTTGAGCCCGGCGCTTTTGCCCTTATATGACCTGCAGGCGAGTATTGTCGTTGCAATAGACATCTTCAGGGCCACGACATCCATTTGCTACGGTATAGCCAACGGAGCCAGGGCCATCATTCCGGTGATGGATGTTTCCGAATGCCTTTCTTATGAGGGCAGGGGTTATTTGTTGGCTGCCGAACGCCGGGGCAAGGTGGTGGAGGGCTTTCATGCGGGCAACTCTCCCTTTTCTTATACCCGGGAGCAAGTTTTGGGAAAGACCATCGTCCTCACCACTACCAATGGTACCAAAGCCATACAAATGGCTCTTGGAGCCAAGCAGATCTTGGCGGGCTCCTTTCTCCACATTACCGCTTTGGCGCGGTACCTTGCTACTCGGGAGGAAAACGTAGTTTTGGTATGTGCCGGGTGGGAAGATCATGTCAACCTGGAAGATACCGTATTTGCCGGTGCGCTGATTGCCAAGCTGGGGCATAGCTACGCCCTTGAGGATGATGCAGCGCAAATAGCCCTGCAATTGTACCATGACTATAAAGACGACCTGTACCAACGCCTGTCTGACAGCACGCACGGACAGCGTATGCAAAGGTTAGGCTTGGATGCCGATATTCGGTTTTGCCTGCAACAAGATACCATCACCGCTATTCCGGTGATGGATGGTGACCGCCTAGTTGAATTGAAAGCCTAGGTTATGTACCTGAACAACTATTTGCTCAGGTACATGGATTTTTCGGCATATAGCTGCCTGAAATAAGGGTCGTTCAGATCTTTGATAAAGCGAATGGCCTCGCCGGTAGAGCGCATCTCGGGGCCCAACTGCTTGTCCACGTCCGGGAACTTATCAAAGGAGAATACAGGTTCCTTGATGGCATAACCCTTCAGTTTTCTTTCTATCTTGAAATCTTTCAGTTTTTTGTCTCCCAGCATCACCTTGGTGGCGATGTTGATATAAGGTACATCGTATGCTTTGGCAATGAAAGGAACGGTACGCGAGGCACGCGGATTGGCCTCTATCACGTAGACCTTCTCATCCTTGATGGCAAACTGAATGTTGAGCAGTCCCAGCACGTTAAGTGCCTTGGCAATTTTGATGGTGTATTCTGCCATCGTATCCTGCACTTTTTGCGAAAGACTGAATGGCGGTAGCACGGCGCTGGAGTCACCCGAATGGATGCCTGCGGGCTCTATGTGCTCCATCATGCCGATGATGTGCACCTCGTTGCCATCGCATATAGAGTCAGATTCGGCCTCTTCGGCACGATCTAGGAAATGGTCTATGAGCACCCTATTGCCGGGCAGGTTTTTGTTGATCTTGATAACGGCCTTCTCGAGCTCTTCATCGTTGATGACAATGCTCATATGCTGTCCGCCAAGTACGTAACTGGGGCGCACCAAAACGGGAAAGCCAACTTCCTTGGCTACCTTGATAGCTTCTTCCGCATTCTCAGCTACACCATATTTTGGGTATGGGATATCGAGTTCTTTCAACAGGTCGGAAAAGCGGCCCCTATCTTCGGCCAGGTCCATGTTTTCAAAGCTGGTACCAATTATCTTGACACCTGTTTCCTTAAGTTGCTCAGCCATTTTCAAGGCCGTTTGCCCGCCTAATTGCACGATGACGCCCTCTGGTTTTTCCAGGTCAATGATCTCGCGGACATGTTCCCAGAATACGGGTTCAAAATACAGCTTGTCTGCCATGTTGAAGTCGGTGGATACCGTTTCGGGGTTGCAGTTTACCATGATGGCCTCATATCCCGCTTCTTTGGAAGCCAGCAGGCCGTGCACGCAGGAGTAGTCGAACTCGATGCCTTGGCCTATGCGGTTGGGGCCTGAACCCAACACGATGATTTTCTTCTTATCGCTAGGAGTGGATTCGTTTTCGTGCTCAAAGGTAGAATAGTAATAAGGCGTTTTGGCCTCAAATTCGGCAGCGCAGGTATCCACCATTTTGTACACTCGCTTGATGCCCAGCTCGCGACGGCGGTGGTATACGTCGTCTTCGGTCACATTGCCCAAAAGCCAGGCGATCTGGCCATCGGAAAATCCCTTTTGCTTCAGGGTGATAAAAAAATCCTTGGGTATATTGTCCAGTTGATAGCGCCTCAGTTCGCCCTCCAGCTCCACCAGTTCCTGTATCTGCACCAAGAACCATTTATCTATGAGGGTGGCCTTGCGGATGGACTCCAAAGGCACGCCCATCTCAAAGGCGTCCTTGATGTAGAAGAGGCGTCCACTGCTAGGATGTTCCAGCCCATGCATGATCTCCTCTATGTTGCGCACCTGTTTGCCGTCGGCGCCAAGGCCCAGACGGTTTGTCTCCAAGCTCTGGCAGGCTTTCTGCAAAGCCTCGATAAAGGTACGGCCAATGGCCATCACCTCGCCCACGGATTTCATCTGAAGCCCTAGCTCGCGATTGGCCCCTTTGAACTTGGCAAAGTTCCAGCGAGGCGATTTCACGATGACATAGTCTAGCGTAGGCTCAAAATAGGCCGATGTGGTCTTGGTGATCTGGTTGTCCAGTTCGTCCAAGTTATAGCCAATGGCCAGCTTGGCGGCAATCTTGGCTATGGGATAGCCAGTAGCCTTAGAGGCCAGTGCGGATGAACGGCTCACACGCGGATTGATCTCGATGGCGATGATGTCCTCGTTTTCCGGATTGACGGAAAACTGCACGTTGCAGCCTCCTGCAAAGTTGCCTATGGCGCGCATCATCTTTATGGCCTGATTGCGCATGTCTTGGTAGCACTTGTCGCTCAAAGTCATGGCCGGGGCTACCGTTATCGAGTCGCCCGTATGGATGCCCATAGGGTCGAAGTTTTCTATAGAGCAGATGATGATGACGTTGTCATTGCTGTCGCGCAGCAGCTCCAGCTCGTATTCTTTCCATCCCAATACGGCTTGCTCTACCAGCACCTCATGCGTGGGCGATGCTTGCAGGCCACGGCTCAGGGCCGCTTCAAATTCTTCTTTCTTGTGCACAAAGCCACCCCCTGTGCCCCCTAGTGTATAGCTAGGACGTATCACCAGCGGGAATCCTATTTCCTGTGCAGCTTCCTTGCCTTCCAGGAAGGAGTTGGCAATATGTGATCTGGCCACGCCCACGCCGATATCTACCATCAGCTGGCGGAAAGCCTCGCGGTTTTCGGTTTTTTCAATGGCCGCTACGTCCACACCGATGACCTTCACACCGTATTTCTCCCAGATGCCCCTTTCGGATGCTTGGATACACAGGTTCAGCGCCGTTTGCCCGCCCATGGTAGGCAGTACGGCATCTATCTTCCTTTCCTGTAGGATTTGCTCAATGCTTTCTACGGTCAATGGCAGGAGGTAAACGTGGTCGGCAATGACCTTGTCGGTCATGATAGTTGCCGGATTGGAATTGATGATGGAAACCTCAATTCCCTCTTCCTTTAGGGAAAGAGCGGCTTGGGAACCAGAGTAGTCAAATTCACACGCTTGTCCGATGATGATGGGCCCCGATCCGATGATGAGTACGGAACCAATGGAGGTGTTTTTTGGCATTTTTTGTCTAAAAAATTTTCAATATACGCTTTGGATGCCACAGTGCAGAAAAGCCTGTTGTTTAGTGTCCGTCTATAACGTCGCCTGGCTTCGTTGCGCTTACTCAAAAAATGCTCATTTACCGTCAGTAAACTGCGCTTTTTCTCGCTTCGCGCGCCTAGCCAAACACCATTCTAGCCTGGCCACTAGACTTTATGGACGAACTCTATTTAGATAGGGAGTTCCGACTGCTTTATCGGAGTGCAAAGGTAATCAATTTTTGGTATTCGCTAAGGGCAAAGTGTAATTTATTTGACGGGGATTTTTTTATTTGGTAGCTGATGGTAGGTGGATGTTCTCTGCGGCGCTGTTTTATCTCACCTGCACTAACAATAAATAAAAAAGGTGTGCCGACCTTCCTATGGGTAGACACACCTTGAAAAGCGGAACTTCTGGAACAAGTTAAAATATGTCCCAGAAGAGTTTTGTTGTGACTAGATCGCCTCCTATGGCACTAGCGGCAGCAGCGAGATTGTCGCCGTTCAAGCCCTGCTCGTTAAGCGGATAAATAAGGCGAACTGGAATGGACAAGCCCGAGGGAGCGAAGTCTTCACCATCTGCCGATACGGTAGGTGGGTACAATACGGGATAGTCCAATCTACGCCATTCTATCCAAGCGTCATAACCCCGATTGTATAGCGCATACCATTTCTGCATACCTATTTTCTGCTTGTAGTCGCCTTGTGCAGAGGTATAGGCCACGGTAGGCTGCGCCAGGTATGATGCTGTCGCTGCTTCGCTGCCTCCCCAATAGCTAATGGAAGCCCGTATGCCATTTTCATAGTACGAAGCGGCAGAAGCTCCCACATTGCCCCAGCGTTCGGCAGCTTCGGCTAGGTTGAACTGAAATTCCGAGTAGTCTGCAAACACGCCTTCCAATAGGGGGTCGGATATGGTCGTTGACATCGTGGAAAAATTGCCGTATACATTGGTGAAGCCGTAATCTCCACCCCTATAAGTACCCCCAACGGTGGTAAAGTAGGCGCTGCGACGAGGGTCGCTAAGCTCGTTCATGGGGTCCACGATGATGCTGGTTACCACAAAATCCTGCCTGCTGGTAAACAGCGGGTTTGCCACGCCAGAAATGGGATTGTTATTGGGGTTTGCTGCCATGTATTGAAAAACAGCATTATCCGCATTTGACTCGAACCCTTTGTCATAGGCCTCGCCCACATACTGCCTGGCCAGGTTTTCATCCGAGTCGGCTACTACCATGGCAAGTTTCACTTTCAGGGTATTTGCAAATTTCACCCATTGGCCCATGTTTCCGCCATAGATGGGATCTGCCGAGCCGAAGCTTTCGCCTTGCGTATCTAGTTGGCCTATGGCTGTGTTCAGCCTGCTTAGCAAGTCTAGATAAATACTATGAGCATCATCAAAGACAGGCAATACATTGTCTGGATTCATGGCCTCTGTATAGGGCACATTCCCAAAGGTGTTTACCAGTATGCTCCATGCATAGACTGATAATATTTCGATCTGGGCCAGCTCATTTTGTTTTACCACTGGGTCTAGCAGTTCGTCTGCCTCGGTAATCTTCCTAGACTCTGCAAAATCTGCCAATATATCTTTGTAGACTATTTGCCAAAAGTTCTGCGGTAGGGTGCTTTGATCTAAGTTGTACCTGGGCATATCGAGGTATTCGGTCATGGTCCAGTACTGCACGTAAAACCGAAACGGATTAGTACCTGTCGCGGGTGTGGTAATTACGTCTACCAGATTCTTTGTTGCTCCGGTGAACAAAGTATATGCAGGCACGGTACTCGCGTTTTTGGTGTCAAGATTCCATTCTTCTGCACTTTTCACGCAGGCTCCGGTCATTAGCGATAGCAAAGCCAAACCGGCTATCGTATATTGTTTTATGATCTTTTTCATATTGCGCTTTCTTTAAATCCTTCGTGTCTTTTCTAAATTAAAACCTGAACTTAACATTAAACCCAAAGTTCCTTATAGATGGATAGGCTCCACTTTGGTAACCCATGATATTGCCCGAGCTCAGTGTTTGCTCTGGATCGGCATAAGGAAGGTTTTTGTGGATTATCCAAAGGTTTCGTCCCACAAGAGCCACGTCTATGCCTTTTACTGGGCCAAGGTCATTGATCCACGATGCCGGTAAGCTATAGTTTAGGTTTACTTCCCTAAGTTTCACATAGCTGGCGTCGTAAACGTGGTACGCCCTTGGAGCCCGTGCCGAAGACAGCGGGTAGTTGGAATAGCGATCGGCCAGGACATGGATGTTGTTTGGAGAGCCATCTTCCAATACCCCAGGAACCACGATACCGCCACCACTGTTCAGAGGATCGCGCTTGGGATTTCCCAAATCGTTCAGCCCCGCCGTTTCTGGCCACAAGCCAGTGGCATAGCCGTACCAGGAATCGAGCGAGAAGATGCTTCCGCCTTTACGGACATCTATCAGGAAGGAAAGCCCCAGCCCTTTGTACTTGAAGCTGTTGGTAATACCTCCCAACCAATCGGGATTGGGATCGCCTATTACCTGGGTGCTTGAGCTCACAAGGAAATATCCATCGCTTCCTACCAGGGGTTGGCCATTGTCATTGTATACGTAATTCGTTCCCATCAATATGCCATATGGTTGTCCTATCTGGGCATTGGCGGTAACGCCACCTGTCAAGGAAGCAAGTTGCAGATTGTCAACGCCTTCATATAGAGAAATTACCATGCTCCTGTTGCGGCTGAAATTGAGATTGATATTCCAGGAAAAATCGGCATTGCGGATAGGCGTACCATAGGCAGATAGCTCAAATCCCTTGTTTTCCACTTCACCCGAGTTTACATATTTCTGTAGGTATCCGGTAGCGGTAGTAACCGATACGGGCATAATCTGGTCGTAACTGTTGGATTTGTACCAAGAAAAATCCAATCCTAACCGATCGCCAAAGAAAGACGCCTCCAAGCCGGCTTCTATACTCTTTGTTTGCTCAGGCAGCAAATATTCGTTGTTTTTTGTGTTTGGAACGGAGAAAATAGGGTTGGAACCATAAGACGCTACGGTTGTATAGACATCAAACATGGACAGTTCTGGCGCATCGTTGCCCACTTCGGCGTAGTTCACGCGCAGCTTGGCAGAGTTCAACCAAGTTTGGTCTTGCAATAAGTTGGATAGCAGAAAGCTACCAGCGATAGAGGGGTAGTAGTATGTGTTGTTGTCGTCTGGCAAAGTAGAAGACTTATCCCTTCTTAAGCTGGCATCCAAGAACAAGAGCTCCTTGTAGCCGAAATTGACATTTGCAAACAGGCCATCTACACCTCTCTTGGCGTAGTATTCCGTAGGCGGAAGGATGGAGTTTAATGAATTTGAAAGGGAATATAGCTCTGGAACTACCAGTCCCCCATTTGTGCTTGCCCGGATGCTGCTAGTGGTGTTCCGTCTTAGGTTAGCTCCCAGTAAGCCGTTAAATGTCAGATCGGAAGAAATGTCCTTTTTGAAGTTGAGCATCAGGTCGTAGTTTGTCTCCGTATAGTCCCTATTGAAACGGGCGTAAGAAGCAACCCCCACACTTCCCACCGCTTGGCGTTCCTCTTGGAAGTCAAAAGTGCCGTCATAGGTGATGCGGCCCAAGACGTTTAGCCAGTCAAACACATCGTAGGAAAGCGACATGTTTCCAAAATAATGGTCCCTGGTGTCGTTTGCATAATTTTGATAGCGCACCCAATATGGATTGTTGAAGTAAATTCCATCACCATCCTCAATGGATTTTCTGTTCCAGGTGACGTTTTGCTCTTGGTTAAAGTAGGCCTGCTTCAATTCTTGCACATCTGTGTTTGTTTGCCACCATTGGCGGAACTGCTGATTGATATTAACACCGCTATAGCCCGTTCCGTAACGACCTATCACATCCTGCTGTGAGTAGTTTGCCGATGCACTGGCGGTCAGTTTGGAAGTCAGGTCCAAAGACCCGGCAACGGTAAACTGATTCTTGACCAACTTACTGTTGGGCAAGGTGCCTTTATCGTCGTTGCGCGCATAGCCCAATTTGAAGGTAGAGGTTTCTCCCCCACCGTCAACGGTGATGCTTTGGATGGCATTGATGCCCGTTTCAAAAAAAAGAAGTGGGGTCGTTTTGTGCGGCCACCCAAGGCGTAGCCTGCCCAAAATAAGGCGAATTGGGATCGAAGGCGTTCCATTGATAGACCAGCTTATTTGGGTCAAACTTGGTTCCCATGGAGGCATCGGAGGTGAATGAGGTGACCCAGTCCAGTACCCCGTCTCCATCAATATCTGCCGTCCACATGGAGCCCTCGCCCGTATAGCCTGCGCCGTATTCTTTTTGGTAGGTAAGATAGGTGCTCTTGTCTATTTTTCCTACCGTCAGGCCCGTGTTTACCTGTACGTTGAGGCTGTTCTTTTTTCCCTTCTTGGTAGTAATCATGATGACGCCATTTGCTGCACGGGAGCCATATAGGGCGGTAGCTGCAGCTCCTTTCAATACGTTGACCGAAAGGATGTCGTCTGGGTTGATGTCGGCGGCGGCATTACCATAGTCATATCCGGTACCTCCGCTCTGCTGCCCAGAGGTATTGATATTTGCATTGCTGATGGGGACACCATCAATGACAAACAGTGCCTGGTTATTGCCCGTAAATGACTTGAAACCACGGACCACTACGTTTGTAGATCCGCCTATCGTACTGTTGCTGTTCACGTAAAGCCCGGCTACCTTGCCCGAAAGTCCCGAGACAAAATTGTTGTTCCGTGCCTGCACGATCTCTTCTCCACTTACTTGTTGTGCGGCATAGGCTAGTTCGTTTTTCTTTCTTTCTATTCCCAGGGCTGTCACCACTACTTCGTCCAAAGCCGTATTGTCTGGGCTTAACGTCACGTCGAGGACGTTGCCGCTTATGGTTACCGACAGTTTTTCGTAGCCAATCATGGAAAATTCCAGTTGCTGGGTGTCCATTGGTACTTCTATGCTAAAAAGACCATTCGCATCTGTCTTAGTACCTAGAGTCGTGCCCCTTACTAGGACAGATACTCCGGGTATAGGCGCATTGTCTTCTGCACTGTTTACCTTGCCTGTTATCCGCTTTTGTTGAGACATGCCATAAAATGGCAACAGCATGTAAAACACTACATGTACACATAATAATAGAATTCTTTTCATGTTACATTTTGTTTTTTAGATAATTTGAATAAATTGAGATTATTATACCCTTTTTTGTTGATTGTGGTGTGTTGATTAAAAAGGATAAAAAATTATATGTGACAAATATATGTTATTTTGTTCTGTTTTTAATTGTTTTTATATAAATAATATATAATTTGATTAGTTTTTATATAATACAAAATTTATTTTGACTATTTTTTTATATTTTAGTTAAATTATAATGATTGTATTTTTTTTAATTATAGATTTTTATTTTTCTCTGTTTTTCATGAAGTTAATAGGTGATTTTTCGGCTGTTTTTCGATTGAATGGGCTGTCCTTTCGAGAAAAACAAGCCTATGTTGCACACATCCTGCATATTTTATGTCACTTATGTTTACCATTGTCGATTATTTGGCTGCCGCACACTTTAGGCATCTCTAGCACTGCCTGCCGGGCCGTGCAACCTTCGGAGTAACCTTTAGTCCGATAGGTATTCGGTATTAATGGCCTATAGGGTCGTTTTTGGCTGTTTTTGCCGTACTATGACGGGATGGGCGCCGAATGGGACATGAATAGAACTCGAATGGAGATGGGATTATGGGCGAAGGGCGGGAGGTATAAGGTGAGTTATAGGTTGTAAGTTTTAAGCCCAAAAAAAGCCTTTCTGCGCCAAATAGGTTCTTTTGCGCCATCTGCGACAAGGCTTCCATGCTCGCTGCCGACCTTTGTACTGTTGTTCAAAAAACCATATCATGGCACAACAGGAAAGTATCATCAAGTTGAAAGGGAAAATCGGGGATTTGACCTTTTACAAGACCAAGGAGGGCTATCAGGCCCGGCAAGCTACGGGCGTGAGCGCAGCGCGTATAGCCACGGATCCCAAGTTTCAGCGTACGCGCGAGAACAATGCCGAGTTTGCGGCAGGGGGTGCGGCGGCCAAGAGCCTGCGTGACGTGCTGCGTCCCATGATTCTGCTCACCTATGACGCACGCATGCCCAGCAGGCTTTTCAGCCGCATCATGCGCGTCATCAAGGCCGATACGGAGCACGACCGCGGCGAGCGCCGGGTGCTGCCGCAAAACCTGGGCCTGCTGCGCAACTTCGGCTTCAACGTGGCGGCCGAGCTCAACAACACGCTCTTCGTGAAGCCCACGCTGGCCGTAGACCGCGCCACGGGCAGCGTGCAGGTAGGCGTGGCCGCCCTGCTGCCCGGCACGGCCATTGCCGCGCCCGAAGGCAGCACGCACTTCCAGCTCAACCTGGGGGTGGCCACGGTAGACTTTGCCGGCCTGGCAGATGCCAGCCTGTCCATGGCCAGCAGCGAGGAGGCTCCCTTGGGCAATGTGCCCTTTGCCGGCGCGCAGCTGCAGGCATCGGTGCCAGCGGGCACTACCTTGCCCATCTTCGTGCTCTTCGGTATCACCTTCTACCAAGAGGTGAACGGCAAGTACTACCCGCTCAACAACGGCGCCTTCAACGCCATTTCCATCATCGAAATCGACGTGGCCTAATGGAGCTCCACCTGAAGAGAAGGTATCATGAGCGGGGCACCAATGGTACCATCAGCTATCAGAACCAGCTTATCTGCGAGTGCATCGAGCTGCCATGGCGTAACAACAAGCGGCTGGTGAGCTGCATTCCCGAGGGGCGCTACCGCCTCATCAAGCGCATGCACCAGCGCTGGGGCCTGCAGCTGGCCGTGGTGAACGTGCCAGGCCGGGAGGCCATCCTCATCCATCCGGCAAACAATGCGCTGAGCGAGCTGCAGGGCTGCATTGCGCCCGTGGCCAAATGCATCGCCCCGGGCGTGGGCAATTACAGCCGCGTGGCGCTGGAGCGCATCAAGGACCTTGCCTATCCCGCGCTGGATGCCGGCGAGGAGGTGTGGCTGGTGATTAGGAGTTGTCAGTTGTGAGTTGTGAGTTGTGAGTTGTCAGTTGTGCGATTTAAGTAGTAAATCTTCTGGCCGCTGTGGCGGCGGGGATTTTTAAAACTTATTACTTATTACTTATCACGTAAAACTTCAAAGATGAGTATCAAGGAAAAGGCCGTGTCTCCCAGGGTGGGAGATGCGGCCACACCTGCCCAGGTGCCGAATGGGCAAAAGGAAGTGCCTTGGTGGACCAAGGTGAAGCAGGGGCTGCAGGTGGCCAGTGAGTTGGTCATTGCCACGCCGCTGGGCCTGCCGGCCAAGGTGGTGCAGGTGGCGCGCTACCTGAGCCTGGCGCTGGGTATCATAGAGAGCCTGGAGCACTCGGCCAAGGCAGAGGCCAGCGAGGAGGACGGCCATGCGCCATGAGCTGAAGCTGGGCACGGCCGCAGGCACCCTGCTCAGTACCCTGCCGCACATCGGAGCCGATGAGCTACTGAAAACGGCCCTCTTGGCAGCCCTGGGTGCCACGGTGAGCTTTGTGGTGAGCGCCTTGCTACGCTGGCTCCGCAAAGGTTGAAAAAGCCGCTTCCCATTATTGGGAGGCGGCTTTTTGCACTGCATAAATAAAACTACTCGCCCGCAAGCTCAGAGGCGTGTTGGATGAGCGCCGTAGATAGCCAAACACCTTTTTCGCTCAATTCCAACAAGGCATTTTTCACGGAAGGAATAAGCCTATTTTGTTTTGCTTTTAGTAAAACGCCTATCGTTCCAGTCAAGGTAAGGCCTAATTCTTGCGCATAGCGCCTACCAAGACTCTCATCTAGAATAACTAGATCAGCATGGAGCTCCCTAGCCAATACAATGACCTCGGCTTCTCCGCTATCTAGATCGAAGAAGTAGGATAGCGCTTCTGGATTGGCCAATTTTTGAATCGTTATCCATGATTGCTTGGAGAGGTCTACGTAATATTCCCAATCTCTACCTCTTTCTATCTCTAGATATACGGCATATGGTACGATGACGTTGCCATATAAATCCTTTAACAGATGCAAGCGGCCTAATTTCAACAAGGATAATAGGGGAGTAGTATTGGAAACAACCTTACGCATTGCCTAGGTCGCTTAATAAATCTTCTTCTGTATCGGGCTGCAAATAGGATACATGGTATTTGCCCAAAAGATCCAAAAAGGCTACCCGATCCATATTGAGCAAACGTGCAGCCACGCCAGAAGATATTTTCCCCAATTCGTACAGCTTCACTATGGACAATACTTTCATTTCCTTCTCAAACTCGCTATTGTCCATTTTTAATGACAGAGCCAGAGAGGTAGGGTATGATATGGCTATTTGTGCTTCCATCGCTTTTGATATTAAGTGCCTTAGGCAAAGATAACCAAACTTCTGCTTAAACACAAAGCGTTGTCTTTAACAGGGATGCAAGAATCCGTTAAGCCCCAATTTGTTTGTCTTGTCTCCCTGAACATAGTTGAAGGTCTATCAACAACAGCTCACAACAAGGCCTTCATGAGTTCCTCCACCTCCAGGCCCATGTACTCGGCAAACTCCCTGATGGTGACGGGCTGGTGCTTTTGCTTGCCCAGCACAAAGTGAATGTCCTTCAGCAGCCTCAGTGCCTGCCGGTGGCTCTTGCCGGTGATGAGGCTGATGTCACTGGCATAGATGATTAGTCTTTGTTTTTTCATTACTCTGATTTATTTCCTCCGATAGGAATGCGCAAGATCTTGCGCACCTACAATACAATATCCTATTTTTCCTCCCATAGGACCCTGCTAATGAGACAGGTTTTCAACTTGCTGTTCGGCCGAAGCTTCAAGCTTCTGTCTATTGTCCGGTCCAAGTTAGTCC
>NZ_ATZA01000041.1 GCF_000427965.1 Olivibacter sitiensis DSM 17696 | reverse complement strand
GGAGAACGATCAGATTGCCCTTAAAGTGCACCGAAAGGCAAACAGCAAAAGGAAGGACAGTGCAAGCGCGGCATTCATAAAAGAGTATATGAGAAAAAGGGTGGAGACGACCATCAGTGAGATAAAGGGGCTGTTTCTTAGAAAAATCCATGCCGTAACATTTAGGGGATGGATTCTTAAAATATCCCTGTTCATCTTCGCTTTTACATTGAACAAGATTATATAACTAGCAACTTGAATTAATTAATAATGGCAGATGGGAATTTGCTTTTTTTCGAATTTTGGTTCCGCTCACACTTTCTTTTACTGCACTTGCATTATCTGCCAGCCTATCACGTGCTGCAATTCTATCGGTCATCATTCCGACCATTTTTCTGTTAACTTACCGTTATAAAAAAGAAATACTATGTTTCTATAAAAACTTGAAGTGGACGGCCAAAAACATCGCCTTATTTGCCCTATGCATTTGTTTACTATCCATATCGGCAATTGCGACCCTGTATTTAAAAAAGGAATCCGCAGATGGGCGCGTGCTCATCTGGAAGATTGGAAAAAACATATTGCATGAAAACAGATTGTTCGGCATCGGTTTTGGTCAGTTCAAATCAAGGTACATGAACTATCAAGCAGAGTATTTTAAAAATAACTTTTATGCAAATGAGATTAGGCTGGCAGATGACACCAATTATGCATTTAACGAATACTTACAGGCTACCGTTGAAAATGGGTTTATCGGCTTGCTGTTAATGCTATCGATATTATTGACCGTATTATTTGCCAGGACAAAAAAGCGAAATGATTTCAGACATGTAATGCTAAAACTGAATTTTATGAGTAATGAGACTAGTCTTCCCACCTTAGCGAGAGCAGGAATACTTTGTATTGCCATATTTTCTCTTTTCTCGTATCCATCACAAATTTTACCAATCAAAACCAATCTGGTTCTTTTCTTAGCAACTATTGCTAAGTCCCGTCAGCTAGAAAAGGCAGTCTCTACAAACATTCCTAAAAGAGTATTAGAAAAAAAATCGTTTTCTTTAGGGATATCCGCGTTTATAGCGTTGTTAGTACTGGCAAGTTTCGCAACCTTTAAAATCCATTTCTATCAGACCCGATTTCAGCTTTGGAAAGAGGCCCAACATCTGTACAGTTATGAGGTTTATGCCAATTCGATCGTTAAATATGCGGAAGCATATCCCGGACTTAAGCACAATGGTGATTTTCTCACGAATTACGGGAAGGCCCTATTTATGGCAGGCAGACATGAAGAAGCTCTTGAAATACTAAAAGAGGCTGAAAATTTGTTCCCAAACACGGTATCCTGCATCGCAAAAGGCGACAGCTATAAACATTTGGGCAAATACCCTGAAGCAGAGCAAGCATATTTTGACGCATTTTACATGAAACCTAATCGGCTATACCCGAAGTACCTACTGGTAAAGCTATATCAACATTGGAACAAACCTGAAGCGGCCAAATCGTTAGCCGAGGATATTATGAACATGGACATCAAAGTACCTTCCAAAGCGACACTAGAAATTAGGTCCCAGATGGAAAAATACCTGAGAGATAACCAGACCTTAAAGCTACGTTAAGCATCCTGCTCATCTGCCACATCAATTATTCGCCCGATCCAAGTCCAGCAGGATCCATCCCTCGGATTTGAAAAACAGCATGGTACAACGGAATTCTAGCGACTGGTATCTCTAATTTTCGATAACAAAAAAAGGGAATAATTTTTTCTTTAATAATTGTTTTTATAAAACTATATATTTAACTTCGCTATATTCTAAAAATAAAGGAGGTTGAATTTAAGAGACCAAACTTTAACATATCTAGATAGGCATCCACCCATTGGATACTATCTAGCCGCAAAAACAACTATTTTAAAACTAATTATTATCAAGATGAAAAAAACATTAAAGCTTTTAGGATGCGGTGCCGTGCTATCGGTTTTCCTATACAACATGTCTGTCAGTAAAGAAAATAGCATAGGCGATATAGATCTGTCTTCACTTACCAAAATCAACGAGGCAAACGCGGAATGCATATCGAATTCTATGAACAACGGGCATTGCTATGAACTTACCAATAACTGCTATTGGGGGTTGAATTTCTTGCCTCCCTGTGATGCATGGGCAATGTGATGCATGGGCATCTTAGTACCTGAAACGAAGTTTTCGTCAAAATATGCGGGATAATATTCCGCATATTTTCAACAAACATATACCGTATGAAAGTAAATGAACACTTTTTTTTCTTGTTTTTTCCTTTTTTCTTAATTTTCGGTTCCTGCAGTAACGACAGCAGTTTTTCAAATGTAAAAGTGGTTAAAAACCCTTTTGTAGGAAAACTTAGACCTACCCATATCTTAGAAGAAAGTGCCGATGTCATATTTCAACTGGATAGCCTTACCGCGCCGAAAATTGAATATGCCCAATTTTTAGAACTGCCAGACGGCAAGCGGGTACTATCGTTTCTAAACCATTATACTTCCGCTATATACCAGTATGATTATGATACAAGGCAGATAATAAATTCAATTAATATTGGAAGCAATTTGCTGCCTGATTCTACCGAGAAGGTACAGCCTAAAGCATACCATCTTTCTGGACTGGATTCTGTTTATATATACAATCAGGGCAACATGGAATATTTGCTATATAATAAACGGAACAATGACCTAACAAGAATTTCTTTAATTGCGGACCAGGACTTAAGAACAGAACCTTGGTACCTTCAATATCCACAGTATTACCCGCAAGGCACGAACCAAATCGTCAAGATAGGAGATCGAATTTTCTTTTCCGGGCAGACATTTCAAGTGCTCAAGAATGATCTTTTAAAAAACTTCAGATTTGTATCATCAACGAACGTATCAAACGATAATGTCGATTTTCTCTACAACTACCCAGACTCCCTATACGGTTCTAACTACAATTGGGGAGGAGATAAATTTTTTGAGACCTACATGGCCTATAATGCCGATCGGAATATTTTGGTTTTCAGCTTTCCGGTATCACACAACCTATATATCACGGCGCCGGGACAAGATGCATATTCAGCCAGCGAGTTTGCAGGTAGTAACTACATAGAAGACATCCGGTCAATGGCCACAGAAGTCGACAAATTAACCGAGGAGTCGTTAGTGGAGCACACGCTTCGAAGCGACGAATACGCATCGGTCCGCTATGATCCTTATAGGAAAGTGTATTATAGATTTGTAAGGCACGGAATAAAAGATTATTCAAAATCCAGCAAATGGAACGATAAATCGGTTTCGGTCATCATATTAGATGAGAATTTCAAGTATATAGGTGAGAAAAATCTGGGACTTCTCAAGAATTGGTTTATCCAGAATGTCTTTGTTAGCGACGAAGGCCTACATATCGAATACATACCAGACAACCTAGATGAAGAACGTCTCATATACAAAACCTTTAAAATAACCATAAAAGCATGAAAAAATATTTATTTTTATATAGTTTAGTATTATTTGCCGTTGTTATATCATGCAGGCAAAAGACCGAAAACGATGTTGAGAAGGATTACCTGATTTCCTTGGTTGAAAAATTCCCACCCCCTGCAGGTACGGAGTGGTTTATCCTGCTACCAGGAATGGGATGCCATGGATGTATCCAAGAGGCAGAAGCATTTATGAAAGATTTTGTCGACAAAAAAAACATGTATTTTGTGCTGACAAGAGTTGAGTCTTTAAAGATTCTAGAGCATAAAATCGGCGCAAAGGTGAGCGGCCAGAGTAATGTGCGCGCAGATATAGAAAATGAGATAAAAATTCCGACACCGAATATTGTTTATCCATGCATCGTAAAAATTAAAGATGGTCGGTATCAGGAGCATGCATTCCAGTCTCCAAACAGTCCAAGTGCATTCAATAATCTGAGATTGTTGTTGGAGGAGTAAAAATCGGATTGATGAGGATACTTTTTATTGCTTTTTTTATTCAGTTTTACATTTTCCCCGAACATGCGTTCCCTCAATTAAGCAGTAATGAACAGCAGGTATTGGCTGATAATTTTGAGCGTACCTTTCTTGAAAAGGAATTGACAACAACCTGTTATGTTCAGCCTAGCAAGGATATCTACGAGACATCGGAGGATTTGTGGTTCAAGGCCTATTTACTCCATGCACAGGATTTCAGCCCGTCAGCCACAGATACTACCTTGTACGTTCAGCTGATTCCCGTAGACAGCGTAACGCCGGTAGCAGAAGAAAAATTCGTTCTCCTGGGGGGCTTTTCCAGTGGTCATCTGTACCTTGCCGACAGCCTCAGGGAAGGTGATTATTACCTTCGGGCATTCACGAACACCAGTTTCAAAAACGGCAAGGATGACTTTAGGTCCCTTAGACGCATAAGCATAAAGAAATACATTATACCTCAAATAAGGATTGAGGGCAAGTTTGATCACGATAGTTATCGGGAAGGGCAACAGATTACCTTTAACCTGAAATTAACCCGAACGGGTGGCGGCGCGATACCCGGTGTAAAGGCGATCGTTACCCTGGAGAACGGGCCTGTAATGGTCGAACGCAAAGAAGTCACGGCAGATCCGGTGGGAAATGTCGTTGTGTCGTTCGCCGACGGCACCTCGCCGATCGGTTCCCGAATTACTGTAGAGGCCTTAGATCAAGGGGAAGGTAGATCAGCGATCCGGACGTTCGATGTTCCCTACCATCCCGACCAGCTAGACTTTCACTTGTTGCCCGAGGGTGGGCACCTGATAACTGGTGTTAATAATACGGTGGCCTTCAAGGCCACTGACCACAGGGGCATGCCTGTGGAGGTTTCGGGAAAATTGCTGGAAAACGATAGGCCTATCCAAAAATTCAACACAACACATGACGGCATGGGTAGCATGCGTTTTCTCGCACTTGAAGGCCATAGTTACAGTGTCGAGCTGGACACACCTTATACCGACTCCTTATATAAGCTAGGATCTGCCCACCAGGGAATCGCCTTGCATTATGGAGGCACTGGAGAAAAAGGCGCCATGCTTAAGGTATATTCCTCCCCTGGTTCCCAACCGCAAACCGTGTACGTGAGGGGCCAGGTTCGCGGAAAGGTATTCGGCCTTGCCCGTATCCCGCTCAAGGACAGCATCATGCTGGAGCTACCCATATCGGATGCCCCGCAGGGTATTGCAGAGGTGGCGCTATTGGACAGTGCATTCAGACCCTTGGCGGAAAGATTGATATATCTTAACCCTCGGAAACAATTGTATGTTTCGGCCGAGCTTTTGGGATCGGAAAACTTGGGTCTACGCCAAAAGGCCACGGTGAAGATAAAGGTGACCGATGAAGAACAAAGACCCGTGGTTGCCCACCTTGGAATCAGTATCTTCGATAGCCTGTACAGGAACCCGAGAGAGCCGAAAAACATCCTCACCCATTATTACCTGGATAATCAGCTGAAGGGTAGGGTATATAAACCCGACCAGTACTTTGATTTAGGAACACCGGATAGGGAACGGAGCCTTGACCTGCTTATGATGACAAACGGTTGGCGAAAATATAAGTGGAATCCTGAAAACTTCGATGGGGACAGCGGGACTGCGGTGGTGCGCAACACCATTAGAGGAAAGCTCGAAACCAAAAGCAAAAAGAATACCCAGAAGGAATCCGTGGTCCTACAAGTATTCGCGCCCGATAACAGGGAATACCGGCGTTTTATCGTGATAGATTCGTTGGATACCTTCGAGGTGTTACCCGGCGATATGGCCTCGACAAACAATGGGTATCTGTATGTAAAAGCCATGGTTCCCGAGGGAAAAAACGTAGTTATCCAAATTGACAACCCTTTCGTGGCCATCAATGCAGCCATGTCAAACAGAAGATCAAGCTATCCCATCGAACAGAAAGTATCACTTGAAATACTCCCCGTCCCGCGATCCGAAATAGATCGCGGCAGGATAATGCTTAAGGAGGTCAGCATAACTTCGAAGGGTACGGCGTCCTTTAGGGATAAATACCTGGGTTACCTTGATAGCCTCACCAAAGCCGATATGGTCACCGATTTTATAGAGGTCCGGCCACAGGATTCGGCAAACTATAGGACGAGTAACACCAAATTCGTCATGAATAATCCCTTAACCAAACAGGAATGGAGGAGAAAGCCCGTTGAAGGGAAAAGGTATTATATCTTATATTACAAAGGCCAGCCGATAGGAAGTGGAGAGGTGGATTTTGCAAAAGGAGGATTTGTATTTGATGGATCGAGGGAAGTCACTTACCATGGCCCCAAGTTCACGGAGGAGGAGCTGTTAAAAAAGCACAACATGGCCATGCTTAAGGGATACATCTTGCCGCGGGAATTTTTCAGCCCTAACTACTCGGATGATTCATTGTCAGCAGAACCGAAAGAAGATGATTTTAGGAACACCCTCTACTGGAAGCCAAACCTGGTAACCGACAGCAATGGGGAAGTTGTGGTACAGTTCTTTAGTTCGGATATCTCGTCCGGCTTTGTGGGAAGGATAGAAGGCGTTAGCGCTAACGGCCTTTTGGGGAAGGGAGCTTTCGAATTTAACGTTATCCGAAAGAATATCGCGGACTAGTCATCAAACACAGTTAAGTCCATATTGCCTACTCTTTACTTATTTCACAGCATTCACTGAAAATATATTTTCGTCGCCATAGGATAAACTCCAATTCACTTTCCCGATAATAAATGACTCAGGTATAAACCCAGAATATCTTGAGTCGATAGAGTTTGACCGATTGTCCCCAAGCATGAAATAATAGTTGTTTTTAAAAGTGTAGTTTTTGATTCCTTGGCCTAAATGATAATATTTCCCTTTTTTTTCCAAAACAGTCACCTGTTCATGTTCTGCCAATAATCTATTGTATAGTAAATAATTTGCAGAATTCAGGCGGATTGTTGAGTTCCTCCTAGGGACTACTACTGGGCCAAAATTGTCAACAGTCCATTCATCAATTGGGAACGCTGGTAGAAGTTCTGTTTTTGACTCTCCCGTTACTATCTGTATACTATCTAATACCGGCACTTCCTTTATTTTTTCTATTTCCTCAACCGTAAAAAAACCGCTAAAGACGTGATCGTTAACACGTTTAATATCGTTTTGAATGCCAATTCGGGAAAGAAAATGGTACCTTTCCTTATTATTTCGAGTAGTTATTAGATAAAATTGTTTAATGTTTTTTGATGGGCTATATACCTGATTATTTATTTGAACGTTACCTTTCAACATGTTTATCGTATCTCCAGGTAGTCCCATACATCTTTTGACCATAAAAAAATCTTTAGACATCTGATAGACAAACACATCTCCTCTTCTAACGCCGTCTATACCACTAAATTTCAGAGGTTTGCTTTTGCTCTTATCTATGTAGTAAACGTTAGATTCTCCGTCCACAAAAGTACTTTTCCCACGCCGCATAAAACGCGGGCCATATATTAATTTATTTACAAAGATAATGTCTCCCCCCCTAAAGGTATTTTCCATTGACCCGCTCGGAACTCGATATGGTTCTATAACGAAAACCTTTAGGGAAAAAAGTATTAAAAGAAAAAAAAACGCCTTCAGCCCGAATATAAGAAATCGTTGTCTTCTAAGCAGTCGAAACAAAAACAACTCAAAAAACACCAAATAAATTAATACATATAGAAGTATCAGAAGAGACAACCAGAAGAGACCAAAGACCGTTGCTAAGAGTATAATGCAACTGAAAAAGATATAAAATATGAGCTTTCTGAGTTTGCTGTTTTTTTTTCTATTCATCTATAATATTAATCGACCAAAAAAAACGAAAATCAACCTATCAATTGGCAGAAGCTGGATACCTAAAGTCTATAATGGGTCATTTGGTATATTGCATATAGCAAAAGTACCTGCTTTCTGACTTCCATACGTATCCGAGAAGACCACCCAAAGTCACGGTACTAATATCCTAGGGATCATCGTGGTATCGAGAATAAATCTCGTCACCGGGCTGATAGGGTTGTGCTACCAACTGTGGATATCTAATACTATTCACATCGATAAGCCAATCCTGATTGCCATTTTTTAATGCGAAGAACCGAGCATAGTCTACCGGTTGGGAACCTTTTGGTTTTAAAACATAGAACTTGGAATGTGGTACCTGAACGAAATTTAAGACGCTATCCTTTTCGCATTTTTTTGTCTCCAAAGGAATCAGTTTTCCATTTTGCGCCAAAGCGTAAAGTGTATAAAAGCGGTTCTTACGGACATAAGCATCTCTTCCATGATTGATCGCATTAAGTGACATATTTACTCTCTGTTCATTCTTAAATGGCCATATGATCATACCGTCATAATTAAGATAGAAAACAGGAGTATCGTATTGTTCCAATCCTACTTCCGGAAATAAAACTTTATAGAAGATATTCACGCCCATTTTCCCAAAGCGGAAGTTACCCATATCGGATAACGTGGCATATTGAATGGGTATCCAGTTCCCATATGAATAAACACCAAGGTATGCGTGCTTAACGTCTACATTTTTTGGAGGAGTTACTATTACATCCTTAACAACAACATGCCTGTCTGTAACATCAAGAACGTGATCGGATTTCAAAAATTCAATATCAAAATTTGGAAGCTTCCAGCTCTCTTTAACGTCCGCCCATGTACTTTGGGGTTCAAAAGTACGTCGGTATACTTTCGTTACCGGAATATCAAATGGCCTAAATTTAAGCATCCTGTTTGTTTCAGGATCCCAGTGCACTTCAAAGGAATGAGAACCATTTATTCCACCAAAATATGGGATAAAATCTAATCCCATTGGAATTCCAATGGTTCTAGCAAAATAAATACTAAGCTGGGAACCGATATAGCAATTCCCCCTGCCCCATCCTTTTAATTCGTTAAAAGAAGGAATACCTCCGAAAGGGAATGGTTCATCACTGTAATGATACCATTTATCCTGAATGGGCCACAGCTTTTTCTTTATCGTCTTATCGATAAACTTTCGCTTATCTTCAAAATAGGAGGAGTCTACGGCATTGATACTATCACCTAGTTTTTTTAACACTGACTCCCTCCAGTTATCTGGATATTCTGCCCCAATTTTATATGGCAGAACATATTTTAAGAATATAGAATCCGGAACCTCGTTGTGCCAGGGTAAGCTTTTCCAATTTTCACAAACCTGGTGAATGTAATTTTTAATATAGGAGGTATTCAAGATGCTTTCATCCCTATGAACTTCATGCCCGACTTTATATCCTCTATTTAGAAGTTTAGAAATCCCTAAGCTGTCAGTTTCAGAAGTCACATAGACCGTATCTTCACCTTTCACCAAATAGTTTTTGAAAGAGTATAATTTTGGAAGATTAGACTTTAAGTATAGCGTACTTTTATACATCAAATCCTCCCCCAGGAATTCCTCTTCAATAGATTCCCAGTCGATGTTTGAAACGTTATTGCTTTGACAGCAAATAAAAAACAATGATAATGAAAGGACTCCAAAGGATAGTTTTTGAATTTTCACGGGCCACATTATTTATTCAATACTTAGGTTATTTCCGAGTAAAACTGGCTAATAAAGATAATAATTTTCAAGCAATTAACGCTAAAATACCAATTTTTACCATTATGAAAAAACATAATTCTATAATGCGCTATTATTTTTTTTTGAGCGGCCTTAAGCTTGAGCACGAATTCCCTTACGGTAGCCATGTTCGTTGTTAAACATTTGTAAAACATTTTTGGTCAGGTTCAGCAAATTTCCCTGTAGAACTTCACGAAATGCTTACAAATGGGTCAGGTTTTTAGAAGGGCAAATAGGCGCTGGCGCATAAAAAAAGCCCTTTTTAGCTGTAAAAAGGGCTTTTAATCTTCGGGGTGGAATATGGGGCTCGAACCCACGACCTCCTGAACCACAATCAGGCGCTCTAACCAACTGAGCTAAAACCACCGTTTTTTAATTTAGTGAGGCAAAGATACTGCACTTACCCATATCCTGCAAGTATTTTCTATCAATTTTTATACTTTTGCCTAGACGTTCCTATTCATTCTGTTGGCAACAGAAACACAAAAAAGGGAGCTTCTCCTGCAATGAACTGGATATCAGCACAACACAAATTCAAGCAATTCCTACGGTTAGAGCGCTCACTCTCCCAGAACTCCATAGATGCCTACCTGACGGATGTAGATAAGCTAAGACAGTTTAGTGAATTGTATATCCATAAGGATCCGGAGAACATAGAGACCTCCCATATTCGGGATTTCTTGGTATGGATTAACGAGCTCGGCCTGGCGGCATATACCCAGGCAAGGATATTATCGGGCATCAAGGCATTTTATCAGTTCATGATGCTGGAAGAGGCAATCCAAAGCAATCCGGCATATTTAATAGAAGCGCCGCGACTGGGTAGGAAACTACCAGATACCCTCCATCTCACAGAAATAGACCAGCTGTTGGCGGCCATAGACCTCTCCACGCCCGAGGGGACACGCAATAAGGCCATGCTGGAAATCCTCTACGGCTGCGGGCTTCGCGTGACCGAACTGGTAGAGCTGAAACTTTCCAATCTCTTTTTGGAAATCGGCTTTATCAAGGTGACGGGAAAGGGCAACAAGGAGCGTCTCGTACCTATTGGAAACGAGGCCGTCAAATACCTGAACATCTACATCCAAGAGGTACGGGTACATGCCAATATCAAAAAGGGGAAAGAAGATTATGTTTTTCTCAACCGCTTTGGCAGCTCACTTTCGCGTATCATGGTCTTCAACATCATCAAGGATCTGGCCAAGAAAGCGGGTATTAACAAAAGCATTAGCCCCCACACTTTCCGACATTCCTTCGCCACGCACCTTATTGAAGGTGGGGCTGACTTGCGTGCCGTACAGGAAATGCTGGGACATGAAAGCATCACCACCACCGAAATCTATACCCATCTGGACAGGGACTACCTTCAGTCGGTCATTAAATCTTTTCATCCACGTTCGTAACGTATCGCTTTTTTTACTTGCAACTACGATGCGATTAAGATACCTTTGTGTCAAATAAAAAAACAAGTTGCCTAAGAAAAGTCACATATTGCAGTTCATGGCCATCCTCCTGTTGGGGTTGTTTAGCTATATACAAAGCTACCAGCTGGTCCATGCCCTGCACCTAGATCAAGACAAGGTAACACATAATGTTTTGAACGGAAGTGATGACAATGGAAATAGCCAAGACCAAAATTGTCAAATATGCCATTTTCTATTCCATCACCAACATGCCCAAATCATGCCTATGGTAATGGCCATGCAGCAACCTCCTCAAAAGGTAATCGCTGTATTGCCATGCGACTATAGATCCAACACCCAAATTGGATTTATGGAAGAATTTACCAACAAAGCCCCCCCTGTCATTTCTTGCTAGGCTATACGGTAGCTCGAAAGCGCTTTTTCATAAAAAGTGGTTCGCCCATACAGTGGTAATTGCTGTCGTTTACTAGCATTTCATCCAATCTGCATGCATCTTGTTGTATATCCTAGATCGTTCAGCATCGTGCATTTTTACTAAACAACATATGTTCAAAAACAGTATTTTATCCATTTGCATGTTATTTTGCTACATTTTTTCATTCGCCCAGGAAAAAGATTGCACTATTGAATTGAAAGGTCGCATATTCGATGCCGATACCAAACTCCCCATGTCTGGAGTAAGCGTAACCCTCTCTCCTTCAAATAGACAAACCATGACCGATGGTCACGGGTATTTTTCCTTCAGGGAACTATGTGCTGGATCGGTGGAGATCACCGTAAGCTCGCTAGGGTACACGGATGAAAAAAGACACCTACAGCTTACGTCTAATCAAACCATCAATTTTCAGCTGACGCATAGCGACGTTGTACTACACGATGTGGAGGTGATAGGCCATGCGCCCACACAACGATCGACAGCCAAAATCATAAGTCTGAGTGAGCAGCAAATGGATGAAAGCCGCGGAGAAAATTTGGCTCAGGCGCTATCCAAAATAGCAGGTGTCTCTACTTTAAATACGGGGAGTAACATTGCAAAACCCGTCATCAACGGTATGCACAGCAATAGGGTACTTATCATGAACAACGGCATCAGGCAAGAGGGACAGCAATGGGGTGCAGAACATGCTCCGGAAATAGACCCATTCACCGCCAAGAAGCTCAGTGTAGTAAAAGGAGCCGAAAGTGTGCGGTATGGGGCAGATGCCATTGGCGGTGTTGTCTTGGTAGACCCGGCTCCAATGCCCATTGATAAGACATTGGGTGGAGAACTGCATGCGGTAGGTGCTAGCAACGGACGCTCGGGCACCTTCTCGGGCACCCTGGAAGGCAATATAAAAAAATGGAACAACCTGGCTTGGCGCGCCCAAGGTACTTATAAGAAAGCGGGCAGTATCAAAACGGCCAACTATTACCTGGGCAATACCGGAGTGAATGAGATAGATTTTTCTACCGCCCTCAGCTACAACACACCCATCGCCAAATTTGATGCTTATTATAGCCACTACGACACGGAGCTTGGCATCTTTACAGGAGCCCATATCGGAACGCTGGAAGATATTCAAGCTATCATAGACAATGGTAGGCCTTTTTTGACTTATGATTTCAGTTATGACATTGCCTCGCCTCGCCAAAGAGTAAAGCACGATCTGGCCAAGCTGAAAGCCCATCACGATTTCGCAAACGGGGCTTCACTGGATGTACAATATGCCTTCCAACGCGATCATAGACAAGAATACGACATCAGGCGCGGCGATAGAGACGCCATCCCATCGCTCAATCTGCAGTTGACCACGCAGAGCATGGATATCAGCTACGATCATCTAAAGTCAAATGGGCTACGCACCATCGTGGGTACAAGCCACATTATGCAGGTAAACAACAACATACCAGGTACACTAACCATCCCCATCATCCCGAATTATGATAGCTATACAGGTGGCATTTACGGTATTGAGCGTCTGGTGAAAAATCATTATGAGCTAGAGGCAGGCCTGCGATATGATTATAAATATTTCGATGCTGCCGGGTATAGGCTCGACTTGAACAATCCCACAGGAACAGAAGAGAATTATGGACAAGAACTATACGGTGGTACCAGAACTTTTCACAATATCACCGGCTCGCTGGGAGCAGTCTGGCATCCCAACGCCAAGTGGGACTTGCGATCGAACCTTGGACTAGCGTGGCGCCCACCTAGCGCCAACGAACTATACAGCAGCGGATTGCATCACGGTGCCGCCCTGTATGAAATAGGCGACGACCAACTGCAAAGCGAAAGAAGCTACAAATGGGTTAATAGCGCCCACTACGAGGACGAAAAATGGCGTTTTGACATCGATCTCTACGGTCAATATATCCATGACTACATCTACGCACAACCAAGCAGTGGTGAATTTATACAAACCGTTCGTGGCACTTTTCCGGTATTCAGGTATGAACAAAGCAATGCCCGCTTTTGGGGATTGGATCTCAATGCGCAATATCAGATCAACACACAGCTTAATTATCACGTCAATGCGGCCATGGTAAGGGCCAAAAACGTGAGCGACGGAACATACCTCCCCTACATCCCTTCGGATAGGGTGACCCATGGCCTGCGTTGGGAAGTGCCTGCCACAAATCAAGAAGGTACGACGCGCTGGACCTCACCTTTCATCCAGGTGGATCATCAATATGTGGCTAGGCAAAGCAGATACGAACCAGAGAGCGATTATGCCGCGCCGCCTGCTGCTTACCATCTTTTCAATGCCGTAGCCGGCATAAAGTACAAGGCAAACAGCGCCCATACCCTTGGCATGAGTCTGGGAGTAGACAACTTGACAAACACGCTATATAAGGATTACATGAACCGCTTCAGGTATTATACCCACGAAATGGGCAGAAATATTACACTTAGAATTCAATATATTTTTTAACAGATAAAACAGAAATCATGAACAAATTACGCAACTATTTAGTATTGGGATTATTTGCTTTGGGTATTGTTGGCTTTTCCGCCTGCTCAAAGGACGATCCGGAACCAGAAAATCCGGAAGAGGAATTTGCAAAGGTAATCTTTAACTTCATTGAGCTGGAAGATCATGGCGATCATTTCGACGAAACGACAGATACGGTTATCGTAGAGTTTGGTGAAGATGGAAATTCCACTAGGGGTCATTATGATCTGGTAGAAGGACATACCTACCGCCTCAAAGTGGTGGCTTACGATTTCGCAGGTCGCGAAATGCAACAAGAGTTTGTAGAAGATGCAGATGACCATCAGTTCTTCTTCACTGGTGCTCCTGACGGTGTACTGGATTATGTCTATGAAGATGATCAAGTAGGAGTTACGGGAAGATTTACGGTGTTGGAACACGCGGATGAATTTGTAATGAACGCCGTTCTACGCCATGGGCTGAACAAATCCAGAGCGACAGCAGCGGATTGGAACAACCCAGATCATGCCAGCTTTGGCGGTTCTACGGACATGGACCTGAGATTTCCCCTTCATTTGGTAGAAGGAGACGATCACGACCACGACCACTAACCTTTGACAACGTAATAAGGAAAGAGGCCGAGCATATTTGACTCGGCCTTTTTGTTATCATTGCAGGGCCATTCGTCCATCAAATGCCTAACACTACAGCAACCCGCTTGCACTACAGAAAAGGATTGCCTATCTTTGGGCCACAAGAAAGTTCTTACTGTAAAAATGGTCAGTCTATTTTCAAAAGGTGTTTTTAGGTATTTCCTTCTCTCGGCCATGTTCATCAGCATTTTATCCAATGAGACTGATGTAAGGAGTTTACTATCCCCAACTGATGCCGCAACAGAAAACGAGTCTTTTGCAGCTTTGTGTATTGAAGCTGTAGACAATATATCAGATTTTGTTGTTCATGCTAAGGGCAAATCCGGCTTTTTCGTGGCAGTGGCAACAGAAGCTTGTACACAAGCGCTCAATCTGACCGCAAAAACGGCGATTAGCCATGCAGTGCCTTCGCCTTTCTCTGCATGGACAAGACCTACATACTATATTTTCCTCTTTTTTTACAGCCTGTTCTGAGATAAAAGATTCTTTTCGAGTAACAAATCCCATACGTCTATTGCGTCGACATGAAGGTGCCAATGTGCAGGGAACATAATGAAAAACATTTACCATTAGGAAGTTCAACACAGATGATTTTGACCAATACGTCAAAAAACAATATATATTAACGACAAGCTAAATGAACGAAATACTGCAATTCTTCGACAATTTGATAGACCCAAACTGGATCATGGATAACGGTGGGCTGTACTTGGTACTATTGATTGTCTTCATAGAAACGGGCATTTTCTTTGGCTTTTTCCTCCCCGGAGACCCCCTATTATTCATCGCGGGCATTGTACTTGCCAATGTACAGCCAAGCACCGTAGACCCGCTTCTATATTTCCTGTACTGGGCCATCCTGATTTGCATAGCGGGTATAAGCGGCAATTTTCTGGGTTACTGGATAGGGCAGAAATCGGGCAAGCGGCTATCCCGTCGAGAGGATGGTAGATTCTTCAAGAAAAAATACCTGATACAGGCACGGGCGTTTTTTGTAAAACACGGCGGCAGCGCGGTGATCATTGCGCGTTTTGTGCCGGTCATACGTTCCTTTGCTCCCTTAACGGCGGGAATAGTCAACATGGACATCAAGAAATTCGCCTACTTCAATATCATTGGCTGCCTGTTATGGGTGGGCATCATCGTTACGGCAGGGTACCTCTTGGGCGAAAATGTATGGGTAAAAAACAACCTGGAGTGGATCGTTATCCTTATCGTGCTGGTAGCCACCATGCCCGTACTCATCAAATATTTGAGTAGTCTGGGAAGAGATAAAACGAGAGCACGCAGGAAAGTACGCTAAGCATAGGCAAAACATATTGCAAAAAACAAAAAAAAGAGAGCAACCCTAAAGTTGCATCTCTAGTCTTCTTGCGGACGACCTTATCACCGAGCTATACTCACAATGGTTGCGCCGTTAATTTGCGTTCTTGAACACAAACTTCTTGGGGTAGTAACCCGTATTGAAACTTTGCTTGACCTGCTGCCCGTCGTTTGCGTAATGGAAAACCTTGCCAGTGCTTCCGTAGCTCACTGCATCGCCCAACCATATTTCGCCATTACTAGGATCTATTCCTATGCTGTACACGAAATCAGATACACCAGTCAAGTTCAGCGCATTTTCATTTTCCACATCATTGCTTGTCATATCCAGTGCTATTACGCGCGGTTCGTCGGCATAATCCGAACTGTAGATATAGGCCACGCCATCTTTGGCAGCAAACTGTTCCACCTGAAAATCAAAGGTCTTGCTCACCTGACGGCTGGCAATATCTACGACCATAAATTTGGCAGGTGCAATTACGTTCCAACCAGCATCATATACGTCCAATGACTTGGCATATAACGTATTGTTAACACCCGCATATAGCCCGGTCAGATTGTCTGCTACGGCAATAGTCCCATTCACCTCATAGGTTTTGGCGTCGATGATAAATATCCGGTTATCGTACACTTCCGATACGCCACCCGAATTGGCCACGTAAATCTTGTCATTCAGTGCTACCATCATTTCCGGATCACGCCCCACGGCTATCTTTTGCTCTATTTGATAGGCTACCGTATCCAAAACATACACATGGTCGTCGTAGGAGCTGACAAATACCTTTCCTTCCGTGCAGACCAAAAAGCGGGGCTGATTGATCCTGACTATTCCGCCGCTCTTGCGCTGCAAAGTCTGCGCATCCAGCACTTCCACCTTATTGGAGTTATTGACCACCACGTACATTTTACTTCCATAAATCACTGCATCATTGGCCACATCTCCCAGTGCATCACCCGATGCATTAGCAGCCAAGAAAGCATTTGACGTGAACGTAGCACTCACAAAGTCGTAATAACTGATGGAAGCATTGTTCTGGGTAAATCCCCCCTCGTTGAGGACATAAACGCCGTCTACGCTCTGTATGGGTTCTTCAGGTTCTATCACGGGATCTTTACTACAGGCACTCAACAACAAAAGTCCTATTCCAATCAAACCGCTTAATTTGTCTATTTTTCTCATGATGTATTAATTATTGTTTTTAAAATTGATAAGTTAAATCCATTCTGAAATTCCTTCTCGGCATATAATAATTGCGTACTACCTGGTAATTTTCGTTCAGCACATTATTGGTCAAAAATGCCAGCCTCGCTTTCCCATCGCCGATGGAAAAACGGTAATCGACCGCCAGGTCATGTATGCCATAGGCCGACACATTGCTTTCCACGCTATTGTCCAACAGGCCATAGCGTCTATCGCTGTAAGCATAGTTATAGTTGAGTCCCCAGGCCTTATGTTGCAGAAAGGCAAATAACACCCCGCTGTGCCGCGGTGCATAAGGCACATACAGGCCATAACTGCTACTGCCTCTATCAACGTCAATGGCTTTTTGAAAAGTATAACTTGTCCCCCAGTCCAGTCGGCTATCATGGGCAAGGGAAGTCCTGAGCTTCATTTGAACGTCCACACCTTTTATATCCACTCGCCCCAGATTGACCATTGTCCATCTAAAAAGATTGTTGCCCGGAAGGGCGGTAATACGGTTGCTTATTCTGTTGTAATAAGCGTCGCCGCTAATAAAAATGTTATTGAACCAACCATTCAGGGCATATTCATAGGTCAGGCCCAGGTTATACTGCATGGCTTCTTCCGCCCGTAGGTTGGTAGACCCTACAAGTGTATAGTATAGGTCGTTGAAGGTAGGCATCCGAAAGCTACGCTTTACAAAAGCCCTCAGGTAAAAGGGCATTGCTTCCGTCAGACGGTAATGGGCCGATAGGGCGGGACTGTAGTCCAACCTGTTCTCCGGCCTATCGCCCTGTGCCACCTGTTCTGCCACATAGGTAGCGAGTACATTCGCCTGCATGCCAAAGCGCCTCCATTTTTGCCAAGAACTAGCTAGATTGGCCATAATCATATGCCTCTTTGGGTAGACAAAGCCCCTCAAATCGGCGTCCAAATAGTTATATTGATAGTCTGTAGCTAAACTTACAGACCAGTCATCCATTGGTCGGATTTCATTGACCATGGACAGATATAGCTCGTGCTGGCGATAGGTATTTTGTAGGCGTCCGCTCTCATTGGCATAGTTGGGCGATAGGTAACGCAGGTAGTTGTAGTTATACTTGGCATTCCACTGTACCCTATATTTAGGCGCCAATTGTTCCACATACCGAAACTGTGCAAATACATCCTTGTCCCATTGCCTATCCAGGCTATTCACATTGTTGGAGACCGTGGCTCCTGGCAGTCCCCTCTCCGACTGATAGCCATATAAGTTGAATTCCCATTCGGATGTCTTTCCTTTTCCCGTCAAGCTGCTTTCCAGACGTAAACTTTGGACGTCCGTATTTTCCCTCCGCTCTTCTCTTTCGTAATCAAAATATCTGTAGATAAAATCATATCTGCCATGGGCATTGAGCCATTCGGCATTGACACTTACGCTGGATGAATCGCCCAGCTGTTGTTGATAAAGCAAGGAGGGGTTGACAAGACCGAAAGAACCGCTACGCATTGTTGTGCGTAAGGAACTACGCCTGTCAGCTTCAAATCTTGGTCTTTTACTCGTCAGCCAGAGGGAAGAGGCCATGGCAAAAGCCTTGGCAGGAAGGAATATTCCACTTTGCTGCCCATTGTACAGGCTGATGGACTCCATATTGTCTAGTGAATACCGCCCGAGGTCGACCTGCCCATTTTGTGCATTGCCCAGCTGAACCCCGTTGTAGAATAAACCCAGTTGGCTCGCGCCCAGGCTTCTCACGTTGACGGTTTTCATTCCTCCTATCCCCCCGTAATCCCTGATCTGCACCCCAGCAAACTGCCTGGCGGCATCTGCCACATTGAGGCTGTTCAATCTTTGCAAATCAGTTGCTGAAAGTCTTTGTACGGGATTGGCCTCGTATACTTCCCTTCTAACGGAATCAGCGAGCACATCTACTACCTTCAGCGTATCCACACGCTCCTGCGCCGCCAGCTTTTGCAGCAACATTGCCAACAAGACGAAAAAAAGCCACTTCCGGACCATGATAATAATTACGCCATTGAAAAGCTATGGCAAAGCTCTTGTCCATTTCTGACAAGTGATAACGATAATCCTTCACACTAGCCCCAATCCACGAGGGCATGATGAACCTAACGTTCTTGGCAGGTCTTCTGACTTGTTTCCCAACCCTAGCCTTCCCCCGCATCGGCAGAGTGGCAAAAAGGTAATTAGGGCTGGTATAGAAACATACAGCTGCGGGACAGTTACGGATTCGCACCGTATTCCCTTTTAATCGCGTACCGCGAAACGGCACGCAAACCAATAACGGGGCAAAGGTACAGAAATTTATTTCGACACAGAAAACAATCTATTAGCTAGAAAGGGAATATATGTACTTCAATTGTAGGAATTGATACAAAAATTCTCTTGGAAGTACACCGTATTATATGCAACTTTGTAGCAAACAAATGAAGAGAGAGCTTACACACCGTAATGGTACAACATGGAGAAACATAGTGGTACTCTTGTGTGCTTTCGCATTCTTGTTTGTCAACCTTTCTATATTTCATCATCGACATACAGATCAGCATTACGCTTCCTCCGAAAAAGGATTTCATAAGACAGTGAGCTTGGATGCCAAGTGTACTATTTGCGACATGCTATCCAATTGGCAACCCAGCAAACAGCATCATCCAGCATCAATTGATCTAGCTGCCAAGCAAATCGATCTTAAGGCCATTTATAGCAAACGTTACTTCGCATCTGCTATAAAACCACTTCTACATGCGCTGGTAAACAAAGGGCCTCCTACTCTTTTTCTATTCTAATTTGGATTAAACGCCAAATTACATTCCCCTAAGCCTTCATTTGCGGCTTCAATGTAATACAGAATCATTTTTTACGGATGAATAACCGTAGCGTTTAACGCTACTGTTTTCCATGGCATTTTACTATTATGAAGATTAAAGGCACCATATTGCCTTATTATATCTTGCTTGTTTGGTATATCGTCTTGAGTTTACCCCTATACTGCTATGCGCAAACAACAAGAGACAGTTTAAAAAGCAAGTCAAGCTCAAAGTCTGCTCAAATCGACAAAGGTCAACTGGACGAAGTGGTGATTGTAGGGCAATATATGCCCACCACGGTTGATAGCAGCCTATACAACATCAAGCTGATCAACAATACCACTATCCAGCGGAGAGGTGCCGTCAGTTTGCCAGATGTGCTCAACCAAGAGTTGAATGCACGCATTGTAAATGATAATGTGATGGGGAGCACCATTCTGCTTCAAGGCATCAGCGGACAGAACGTAAAAATACTGCTAGATGGCGTACCCATGGTGGGAGGTGCCGGCGACGACCTGGATCTCAGCCAATTTAACCTGAACAATATTGATAGGATAGAAATCGTACAAGGGCCGCTCAGTGTGCAATATGGAACAAATGCACTTGCAGGAACCATCAATATGGTGAGTAAGCAATTGCCTCAAGGCAAATACGGTGCGGGTATAAATACGCTGGGCGAAACGGTCGGCCAGTATAATATAGATGCATTTGCGGGCGCGTCCATTGGGCAGTTCAATCTCCGTATCAACGGTGGTTTCAACCAATTTGAGGGTTATTCCACGCCGGCCAACCGGTCTGGAACCCCCTATGACAACCGTTCGTTCAACTGGAACCCCAAGGAGCAATATTTTGGCAATATTCGCTTGGATCGATCGTTCGGAAAAATGAAGGTAGGCCTCAGCCACAACCATTTCCATGAAGACAACCACAGCATTGGCGCACCGGATGCAGGCACGCAATTCCTTACCGCCAGCGACTATGACTACGTCAGTAAACGTCACAATACCGTGTTGTATGCCAACGGCCAACTCGCCAACCACGCCTATATCGACATACTGAACAGCTATCAATATTTCAATCGAGATAGTAGAACCTATGTCACCAACGTGGAAAACAATTCGCGCAACTTCATTGAAAATGCCAACACCTTGTTCAGGTCTTACGTATCTAGGGCAAGCTACAGCAAAAGCAACCAGGAGCAACGATTGGCCTATCAGCTAGGCTACGAGCTCAATCTGAACGCCGTAAGTGGAGATCGAATAGCTCTCGACGCTGGGCACATCAACGACTTCGGTCTCTATGGAAGTGTACAAGTAAAGATGCTGAAAAATCTGGAGATACAGCCAGCCCTTCGCTATGCATGGAACAACAAGTACGACACCAAGGCCATTAATTTCCTAGGTAGCCAACTGCCGTTGATCTCTTCGCTCAACCTCAAATATGAACCCCTGCAAAAACTCGTTATCCGGGCATCTTACGCAAAAGGCTTCAGGGCTCCTTCCCTGCGCGAGCTCTACTATGATTTCAGAAATGCCAATCACTATATCATCGGAAATACAGCGCTGACCCCAGAGCTTGCGGACAATTTCATTGTTTCGGCAGATTACAAGATACAGGTAAACACGGAAGGTGTCCTGTCCATCTCACCTTACGCCTATATAAACGACATTGATGACAAAATAGAATTGGTGGAACAAGATAGGGCTACCTTGCCCCCCGAGTATCAGCAAATCAATGTTGTTCGTACCTATGCCAACATACCCCACTTTAAGACGAGGGGCATTAACCTGAATATCGGCTATCGGCACCTGAATAACCTAAACGTAAACATTGGCGGCGGCCTTTTGCAAAGAAGCGGCAGCAACTCGTTGAACAACTATTTCAACAGCTGGGAAGCCACCGCAACGGCTTCTTATTGGCTGCAGGCACTGAAAACCAATGCCAATATCTATTACAAGTACAATGGCGACTTGGCTCAGTTTGGCCTCGCTGACGGCATTTTGGTAGATAAGACCTTGCACGACTACCACTTTTTGGACGCCAGCTTCAGCCACTCGTTCCTGCTAGATGCGCTATCGTTAACCGCAGGCGTAAAGAATATATTGAACGTGACCGATGTAGTACAAACGGGCGACGGCAAGGACAGCTTAGCGCCGCGTGCAGGTACCAGAACAAGCATTCCCATGAGCTGGGGACGCTCCGCATTTATCAGACTAGCTTATTCATTCACAAAAAAATAAAAACGATAAAAAAATGAAGAAAAAATCCAATTTCCTGTTGATAGTCTCTTTTACCCTATTGGGATTGCAGGCTTGTAAAGATGACAACGACGATTACATTCCGCCCGTCATAAAGGGCAGCAAGGTGATTGCCATGGGCGCCAGCTACCAGAACACCGTATTCTTCAAACTGAGTACGGAAAAGGAAAGTAGTGTGCCCGTGAGCACTTGGGACTTAGCATTTGAGAGTCAAGGCGGCACGGCCGTTCGCTCAAACATTGCCAGAAAAGGCGGGGTATATGCAACTACAAGCACCGATTTCAGTGCCGTCACCACCGTTCCTACCTCCGCTATTGCCTATGACGATCCGAGTGGCGACCTCAGCAAAACCGCAGTCGGCGCATGGCAAGATAACGGAACTAGTAAAAATCTCGTCTATGTGCTGTACCGTGGCAACAATCCCCCCAGCTCGGCCACACCCATAGGTTATAAGAAATTCCAACTACTTGGCTATGCCAATGGCAAATACACCATCCGCCACGCGGATCTAGACGGATCAAACGAAAAGACAGATGAAATAACAACAAATACCGACAAAAACTTCACTTTCTTTTCTTTCGATGAGGGAATCGTCGAGTTTGAACCCGACAAAAAGCAATGGGACATTGCCTTCACCTGTGTCACCGTAAGAGGAGGAGGACCTAACAGCTATGTGATCAGTCCATCAGTGGTGAGCAATCGCTATAGCGACGTAGAAGTGGCCGTGGATAACCCAGGAGCTACGCTTACCGCAAGTGACGATCCTGCTGCCCCCATCAACACCTTCGAAAGCAGTAATAGTAACTTCAGCACCATCGTCCTATCACAAATAGGCAGCTATAGCTTCAGCAACGATGCCATGTCAATTGGACGCGACTGGCATCAAATCCTGCAACCCCACGCCAGCGGGATATACAAAGTGTACGACTGGAAAACGTATATCGTCAAAGATACGGATGGAAACTATTTTAAGCTAAAGATGACCGCTTTTAAAAACCTCACCACGGGCGAAGTGGGCTATCCTTCATTTGAGTACGAGCAACTTCAATAGTAGCACATCGGTCTTTAGGGGATTTGACGTCAAAAACTAAACAAAAACAGGCATGTTACCATTTATAAAAAAGCATTTTCTCTGGATAGTCGTTGCGCTGATAAGTGCGGCCGTCTTGTTTGCCGGATATCGCTATTATCAGAAACATATTAGCCGCACGCGCATAGCCTTTGTCAACTATTCTTCTTTCCAACTAGCTCGGATAAAACAGTCGGCACCGGGCAATATGGTGACGATCGTAGACCTGCCAATAGAAAAAATCGCGGAACTTCGCCAATACGATGCTGTCTTTGTGTTTGGAAGGGGTCTAGAGCTTAGCCCTGCTCAGTTCGAACTATTGCAACATGCTTCTTTTACAGACCTGCCCATTTTTGTCGAGTCTGCCAATAATCCAAACTTTGATGTCACCAACCTCAAGGGGGAAGACCTAGACAATGTGGAAGCCTACTTCAAACATGGAGGAACTGGCAATTACCGTAATCTATTAGCGTATACAAGGAGTAAGCTGGATGGCAAAACTTGGTTTACGGAGAAAGCAGACAAACCCATAGAAATCCCCAAAGACGTACTTTTTTACCTCGAAGGTGATCGCGTATTTGAGACACTGGACGCCTTTTCGCAATATGCACGCCAAAAGGGCTTTCACAAGATGGACCGTCCCAAAATAGCCTTGCTTACTGGGGTTCCTGGCCCTTTCAACTCCAATAGGGAGCATATTGACTCCATGATTACTGCCTTGCAAGACAGAAACTGGAATATCTATCCCATTGCCAGCACTACACGAAGGTTACAATGGCTCGAGGAAATAGATCCCGATCTGATAGTGCTCATGCCGCATGGCCGTATGGTGACGCAAGACACGGAAGCATTAGCCGCGTGGCTGAAACGAAAGAATATCCCTGTGCTTTCGGCACTGAGTATTTTTCAAAATTACGATAAATGGATAGAAGATCCACAGGGATATAATGGCAGTCTGCTCACCATGAACATTGCCTTGCCCGAGCTGGACGGTGTCATTGCTCCCTATGTCGTAACGGCGCAATTCAAGGACAAGAACGGCTTTGATATTTTTAAGGCAATACCGGAGAGGCTATCTAATTTTTGCGGTTTGGCCCAAGGGTACCTTAACTTAAGGCAAAAGTCCAACAAGGACAAAAAGATAGCTATCTACTATTTCAAGGGTCCAGGTATGAACAGTTTGAACGCGGCAGACCTTGAGGTCGCCCCTTCCCTGTTCAATGTGCTCAGGCAATTGAAATCAGCTGGATATACGGTAGACAATCTACCGTCCAGCGCAAAGGAACTGGAACGACAGATACATAAAAACGGCAATGTACTAAACCCCTATGCCGAGGGCAACATCGACAAATTCATACAAGAGGCCAATCCTGCACAGGTATCGGAAAAAGATTTCATCCAATGGGCAAAGGACTTGAGCAAAGAGCAGCACGAGGCCCTAAAGTCAAAATATGGCGCTTTTCCCGGTGCCTATTTGGCTTCTGCAAAGGATGGTAAAGACTATATTTCCGTAGCCCGCATCCAGTTTGGAAATGTAGTGTTGCTGCCGCAGCCGCTTCCAGGCATCGGGGAAGACAGCTTTAAGCTCATTCATGGTGCCAACGTGGCCCCACCCTACCCCTATGTCGCTTCATACCTGTGGACAAGACATGCCTTTCAGGCCGATGCCATCATCCACTTTGGTACACATGGCAGTCTCGAGTTTACACCGGGGAAACAGGTGGGGCTTAGCGGTAATGACTGGAGTGACGCCCTCATCGGCACAAGCCCCAATATCTATGTCTATACCATGGGCAATATTGGCGAGGCCATCATCGCCAAGCGACGTATGTATACCACGCTGGTCTCGCACCTGACACCCTCTTTCAAACAGGGGGGCACCCATGACGAACTGGCCTTGCTTGAGGATAACCTGCACAAATGGGTTGGTCTCGACAACGGTCCCTTGAAAGAGGAATATGGAAAAAGCATCTCGATAAAAGCCAAGCAACTGGGACTGTACCCCATGCTCAAAGCTACTGAAAAGCAACACCTTAACGATGATCAGCTGGGCAGGTTAGCCAGATTGGTGGAAGAGCTGGACAACGAAAAGATTATTTCTGGCCTCTATACCATCGGCAAAGGATATACCGATGAAGAAGTGATCTCCACAGTGAGGCAAATGGCCATCGATCCCATTGCCTACAGCCTTGCACAAATAGCAATACTTAAAGGAACGGAAAAAGCAACGATCACGGACAACCAAGTGCTGTTTACCCAAAAGTATCGCAGCAGGGCGCAGTCCATCATCAGCGAAGCACTGTCTGGAAAGACGCCAAAAGTAGTCAGTGACCAAGACAGAACTAGGGCAGAAACCTGGAAACAGCAAAATGCACAACCGGACGATATGGCTATCATCAGGGGCTTCATTGCCATGGGTGGTGCCAAGAAAACCGGCAGGCCCGCAAAGGCGGAAGCAAAAATAGACGAAACAGCACTGACCGAACTGGTGGTCAAGGTCAAACCATTTGCCCATAAGGTAGCCTTTTTGAACAGCCTACAAAGCGACAAACGCATGAAGGAAGCCACCAGCTTACTGGATCCGGAAACGCTAAATAGGGCCAAGACCATTGCCAAGGCGATCCCAAAAATGAAAGAGGCCATAGACATTGCTCAAGACCCGGATGTGAATAAGCTCATCAGGTATATGCAAAAAGAAGAGGTCAGGCAAAAAGTATTCGCGCTACTTCGCGACCCGAAACTCGAAGAACAGGCAAAAGAGGAAAAGGAAATGCTGAACAAGAAAATCAGGGCCGAGGCCAGTTCGCCGCAGAAACAGTATTCCTTAAAAGCCATTGGCAACAGCCAGTGGAAGGAGCTGTCATTGAACGAACTAAACACCATAGCCAGTGATTTGCATCTCTTCGAAGAAAACAGGAGCATATACCCCAACCTACCGCCACAGGCCGCCATACAGCAGGCGCTGTCGGACATAAACGGGCAAATTGCCTCACTGCAAGATCAGGAAAAGCGATTTGCGGAGGCTGTAGGCCGTTTAGCCACTGCCGTAGACAACATCCAAAATTACAAATCGTCCCTAAAGCAAAGTACCGATAGCGAGCTCGGGGCGATTATAAATGCATTGGGCGGTGGCTTCACTTCCGTATCGATTGGCGGCGACCCCATTCTTTCGCCAGAAGCCCTGCCAACAGGTAAGAACATGGTAGGTATCGACGCTGAAAAGACACCATCTGCCGAAGCTTGGACGGTGGGAAAGCAACTCGGACAGCAGCTGATAGACAGCCATTTGAAGCAACATCATACCTATCCCAAAAAAGTCAGCTTTACCCTTTGGGCCGGCGATTTCATCAAAACAGAAGGCGCCATGCTCTCCGAAATATTCTACCTGCTGGGCGTAGAGCCCGTACGCGACCCCCTGGGAAGAGTACAGTCACTGCAGTTAATTCCCGAGGAGCAACTGGGAAGACCACGTATCGATGTCGTAGTGCAAACCTCTGGTCAGTTCAGGGATTTGGGCGCAAGCCGTATTTCTTTGATCAACAAGGCCGTTGCGCTAGCTGCTAATGCACCAAATGGTAAACGCTTTGACAATTTCGTGGCCAATGGCCGCGCACTCAGCGAAAAACTGCTCAAGGAAAAAGGCTTTTCACCCAAAGAAGCCCGTGAACTTTCGGGATTACGCGTTTTTGGCGGAGTAGATGGCAATTACGGCACCAATATCATGGGAATGGTGGAAGCTGGAGATAAGTGGAAAGAACGCAATGAAATTGCCGAAACCTATATCAACAACATGGGAGCAGCCTACGGCGATACGACACATTGGGCCGAGTTCAAAGAAGGCTTGTTTGAGGTGGCATTGCAACAAACAGAAGTCATCGTACAGCCGCGCGACAACAACACCTGGGGCCCGCTCAGCCTGGACCACGTATATGAGTTTATGGGAGGGCTGAATCTGGCCGTGACAAAGGTAACGGGCAAACAGCCCGATAGCTATTTCAACGATTATAGAAATACCTCCAATGCTCGTATACAGGATAGCAAAGAAGCCATTTGGGTGGAAGCGCAAAGCACCATATTAAATCCAAAATACATCAGGGACATGACCAAGGGGGGCGCATCTTCTGCCGAAACATTTGCCGAAACATTTCGCAACATGTTTGGCTGGGGAGTCATGAAAGAAGATGCAATAGATCAGCAATTGTGGGATGAAGTGCACGAAATCTATGTAAACGATAAATTGAACCTGAACACCCAAACATTCTTCGAGCGGGAAAACCCCTATGCGCTGCAAGAAATTACGGGTGTACTGATGGAAGCAAGCCGAAAGGGGATTTGGAAAGCCAACAAGCAACAACTTGCCGCAACGGCGCGCTTGCACGCTGAACTGGTCGCTAAACACGATGCAGGGTGCAGCGAGTTTGTATGTGGCAATAGCGAAATACGAAAGGCAATAGCGACCAATATATCGCCAGACGCACGGGTAGGCTATGAGCAAAAAGTAAGGCAAGCTCTATCGGCACAAAACGGAAATGGAAGAAATGGAAAAAACACGGTACTGAAAAAACAGGAAGAAGCACAAGCAGGGACGAAAGCCAATCAGGCCGGAAGCCCTACCGCCGTAAACACCCTGTGGAAATACGGAATGGCTCTATTGATTGTTTTGGCCCTACTCTTTTTGCTGATGAAACGTAGATCGAGTTTAAAAGGAAAGAGTTAAATGGAAGAAGTCATCACCATACTGCTTTCCCTAGCTTTTGTCAATGCTGGCTTAAGGCTCTGCTTTGTAAAAAAGCAGGTAGCCATCATGATTATATTGTCGGCAGGTTTATTCAGCTATATTTCCCACTATTGGATCATCGAGCAAAGCAGTGCTTATACGCGTACATTATGGGCCGACAAGAGCATGCTGAACAATATTGTGCTACTGGTGATAGTCGAGGCGATTTGCTTCTTGAGCCTGCACTTTGCACGCGTAAAATTTTTTTTGGCCCCACAGAACACCAAGAAGCGCAATAAGCTCTTGTTTACGGTGGGACAATTGCCCGGACCAAGTCTCTACCTAGCAATCTATTATTTTCAGCATCGATTTTATATGCTGGATACGGGGCTCGACTTTGAAACCGCCGCCTTGGGCTTTGCCATCGTATGCATGGCGGCACTCACCGCGTGCGGGCTGCTCGTGCACTACTTGTTAAATCACCAGCAGCTACTATTGGAGAGTTCCCTTTTCATCGACCTGTCCATGCTGGTTCTGGCCATCGTCATGACAGCCCTGGGCAATCCGCCCGATAGTTTGGTACAAGTGGCGCATCCTTTGCCCTTTATGCCCTTGCTTTCGTTCTTACTAATAGCGTTTACACTTGCCTTAACTGGCTATTTAATTACCATTATTAAAAAAAACAAAAAATAAAATGCAGTATATCGATAAAACCATGTATTGGTTATCTTCAGGCTTGTTAATTCCCGTGATGGTAGCCGTTCTATTTTTCCTTGTCAGGGCCTTGATGTTGATAGGTAATATGTATGGATTGTATACTATGCGGTTGAAATTGAACAAGGCATTAGATAGTCCCTTGAAGACGCTGAACAAAAATAACTGGACAGACCTCACGACCTTGGCCACAAAATTCCAGAACACGACCACTGGTAAAACCCTCAGTAGCCTCATGGAAGACAAGGAATCGTCAACAAGGCGCGAAAAGCTGATTGCCGATTTTGAATTGTGGTGCGAGAAAGATCTCGACAAGAGCCGAACGCTTTCCAAAATGGGTCCCATATTGGGTCTTATGGGCACGCTTATCCCCATGGGGCCTGCCTTAGCAGGACTTGCAGCTGGTGATATTGCCACCATGAGCCAACAAATGCAGATCGCCTTTAATACCACGGTGTTGGGCTTAGTCATTGGCTCCATAGGTTTTATCAGCCTCCAGTTGAAACAACGTTGGTATGCCGAGGACCTCAATACCATTGAATTTGTAAACGATTTAATAGAAGAAGAAAATGCGTAAAAGAAAAAGCTCGTTGAGAAAACATGACGGTGAAGATGTAAACCCACTTCACGCCGTGGCCAATCTATTTGACGTGTCCATCGTCTTTGCCGTGGCACTTATGGTTGCCTTGGTGAGCCGATATAAAATGACGGAAATGTTCAGCCAAGAAGACTTTACCATGGTGAAAAATCCGGGCAAATCCAATATGGAAATCATTCAGAAAAAGGACGGAAAGGTAAGCCAGTATAAAGCTTCTTCCGAGAGCACGGAATCTAGCGCGAGCAAGGGCAAGCGCATTGGGACAGCGTACGAACTGGAGGGAGGAGAGATTATCTATGTTCCTGATTAAGTTAAGCTCGCTCCCTTGAGCGCCTTATATCAGATATATTTCAGCTCGGTGGCTTTGTGCACCAAGGAAACCGAATTGCTTACCTTGAACTTTTGCAGTAGGTTCCTACGATGGCTTTCAATGGTAAGGGGACTTACAAACATCTTATCCGCAATCTCTTGCGTAGTAAGGCCTTTTACGAGCAAGCCTAGTACTTCTTTCTCTCGGCGCGTCAAAACGGGCAAAGAACCGTTTGTAGCGCTTTTCATAATTTCCTTTATACTACCGCTAAGGGCAATCTCGCCGATCAAGGCCGTTTCCATGCAGGAAATCAGCTCCTCCGTAGAAGCATTTTTCAGGATATAGCCCGATGCACCGCTTTGCAGCATACGCTGGATGATACTTTGTTCATTGTTGTTGCTGATGGCAATCACTTTGCACGTGGGCCGAATTTTGACGATTGCTTCGCAGGCATCAATGCCGTTCATGTCGGGCATATTGATATCCAGCAAGGCTACATCTACTTCCTGCTCGTTCAGGAAATCTATTCCCTCGGCGGCAGACGTGAATGCGCCCAACAAGTCTATGTGGGCTATATCCTGAAGCATGAAGGAAAACCCCTGCAATACGATCGGATGGTCGTCAATGATAATGACGGATATTTTATTTTCCATAGAGCGGAATATCGATGTTAAAAGTAGAACCTTCTCCTAACTTGGAGTCAATTTCCACGGTGCCCTCCAATATGGACACACGGTTCTCTATATTGGACAAGCCTATGCCCTTTCCTCGTTGTGCCTTTTCCTTGTCAAAGCCCACACCATCATCTTCGACGGTAATATAGAGATGGTCTTCATTTTCACTGCATTGGACCACAATATTGTTTGCCCTGGCATGCTTGACGGCATTGGTGAGCAACTCCTGCACTATGCGGTAAACCGTAATGAGCAAGACTTGGCTATAGCTGTTCCTCAAATCGAATGCCTGAAATTTCACGCCCGTCTTCTCCGAATTCAGCGATTTGCATAAATCACGCAGGGCGGGTTCCAGCCCCATGTACAACAATGATTCAGGCATCATGTTGCGCGCTATCCTCCTCAATTCGTCTACGGAATGATCCAACTGATTGATGATCTTATATATTTCCATATCAGGTTGTTTTACTTTACCAAACTCTTTCGATGCAATGGAAGAGAGCTTGAGCTTGACACCGGCCAGCATGCCCCCTAGTCCATCGTGCAGGTCCCTAGCTATGCGATTTCGTTCCTGCTCTTGCCCCTGAAGCACGGCATTGTACAGTTTAATTTGCTCTTGCTGTTGCATATTTTTTAGTTCTTGCCTGTGCAGGCGCTGATTTTGCTCTATGGTCTTTTGCTTTCCTTTATATAAACTCCAACCAATAAAAAACAGCAGTACCGTAATCAGGAGACCGGCAATCAGCACGGTAATCCAAAACCTGTTTTTGCCCAATGCCAGTTGCTGCTCCTGATTCTTGTCCTTCAATAAAAGGATTTCGTTTTCCTTCTCTATGGCTTTATATTTTTTCTCCAGTTCCAAAATATTTATAGCCATATCGGCCTCATAGACACTATCGGACAATGAAGAATATTTGCCTAGCCACTCAAAGGCCTCTCGGTAATTGCCTAGTTTGGCATCGGTCTCTGCCAGCTCCTTAAAAGCAAGCCGACGGTTACTTACATTACTTTGACCATGGAAGTACTTACTAGACTGTAAAAGAACGTTTTTTGCCGTACGATAATCTCCCAGATCCCTGTATAGCGCATACTTTTCGAACAGAATATCGGATACTGCAAAATCGTTCCCCAAGTCCTCCGCTGCCTTTATTCCCTTTTCAAAATAGGACAATGCCTGCTGAGGCTGCTTTTGATGCCTGAAATAATTCCCTTCGGTACGATAGTACATCGGTACGGAAACAGAATGCGGAATAATAGCACATTGTACCTCGGCACTATCCAGGTAATGCCTTGCCATAGGGAAGCGCCGCATGTAAATGGCATTTTTTGCAGCATTCACATAGGCAAAAAATTTTTCCTCGTGAGCCCCTGGTGAAGAAGACAAGGTGTGGAGCGCCTTTTTGTAATATTCATCAGCCTCTTTGTAATTGGTGATGTTCATCAATACCATGCCCACATTGTGGTAGTTTTCGGCTACCAGCACACTATCCCCAGATTGTCTGGCCAAGGGAATGGCCTTTTCGAGCAACATATTGACATAAGTATCTTCCTGGCCTTTTGCCTGAAAAAGAATCCCATAATTGTTCCACAGACGTGCGCGATACCTATAAGCTTCCAGTGTATGATACGGCTCCAATTGCTTGTCCGCCAGCATATATTCCTTTTTGGCACGTTCCACGTCCTCATCGAAGTAAATACCTGCGATATAAAAATGCAATAACCCTAGGTAATAACCATCCCCCTCTGGCATATATCGCTTGGCTTCATGGAGATAGGCAAAGGCCTTGCTCGTATCCCTTTCCGACCAGTAGTAGCTAAGTTGCAGATAATGGTCTATCTTGGCACTATCCGTTTCTGCCGCTTTGGCCAGTCGGAGTAGGCTGTCGGCATAGGCCGAACCTCCTCCCCGCTCCTGCGCCACGGTCAATAAATGGCAAAAACAAAGTATCAAGGCAAACCATGTTGCCTTGATAGTCGATTGCTGTTTTTCATAATGCGTGTTCATTGACCTATAAAGGTGCGGATTTACCGTTGAAAACAAAAATTGTCCAAAACTTCGCTAGGCTAGAAAGTAAACCGCAGTCCGAACGAAAAGCGGGATGCCAAGAACTCGCTTTCCCCATCGTACATCAAGAACTTGGGGCGCCAATCCGCAAAAATATCGATAGGTGCGGTGCCAATCTTGTAATCCAAACCAGCTGCGGGCACTATGCCAAATACCACATCGTCTACATCTTTCTCAAAGATGACGTTCGCTCCTAGCCCCAAGTACCACTGCAGTCCCTCTGCCCCTTCAATAGGCTGATTGTATTGGTACATGGCGCTAACGGTTGTGAGCCCACTGCCAAAAAGGATTCCACCTTCACCGGCATGATTGGGCGCAAAGAAATGCTTTACATGCGGGCCTACCAAGGTAACCCCCTCACCTACATCAATCATCAGACCCGCCCCTGTCTGATAGCTTTGCGCCTTGGAAGATGACATACCTATAAATAGTACAGCAATACACATCATGGCCTTGAAGGCCCAGTTATTCCATGTTGTTTTCATAATATAAATCATTTTTATTTTTGAGTGATTAGATGTTATCTCCTAAATATCAGCACTACAGGAACGCCGTCTGCGGTAATGTTCACCTGCAGCGTCTCGTTGTTGTCGTTCAACGTAATACCTGCGGACTGCCGCTGTCCATTTTGGACCAAATAATAAGCACCATTTTCATTGACCCAGTTGGCTGTTTGTGTTTGCGACTGGCAACTGCCTTCCTGCTCTTCATTGGGAAAGGAAGCATGCAAGGTAAATTCACTTTCCTTCACATCGAAATAGGTATCTTTAAAACAGTCTTGATTGGTAACATCAAAGGTTCCGTCCGCACGTTGCACCGCTCTCAAATGCCACATCCCTATCAGGGGATCCTGCTCGGGCGTAGGCTCATCCTCCTTCTTGGAACAGGAGGACCATCCTATCCCTATCAACACGAGCAAAAAACAATAGTATTTCATAAGCATGGTTTTGAAATTGTTTCACATTAAACTTACAGAAGCAAAACTATACCAATGGCCGGCGCCAAACAATCCACGAATACCAGTATTTTGGAGAGCGGTTAGATGTGGATAATAATGTACCTTTGTCCACAAAACATTAACTATGTCGATCAGTGCCTTTATACATTGGGGAGTATCTCCAGAGATTTTCAGCCTAGGTTCTCTTTCCGTCCGTTACTATTCATTGCTCTTTGCGGGGGGTATCATCATTTGCTTCCTCATTATGAAACAGGTTTTCGAGCGCCAAAAGTATCCTCTGGAGCTGTTGGACAAGTTGACCTTATATGTGGTGCTCGGTACGGTCATTGGTGCCCGGCTAGGCCATTGCCTGTTCTACGAACCGCAATATTACCTGGAGCATCCTTTAGAGATTATATTACCTTTCAAGGGTTTTCCGGGAACGGATAATTTTAAGCTAACGGGGTTTCAGGGCCTAGCAAGTCACGGTGCTGCAGTGGGGATAGTGATAGGCACCTACCTTTTCTGTAGGAAATATAAATTCAAATTCCTTCATGTATTCGACCTTTTATCCCTAGTCATCCCCGTTGCAGCAGCCAGCATCAGGCTGGGTAACCTGTTCAATTCGGAGATATTGGGCAAACCGACCGAACTGCCTTGGGCATTTGTCTTTACCAGAATAGATAAGGTTCCTAGACACCCTGCACAACTGTATGAATGCCTGTGCTACTTGGCAATATTTCTGTTTATCAATTGGCGCCTGAGGCCTCAATTGGGCAAATACCCTAATGGATTCATCTTTGGCTTCATGCTCCTGACCATGTTTACTACTCGCTTTCTACTGGAATTTGTCAAGGAAGATCAAGAAGCCTTTGAACAAGGAATGCTGCTCAATATGGGGCAATTATTGAGCATACCCTTTATGGCATTGGGGGCTTATTTGGTTTTGTCTAAAAGGGGATATAAGCTATAAATCAGGTAGTAAGAAACCTACCTGATTTATAGCTTAATGATTTATCACTTAAAACGTATTACCCCGCAATTAATTCGTTCTTTTCTTAGCCTCCTGCATAGGGTTGCCCCCCACCGAAGCGCCACGTGCTGTTCCCTGCTGTTTGAACATTTGGAACTTGCTTGGCGCAGCCTGTCTTGGCCAAGTATTGTTGTACTCATCAATATCGGCCGTTTCCCTATACGGATCAAGCTTCAGGGACGCCACTTCCTTGTCCTTGGCAAAAACCTTGGTCACCTTGCTTTCGTCCTTGCGCCAGATATAGGCCGAGATGCGCTCCACTTCCTTCGTACCGTCCGTGTAGGTCCATTCCAGGATCAGGGGCATCACCAGGCCACCTACATTGGAAAAATCGACCTGATAAAAATGCTTGCCGCTTTCGTACAGTTCCTTTTCCTCTGCGCTAAGTGTATTATAATAGCGCTCAAAGGCCTCCCTGTCCGAATCGTCCACGGCAAAACGATCCCATTTGTTATAGAAATCCTTTAGGGAAGTATCTGCTTCTACGGCAAAGTTGGTTCCTGAGGCTATATTGCGCAGACGGGTGACGGAGTTGAGATCCTTTTCAAACGCGGCCGCGTTATCTTTGCTCTGGCTATCGGGCTTCAAGTCATTGATCATGTAATGCTGCATGTCGTCGATGGAGATATCCACCGGATCCGTACCAAAGAACCATCCCCTCCAGAACCAGTCCAAGTCTACTGCCGAGGCGTCCTCTAAGGTACGGAAAAGATCGGCCGGAGTAGGGTGCTTGAACGCCCAACGCTTGGCGTATTCCTTAAAGGCATAGTCGAACAATTCCCTGCCCATGACAGTTTCGCGAAGTACATTCAGCGCAGTAGCCGGTTTAGCATAGGCATTGGGCCCAAACTGCACGATGTTCTCCGAATTGGTCATGATAGGCTCCAGCTGATCCTTGGGCAGCTTCATGTAGTCCACGATCTTATAGGCAGGGCCACGACGTGAAGGGAAGTCCTTGTCCCATTCCTGCTCCGCCAGGTATTGGCAAAAAGTGTTCAATCCCTCATCCATCCAGGTCCACTGCCTTTCGTCAGAGTTGACGATCATAGGAAAGAAATTGTGTCCTACTTCATGGATAATGACACCGATCATACCATACTTCGTCGCTTCGCTATAGGTGCCATCTTTCTCGGTACGGCCGTAATTGAAACAAATCATGGGATATTCCATGCCATTGGCTGCTTCTACAGAAATGGCTACCGGATAAGGGTAATTGATGGTATGCTTGGAATAGACCCTTAGAGTATGTGCCACTACTTTGGTAGAGTACGGACGATACAGTCCATAGGCTTCTGGCCCGTAATAGGACATGGCCATGGGTTTGTTGCCTGGTATATCATTCACCCGCATGGCGTCCCATACCAATCTCCGAGAAGAAACGAATGCGAAATCGCGAACATTTTTCGCCTCATATACCCAGGTTTTCTTGGCCGTAGCCTTTTTGGTCATGGCCTGCTTGGCCTCGTCCAGCGTAACCACCTCTACCGGCTCCGCAGCCTGCTGTGCTTGCTTCCAGCGGTTCAGCTGTGCACTGCTAAGTACTTGGGCGTAATTACTACATTCGCCCGTGGCGCCCACTACGTGGTCTGCAGGCACGGTAATGTTCACTTTGAAATCGCCAAAGGCCAAAGCAAACTCGCCCCTACCCGTAAACTGTTTGTTTTGCCATCCCTGAAAGTCGGAATAAACGGCCATACGTGGGTACCATTGAGCAATGGTATACAAATAGTTGTCATCCTCAGGAAAATATTCGTAGCCACCGCGACCACCTTCGGTCATCCGGTCCGATATTTTGTAGTTCCAATCTATCTTGAACACCAACTTGGCACCGGGCTGCAACGTGCTAGGCAAGTCTATCCGCATCATGGTATAGTTGATGGTATAGGGCAAAGCCTTACCGGCAGCGTCTGTCACCTTGAGGATATTGACACCATAGCCATAATCTTTCTCCAACAAGCGCTGCACCTGACCAATGGACATCCGCTCGCTCAGACTACTGCCATCAAATTTTTTGCTTTCTGCATCTGCCTTGTGTTCGTTTTCGTCCAACTGCAACCAAAGGTAGGTCAACGGATCGGGCGAATTGTTGGTATAGGTGATGGTTTCCGAGCCATTGATAACCTGCTTTTCGTCATCCAGGTCTACATTGATCACATAGTCGGCCTTCTGCTGCCAATACTTTGGTCCTGGCGCACCCGACGCCGAGCGGTACATGTTGGGATCACTGATAATGGTACCCAATTGCTCAAATTTGTTCCCGTGATTGGAACCCGGATTGTTCAGTTGCTGCGCCTTGGCTCCTGTGGCTCCCCAAGCCAAGATGACTGCGCAGACCCAAGCAAAATTCGTTTTTGTATGCATATCCCTGTATATATAATAGTATAGTTTAGTTTATTTAATATGTCTATTGTCTCACATCGCATGTCTCAAATCTCACGTCTCATATCGCATATCTCAAATCGCATATCTCAGACACGCTCCAACGCCATGACGAATGCGATGCCAAAAATAGCCGATGACAAGAACAGATTCCAATCCCTTCGGGAAACTCCAAAAACCCGATGCATGACGAAAGAAAAACATAGGACCAGTGCTACGATGACTATCTGACCAAACTCCAGCCCCACATTGAAAGCAAACAATGGCGCGGTGATGGAGGCTTCCTTACCCAATAAGCTTTTCAGATAATTAGAAAAGCCCAATCCATGTATCAATCCAAAGAACAAGGCATAGGCATAGGTCAACCAATTCTTTTGCTCGTGATTTCTTTTTCCAATTATATTGGTCAAAGTGGTAATAATGATGGTTACCGGAATCAAAAACTCGATCAAATCACTATTTACCTGTACTACATCAAAAACACTCAATGCCAAGGTAAGCGAATGACCCAGCGTAAATGCCGTAACTAAAACCAGTACCTTACGCCAATCTTGCAAGAGATATACACCGCACAATGCCGTCACGAATAAGATATGGTCGTAACCTTCCCAATCCAAAATGTGCTGCCAGCCAAGTTCGAAATATATGGAAAAATCCTGCAAACTGATTTTTTTACTATTTTTGCCACAATGTTACTTTTATTTCGGCAATTAAGCAACTTATTTGGCAGCGAATAGCAGCATATGGAGTAAATTAACAATCTTCATAACACAATATTTACACAAATTCTACCCTTAACATGACAAAACTCCTGATAGTTCTATTTTCAAGTCTATTACATCCCTTTTACGTAAGCATTTTCACCATCAATCAGGACAAAGATGCCAAAAACCTGGAAATCAGTTGCCGCATTTTCTTTGACGACCTGGAAGATGCCTTGGAAAAAGAACACCATAAGAAGGTAGACTTAGTAAAAGGCGGTGACAAGGAAAAAACAGACGAATACCTGAGTGCCTATTTCAAGAAAAACCTACGCATACAAGCAAATGGCAAGATACTGTCCCTTCAATATTTGGGTTATTCCATAGAAGATGACGCCGCATGGTGTTTTCTGGAGGCAAACGATGTGGGAACCATCAAGGAAATGACGGTACTGAACAGCGTACTGTACACCTCCCACGAAAAGCAGAGCAATATCCTGCACGTAACGATAGGTGGGGTACGCAAAAGCACCAAGTTGGACAACCCCAAGACGAAGGCAAGTTTTAGTTTTTGAGTTCCTTACGTTACTCCCTCACGCTTTATCCGCTATCTTACCTCCACCGCATCCTCCAAGATGTAGTAAAACTCATTGATGTCCTTGCTATTAAGTTTCAATTTCCCCCTAAAACGCTTATAATCATCTACCTCATATTGTTTTTTGCCATTCTTAAACCGCACTGTCATGACCGACGCTGGGCCAGCAGCACCGCAGAAAAAACAGGAAGAATTGGGATTGACCGAAAGTGCCACCCATTTGGTACTGAGTTCCAAAGGGATCGTGAAGCCCTCTATTTCCACTATTTGCCCTTCCAGGTTTTTCACTGCAGGAGTGAATTTGGGAAACATGGCGTAGGAATCATATTCCTTCACAAATTTCTTGTCAAACTGAATATTCTCCAATACGTCCCAGCTCACTTTTTTGGCAGGCGGCTGCGCCAAGGCCAAGTAAGGTAAAATGAGAAAAAGCGATAGCAAACATTTATTCATGACTTAATATTTTTGATAAATTGATAAAATAAGCTTTGACGGCAGGAATCAAGGAAACGGAAACTCCGATCACGAGCACGGAAGCGATAAGTAGAAGCTCATTGGGCACCAACTGGGCAACATTTCCATTGAGTACCAAACGGTTGCCACTGTAATGCGTAAGTACCCAGAAAGCCAATCGGGATATAAGCAAGCCGCCAAAGAGGCCAAGCAAGGTAAGAACGACCCCCTCGGCCAGCACCAAGAAACCTACCTGATACCTACTTCCTCCCATAACCCTGGCCAGTGCCAGCTCGTACATCCTTTCGTTCACCCTGTTGTACAACGAAATGATCACGCTGATGATGGCAATTGCTATAATGCCTATGGCAATCCCTTGAATGGCCGTGGTACCTATGCCCACAATCTGCAGCAGTTTGGTAATTTCCAAGCTGGGGGAGACCGCCTGCATATCCGTGTTGTCACTCACCATTCTCGGAAGTATGGCTGCACCCATTGGGCTTCTCAAGGATAGTAGCATGGCCGTTATTTCCTTTTCCTCCTCATGATCTTCATGCACATGCCCTGCATCTTCGTGATCGTGCACCTCATCATGGTCATGCTTCTCATGATGTAACTTCCAGACAGAGGGAATATCCGTCAAGATCAGCTGATCCACAACCCTTCCGGAGGGTGCCAAAATGCCCTTTACCACATAAGCATATTCCTCATGCACATGCCCTCCCGCAACCGTTCCGTGCGTGCCATGAAAATGATCACCCAATTTTAGACCACTTTTTCTGGCCACGTCACTGCCTATCACAGCCTCCATTTCTTCCTCAAACACATCCCCCTCGCGCATGGCAACCTGATAGCGCTCCAGGTATTCCTTGGTAGTGCCCACTATTTTGAAAGAGCGGTAAGAATCGCCATAGGCTAGAGGGATGCCCATTGCCACCATGGGATGCTTGCGAATCCGCTCTGCCTCTTCCACGGAAATATTGCCCGTAGGCGCATCCAACTGATAAATGGCAGAAAGTACCAGTTGCAATGGGCTCCCCTTAGCCCCCAGTACCAGGTCTATCCCCTGCATATCCTTGGTCAATTTGTCGGCTAGCCTATGTTGCAGCAACAGGAGAAAGGAAATGAGGCCAACGCCAAACAAAAGCAACAATATGCTCAATACAGTATGGGCAGGCCTATAAAAAAGATTGCTCAAAATAATCTTAATGGTCATGATAGTTGAATCATATTACTGAAAGCGGATTTCAATCGATTATCGTGGGTAACGACGACAAGTGAGGCATTTGACAGCTGCGCCTGTTCCATCAACAGCTGGAGTACCGCTTGGCAGTTTTCATCATCCAAGCTACTTGTAGGCTCATCGGCAAGTAACACCGAAGGTTCGTTAACCAAAGCGCGTGCAATGCAAACACGCTGCTGCTCGCCCACACTGATCCGGGTCACGCGCTGGTGTAATAAGTGTTTTATATGTAGACGTGCAGCCAAATCAAGTACCAGCGACTTGTCTACCTTTCGCCCGTTGAAATAAGGAGCCAGCAACAAATTATCCATGACGCTCAATGCAGGAAAGAAATGTGCATTTTGAAGTATCAGCCCTATTTCCCGTCCACGAAAACGGTCTAGCCTCTGTTGTCCCATATTCGATAGGTTCTGACCATTGACCAAAACCTCACCACTTACGGGCCGCAATATACCTGCGATCAAATGCAAGAGGGTGCTCTTGCCGGCGCCGGAAGGTCCTGTAATCAATAAGGGCAAAGCTGGCGTACTTTGGCCATCTGGAAATGCCAAGGGCTTCCAATTGACCGCATCGTAGGTGTACGCTAAAGATGAAAATCTAACCATAACAAATAAAAAAATAGCACATTCAATACCTATTGTTATCTGGTCTATCAGCACCAGAAGGACCAAAATAAATCGCATCGGGCTCCCGCTTGTAAAAATTACCGTGCCGACACAATGGCTTTAACAACATGGCCGTCAGCAAGAAAACAAACAGCCCAAAAAGCCTATTTCTCCAAATCTGTCTTAAGGGCATGACCGTGCAAGGTTCTTGAAAGTTTCCAATTGATATAATGTGCCGAAGCAATGGAAAAACCGCCGATGGGCATTAGCACGAACTCTATGTGGTGGTATCCCAAAAAATGCACACACATGATCAAACCCAGCCCAATCGTCAATAGAAACATGGGCCATCTATTGCGGTGCACCTTGAGATAAGCCGGCACCAAGGCGCTGACGCCTATGGCCACGGACAATAAACTGACGCCTAGCTCGAACCACGGCTTGGATAGGAAATCCAGACCTATAAGCGGCAGGAACGTAATAACAAATGGCATAACAGCGCAATGCACCGCGCACAAAGCAGAGGCCGTAAAACCTAAATGGTCCAGACTGATTTTCTTTCTAATCATTTTCATATACAACAATCCTACTCTCTCCAATCAAAATCAGCATTTAGCCAACTTTTAAAAGCAACAATATTGCAAATATAAAAGCAATTGATTTAATTTGCAACATTATTGCATTAAAGAATATCGCCACCATAGCAAAAACTGAACAACATGATCAAAGAAAGGACAAGGAAGCTCCCCGTGACCGTATTGAGCGGCTTTCTGGGAGCAGGCAAGACGACGCTTCTCAACCACATTTTGCACAACAAGAAAGGCCTAAAAGTCGCCGTTATCGTTAATGATATGAGCGAGGTGAACATCGATGCGCAATTGGTATCAAAAGAGCAAACACTTTCAAGAACGGAAGAGAAACTAGTGGAAATGAGCAATGGATGCATCTGCTGCACGCTGCGCGAGGACCTAATGCAAGAGGTAGAACGTCTGGCAAGGGAAAACCGCTTTGATTACCTCCTGATAGAGAGCACGGGCATCTCAGAACCCGTGCCCGTTGCCCAAACATGGAGTTATGCCGATGAAGCCATGGGAATAGACCTAAGCCGTTTCAGCTACATAGACACCATGGTGACGGTGGTGGACTGCCTCAACTTCTTCACAGATTTTTCTACCGATGAAACATTGCTGGACAGGGGGCTGACGGAAGACATGCAGGATGCCCGTGCCCTTGTCAACCTATTGCTGGATCAGGTGGAGTTTGCCAATGTCATTATCCTGAACAAGACCGACCTGGTACTTCCGGAAACAGTGGGCCTACTGGAAGCAGCCCTGCGCAAACTCAATCCGGATGCCCGGATTATTCGATCAAATTTTGGCAAGGTCAATCCAAATGATATACTGAATACACATTTGTTTGACTTCGACAAGGCCTCTGCTGCTGCCGGCTGGATCAAGGAGCTGAACGCGCCGGGACATACACCCGAAACGGAGGAATACGGCATCTCCTCTTTCGTATTCCGAAGCAAGAAACCTTTCCATCCCGAGCGATGGATGACCTACCTGAACCAACGGTACCCGAACAATATCATACGGGCAAAAGGGCTTTTTTGGTTGGCCTCCAGACCGGACAAAGCCATCAACTTCAGCCAGGCAGGGGGAAGCCTGAGGGTAGAACCCGCCGGTGTATGGTGGTGCAGCATGCCTTATAAGGAACGTATAGCTTATGCCGATTACCACACGTTCCAGCAGGAAATAGAATCCAAATGGGATAAGGAATGGGGGGACAGACAAAATGAGCTTGTATTTATCGGACAAAATATGAACAGAGAGCTGTATCTACAAGAGCTGGAAGACTGCCTTATAAAGGATGAAGAGGTGCCAAATTGGAAAGATAAACATTGGATAGATCCATTTCCCGCTACACTTAGCTTCCAATGACCCCTTATCCATACGACAAAACAATTAATTGATAATTTGAAAAATGAAAAGAAGGGAATTTTTCCGCAACGGCACACTTGCCGCCATAGGAGCAAGTATATTATCGCCATTTGATAGCCTTGGCAGGACCGTACCAGGTGCTGATAACCGGGAAAAAACAGCCGGTTCTACAAAGAACATCATTTTTTTGGTAAGCGACGGTATGAGTACCGGTACACTGAATATGGCCAACCTATTGAAAATACGCAAAGAAGGTAAAAATAGCCGATGGATGAGCCTCTATGAGGAGCATACGGTGGCACGGGCGTTGATGGACACGGCATCTGCCAGCTCCATGGTGACCGACTCGGCCGCTGCCAGCTCTGCCTGGGGTGGTGGCAAACGCGTAGCGAACGGCTCCCTGAACGTCAACGACGACGGCTCGTTCAACAAACCTATCCTTCAGAAATTCAAGGACGCGGGAAAATCCGTGGGATGTGTCACCACCGTCCCCATTACCCATGCTACGCCGGCGGGATTCTGCGTCAATAGTGCCAAACGTTCCGCCATGCCAGAGATTGCCCTCCTATACCATGACCTGCGCTTTGATGTGATGATGGGCGGTGGCACGGAGTTCTTTGATGCGGAGAAGCGAGAGGACAAGCTGGATGTATTTGGCAAATTTGAGCAAAGCGGATATGCCGTGGTCAAGGATCGAAAGGCCATGCTGGCTATCAAAGAAAACGAAAGTAGACCTATACTAGGTGTTTTTCATGAGGATGGCCTCCCCTATACGTTGGATAGGGAAAATGATGCCTCGTTGAAAAACAACATTCCCACCTTAGCAGAGATGACAAGGACGGCCATCAACAAATTGAAACAAAACAAAAAGGGCTTTGTCCTACAGGTAGAGGGCGGAAAAGTAGATTGGGCGGCCCATGCCAATGATGCTTCCGCACTCCTATATGACCAGTTGGCCTTTGACGATGCGGTAGCAGAAGCCATCGCTTTTGCAGAGGCCGATAGAAACACATTGGTCATCATCACCACCGACCATGGCAATGCCAATCCGGGACTATTCTACGGGGACAAGGCCAACGCACATTTTGACAGCCTGCAACGATACAGGCATACCAACGATTGGATACTGAACGGAACAAGGCCAAACACCAGTATATCAGCATTAAAGGAACGCGTTGAATATGCGCAATCCTGGATTCCTACGGACGAAGAAGCCAGGGAAGTACTGAGCCATTATCAGTCCTTGGACGAAGCAGGATTGTATAATCCCCGGAAATTGCCTTTTAGGTCACTGGCGCTAATCCAGCAAGAACATACCTCGATAGGTTGGGGTGCCATGGACCATTCGGCCGACTATGTGGAACTGGCCATGTTCGGGCCGGGCAAGGAAATGCTCATGCCCTTTGTAAAAAACTACGAATTGCACCAATTGATGCTCGATGCAACAGGGGTAGCTCGCTCATAACTCGGCATGAGATCTATCGGCCATTTTGCGCACGACGATGATATGATACTTGCGCTTTACCTGCTGCTGCTGCGCATTGCTGAGGATATCTTCATCTTTGGTAATGATTTTCTGTACGGTAGTAGGCCAAGTCGTGGTGGTCAGCAACATCGTCGCTGCCGCAAGGTCGTACAGACGAAAACCATATTGCACAAATGGCAAGGTCTCCATAAAAGATCGATCGGCAAAGGCCAGGTATAGCTTACCATTGGGCTTCATGACCCTGAAAATCTCCGCTATAAAGCGCTCCGGTTCCTTGAAAAAATAGAGCGTGTTGACCGTAAAGACCAATTCAAAGGTATTATCGGCAAAAGGTAACGACTCGCCATTTATTTGCTGCAGAAGCATCCTTCCCCTATCTACCCATTTCCTATTGGCCTTGGTAGCCTCTGCAATCATTTCACGAGAAACATCCACCCCATAGTAAACACAATCAATCAGTTGCTCAAAAACCCGGTACATATGACTCCCGTTGCCCATTCCTATTTCCAGTATCCGCTGATTGATCCCTGTCTCCAGTTGGGCAATGGTATTGCCTATCATACCGGCATTGGATAGGGCCATCTGCTCAGCCACTTTCTTGGCTCCCTCACCCGATGGATGGGCAAGCTGACCTGCGAGCCATTGGTAGTCTATTTGTTGTTCTTCTTTTCCCATGATTATAATATACTTGGCTTGTAGTATTCCGCGCTTACGGATACAAACCTAAGCAAAAATAAATTATTTATAATCATTCTAAATAATAAATATAGCGTATCTCTTTCCCTATCCTTAGTCTGTAGCAAGGCTGTGAGCGTAGGAGACTAAGGATTGAATTGTGAAATTGGTAGTCTGGAGACTACCATATCATTTCCCCAATCCGTAGTCCCCAGTGCATCCCTATCCCGACAGACTACGGATAGTCCTCCTTGTATTCCTATCCACGTAGCAAGGCTATGAGCGTAGGAGACTAAGGTTTGAGTATTTTCTCCATATCCTCGAGCATTTTCTCCGTTGAGGTCAGTCCGCCGCCCGAAATAAACCAAACCTCGGGATCCAGGTAATAGATATGGTGATTCTTGTAAGCAGCCGTTTGTTGAATCAGTTTATTTTCTATGTTGTCCTTACCGGCCGCCGTACCGGCTACCGCTTCATTGCGGTCTACGATAAACAAATAGTCGGGATTGGTCTCCGCTATCAACTCATTGGATACCAATTGCCCGTGCACGGATTCCTCTACGTGCTCCAATGCGGGTTGCAGTCCTATCACGTCATGGATAAAGCCAAATCTGGAGCCCTTGCCATAAGCGTTAAAGCGCCCATTGTTGTAGAGCAGGAACAAAGCTTTCCCAGGCTTGCCTTCGGCTATTTTTCGTACCTCTCCTATCTTGTCCAAAACGGCGTTCAACTTATCTTCCGTTTCTTTTTCCTTACCGACGATACTACCGATGAGCAAGGTATTGTGCTTAAAGGAATTGATATAATCTTTCGTGTCCACACCCACATAGATAGTCGGTCCTATTTTGCTCAGTTCATCATAAAACCGTTCTTGCCTCGTAGAAATGAGGATCAGATCAGGCGACAGGGCGTTTATCGCTTCCAGATTAGGCTCGATGACCGATCCCACGTCGCCTATCGTTTCATCATCTTTCAGCGAAGAAAGATATGCTGGCATGTACCGCTTGGGAATCCCAATGGGCTTCACCCCCAGCTCGTTGAACGTTTCCAATGCACCGATGTCGAAGACAACGATCCTGGACGGCTTATCACCTATAGTGGTTTTACCCAACTTGTGGTCAATCACAAGGGTATCTTGCATAGCGTCGGATTTTTGACCAGATTGATTGCAACCCATCAGGCCTATGGCTGCGACCATCCATATGGGCAATTTTCTTAAAAGGTTCATGGTGTTATGCTTTGTTTGTTAAAGATTAAAATAATTACATATTTTCTTGTTATTCCTTTCTATAATCTCGAACGGCATCTCGAATATATCTTCCAGCACATGGCCCTGTATAACTTGTCCTGCATCATCGTCGTAGCAAATGGCACCTTCTTTCATGGCAATGATATGGTCCGAGTACTGTGCGGCAAAATTGATCTCGTGGATGACGATTACCACGGTTTTTCCGAGCTCGTCCACCAGCCGCCTCAGCATCTTCATCACCTGTACGCTGTGCTTCATATCCAGGTTGTTCAACGGCTCGTCCAGCAAGAGGTAGTCCGTATCCTGCGCCATCGTCATGGAGATGAAAGCCCGCTGGCGTTGCCCCCCGCTCAATTCATCGATGTAGGTATCTTGCAGGTCCGTGATCTCACAGAAAGCCATCGCCTCCTCCACTTTTTGCCAATCTTCCTGTTTCATGCGGCCATTGGAATAAGGGAAACGCCCAAAGGAAACCAAATCCCTCACCGTCAACTTCAAGTCCAGGTTGTTGGATTGCTTCAGTATGGACAATTTCTTGGCCAGTTCCTTATTGCCATACTCGTTCAATTCCCTGTCGTTCAAAAACACCTTGCCTTCCTCCTGCTTCAGCAAGCGGCACATAATGGACAACAAGGTACTCTTGCCAGCTCCATTGGGTCCGATAAGGGAAGTAATCTTTCCCGTAGGAATGACGGCAGACACACCATCCAAAACCGTCTTCTGGCCATACCTCTTGACGATATGTTCAAAACGTATCATATCCTTTTCCTCGAATTAAAAATCAGGTACATAAAATAAAGCCCCCCCACAAAGTTGATAACGATAGTGACATTGGTAGAGAAATTGAATACATGCTCCACCAAAAACTGCCCCACAACCAAAAACAGGCAAGACAGCAAACTGCAGCATACCACCACAAGCCGATGCTTCTTGGTGACGCACAGTTCATAGGTCAAATTGGCAACCAATATGCCCAAAAAGGTAATAGGACCTACCAATGCCGTGGAAACGGATACCAGCACGGCAATAACCAACATAAACTTGCGGATCAACTTTTCGTAATCCAGTCCCAGGTTGACGGCAATGTCCCTGCCCAGGGAAATCACATCCAAGTATTTCAAATACCGGTGTACATATACCAAAGATACCAGCAGGGTAATGCTCGCTATAAGCAGCAACTGGGTATTCATCTTGGTAAAAGAGACGAACATAAAGTTCTGGACGATGGAGAACTCGTTTGGATCGATGACAATCTGGATGAACTGGCCCAGCGTCTGGAACAATGCGCCCAATACCACACCCACCAAAAGCAGCTGATAAATATTCCTTTTGGCTTTGCCGAAAATCAGCACGTACATAAAGACGGAAAAGCCCATCATCAATACCACGGCATAGAAGAAATTCTCCTCCTGCGTAATGGCCTGAAAAGTACGATCGCCATAGAAAAAAACCAAAATGGTCTGAAAGAGGATAAAGATGGACTCGTAGCCCATGATGGCCGGGGTGAGGATCCTATTATTGGTAATGGTCTGAAAGATAATGGACGAATAGGCCACGCTGATTCCCACGACCAGCATGGTAGCCAGGCGGATAAGTCTCCTTGGCAATACAAAATCCAGGTTTTTGCCCGTGTTGTAGAAGACAAAAAGAGTAGCGACGACCAGCAGCAAAAACACCATGGAGGGAATAAGATATTTCTGTCTCATTTGCTTCGTCTTAAAATGATGAACAGAAAGATAATACCCCCCAGCATACCGATCATCACGCCTATGGGAATTTCATAAGGGAACACAATCAACCTCCCTATAATATCGCACGCCAACAGCAATATGGCGCCTGCCATTGCAGTAATGGGAAGCGTACGCCGCAAATTGTCGCCAAAAAGCATGCTCACGATATTGGGCACGATCAAGCCCACGAACGGTATGGCACCGACGGACACCACGATGGCGCTGACCACCAAAGAAACAGAAATTAGCCCCAGCCCCACAATGGCTCCGTAAGATAGGCCCAGGTTTTTGGCAAAACTCTCGCCCATGCCCGCTATGGTGAACCGATCTGCGTATAGATAGCCAAGGAACACCACGGGCAAGATAAGGTAAACAGCCTCGTACTGACCTTGTATCACAGACGAGAAATCGCCCAAGAGCCATTGTTGGGTATTCTGTACGATATTATTCTTGTAAGCAAAGAACGTGGAAATCGCCTCCAATATATTGCCAAACAGAATGCCTACAAGGGGAATGAAAGTGGCGCTCCGAAAACGGATATGCCTTATCATAAACATGAACAGGATACTTGCCGATAAGGTAAAGGCCATGGAAAACAGCATCTTGTTGAGCAGGGTAGCGCCGGGAATCAAGATGACACTGAACAAGATACCCATTTTTGCCGCCTGCAAGGTACCGGCCGTGGAAGGTGCCACAAACCTGTTTTGCGACAATTGCTGCATGATGAAGCCTGCGATACTAAGTCCCGCACCTGTCAAAACAAGGGACAAGGTACGAGGCACACGGCTGATAAGAAAAACCGATAGCTTATCGCCATCAGACCATAAGTCGGCAAAGCGGATATCCTTGACGCCGATAAAGAACGACAGCCATACCAGTACCAGCGCTGCGCCAAGCGATACGATATATATCCCGATATGTTTAAAACCTGTTCTTGCCAAACGACTTTCTATATTACGCTTTTAATCACATGGTATATTGCTTTTCCCATGATCTGAACTTTGCTTTTTTTACTTTTTACTTTTTACTTTTAATTTTCCCATCCACCATTCAAAAAAATCGGCAAAGGCTCCTTGCCAGTAAAGCGCCCCGTGCTTGCCCGTCGGATTGAGCTTCATATGAGTCCGGGGCCTGATGGTATTCTCCATCACCTGTATTGCATCCATGACATCCTTTGCCATGTCCACCTTGCCCCCTCCCGGTTTGGCCCTGTTTTCCCTTCCTCCTCCATACAGGTAATAATACTGCTCTTGAAAGGAAGCGTGAGGGGATCTATTGACCATCGCATCAAAAATGCGTCTTTCGTCCAACCATATGGACGGGGAAAAAACACCCAATGTACCAAAGACATCCGGATAGTAGATACCAGCGTATAAGGTCAAAAGACCTCCCATGGAACTACCTACCATAGCGGTATGCCTCCGGTCTGGAAGCGTCCTGAAATGGCTGTCTATATAAGGCTTGAGGGTAGTTAGGATGTCCTCCAAATAGGCTCGTCCTCTCGGTTGCGGAAATCTTTCGGACGGACTGAAGAAATATTCCTTTATCCGTTCCTCCCGACTATGGGCATGCTCGATGGCCACCACTATGGCATCATGTACCGAATGATCTATGGTTTTGTCCACACGCCACTCTACCGGCCCCTTACGGCCAAGTGCGGTAGCTTCATCAAACAGGTGCTGCCCGTCGTGCATATAAATGACTGGATAACGATCGTTCGAAAACGAATAGCCCTCAGGCAGGTAAATCCAAATCCTTTTATGGACATTCAATGTAGGCAAAAAGAAGGCCTCATCCAGCAAGCGCACCTGGGGGCTAGCGGTAGATAATGGGAAATCATCCCGCCAGCCCTCAATGGCAACTCCAAACTCGCTTTCTTCGCCAATCCGAAACTCATGCGACTCCCCCAAGCAGCCCATTTTACTGCAAGCCAAGGTATCCCAAGTGCCCCTGGTCAATTTAAACTCACAAAACTCCGCTTTCAATCCATTCAGTTGTACCGTGACGATGTCACCGACCGCCGGAACAGCCCCTATCTGCCATGCAGCAGGCTGCCAATCGTTAAAATTGCCTGCAACGAACAAGGGCTCACCAACGTGCTTATCGACACGGTTTTCCACACGAATTGAAACACTGAAACTCCTATCCATAAACAAATGCTTACCTTCAAAAGGTCTTACTCGACAGACATCGGTTCATTTTTGCCGCTAATTTAGACAAATTCTAAACATTAAGCATGCTTAATCTGATTTATTATCTAAGGACGTCATCATGCGATTGGATGAAATATGGGGTATGGAGTATGTTACATCCGTATATCCGTTTGACAAAGTGCAAGCACATCCGTTACCTGTAACACGGTAGCCATCACAGTGCCTTTGTAAGTGACTGCCCCCCTTTGAAGAGCCTATCCCGAATTTATTCCGGGAAACTCGTTTCAGGAAGTTCCTTTCATCCCACTCTTTGATTTATCGTGTGGACATAAATAGGGCGTAACGTTTGGAAGCTAGAAAGGTAGCACGCTGGCGTATCCCCCTCTTAGGGGGGGTGCGGTTGGAATGTGTGTTGGAAGGGGGAGGATAACACGATTCAACTGGCTTATTTTCAGTTGTTTTCTTTATCGTTCCTCCCCCTACCCCCTCCAGCGGGGGACAGTGACCTACAACCTCATTGCAATTCTTAACAGTGTGGTAATAACAATCGTATCTGCGTTTTGCCAAACGAATGTAACTTACTGATCGTAAATACCAAAGATATGCACCACGATAGATCTCCGAGGGGGGACAATGTCAGCTTGCTACCTATATGACGCCTAAATTTAGCTTTTACATATAGTTTCGTTGCGAGTATAGAATAGCTTCCAGAGGCATGACATGTCAATTGGCATCATTCATGGCTCAATCAAAATCTTCGAACGGTAAAAAAACGATTGAAGCATCTTTTTATTTGCTAGCTATTTATAATTAATCTAATTTAGCCGACTGATTCATTATGCTAAAAAAACATATACTTTATCTCTTATTGTTTTGTATTGGCACGACAGTACATGCACAGAGTCAGGATCTTGCGAAGCTGACTATTCTTGTCATTGATAAGACCAATGCCCCGGCGCCACATGTCACGATAGAACTTGACAATGGGCAAAAGACCTTGCGCCAGGTAACAGATGAACGGGGCAAGGTGCTATTTGAATCCATCACTTCCGGCGATTATATCATTACGACCCAAATGCTCGGACATGAACAGTCCAAGACTCCCATCCATCTAAACGGTGGAGACCAAAAAGAAGTAACGATAACTCTACTTCAAAACAGCAAGCAGCTAAATGAAGTCACCGTAGAAGGAAAAACAGACAAACAGCAGGTCTCCGAAAATGCCATACGCGCCGTGGTGGTAGACACCAGGGCAGCCTCGCAAGAAGCCACCACGTTAAGCGAGCTGTTGAACCGCAGCGTAGGTATCCGCATCAGGCAAACCGGAGGGCTGGGAGCCCCCCCCGATATTTCCCTCAACGGCTTTCAAGGCAGATCCATCCGGTTTTTCAAAGACGGTATTCCCGTAGATTACCTTCGTGATGGCTACAATTTATCCAATATACCGTTGAATAGCCTGGACAGGGTAGAAATATACAAAGGTGTATTGCCTGCTTCTCTTGGTTCCGATGCATTAGGTGGCGCCATCAACTTCGTAAGCCATCAATCCAAAAGACCCCAATTAGAAGCTAGTTACGAATTGGGATCTTTCAACACGCATCGCGCTACGCTCAACGGGATTTATAGCCCCAATAACGGTAAATGGTATGCGGGACTAGAATCTTTCTATAACTATTCAGACAATGATTATTGGGCGCAGGTAGAGGTACCCGATCCAGAGACGCGCAATCCATACCCCGATAGGGTGCGCCTCTTCCACAACGGCTACAAAAGCTATTATGCAGAGGGTTTCTTTGGCTTTAGCAACCGAACTTGGGCAGATGACCTAAAGATCAGTTTGGCTGCCTTTGAAATAAACAGAGAGGTACAACACCCCGCCTTGATGACGGACCCCTATGGAGCCATCCGCAGCAAGCAGTCGTCCATTGTGCCCACGCTACGGTACAAAAAGGCATTTTTGGATGGGCGTTTACAAATTGATCAATTTTTGGTATACAACACGGTCAATCTAGGCCGAACGGATACCCTGCAGGGACGGTACGACTGGTATGGCAACTATACGGCCACTCCGGGCAACATAGGCGAAAGCCGGCAGCCATCACTGTCCAGTATCGATTTTGACAATTTTACTGCGCGCACGAACATGCGATATGAGCTAGGGCAAAGACATCGGTTGCATTTCAACTACGTACTTACGGACGTAGGCCGTAAAGGCAGTGATCCCTACGGGCCGGTCATTGTCTCTACGGGCCAAGACGTGCTGCAGTTTCCCGCCAGTTACCTCAAACAGGTATTCGGGTTGGCCTACGAAAGTGAGTGGTTGGAAGGAAGGCTCAGCAATACCCTCATGGCCAAACACTACCGCTACCGCTCGCGTGGTATAGATGCCTGGACGGCATCCAACGTAGACATTGACAATGAGAAACACCAAACAGGCAACTATTGGGGACTAGCAGAGGCCATCAAATACCAACTCAACACCGCCAGTTTTATACGCCTTTCGGCCGAGCTGGCCAATAGACTTCCGGAGCAGGACGAGCTCTTTGGCAATGGCGAGTGGATAGTTCCTAATTTTGAGCTTAGGCCAGAGGAGAGTCTAAACCTCAATCTGGGCTACCGTCTGGAAAGACAGAATGGCTTTAGCCTAGAGGCCAACACATTCTATCGAAATACCAAGGGGCTTATACTACTTATTCCCGTACAAGCACCATATGCGCAATATGGCAATCAGGACAACGTAAGAGGTTACGGATTCGACGTAGAAATCACCTACCCTTTCTGGAGACATTTCGCGTTCAATGCCAATGCCACTTGGCAAGACCTGCGTCTCTTCGGGATTACCAATAGCCAAGATGCTTGGAAAAACGACGCACGCCTGCGCAATACGCCCTATGCCTTTGCCAATGCCGGCCTCTCCGCCTCATTTAACAACCTTTTTCAAAAAGGCGATGCATTCAAGGCATATACATTCTACAATTACGTGCGCGAGTTTTACCTGGAGACAATACCTAAACGCAGCGAGCCGGGTGGATTTCTCGGTCTCAACGGCTCGGCACAGATCAATTCCAGCCTCATCATACCCACGCAGCACAACGTGAATCTGGGTATCAACTATTCCCCTGCCTCTTTGCCCCTATCTGCAAGTTTTGAGGTCAAGAACCTAGGCGACGCAAATTTATACGACAATTTCAGGGTACAAAGGGCTAGCAGGAGCTTTCACTTAAAAATAATTTACAGTCTAAATAAAACATAGAAATCATGAAAATCAGCAACTTAATCAAAACCCATTGTATACTGGCGGCTTTGGTCGCTTTTAGCGCTTGCGGGAACGATGACAATTCAGGCCCGATTGTAGAAGCGCCTTCCAAATACGTAGTAATGACCATGAGCGACAATACGTTGGCCAAACCCGGGTACGTGACGGCTTTTGATGAACTGCCCAGTGGCGACGTTTCCAATGTCACTACCAATACGCTGCAAGGTCAGGGCATGGGCGGATGGCGTCCCCAACAGAATATGTTGCTAAAAATGTTCCGCACCCAGGATAATGCTCTTGGCATAGAAAGATTAAATGTAAGTACCAATGGCGTCATCACACCAGGCAATTTCATTTCTGCCGACAACAGCACCAACGGCTCGGGCAACTTTGTAATAGGTACCGATGGCAACGGTTTTTACTGGGACGGCGCAGATCCGCTCAAAATCCAAAAATTCAGTGCTGCCACGCTTTCGCGTACGGGAGAACTAGACCTCACCGACGTAGTAAACGAACGCGGCACCAACGAAGCCGGCATACTCTACCGTTCCATTGGGCAAAAGTTCCTGGCAATAAAAGAGGGAAAGCTATATGCCAACATCACCTATGCTACGACAAATGGTACGCAAAAGGGTTTCTTCGATGACTTTTATCCCAACGTATATATTGCGGTAATTGATGTAGCGACTGGAAACTACGAGAAAACCATCGAAATAGAGGATACTGGAAGCATAGCCTACATCAACGACAACAACATGTACGATTTTGACAGCAATGGAGACCTATATATCGTATGTCAAGGAAGATCTGCCGTTGGTGGAAAATCCAAGATCGTACGCATCAAGGCTGGCGAGACGGATGTAGACGCTTCATGGAGCATCAATATGGACGAAATACAAGAAGGCGGCAAATTCGTCACCGTATATGCCAACGAAGGTAAGCTCATTACTACCATTCCTAATACGGCACTCACTGGCGGCCCCACCGGCAATATCAATTTCTCGGAAATTTGGGAATTCTATAGCATCGACGTGGCTACCCAAGCACGGACAAAAATAGCAGGTGTACCGGCAGTTACCAATCCAGGGGCAGCCTTTGCTACCGTAGAAATCGACGATTTGGTATTGCTCCGTGTCAATGCACCCACCCAAAACATCAACGGTTACTATAGCCTATCGGGGACTACCGCTACCCCAGTGTTCAATGTGACAGAAGGCGGATCGGTTTCGGGCATTTATAAAATCACTTTAGAATAGGCATATAGCAGGGAGTCGATCGCCTGATAAAAAAGAACAACTAAGTCAATATAAAACAAACGCAAGTTTTACGTATGGCCCATAACGCCACACGTATGGATCAATTAATTGTTTTCACTACTGACCGACAAAAAATAATTTAAGGAGCTGCCATATCTGGCAAGCTCCTTTTTTCATATTTTGGTTTTACGACAAACTAAAAATATGAGTGATAAAAATACAGAAAAGAAATTAGTCGGTCAGCCAATCTTCAAACAATTATTAGGTTTTATTCCAAGGAACAAATTTGAGATGCTTGTGAGCAAGCACCGGTCTGACCGCTATTACAAGACCTTTGATTCATGGACACAACTCATGACGATGCTGTTCGGAATATTCA